>NEUU01000001.1 GCA_002304345.1 Verrucomicrobia bacterium Tous-C9LFEB
TCTCTCGTGAAAATCCCTCCTCTCCCTCAGACCTGAAAAATAATCCACCAAGACAGTTGCTCTATCAAGAGGGAATGGAAACGTGCGGTAGCACCGCGTAGCGCCGGGGTGTGTGAAGCCTTGGCATAGGATATGAGATTGTCCAGATACCCCGTAGCTTGCTACGGGGTGTGTTCATTCTCGCCACTTCCTTCTGCCTAGGCCGCTGAGATTTCGTTGGCGTTACGGACACCGGCGTCGACCGCTTTCAGGATCGCCTCCTTGTATTCAGGTCCCAGCGTGTAATCCACCTCGTGCTGTAAGAGTCGCCAGTCGATCCGCCCTTCCCAGAAGTAATAACTATTCCACAAAAAGGCATCCTTTCTCAGGATGTTGGCGATCTCGTCATCGCTTAAGCAGAGATACTCGATAAACGGATACTTCGCGAGGAAGCATAATTGCTTGGCTTCCGCCCATACCAAATAGCGGTGATGAACGTAGCCGCGCCATGAAGGCGAGTTGCCGTCGATCCCGCGACAGACTTCGGAAAGCGGCGATGGCGTTTCGATATAGCCCGCCTTCGCGACGCGCGACATCTCATCGCAAGCCAGAAAAGGATTATACATATCCTCCAGCACGTGGCGGCAATAAACGAAGTCAAATTCCTTGTCCGCGAAAGGCAGGCGATCCCGGCACAAATCGCAAACCACGGTGTTTTTACCGGGGTGCCAATCGACAAAGTAGGTGGCTCGTGAAAACGGCGCTGCGCCGGGGCCGACTTCCAGAACACGCAAGCCTGCGGCAATGTGCCGATCGACTTTTTCCAGCATCTGGGGGTTGGGCGTCCAATATTTTGTATCGGCGTTAGTTAGCATGAGGGTGCTCGATTCTGCGATAGGTTTGACGTGTGCCCATAAATAAAGTCCCGTATTCCCGAAATTGACATGACGTGATGTCTCCCGTGTCCCCCCGTTCTATCGACTACTCAGCGGGTTAATATTTAGGACGATTTCACGCTGGGATAGGAAATAGGCATGAAAATAGGCATGAATGGCGTTAATTCTAATTAGTCTTCAAGATTAGACTCATCTGCTTGTTCTTTTCAGTATTGGCTTCGTTTCTCCCCAGTTACAGATCCAATCTGGATATGCGCTTTCGTCGTGCCTTGCCAATTCTGAAAATTCCTGCGCATTTTAGTCCAATCTTGAAGACTAATTAGAATAAGATAAGGGCATTTTAGGATGATTCGATGAGGCGATGGATGATTTGGAGTGCGGCGGCTTGCCGCCGCACCGTTTCCCGAGGCGGCGCGATCAAGCCCAGAAATAACTCCGCATTATTGGTGTTGAATTTGGAACTTCATTTTGTAAGCCTGCATTAACCATGTCATCTCCGGGCAATAAACTGATGGAGTATTATGCCTCCACGGCGAATGCATATGACGAGGCGCAGGTCCATCCCGATGATGAACACGCTAGAGCCCTGCGTTTTCTTTCGGGTTTCCTCTCTGATTATCCGGCAAAATCGATTTTAGATGTCGGCGCAGGAACCGGAAGGGGGATGCTGTATTTGACCCGCGCCTTGCCGCAACTGAATGTGGTCGGCATCGAGCCGTCACCGGAACTTCGGTCCCTTGCCATTCAAAAAGGAATTCCCGAAGAGAAGATTTTATCCGGAGTCGGGCAACGCTTGCCTTTTGCCGACAACTCGTTTGATTGCGTGATGTGTCTTGGCGTGCTTCACCACGTCGAAAATCCACGCCCGGTCATGGATGAAATGGTGCGTGTTGCCAAGGGCGTGATCTTCATCTCCGATCACAACATTTATGGCTGGGGATCTCCTTACACCACACGGTTCAAGCGTTTGATACGCTCGGTATTGGGTTTCAATGCCCTCAAATTTCTCATGACCCGAGGCCGTGGGTATCACGACACCGATTATGACGGTATTTTTTATCCATTCTCACTTTTGGATCACATCGAATACTTAAATCAGCATTGCAAACGCAATCACATGGTGACTACGCGCGGAGTTTCCGGGAGAAACTATAACCTTGTTTCCCATCTCGCCTATCTAGGCGAAGTTTCCTGACTTGTTTTGTCCGGGCATCTTAGTAGCGGCGATTGTCCCAAGGAATGAAGAACCCGGTGCCATTTTTCATGCCGGTCAGGCTAAAATATCGCACACCTAGCTCACGTAGCTCACCTAAGCCTAACGGTTGAGCGGTATCTGGGTTAGGATGGCGGCATGAATGGAGGTTTCCGTGTTTCGGAAGAAGGTCTTCGACCGGCGTTGCTCGATTCCGGTCGGGGCCATCGACAACGACTGCACCACCCAACAGAGTGGGTAGGGTCTTGTAGCGCAACGTCGACGCTCTTTTTTTCAATAGAGAAAAAGCGCCAGCTTGACCTTGCGGAATGCGGATTATTTACGGTTAATAGTAGAATAACTTCTATCAAGTCACCCAATTGGCATGATTTAGTTATTGCGTTTCCCTAGTAACCCGGCTTAAATCGAATCGTTTTTGGTATTAGTTTCGTTAAACTCACAGAATCGTTACAACTATCAACCCAATAAGAGTCATGACCCCCAAACCATTCGTAAATCTGAGCAGGGGAATTAAATCCCTCTGCCTGCTTCCGGCTTTAATGCTGGCCAGCAGCGTATCCACCTGGGCCGGCGATGCCGACCTGAAACTCCCCGATGCCGCCACACGCGCCGCCTACCAGGTCAATCTGTTTGGGGCGATGGTCAGCGGTGATGCGATCTTGGTCGCGGGTATTTTCGTGACCATTCTGGGTGCGTTGTTTGGTTTGTGGGGATACAAGACCCTCAAGGCGATGCCGGCTCACCAGAGCATGCTCGACGTGTCGGAGTTGATCTACAGCACCTGTAAGACCTATTTGTTCCAGCAGGGCAAGCTCCTCCTCACGCTCTTCGTGCTCATCGGCGCGACAATGGTGTTCTACTTCGGTTACCTCAAGGGCTTCAGCTTCGGCAATGTGTCGTTGATCCTGGCGTGGTCGTTGGTCGGTGTGGCCGGTTCGTTCTCGGTCGCCTGGTTCGGTATCCTGATCAATAATCTCGCCAACAGCCGCATGGCCTTCGCCGCTCTCCGCGGCAAGCCGATGGATCTCTCCGAGATCCCGACCCGCTCGGGTATGTGCATTGGTATGCTCCTGATCAGTGTCGAGTTGATCCTCATGATCAGCGTGCTCCTGTTCGTTCCCCCGGACTACGCGGGCTTCAGCTTCCTCGGTTTCGCCATCGGTGAATCCCTCGGTGCGAGCGTGCTGCGTATTTGCGGTGGTATCTTTACCAAGATCGCGGACGTCGGCAGCGACATGATGAAGATCGTCTTCGGCATCAAGGAAGACGACGCCCGTAACCCCGGTGTCATCGCGGATTGCGCAGGCGATAACGCCGGCGACAGCGTTGGACCAACCGCGGACGGTTTCGAAACGTACGGCGTCACCGGTGTGGCGTTGATCACTTTCATCCTGATGGCCGTGCCCAAGGAATTCCAATGGCCGCTCATCATCTGGATCTTCACCATGCGTATCGCGATGGTGCTTGTGTCCTTCCTCGGCTGGGTCATCAATACCTTCGTGGCTCGCGCCATCTGGGGTAGCCACAAGAAGTTCAACTTCGAACACCCGCTCACCTCGCTGATCTGGATCACCTCGATCCTCTGCATCGCGGTCACCTATCTCGTGACCTACTCGATGCTCGGCAACACGGCGGCCTTCGGCGGCGTGTGGTTCAAGCTCGCGACGATCATCAGCTTCGGCACCATTGCCGCGGCGATCATCCCCGAACTGACCCGCGTGTTCACCAGCACCAGCAGTGCGCATACTCGTGAAATCGTTGACGCCACCAAGGAAGGCGGCGCCGGTCTCACCATCCTCTCCGGTTTGGTTGCCGGTAACTTCTCGGCCTTCTGGATGGGATTGACCGTCCTCGGCTTGATGCTTGGCGGCTTCCTCACGGCCACCACGGGCGCGGGCACGGATGTGTTCACGACCATGTTGGGTGGTTATCCTGCCGTCTTCGCCTTCGGCCTCGTGGCCTTCGGTATGCTCGGCATGGGACCGACCACGATTGCGGTCGACAGCTATGGACCGGTAACGGACAACGCCCAGTCGGTGTTCGAACTCTCCACCATCGAAGCCATCCCGAACATCAGCGCGGAAGTCGAAAAGGATTTCGGTTTCAAGCCTGATTTCGAAACCGGCAAGCTCTTCCTCGAAGAGAACGACGGTGCGGGCAATACGTTCAAGGCCACGGCCAAGCCGATGCTCATCGGTACTGCTGTCGTCGGCTCGACCACGATGATCTTCTCGCTCATCCTCCTGCTCAAAGAGCATTACGGATGGACGGACATGAGCGCGCTCAGCATCGTTGAACCGTGGGTTCTCCTCGGTATGCTCGCGGGTGGCTCGGTGATCTATTGGTTCACGGGTGCCTCCATGCAGGCCGTGACGACCGGCGCTTACCGCGCGGTTGATTACATCAAGAAGAACATCAAGCTCTCCGACACGGAAAAGGCCTCGAAGGAAGACAGCAACGCGGTTGTCCGCATCTGCACGGTTTACGCGCAGTATGGCATGGTCAACATTTTCGTTGTCATCTTCTCGTTGGCGCTGGCCTTCGCCTGCGTCGATCCGGTCTTCTTCGCCGCGTACCTGATCTCCATCGCGCTCTTCGGTTTGTTCCAGGCCATCTTCATGGCCAACGCCGGCGGTGCCTGGGATAACGCCAAGAAAGTCGTCGAGACGGAATTGCGCCAGAAGGGCACCGAACTCCACGCCGCCACCGTCATTGGTGACCTCGTGGGCGATCCGTTCAAGGACACCTCCTCGGTGGCCCTGAACCCGATCATCAAGTTCACGACCCTCTTCGGTCTGCTCGCGGTGGAAATCGCGATCACGGCTCCCGAAGGCCCGAAGCACATCGCCGCGGTGGTGTTCTTCCTGATCGGTCTGTTCTTCGTCTGGCGTTCGTTCTACCAGATGCGCATCAGCACCAAGCACTAATCAGCGCACGCTGAGCCCGGTAACGCTTCACCACAAGTGAGGCTGAGCCGGGTGCTTAAAAGCAAACCCCGCTTTCACGCAATGTGAAAGCGGGGTTTCTTTTTTTGACCGCATGATGCGGCACGCAATTTAAATGGAAAAGGCTAGCTCTTAGGCTTGCGCTGCCCAGGTCGTAATACACTCGATCTGCCCGGTGCGCGGGAAGAGATCAAGCGGCTGGACGGAAATTAATTTGTAATGCTGGATCAGCTTCTGCGCATCGCGCGCGAGGGTCGGCGGATGACACGACACATAGGTCAGCGCGGCGGGACGCAATTCAATGAGCGTCCGCACAAGCGAAGCGGGCAATCCCTCGCGTGGAGGATCGAGCAGCAGACCTGCGCTGGCGAGATCGGTCTCGCGCAAAATCGATTCGAGTTCGAGCGCGACATCGCCTTCGACGAGCCGGAGATTATCCGCCGGAATGCGGCGCGCGTCCTTGAGGGAGCGGCCATCTTTTTCGATGCCGGTGACGCGGCCAAATTTTTTAACCAATTCGCTCGTGAAGAAACCGCCGCCGCAATACGCGTCGATCCCTTCCTTCAATCCCGAAGGGAAGGTCGAGGCTACCGTTTGGCGCAGCGTCTCGAGCAGAAGGTGATTCACTTGAAAAAAAGCGCTGGGCGGAATGCCGGGATGCCGGAGAGAGTAATGGCCGGGTTTCGGATGGCTGAAGCGGAGTTGCTCCAGAGTTTGATTCACTTCCTCCGTGGCGAGGGCGCAACGTTCGATATCCACGATTTCGCGCGGGTCAGTGCCACGAAAGCCGATGAGCTGGTCTTCGGCATGAACGGTGATGCGGTTGCGGTAACCGTAGGGTTGTGGGCATCCGATAATCGGGCGAATGGGGGGCTCGGGAATCCGGGCGATTCGAACGAGGGAATCGCGCACCTGCAGTTCCTTGGCACGGAGTTCTTCCTCGTAGGTCAGATGCTGGTATTGGCAGCCGCCGCAACGTTGGAAGTAAGGGCAAAGCGGTTTGGTCCGGGTCGATGCCGGGGAAAGAATAGAGGTAACTTTGCCGCGTGAATGGCGTGCGGATTTTTCCGTGATTTCCACTTCGACCGTGTCGCCGGGGGCCGTGAACGGTACGAACACGACAAACCCTTCGTAACGGCCTAGACCATCACCGCCAAAGGCAAGAGAATCAATCCGCAGGGAAATGCGGTCGCCAACCTGAACAGACAAACTTAGTACCAGTTCTTGAGGTCGGCAGGAGGATATTCATTCACCACGCCCGTGTCGTAGGCTTGCAGCTTAAGCGACTGGTAGGGGGGGAAAGGGGAGGTCACGATTTCGTAGAAACCCATGCCCATATCCATGACCGTGCGGGAGGTGCCTTGAACGAACAGACCCTTGAAAAGGCCAGCGGTGCCGCCTTCGGATTCGGTCACGGTAAATTGGGAGTCGAGAAAATTGGCGGGAGCTGTGGTGAGGTTCGCGAGCCCACGGCCCAGCTTGTCATAGAAATTGTCACCCTTTGGCATGGAGATGTCGGCGTGGGCAACCATCAAAGTAGCGGAGAGAGCCAGAATGGAGAGCAGCGGTTTCATAGCAATCACTTTAATTAAACATTTTCGAGTAAAAAGCAATCAGTTTTTGTTGTTGATGTTAAATTTCCGAAAAGAGAGCCAGGGAGGCGGTGAAGCTGTGGATGAAATTTTGATGGCCGATGGGTCCGACTTCGCCGTTGGCGAAAAAACCGGCAAGGGGCAGGTTGGGGAAATGTTCGTTGATCAGGTGGGCGTCGTGATTGGGCACGGTGAAGAGTTCGCGTCCGCGGCCATTGCAATTGCAGAGGATTCCGGCGAAGGGTTTGAACTTTTTCTTTTTTTGCGCTTTGTCCAGAAGCGCGGTGAGATCGGCCGCAGCGGCGGAGGCGTCGCGTAGATGGTACTGCATGGTCTGGCCGACGCGGGGGAGTGCATTGATGGCGACGGCACCGCTGGAGGGATCGGCGGCGAGAATGTTGCGGACGATGAAATCGCCCTGTTTGAAGTCCTCGACGTACTCGTTGAGGGCGAGGCCCGCCACGAGATGGCCGCGCGCTTTTTGGCGTTCGTCATCGGTGAGGGATTGGTAGACGTCGTTGAGCACTTCGAAAGCGGGCTTCGAGCCGATGGTGAGGAGGTAGTTTTCCTCGGCGTGTGTCACAGTGAGCGGTTCGCCGATGGGCTTGCAGCCTTGCGATACGACGGTTTCGATGTGAATGGCTCCGCTGAGCGCGATGGCGATGCCGTGCTCGACGAGGCCGTCATTGAGGAACAGCCACGATTCGGCGGATTGGGTGGGACCGCAGGCGAGACCACCGAGGCAAGGGACGCCGGGGTAGGCGCGATTCCAGCTTTTGAGCCAGTCATCGAGCTGGCAGGTGAAGGGATCGGCAAAGACGAGCCATGCCTTCACGTCGTCGGGTTTCAGACCGGTTTTCTCATACCAGTAATCGGCCACGGTGGCTTCTTCGATCATGGCTTGGGTGAAGGGAACGGCTTTGACCTGACAGTCGGGGAGAGAGAGGAGCAGGAGGGAGAAACCGGATTGGGCTTCACTTTCCTCATTGGTGCCGATGATGCCCTGGGTGCTGCAACCGGTCAGGAGCGGGACGCGTGCGTTGAGGCGGATGATTTCGAGGACATCGTTGATGTGCTCGATGTAATCGACGCTGACGAAGAGAATGCCCAAGGTGGGATTCTGGCCGAGTTTTTCGCGCAGGGCGATGGCCGCTTCCTTGACGAGTTGTTCGGAAAAGCGGCCGCGGACGAGTTGAGAGACGGCCTTGGGCTTCATCAATAAACTTTCGATGGGGTTGAAGTAAAAGTCAACGTTTTGCCGGATGGATTTTAGCCGAAGATCAAATCATCCCGCTGCCCTTGGGGAGGGCGGAGGGAGTGCCGCCATTTTTCGAGCGGCTTTTCGCAAAGTTGATAGAAGAGCCAGCCGCCGAGAAGGCAACCGCCCCAGAGGAGAAGTTGAAGGGCGGCGGGTTGTGTGACGAGGGATTGCGCATAGCGCCGGACGAGGGTGGCGATCGAAATAGAAAGCGGGTCAAGGATCAGGTAAAGCGAGTAGGAGATGCTTCCAATCCAGCGCAGCGGGTGAAGGATTCGGGCTTGGCTGAGCGGCTGATCCCAGCGGTGGAGATAGTACAGCATGAGGGCGAAGGCGGCGGTGAACGAAAAGAGCATCGCCATGTGGCGGTTGGACAGGAGCCAACTGGCGGCGGCCAGACCGGCGATGCCCGTGAGGCAAAGTCCTTCGTGAAAGCGGGAGAACCGCTGGTAGTAGAGCGCGAGAAAGAGCAATCCGCCCATGGTGAATTCCGGCCAGAGCTGGAGGACGTAGAGCGGGAGGAACCGGATTTGGAACAGGGCGATGACGGCCAGCCCGAGGCCGATATCGATGAGGAGGTGAACGGGGCAACCCATCCGGTAGAACCAGAAGCCCAGGCCGACCAAGAGATAGATGCCGACGCCGTAGATGAGTGGTTGACTGGCGGGCAGCAAGGGGAGGGCGTCCGCGTTGATTTCGATGAGCAGAAAGTTGGCGATGGCGGCGTGTGCTTGGGAGGGCAAGGCCCGGTGCCATTCTTCAAAAAAGGGATTCAATCCCGCCACTCCGAGCGCGACAGTCAAGGCGCAGGCAATCCAGTAGATCGGGTAAAGGCGAAGGAAGCGGTGCCGGAGGAAGCTCAACGGTTGTTGGCCGGTTTGCACGAGATGGCAGACATGGCTGGCGATGCAGTAGCCGCTGAGCACGACGAAGAGATCGATTCCATAGGTGCCGAATTGGGCAAGCCAATAGAGGAAGCCTTGGCCCGGATAGGTGGATTCGGGGTTGCCTCCCAGAGCGGTATGGGAGAGCAGAATCATCAGCACGGCCACTCCCCGCCAGTGAGTGATCGCGGCGTAGTGGCCATCGAACGGCTCGGTCGGCGGGGTGGTGGGCGAGTTCGCGTTCACGATTCGCGGAAATCGTCGGCCCAGAGATCCTGGGCGAGCCGGAAGCTTTCCGGCATCAGGGTGTAACCGACATGACCCTGCTTGAAGCAATGGTAGTGGGAGCCCTCCCACTTTTGGTTCAACTGGCGGATCAATTCCGGTGGGGCGATGCGGTCGTATTCGCCCGCGAGGAGGAGCACATTGCGACCTTCTGTCAGCGGTTTCTGGTGACTGGGACAGCAGAGGCGCAGATGCGGGCGCAAGTCTTCGCGTTTGATCCCGGCCTGGCGCATGTGCTGGCGGACGGTGATGGAGGCGGGCGATTCCCAAATGGCGGTTTCGATGTTGAGAATCGGTTCGACGAGAATAAGCCGTTGCAGCAGGGGATCGACACAAGCGGTTTGCGCCATGATCCAGCCGCCGTAGCTGGTGCCCCAGCCGCCGAAGAGTTGACCGCCCATATTCTTGAGCGTGCGCAAGAGGACGCGGGCTTCCACCACGGCCTGACGAATGCCCTCGGCGGTGCGCAGGGGGTGGGCGCTCACGGCGAACTCGCCGGTGAGGTGACGGCGCAGCCGGCGAGAATAATGGTAAGGAAGATGCATGAAGACGGCATTCCAGCCGCGTTCATTGAGTCGCTTGGCCCACAGGCGATAGCCCATGTCGCTGACGGACATCAAGCCATGCGCGAGGATCATGGTGGGAGCGCTCCAGCCTTTTTTGCAGGGGAAGAGGTCGAAGGCGGTCGTGTTGTTGTCGGAGTAGTCGCTGCGAATCGGGCTGACGAAACGCCAGGGACCGGAGTGCGGCATGGGGGGCAGCTCGTGGTCATCGGGGATCGCGTAGTATTCGGACGAGGAGCGCGCGGCCCAGTGGGAGGCGTATTGGTGCCAGCGTTGAAGGAGGTCCTTGGGAAGGCGGTGGCGGCGGGCGACGGTATTGACGAATCCGAAGCTGACGGCGTCGACGACGCCAGCGCGCCAGCGGTCAACCTTGTCGAGAAACGGGGAAGCAGTGTGGTTCATGGCCGAATGGACGATAGTTTTATCAGGAAGCGGCGAAATGTCATCGTCGGAATTGGGGAGGCGGAATAAATAAATATCGACTACAAGCCGCGACGAGTTTCTGCCGTCTCTGTTGGGTGGAGCGGTCGGTGTAGACGAAATCGAGCGATTTCAAATCTCAGATTTGAGATTTCGGAGGCAGACAGCTCGTGCATGAGTCCTGTTCTAGCAGGAATCGCACGGAAGTGTTTGCGTTAGGTTTGCTACGTGAGCTGTGTGTGCGATATTTTGCAGCGAAATATGGGATCCTAGGTACTAGAGTGGATTTTAAGTCGATTGTCGCATCGTAAACCATCCCAACCGATCCTTCGACAAGCTCAGGATGACAGGCTGGGGAGGTAACCTCGAATGATCGTGAGGAGTTCTCGTGAGAGGAGAAGTGTACCCTCAGACATTACTTTCACTCCACGTCATCCTGAGCTTGTCGAAGGATCGGTTGGGATGCTCTATAGTCATCTCATTCCCTTGGACGGGGAAGTGCTTTCCCAAGCCAAAGACGAATGCCCAAAAGCCCAATACCGCAGGAAATGGCCAAGCCAACAAGAGACTTCCAAAGGGGAGTGGGTGGACCGAAGGGATCATTGTCGTCAGCCATTTTGGCCGAGACCGGATCGGCAATTTCGACGAGCAGGACGAGAATGGCGATCAGGCTGATGAAGATGAGAAGTGCGCCGAGAAATTTGAGGGCGATTTTCATGCGGACCTGTGATCAGTATGTTGGGTTGCCTTTCCGGTGCAAGTCAGAAGCTGGCATGGCGTCGCGGGCTTTGGTAGCGTCGGGGCCAATGAAGCATTGGTCGCGGATCGAATGGGTGTTGCTGGTGAGTTATGGGCTGGCGGTGGGAGCGGCGTTGGCAGGAATACGGGGCGTGACGGATACCCTCTTGATTCTGCTGGCGGCGGCGAACGCGCACGCGGTGATCGGTCATCATTGGGGCGTGAAGCTGGCGCGGCGCTGGGCGTTGAGCGTGCTGGTAATTCTGGCATTGGCGGTGGCGATTGGTACGAAGACGGGGCAGCCGTTTGGATCGTTCTATTTCACGGATCGTCTCGGGCCGATGCTGCTGGGAGTGGTTCCTCTGGCGGTGCCGTTTTTATGGTATGCGGTGATCAGCAGTTTTCTGCTGCTGGCGCGGGCTTTTCTACCGTGGGCGAGTGCGCGAAACGAAGCGCTGGCGGTCTCTGCGGGCGTGGTGCTCTTTGATTTTCTGACGGAACCGTACTGGCTCTGGACGCGCGGCGCGTGGTTCTGGAGCACGAACCGGGTGCCGGTGCAGAATTATATCGCGTGGGCGGCGATCACGTATCTGCTGGTGCGGTTGGTAGCGCCGAGCAGTGGGATGCGGTGGGAGCGGGAATGGCGGCCGGTGGTGATCGTGCTGGGATTAGTGGCGATCACGCTACGGCGGTACCAAGACCTTTTTTGACGAAATTAACGGAATTTACGGAATTGAAAGGCGGAGGAATTTTTTGAATCAGGAACTCAGGAAAGCAGGAATCTCTTTCAGAACCTTCTCCTGATTTTCCTGAGTTCCTGATACAATCCGTTTTGCCTTTCCTTCAATTTCGTTAAAGATCGTTGGGATGTTTCTTGTTGTGAATCAGCGAGGCGACGACGGCGAGGGTGAGGATGGTCGCGACGACGGCCAGCGCCAGCGGCGTGGGGACGTGGACGAAGTATTCGATCAACATCTTGAAGCCGATGAAGGAGAGGACGAGTCCGAGTCCGAGCTTGAGGTATTTGAAGTGCACCATGGCCTTGGCGAGAAGGAAGTAGAGCGAGCGCAGGCCGAGGATGGCGCAGACGTTGGAGGTGTAGACGATGAAGGCGTCCTGGGTGATGGCGAAGATGGCGGGAATGGAGTCGACCGCGAAGATGAGATCGGTGAATTCCACGACGATCAGCACCAGCGCGAGCGGGGTGAGCAGGATCTTGCCATTGATCTTGGTGAGGAAGTCGTGACCGTGATACTTGTCGGAAATGGGCAGGTGCTTGCGGCAGAAGCGGAGGACGGGATTGTTCGCGATGTCCATTTCTTCGTCGCCGCTGAGCATCATCTTCACGCCGGTGACGAGCAGGAAAATACCGAAGAGATAAAGAATCCAATGGAACTGGGCGATGAGCGCCGCGCCGACACCGATCATGAGGCCGCGCATGACCAGGGCGCCGAGGATACCCCAGAAGAGGACGCGGTGTTGGTAATGGGAGGGAACCTGAAAGAAGTTAAAGACGAGGACGAAGACAAAGATGTTGTCGACGCTGAGGGAGTATTCGATCACGTAGCCGGTGAGGAATTCCATCGCCTTGCTGGACCCTTTCCAGTGCCAGATGTAGGCGCTGAAGAGGAGGGACAGGATGACGAACCCGGCACTGGTGATGGCTGCATCGCGCACCGAGACGGGCTTGTCTCCGCGATGGGCAAAGAGGTCGAGGGCCAGCAAGACGAGTACGACGCCATTGAAAGCAATCCAGAAGATAATCGGTGTGTCCATAAATTTAACGTCCTTTAAAGCGCAACATCACGCCTGCCGAAAGGCCGGAGGGCAAGCAAAAAGAGGTCTGATACGGAGGCCGACTGGAAAGATTGTGGGATGGCTCAGGGCCAAAGTATTAAAATGGTTATAACTCACCGCAAATAAAAACAGACACCTTGCGGTCTTGGATAAGGCGGGAGTTTGGAACTCCATTCCGCTCTCTAAACCCAAGACACACACCGCGGCGCTCACGCGCCACCCCAAAAAGATCGTAAACAGACTCTGAGGGAGGGCGCTTAAGATTGGACAGGAGAATGGGGCGGCGCTATCGATATTTCTGATACTTTTTTTATGAATGATACCCAGAGTATAATCATCCAGCTTTTGCGTGAACATGGAGCGATGACGCACCAGCAGTTGTCCAGACGGCTGGGGTTGTCGTTGATGGGGATTAACAAATGCTTCGCGACGCTGAAGCAGGCGGGGTTGATCGAGTTTGTGAAGAGCGCGCAGTTCGGCCCGGGGCGACCGGCGAGTTCTGCCTGTCTCGCGCCGGATGCGGGCTATGCGCTGGGGGTTTCGATCAAGCATCTGGAGGTGGAATTGGCGCTGGTGAACCTGCAAAACAAGGTGCTCGATTTCACTCGGGTGCCGGTGGCGTTTTGGGGTGAGAAGAAGAAAAGCTCAGATTTCGTGCCGCTGTTTGCTGCGATTAATAAAATGTTGAAGGCGGTGCCTCCGGGAAAATTGCGCGGTATCGGCATGAGTATCAGTGGTACGTTTGATCTCGATACGGGCGTGATCACGGTGGCCAACGATTTCGAATCCGTGGAGCAGGCGAATGCCTTCCGTCTGCAACTGGAGCGGAAGTACCGGGCGGCGGTTTGGCTGGTGCACGATACGGAGACCGGCCTGATCTCGGAGCGGTGGTGTAATCCGTCCTTCCCGCCGCGACCGACGTTGTTGTATGTGCGGGATCGGTTGGGCTTCAGCCTGATGCTGCAGGGAAAGTTGTTTCGCGGTTCGAACGTGTGGATGGCGTGGTTGGGCCGTGTGCAAGCACCTCAGACGCCTCGCGAGGCGCCCGGCTTGCTGCCGGGGGCGCTGGCCTTTTCCGCGCGGGTGGAGTCGTGGAATGACCGGCTGCATGGTTTTGCGCCGGGCACCCGGACCGCGCCTTCTGCCGAGGTGGAGCGGGCGGAGATCGAGGAGCTGTTCAAGCGCTGGGATCAGGAAGATCCCGAGGTGCGCAAGATCGTCAATCGCGGGCTGCACAAGCTGGCGTTGGTGATTCGCAATGTGTGTCTGATTTTGCCTTTCGACCGGGTCATTCTCAACGGGTGGACGCCGGGAATCCTGACGCAGGCGATCGCGGAAACCAGCGCCGTCTTGCAGGAGGGGTATGTCGTGCATGGAGCGCACGTGAAGGATTCCAATCCTCCCGTGTCGGCGGCCATTCTGGGAGATCGCACGGATGCGGTGGGGGCGGCGCTGTGGGCGTTTGATCAGCAATTGCAGACGCGGATCGCGCAGCGCGGTTGGAAAAAGAACTCGTCCAAGGACGAGGACGATGAGGAATAGAAGACCGTCGTTGCGGTGAAGTGACGGTCCTTTTTTTGCGATAAAAATTTCGAAGGCGAAGTGTGTTTGGTTCTATTATTAAACACTGTTGACAAATTCGGGATTAATGCCATTGTCGGGATAGTGGCGGTGATTATTCCTGCGAGAAGAATAGCTAAACTGAACCCCGATTTTTCCGATGTGTAAGTACCTTTGTGCCATGATGCCTGCCGAGACCCCAGGGCGTGTCGGACCCTCCTCCTTTGGGGACGGGGCTTTGCGCGGTCGACACACGGCGCGCGCTTTCACGTTGCTCGAGCTTCTCGTGGTGGTGTCGATCATCGGCTTGCTGGCGGTGATGTCGGTGCCCGGAGTCAAGCGGGCGATGGGCTCGGTGAAGCAAGGGCAATGCGCGTCGAACCTGCGTCAGATCGGGACTGGGCTCATGCTTTACGCTTCGGACAATGATGGCACGTTTCCGATGGATAACGATCCGGCCAAGGCCTCGCTTTATCAGGCGGCCTTCTGGTCGTCGGCAATCTGGACTTACGTGGGCTACCCGGCGTCCAAGTTCTCCTATCCCGAGAACGATGTGCAGGGAAACGTGGGTGCGGACAAGAATATGTTCCATTGTCCGGTGACGAAGTATTATCCCAAGAGCAAGTTCAAGGAAATCTGCGTACCCACCTCATGGAATGTGACGAACCGGCTTTCCTACGCGATGAATACCACGCCGTCGCGTACGGCCTTTGGTACGGGCAATGTTCCCATCAAGATGGCGATGATCAAAACACCCACTTCAACGGTCCTTGTGATCGAGCAACATGAGGAAGGTGGCGATCCGTGGTCCTACCATCAGGCGTTCGGCTTAATTCCGCATCGGGGCGGTTGTAACGTGTTGTTCTATGACGGGCATGTGGACTGGTTCTTGTACAAGGACATTCCCACGACGACCGGGACATCCTTTTGGGGCGGTCTCTGAACGTGGATTTAACCTTATCGATTTTATGAAACGGATTACATCTCTTCGGTCACTTCGAAATGGTATTACCCTGCAGCTTCGTTTGCTCTTGTTCTGCGCCTTGCTGGGGCTCATCGCCAACGCCCCGGCGGAGGAGTTGAAACTGGGGCGGGACGTGACGGTGGTGTTTAACAACTTTGGCGCGATTGAAAACGTCACGTCGCAAAAATCGTTGTTGCTGGGCAAGTGCGTATTGACGGCGCGGTCGGCGAATCAAAAGACCGGGATGTTTCAGGATTGGTCCACCGTTCTCGGCAATAAGGTGAAGTGTGAGCTGAACGGAGACGAGATGGAGGCGGTGGGCGCGTTGGTGCTGAAGGAGAGTCCGAAGACGCCGCAGATCGAATTCAAAGTGAAGTACAAGAAGAAGGCGGAAGGGGTGTTGTCGATCCAGGTGGAGGCGACCTTGCTGCAGGACGATAAGTGGGTGGAGCCGCTCTTCTTTCATCTGCTTTTTCCGACGTCGATTTATCAGGATGCCGTGGTGACTCTGGAAGCGACGAACGGCACGGAGAAAAGTTATACGATTGGCGCGCAACCACTCGACATGCGCACGTATGGATCGCGCAAAGTGACGGTGACGAAGGGTAGTCAGAAGATAGTGGTAACGCCGTCGGAGACGACGCAGGTCAGTGCGTTGGACGGGCGGGCATGGGGCGGGGCGTATATTCGCGTGGACTGCGGCGTACGGCGCAGTTGGGCGCAGGCGGTGCCGCTGAGTGGTGGTCAAAAGGAAGAGTTCGAAGTGACGGTCGCGTTCACGAGCGAAGAGTAATTTTTGGTCACACGAAAGACCAATATGAACGTGGCTTGTCATGTCTTGGGACTGGTGTTGTTGCTGACAGGAATGCTCCGGTTGTCGAGCGGGGCGGAATCCACTCCGTGGGTGGCCACGGCGAACGAGGAGTGGAAGGCGGCGGATCAGGGGGAGATCGAGGTAGTGCCGGGCTCGGCGCTGGATTTATCGAGCGTATTTCCACCGCCACGCGAAGCGGGCGCGGATGGTTTCTCGATGGTCAATGCGAAGGGTGATTTGGTTTTTACCAATAAGCCGGAAACCGTGGTGCGCTTCCGGTGCGTATCGGCAACGCCGAATCGTGGCACGGTGCCGACGGCGGCGATGTTGACGAATGAGGAGTGCGACCGTTACGCGGATCAGTTGGTCCGGGGTGGGTTCAATGCGTGCCGACCGCATTTTCTGGATCTCGCGTTGATGCATGGCAGCGCGGAAGACCTGGTGATGAATCCGGAGCGGCTCGACCGGTGGGATTATTTTACGGCGGCGCTGAAGAAGCGTGGTGTTTATTTATATATCGACGCGATGACGGCTCCGTCGAGTTACTACGCGGTGTCTGATCCGTGGAGCAAGGAGGCCAACGCGAAGAATCTTTCAACGCGGCTTTATTACGATGAGACGGCGCGCGCGCATTGGCGGGAGGGCGTGAAGCGGTTCTTTGAGCATGTGAATCCGTACACGGGCGTGGCGCTCAAGGATGAGCCGCAGGTGTTGGTCGTGCAGTTGCGCAATGAGTCGGGGTTGAACTTCAAGATGTATTTCCCAAACAGCGTGACGCCGGGAATCACGGAGGCGTTTCGGTCCTGGCTGAAGCAGCGTTACGGGACGACGGAGAATTTAAAGAAGGCCTGGACGCGTCCTGATGGTGACGCGCAGTTGTCGTTCCTGAAAGCGGGTCAGACGCTGGAGACGGTGGCGTGGCCGCGTTTCGACGGGCGCGGGCCGGACTCGCGCGATTTGCAGGCATTCTTTACGGATATCGAACGCGAGACGACGGCATGGATGACGAAAGCGATTCGTGAGATCGGGGTGAAGGTGCCGCTGATCGAATACAATGTGGGGTACTCGCTGCAGACGTCACTGGCACGCGATATGATGCCGGTGGTGGACAATCACGCGTATCATGATCATCCGACGAAATACATCACGGAGGGTTCGAGCATCAATGGGACGAGTTCGACCCAGGGTGGCGTGACCTATTTTCAATTCATGGCGGGGACACGTCAATTGGGGCGTCCCTTTTTCTGCTCCGAGTGGGGGCATGTGTTCTGGAATCCATGGCGGCATGAAGCAGGCTTGACGTTGCCGGCCTATGCGTCGTTGCAGGGCTGGCAATTTGTCACGCAGTTTGCGCATCCGGTGCACCTGAGCAGCCGTTCGCCGATCAAGTCGTTCGCGATTTACAACGATCCGCCCCTGCGCGCGGCGGAATATATGTCGGCTTTTTTCTATCGACGCGGAGATGTGCGGGAGTCGCCGCACACGATCGAGGTGGTGATCGATCCGGCAGCGCTTCCGGAAAAAGTGTCGCTGCAGGATGCGCTGCCCGCATCGATCTCGCGGCTCTCGCTGCTGGCGCGTTTGGGCGTGCGGGTGGCGGAGTGGCCCGGGGCGGCGAAACGGGGCGTGTATCAAGCGGATTGGTCTCTGGTTCCGAACGAGGGGGAGAAGGTGTCGACCCGGGACGGCGTGCAGGAAATTCTGGAAGGCGGGAAGAGCGCGGGTTCAGATTTCAATCGCTGGGTGACGCAATTGCGGGAGAAATCCATCCTGAGCGCGGACAATGCAACGGACGCCGCGCGGGGAATTTACGAGAGCGATACGCGCCAGATTTTGCTCGATGAGATGCAGCGGCAGATTCGGGTGGTGACGTCGAAAAGTCTCGGTGTAAGTCTGCCTCAAGGCGGTCCAGAAATGAAACTGGGCCCGGTTCAGGTGCGTAATCTCGGAGTGGACGCGACGTTCTTTGTCGGGTCGTTGACGGCGCAACCGGTGCCGGAGAGTTCGCGGTTGCTGCTGGTGGTGGGGACGGATGCGCTCAATACGGGCATGACTTTCACCGATGAGCGGAAGCTGAAATTGGTTTCGCTGGGGACATTCCCGGCATTGCTGCGCGTGGCGAAAGTGCAATTCAGTCTGACGCACCAGCAGGCGAATCGCTTGAAGATGTGGGCGCTTAGCGCGAACGGACAGCGACGGGAGGAAATTCCGCTGACGGTATCCGGTCAGACGGTGAGTGCGCTGATTGATACGGCCATCTTGACCAATGGGCCGACTCCGTACTTCGAATTGCAGGAGCAAGTAGCGGAAAAATAGACGATTGTTTGGATCGCCAAACGGTGCGCTCATGTCGACGGCATGAGCGCCATTTCATTACACCGGTACGCTGATCAATTCCCGGCTGGGGATGCGTGCGGGATGTGCGGCGCGCGGCTTGGTCAAGGAACGAATGGTGATCGTAAGCTGCTGCGTGGCGAGTCGCGGCGTGGAGGCCGTCACGACAACTCGACCCGCCCGCCGTGTGGTGCGAAGGTAAAGCGCTCCACGACCAGCGGGCATGGGAAAAGGATTGTCGCCGACGAGTTGGGCGGGGCCCTGGATGGTGACGGTGACGGGTTGCGAGGCGTAGGGCAGAAAGTTGCCATGGGCATCGGTGATCGACAGGGAGAGCCGGGTCATGTCTGCACCATCGGCCAGGAGTTCAATGTCATCCGCCATCAGGCGTAGCCGGGCGGGAATGCCGTCGTCTGCCACGAGATGTTCGATCACCGCGCGGTCGCCGATGTAGCCGATCAATTGCAGCGATTTCCAATGCGAACCCCAGAGGCTGCCCAGCCCGGAGAAGATAAAGGGCGGGTGTTCCAGATGCGGATACTGAGCGCAATCGGGGAGGGCGGTGGCGCGATATTCGGAGCCGACGTAGGCTTCGATTCTTTCCACATTGCTGAAGACCACGAGATGTTCCGGGGAGTCGCCATTGCGATCACCCATTTTCCAGTAGGTGGCAGGTTCGAGGACGAGGCGTTGAGCCGGGGAGATTTGCGACGCATAGAAATGCGCGGCGATTTTGGGTTGGCGGAAGATATCCATCACGCCGTGATAACAGATGCGGTCTCCGGACCCGAAGCCGGCGTGTGTGTTGTAGTCGAACGCACACCAGCCGATGCCACCGGCGGATTTCAACCCGCCGATGAGATTGTGGGTGCGGGCATGGCGCAGCGCGTGCTGGATGACGCGTTCTTCCGAATCAAACGATTTGGTCGGGAACATGTGTCCGCAGAATTCGGTGTTCAGATAGCGGGCGGCCTCGGGCGATTTCAGGTCGTAGCCGAAGTCATTCATTGTGTAGACGTCCTCGAGCAACTCGCTGTTCCAGATGCAGCGAATGCCGCCGGTCGGGCGCGTCGGGTCGAGCTGCCGTGCGAGCGCGTTGGTGCGGACGTAGAAATCGTGATGATCGGGCGATTCATTGATGCGCACGCCCCAGAGAATGATGGAGGGATGATTGCGGTCGCGCACAATCATGGCTTCCACGTCGCGGACAGAAAGGTCCTGCCAGGCGCGGTCGCCGATGTGTTGCCAGCCCGGGATTTCCTCGAGGACCAGCAGGCCGAGCTCATCGCAACGATCGAGAAAATGGGGCGACTGGGGATAGTGGCTGGTGCGAACGATGTTGCAGGCGAGATCATACTTGAGAATTTCCGCGTCCTTGCGCTGCAGGCGGGCCGGTGCCGCCGCGCCGATGTACGGAAAGGTTTGATGCCGGTTCAAGCCGCGCAATTTGAGGGGACGGCCATTCAGATAGAATACGCCATCGTCGCGAAATTCTGCCTGCCGGAAGCCGATCCGAGTCGAGAGGGCGTCACCCTGATCGAGGGTTGCGCGAACTTGATAAAGAGTCGGTTGGTCAATGTCCCATAGCTCGATATTCGAGAGAGATTCCAGCGCGAGCGTGACGGTGGTTTCCGCTTGCGCGGGCAGAGCTACGGAGCGGCGCTGGGTGTGGAGAACCTCACCCGACATGCGGCAGAGAGCAATGGTCAGATTATGTGTCTGAGCACGGTCCGTGGTGTTGGCCAGTCGAACGTCGACGTCGAGCCGTTTCTGGGGAGAGAGCGCATTCCCCGGCTTCGCGAAGAGATTGCAGATATAAACAGGAGCCACCGCACGCAGATGCACCTCGCGGTAGATGCCGCCGAAGGTGAGGAAGTCCACCATCCCGCCGAACGGAGGAATGTCGGAGCGCTCACTGGAATCGACCCGCACCTCGATCAGGTTGTCCTCCCCGAAATGAACGAGTGCGGTGATCTCGTAGGAGAAGGGAGTGAATCCGCCGCGATGCTCCGATCCGGCGGCGTGTCCATTCACATAGAGCGTGGCGGCGGTCATCACGCCATCGAAATCCAGGAAGAGGCGGCGTCCCCGCAGGGATGCCGGGATCTTGAGCGTCTTGCAGTACCAACTGACAAACGCGAATTCCTTCTCGCTAAAGTTGTGATAGGGCAATTCTACATTTGTGTGCGGAAGGCTGACGCGCACCGGGGGGAGGGGATCGGGACCGGAGGTCGAGACAGAACGAATATCGTAGGTGTAGTAGAGCCAGTCCAGATTGAGATTTTGAGTCAGACGTTGCATGAAAGTAGGAGATGTTCGGCGGGTTAATTTTATATTAAACTAAGTTGTATAATAATTCACAAAGAGCATTTGTAAAGAGAATGTGATATTGCGGGAAATCGACTCGGGGGAGGTATCTTTCAGGTGTATTCGCAAGAACAACGAAAAAGAGCTTGCTGATTTTTCGGGATGAGATACATTTATTAAAGAAAGTTTAATAAGAAAGGTGCCCGTTTCCATGAAATCATCCTCCTTCCATCGTGTATGCCTCTGGGGCCAGACGCTGGCCGTTCTCTTTGTGCTGGCTTTTGCCGAATCCACGGCGAATGCCCAGGTGCTCTATCAGCAGGTGTTTGGTAATTCGAGCGGCGGCTATGCGAGTTTGTCGGGTCAGGGGATCGACTGGAAAAGCTATTTTACGACATGGAACTGGGCGTTGGGCGTGGGTTGGGCCGGAGTGGGGTTGGCAGGATCGGCTTCGCTCACTACGACGGATGACAATTTCGGGGTGGCGCTGCCGGCCAATGCGACAAGCTTGACGATGGGCAAGTTCACCACCTCGGGCGGTGCGCAGAATCAGATGTCCCTCTACACCACTTCGCTGACGCTCGATCCCGCTTCTTATGGTGGACTGCAGTTCAGCTGGTATCAGCAGGGATTGACGGATTACACGCGAGTGCTCATTCGTGTGGGCACCGTTTGGTACCTGTCGGTGCAGCAGTTTGTCTCGCCCACGCTCTCGCAGCAGACCTTCACCTACACGGCTGACAACGATAGTTGGCTGGTATTGGGAACTGGCACGGGCAGTAATGGTGGCACCGACCCGTACAATGCCAATGTGCGCACTTTATCGACGGTGGCCGCCGCGGATCTGACAGGACCGATCAACGCCTTTGGTCTCTACATGGATACCGCTTCGGCGAACTATCTGTCGGTTGATACATTTGCTGTCACGGCGATTCCCGAGCCGTCTGCCGCGCTCTCGCTGGGTGTCGGCTTGGTGGGGTGGATCGCGCTGACGCTGCGTCGCAAGCACGCTTCGGCATAACCATGGCCGTACTTCCCATTTGAGGTGAAGTACGAGGCCCTGCGGCAACTGGCGGTCAATTTCAGGCATTGCCTGTTGGTCCGCCCGGAGTAGGGCATTCCCCGAAAAGATCGTAGACAGGCTCTATGAACTAGCGGTGTTGGTGGCGAAATCCGGGCAGCGTCTGGTCACATTCCCGTGACTTTGCTGGGCTAAGCGACAACCGAACTGACTCGGACTCAGGTTGGTATGAAATTCGCTTCTTCGGTGTTGCAAAAACTTATCCAGCCGTCACTTTATCACCGCCATGTCCGAATCCAGCGTTGTTTCCAGCTTTGAACGATTACAGGGAGAGATTTTTCGCCTCGGGTGCGCCCTCGGCAATGTGATCTCGAAGGTGGAGGGTCAATCGACTCTCGATCTGGTCGAAAAATTACGCGCTCTGGCCAAGTCCAGCCGGTCAGGCGACGCGGCAGCGGCCACCCAGTTGGCCAAGGAGGTGCGCAATCTCGACACGCATGAGGTGTTCGAGGTGGCGATGGCGTTCACGGTTTATTTCGAGTTGGTCAATCTGACGGAGGAAAACGCGCGCATCCGGCGTTTGCGCGCCAGTCGGGCGCAGGCGAACACGGGTCAGGCGGAGCCGCTGCGGGAATCGATCGAGGCGGCCATCATCGAATTGAAGCAGCGCAATGTGACGTCCGGCGAGGTGCAGGAAATCGTCGACCGGATTTCGATTGAGCTGGTGTTTACGGCGCATCCGACCGAGGCGAAACGCCGGACGATGTTGACCAAGCTGACGCGTCTGGCGCGGATGTTGCGTCACCACAGCGCGCCGGAGGAGCATCGGTTGGGCGAAGTGGACGAGCGCGCCATCGAGCGGGAGATCGCGTCGCTCTGGTTGACGGATCGTTCGCGGACGCAACGGCCGGAGGTGACGGATGAAGTGCGCACGGGACTGTGGTATTTCGAGACGACGTTGTGGGAGACATTGCCGCGCTTGCAGGCGGATCTGGAATCGGCGCTGGCGCGGTATTATCCGCGGGTGAAACCGCCGAAGCGGTGGTTGACGTTCGGCTCGTGGATCGGTGGCGACCGGGATGGCAATCCGAACGTGACGGCGGACATCACGGCGCGGACGATCACGCTGCATCGCCGTCTCGCGCTCGATCTGTTGAACAAGTCGGCACACGTGGTCTCGCGCCTGCTGTCGATTTCCACCCATCGCGACCGGATCACGCCGGACCTGCAAAAATTGCTGGAGGAGCACGGTCAGATTTCCTCGCATGTGAAGGCATTGGCGGGCCGTTACCCGAATGAGCCGTACCGGTTGTTACTGGCGGGACTGCGGGCGCAACTGGACGAGGCGCACGAGGAGGCGGTGACGACGAAGGCGTTCGATCCTGCGACGGCCCCGGAACCGGCCTTGCAGGGAACCGATGTGGCGCAGTTGCTGG
Source organism: Verrucomicrobia bacterium Tous-C9LFEB (assembly GCA_002304345.1). Lineage (GTDB taxonomy): Bacteria > Verrucomicrobiota > Verrucomicrobiia > Methylacidiphilales > UBA1321 > UBA1321. The sequence continues at coordinate 23,007 of NEUU01000001.1, forward strand.
ATCGGATGATCGATAGTCTGCGCCGGAGTCGCAGCGCGTTGCTGGCGGAAGGCGAGCTGAAGCATTTGCGGCAGCAGGTGGAGACGTACGGATTGCATCTGGCGACGCTCGATCTGCGGCAGCACTCATGGCGGCATGAGAATGCCATTGCGGAAATTTTGAAACCGCAACTCGGCGAGGTGGCGTACGCGTCGTTGAGCGAGGAGAAGAAAGTCGAACTGCTGTCGCGTGTGCTCGATGAGGGCATGGAGAAATTGAAGCGCGAGGCGGGGGAACTGAGCGCGGAGACGCGCGATGTGCTGGACCCGCTGACGGTGGTGCGCCGGGCGCAGGCGATGTACGGTCCGCGCGTGGCGGGGCTGTACGTGATCAGCATGACGGACGCGCTTTCGGATGTGCTGGAGGTGTTGATTTTCCTGCGCTGGAGCGGAGTCGATCTGGCGATTGCGCCACTCTTTGAAACGTTGGACGATCTGGAGCGCGCGCCGCAGATTTTGCAGGCGATGTTCACGCATCCGCATTATCGCGCTTACCTTTGGGCGCAGGACAAGCGGCAGACGGTGATGCTGGGGTATTCGGACAGCAACAAGGATTGCGGTTATATCACGGCGAACTGGGCGCTCTTCAAAGCGCAGGAGACGATTGTGGCGGCATGCCAGACGGAGGACGTGAGGCTGACGCTGTTCCATGGTCGCGGCGGTAGTATCGCGCGCGGGGGCGGTCCGGCCGCGAAAGCCATTCTGGCGCAGCCGGTGGGGCTGATCGATGGCGGTATCCGCATCACGGAACAGGGCGAAGTGCTTTCCACGCGCTATCATGATCCCGATCTGGCGTTTCGTATTCTGGAGCAGATGGCGTACGGTGTCCTGCTCGGCACGGAAGCGGCGCGGCGGCAACCGAAAGTAGTGCCGGTCTGGCGCGAAACGATGGAGCAGATGGCGCAGGCGGGATTCAAATCCTATGAGGCACTGGTGCACAAGGACCCGGATTTTCTGGCGTTCTGGCGGTTCGCGACGCCGATTGATGAGATCAGCGGATTGAAGCTGGGCTCGCGTCCCGCGTTCCGCAAGGCGACGAAGACGGTGGAGGATTTGCGGGCGATTCCGTGGGTGTTCTCGTGGACGCAAAGCCGCTTTGTGTTTCCGGGCTGGTTCGGACTCGGTTCCGCGCTGGAGTCGGTGCTGGCGCGAGGACCGGAAGGTCTGGCGTTGCTGCAATCGATGTACCGCGAGTGGCCGTTCTTTCAGACGGTGATCGACAACGCGCAGCTCAGTTTATCCAAGGCCGACATGAGCATCGCGGCGCAATACGCGGGGTTGGTGCGCGAGGAGGCGATTCGCACGCGAATCTTTGGTGCGATCAAAGCGGAGTTCGACCGGTCGGTGGCGGCCATTCTGAAAATCACTGCGCAAAAGGCGTTGCTCGATAACGAGCCGGTATTACAGCGGTCGGTGCAATTGCGCGACCCGTACATCGATCCGCTGAATTACATTCAGGTGGAGGCGTTGCGCCGCTTGCGCAGCCGGGCGGATTTGCTGGCATCGGATGACGAGGCGTTGCGGTCCGTGATCGAACTGACGATCAACGGAATTAGTCACGGTCTGAAAAATACGGGGTGAGCATTTCCAAATTCCAAATTTCAATTGCCAATTGAGGGAAGGGGAAATCTGCGGACTATCCCCGCTTCCTCAGCGGAGGGCGACGGGGACGTCGAGGATTTCCTTGGCGACGATGGCGCGGCGGATTTCCACGGGATTGCGCAGACGGGCGACGAGCTCCGGGACGCGCAGGCTCACTTCGACGGGACGATACGCTTTCTGGATCTGACCGGCATTCGATGCTCCGGCGAATTTGGCGATGTTTTCCGCCGCGAGTTGGGATGCGGAAATTTCGCTGCCGATGTGGGTTTCAAACACCGGCTTGTTTTCTACTTCGGCGAGGGCGGCCTGCACGCGGGCGGTGTCATTTTCCGTGACCATCTCCGGTGCGGATTGGGAGAGGGAGGCGGGTTGGCGAACCGGTTCCGGTTGGGGAGCGGGTTTCGGCGGCGCGGGCACGAAAACGGGACGTTCCTGATAGGCCGGAGTCAGCGGAGGCAGGGGGCGGGAGGGTGCGGTTTGTTGCGGGGGATGGGGAAGTTGGGGCGGCATCTGGCCCGGCTTTTTTCCGAGGGCTTCGAGGAGTTCATCGAACGGGTCGGTGTATTCCTCGGGATCGCGCTGGGGCTGTTGCGGGGTGCGCTGGCGCGGAGGCGTGGGAGGCTGATTTGATTGGGCCTGCTTTTTCGCCTTTTCCTGGGCCGAGTTGACGAGATGGGAGATGATTTGAAAGATGACGACGCCCACAAAAATGAGCAGTCCGATCCAGTCTCCGGCGGCGTATTTCATGGGGTGTCCTTGTTGGAAAATAGAGTCGGGCATCTTCCCCTGCAACCGAAGGCCGCAGGGGAAGACGAGAGTCCGTTATTTCTTCGGCTGATCCTGCGTGTCGCCCGCAATGGTGCTGCGCATCTGGGTGTCGGCCTGGATGTTCTTCATCTTGTAGTAATCCATGAGGCCGAGATTGCCGGAGCGGAAAGCTTCCGCCATGGCGAGCGGCACTTGCGATTCGGCTTCGACCACCTTGGCGCGCATTTCCTGCACGCGGGCGACCATTTCCTGTTCCAGCGCGACGGCGGCGGCGCGACGCACTTCCGCGCGGGCTTGGGCGACCCGTTTGTCGGCTTCGGCCTGCTCGGCTTGCAGCTTGGCGCCGACGTTGTCACCGACGTCGACATCGGCGATGTCGATGGAGAGAATTTCGTACGCGGTGCCGGAGTCGAGTCCCTTCGCGAGCACGTTCTTGGAGATGCGGTCGGGATTCTCGAGCACTTCCTTGTAGGTGTTGGCGGAACCGATCGTGGTGACGATACCTTCGCCGACGCGGGCGACGATGGTTTCTTCCGTGGCACCACCGACGAAGCGGTCGAGGTTGGTGCGGACCGTCACGCGGGCGCGGGCGCGCAGGCCGATGCCGTCCTTGGCGACGGCGTCAATCGTGGTCTTGCCGGTGGCGGGATTGGGGCAGTCGATGACGCGCGGGTTGACGCTGGTGCGTACGGCTTCGAACACGGTCTTGCCGGAGCCGAGGGTGGCGAGGTCAATGGCACAACAACGATTGTACTCGAGCGGGATGCCGGCCTTGTCGGCGGCGATCATGGCGCGGACGACCTGCTCGACGTTGCCGCCGGAGAGGTAGTGGGTCTCGAGCTGTTCGGTGGAGATGTTGATCCCGGCGCGAACGGCGGTGATGCGCGAATTCACGATCATCGTGTTCGGAATGCCGCGCAGGCGCATGAAGATCAGGTTACTGATGCTGACGTGCGCTCCCGCGATCCAGGCGCGAACCCAGAGGTTGAGGAAGTTGAAGAGGATGAACGCGACGACGAGGGCGATGATGCCCAGGACGACGATGATGATGAAGGTGAGACCTCCCATATGTGACTCCTTGGTTTTGTGTTTCTACGAAATTATGCGGCTCGAACGATGATCTTGTTGCCTTCCACGGCCACGACCTTCACGGTCTGACCGGCGGCCAGGAATGACCCCTCACTAATAACATCATATCGTTGTTTGGCAAACTCGGCGATGCCGCTGGGACGGCAGATGGAAATGGTGACGCCGCTTTGTTGCAGGAGGGCTTCCTTGTTGTCGACTTGCGCGGCGGTGCCGGAGGCGGTGTGAAGAACGACTTCGCGCCCCATTTTTGTCTTGGGAAACCAGGCCACCCAGCGGGAGGCGATGACGATAAACGCGAGGATTTCAAACGCGAGCAGGGCGATGCCGAGGAGCGGACCGTAGAGCTTGAAGGTGAGAATCACCGAGGCGACGAGACAGAGCGTGCCTGACGCGGCGAGGACCATGCCCGGCACGAAGATTTCAAACCAGATGAGCGCTGCGCCCAGGACGACTAAAATTGGTATCCATTCCCAAGTCATATGATTTTTTTTGACGAAATTAACGAAATTAAAAGACAAAAGGCTTTATCAGGAACTCAGGAAATCAAGAAAATGGGACGGAAGTTATGCGGAAGACTCCTGCTTTTCTTCATTGTATGTGTTTGTCGAAGTTCTCTTTTTTCAGTCACGCCACGCGAACCACGATGCGCATGCCTTCCACGCGGTCAACGATAATGGGCGTGTTCTTTTCAATATAGGTGCCGTCGGAGACCACGTCGACAACGCGATCACCGAAACGCGCCGTGCCGGCGGGACGTAGCAACGTGATGGTCACTCCGGCAGAACCGACCGGCAGGCTGGTATTGGTGGTCATCGAGGGACCGGCCACGGTGGCGTGTTGGAGATGAGAGAAGGTCATCGTTTTCGGCAGGAACGAAGCCAGCAGGGCGACGCCGATGATGGCGAGAATCATGCCGAGAGCGAGATTGAGGACGGGTACTTGCAGTTGGGCGAGGGTAGGGATGATGCTCTCGCCGGGATAACGGTCGACCATGGAGTAGAGGAGCGCGCCCAGTACGATGGCGAATCCCGTGATGCCGGGTAATAGCAATCCCGGTACAAGGAATATTTCCACGACAATGAGGGTCAATCCGAGCAGGAACAGGAGCAGGGGACCGTAGCCGCTGAGTCCGGCGACGTATTGACCGAGGAAAAAGATGGCGAAGCAGACAATCGCGAGGATGCCAAAGATACCGAAGCCGGGAGTCTTGAATTCGAGATAGCCGCAGATGAGACCCGCCGTCATGAGCAGCGGGGCGATCATGGTGAGGAAGCGGGCGACCTTTTCGTAGCCGGTGGTTTCGAAGGTGACGACCTTGACGGATTCGCCGCCGATTTTTTTCGTGAGTTCGTCGAGATCTTTCACGACGCCTTCCGCGAGAATCGGCTTGGCGGGTTTACCATAGGTGCGAGTCGCTTCCTGTGTGGTGAGCGTGAGGATGTCGCCCTTCGCGACGATTTCCTTGCCGTCGAGGACGAGTCCTTTTTGCTTGTTCACCATGGCTTCGAAGACGAGCGGGTTGTGGCCGTTCTGTTCGGCGGCGGCGCGAATCATGCTGGCGTAGGCACTGACAAATTTCGGGGCCAGTTCCTGCGGGGCTCCGCCTTGCGAACCCATGATCACGGGCGAGGCAGCGCCGATCTTCGATCCCGGCACCATATAGATATGGCGGGTGGAAGCGGAGATGAAGGCTCCGGCGGAGAAGGCGTCTTTATCAACGAGGGTATAGGTCTGGTCGGCGGGGGAGAACTTGGCGAGCGATTCCATGATTTCCTGCATGGATTTGCCCTTGCCGCCGGGAGTGTTCATGTGGAGCACGAGCGCGGAGGCTTTCATGTCCATCGCTTCCTTTACGCCGCGACGCACTTGGTACGCGAGCGATTCCTCGATTTCATCGCGAATGGGCAGAACATAGATGACCCTGGCCGCAACGGCCACGGGTTCGGCGGCCTGTGCGGTGAAGGTCAACGCGAGAGTGAAGATTGCCCGGGTGAAAAAATGCCACATCCTCATAATGGGAAGTATGCGGGGGATTTGGAAGTTGTCCAGTCGGCAGAGATAAAGCCTTTGGGTATGGAGGGCTCGAGGCGGTTCAGCAAAACTGCTCGGCGATGCTGTCCGCGACGAGACGACCGCGCGGGGTGAGGACGAGTCGCTTGCCGAGGGATTGGGCGAGGCCTTCCTCGATCAGGCGGCAGACGGTGTTGCCATGCTCGGTGACGAGGGAGAGATCGACGCCTTCGCGGGTGCGCAGGCCGAACATGATCCGCTCGCGTTGGCGAATTTCGGGCGTGACGATCTCGATTTCCGTGCGCAGACATTCGTCGCGGTCGACGCGGCAGATGTAGGCTTCCGTGTCTTCGATGTTTTTCCAGCGCTGCGTGCCGATGGTCGAGCAGGCGCTCGGGCCGACGCCGAGGTAATCCTCCCCGCGCCAGTAGGCGAGATTGTGGACCGATTCGAAACCGTGCTTCGCGAAGTTCGAAATCTCGTAGGCGTCGAGTCCCGCTTCGCGCAGAACATCGAGCGTGGTGTTGAACATGCGGATCTCGCGGTCCTCGTCGGTTTTCCATTCGCCACTCTGGAGCCGCTCGAAGAACGGGGTGTCCTCCTCGTAACTGAGCGCATAGGCCGAGAGATGTTGCGGGCGGCAAGCCAGCGCCGCGGCGAGGGTGCGGTCCCACGTGGTGTCCTTCATCATGGGGAGCGAGAACATCAGGTCGATGTTGATGTTGGCGAAACCGGCGCCGCGCAGCAGGGTGACCGTTTCGGGAATATCTTCGGGCGTGTGCTGACGGCCGAGGAGCTTGAGGTAGTCGGGGTCGAAGGATTGCGCCCCGAGGCTGACGCGATTGACTCCTGCCCATTTCCACGCGGCGGTCTTCGCTTCCGTGACGGTGGCGGGATTGGCTTCGAGGGTGAACTCACCGGGTTTGAAGTCCTGCAACGACTCGGCGATCATGAGGAAAAGATCGGCATTCAGCATCGAGGGGGTGCCGCCGCCGAAGTAAATCGTTTCCAGTTGGAGATCGAACTTTTCCCGGGCAACGGAAAGCTCCTTGCGCAACGCCGCGACGAAGCGTTTTTGCAGTCCCGCGCTGCCGCCGTGGACGTAAAAGGCACAGTACGGACACACCTTCGCGCAGAAGGGAATGTGAACGTAAAGATGGCGGATGAGGGGGCGCATGAGCGGTAACGGCATTATAGCATGGGCCTTAAAGAATAGATAGGGAAGAGAGTGCTGGTACGCCGAGACAATCGACTGGCTTTTTAACAAGGGATTGCCAGTGTGCGAAAAGGATAAGCTGCGTTTCAATAAGCGACAACGGGAGAAAAAAGCTATGAAGTTTGGGGCGTTACTGGCGAGGGCGTGGAATTTGTATCGTACGCACTTTGTGTTGATTGCAATGATTACGGTGATCGTGTGGTTGCCAGGAGATCTACTTGAAGGTTATCTGGAGAAGTATGTTTTTGGTGTGGATAATTTCCAGTTTTCGTTTCAATTCAGTAATTTTTATACCTGCTGCATCGGCATTATTGCCACGGGAGGAATTCTAGCACTTCTCGAACATGCGGCTATCGGCGAGAAACTGACCTTGGCTCAGGCCATGATCCAAGGTTTGGAGAACTGGGGGCGACTATGGTTCGCTGGGTTGGTTTTAGGTGTCTTATCGATTGCTGGACTTGTGTTGCTGATCCTTCCAGGAATGATCTTAATGGTGCGGTGTTCTCTACTATCGGCGCTGGTGGTGAGGAATCGGGTCACGGGTATGAAGGCTGTCAGGCTTTCGTTTGCATATACCAAGGGGTACTTTTGGAGGTTGCTCTGGTGGTTTGCTGTAGTGATTTTAGCGGGCATTTCATTTTCGATGATCATTTCATTTCTATCAAACCTTGCCTTTAATTGGTGGATTATAAATGTAGCGACAACGGTGCTAGGAGACATGGCTCTAGCTTTTTGGACCGTATTTATGTGGGTAGTTTACGATGAAATTCTAACGCATGGGGATGCTGAGGAATTAACTCCCAAGTCATGGCTGCCAATTTAATGATTTGACTCCTGACATATTTCACGCGACAGGGACCAAATATCGGTGATAATAGGGGACGTTATGCCCGCCTTACATCCTGTGAACATGCAGCCGATCGGGGATGAACTGGCCATTGTGTGGAACGATGGCAGTGAATCCTATTTCAAACTCGAAGCCTTGCGCCGGGCGTGCCCTTGTGCCGCGTGCGGCGGGGAGCCGGATGTGATGGGCCATGTGGTGCGTCCACTGGTCACATATGTGGAGAAGAGTTTCGAGCTGCGCTCCTGCCGCCTGATCGGCGGGTATTCGGTGCAGCTCACGTGGAATGACGGTCACGATACCGGGCTGTACACGTACAAGTATTTGCAGCAGATCGCGGAGAAGACGGAATAGGAAAAGACCAAGGCTTTTGACGAAATTAACGGAATTTACGAAATTGTAAGAAATGAATTTTCGGTTTTTCTGAGTTCCGAATAAAATCCCTTTTGTATCCTTCCCATTTCGTAAATTCCGTAAATTTCGTCAAATTTCTCCCCATGGATACCAGCAAGGAAAAACGCGAGGAGTTCAAGACGTACAAGGCGCTCGGCTTTGGCCGGAGTCTGAAGTCGCGTTATCGCCGGGACCAGATCGATCACAAGCGGGTGAATCGCGTGATCGGCGGCGGGGACCGTCCTTTCATGGAGGTAAATCACCAGCGGTATCTCGTTTTGCGCCGGGAAGTGACGGCGGAACTGTTGCGCGAGGCGCAGGCCGCTGGCATTCAGGTTCCCATCGAAGCGCTTATGGCGTCGCTGCGGCATCGCATCGAGAAGGTGACTTACGAGCGGTTGGCACTGGAGCAGCAAGCGGCGGCGAAAGTAGAGGTCAGTTTTCTCGAGCATCACGGCCGGTTGCCGACGCATTTGGAGAAACAGCGTTTCGTCGAGAGCGCGTTGGTGGGAATCGAAAAAGTCGCGCCTACGCAGAATGCCCGGCGCGGCGGTATTCTGGACGAAGTGCTGTCGAAGATTCAGAGTAAGCAGGAGAATAATCCAGCACGGTTTCAGACCGCGTGGGCGCAGGTGGTGGGGCCGGACATTGCGCATCAATCGCAGCTCGACCGGGTGGATGCGACGTCCTGCACGGCTTATTTTCGTTGTTATAATAGCGCGCTGTCGTATCAGCTGCAGCGGCAGACTGATTTGCCCAAGAAGCTCGGCAAGGCGCTGGGCATGGTCATTCGCGCCGTGCGGGTGCGGCATGGTTAGTTGACACTGGGTGACTTGCCAAGCGAATGGAGTTGAGGTAGGGTCTGTGCGTTCCCATGAAATCGTCCCTGCGCACTAAACGAATCGTTTTGCCGGCTTCGCCTGCGAAGGCCGGGGCGATGTTGTTTCGTCGCGCGGCGGTCATGGAAACTCCTAAAATTTAAGTCATAGATAACGAGTCCTCCAGTCACCGCCGAAAGTTTCCCTTCGGCGGTTTTTTATTCCCCGCCTTCGGTCGAAACGTTCGGCCCACTGGAGTTTCGAAACACAAGGAAATCGATGCAAAAGGTTTGGAACGAGAACAAGCAGACGTTGACGCTGGCCTTTCCGATGATGGCGGGGCAACTCACCTTTATGTTGCAGGGTATGTCGGACACGCTGATGATCGGTCACGTCGGCACGGTCGAACTGGCGGCGTCCGCATTTGTCAACGTGATGATGGTTTTGCCGGTGGTGGTGGGTGCCGGGTTGTCGTCGGCGATTTCCGTGCAGGTGTCACACGCCTACGGAGCAGGAGATCACCGGGGGATGGGCGAGGCGGTGCGTCATGGGTTGGCTTGGGCCATGGCTCTGGCGGTGGTTGTCACGGCTTTTCTCTGGAGTTTGATGCCGGTGCTGGACTGGTTCGGCCAGCCAGCGGAAGTGGCCGCGAAGGCGCCGCCGTTTCTGTTTTGGATGGCGGCTTCGATGGTCCCGATGATGCTGACGATGGCGCTGAAGAGTTACAGCGAGGGGCAGAACAAGGTCTGGCCTGTGTTCTGGATTTTGGCGGGCAGTGTGTTGTTGAATATCGTGCTGAACTGGTGGCTGATTTTCGGCGGTCTCGGCGTGCCTCCGCTCGGTTTGACCGGGGCGGGACTGGCGACCTTCCTCGCACGGGTGATCGCGCTGATCGTGCTGTGGTGGTACTTGCACGCGGAAGAAGATTTTGCGGAGAACCGACCGCAACGCTGGCTATCGAAGCTGGATCACGCCGAGATGTGGCGATTGGGCGTGATCATGGTTCCCATCATGGGGCAGATGCTGCTGGAGATGAGCGTATTTGCACTGACGGCGGTCATGCTTGGTTGGCTCGGGGCGGTGCCGTTGGCGGCGCATCAGGTGGCGATCACCTGCGCCGCGACGACGTTCATGTTGCCGCTGGGGTTGTCGCTCGCCCTGACGATTCGCGTCGGGCAGGCGGTGGGCTCCGGGGAGCGGGAACGCGCGGGGGCGATCATTCTCGGCGCGCACGGCTTGAGTTTGCTCATCATGGGGATTACCGCGGCGTGCTTTTGTGTCTTTCGTGAACCGATCGCGCGGGCGTTCACCGGCGATGCGGCCGTGGTGGCGATGGCGTCGTCGTTGCTGGTGCTGGCGGGAATTTTTCAACTCTTTGACGGCGCGCAGGTCGTGAGTATCGGTGCGTTGCGGGGGTTGAAGGACGTGCGTGCTCCGGCGGTGTTGGCGGGGATTTCTTACTGGGGTGTCGCGATGCCGCTCGGCGCGTGGCTGTGCTTCGGTGCGAAGTGGGGCGCGGTCGGTTTCTGGATCGGCTTGGCCACCGGGCTGGCCGTGGCGGCGGTGGTGCTGACGACTCGGGTTTGGGTGAAATTAAGGGAGTAGGGGAGGGGGCGGACTTCCCTTTTATTCGCGCGGGAATTCAACTCGCAGTGCCGTGGCCGCAGCGAGTCGCTGGAGGTAATCCGATCGCGGAATTTCGAACGCGCCGAGTCGTTCGGTGAGGGGAGAAAGCACCTGCGTGTCGAAGAGTTGAAAACCCGCGTCGCGCAGGCGGAACAGAAGATGAGTGAGCGCGATTTTCGAGGCATCTGTCTCGCGATGAAACATCGATTCTCCGGCGAAGAAGCCGCCGATGCACACCCCGTACACGCCACCGACGAGTTTGCCCTCCTTCCACACTTCCACACTGTGGGCGTGGCCGGCGCGGTGGAGTGCCGTGTAGGCGTCGATGAAGGCGGGGCTGATCCAGGTGGTTTCGCGGCCCGGGGCGGGCTTGGAGCAATTCTGGATCACACTCGCGAAATCGCGGTCGAAGGTCAGCTCGAAGGGCCGCTTCTTCATTTTATCCGCGAGACGACGCGGAGGCTGGTAGGTCTGCAGATCAAAGATCGCGCGGGGATGAGGCGACCACCACGTGATCGGTTCATCGGTCCACGGAAAAATACCCGAGCGATAGGCCAGCAGGAGTCGCGGTACGGACAAATCTCCCCCAATGGCCAGCAAGCCATCGCGATTGCAGCGGCTGGTGTCCGGAAATTGAATCGGACCGGGTAACAAAATCGTCATCAATCGCAACAGTAGGGCGGAATCGCTTTTCCTGAAAATGGAAAATGACCGGAAATGTCCCGGCGCTGCTTTTTTCTGAAACCAAACGGCACTGGGCTACGTCTTGGCTTTCATAAGAAAAAAATCACTCAAAATTAACAAAACTTCATCGCGCGAGCGTTGTTAGTACAAGACTTGCTAGTAGAGAATCTTAAAATCGCTCTATGACTGATGCTGCGGAATGTAGTATGGAAGTATTTGATGTACATAAAGTTGAAAGATTGGTTCCCGTTTTTTTTGTGGGAGCCCCCAAGTCGGGCACCACATTCCTGTTTTCCCTATTTGATAATCATCCTGCGACGGTGAGTCTACTTGAGACCGGTTTATTTGGCCTGAAATTGTGGGATGGCATGACGGAGGGCGAGTTTGAGCGTCAATTTGCAAAGTATCTGAAGTATTGGTCGACGGCGGAAAATCCAAGTTCCGCAAATCTCGACATCGAGGCGGTCACGCAGCGGGCGATGGCATTGCGGCGGGAGTTTCCGGGAAGGTCGCTGCACCGGATCTGTCTGGAGGCGATTCTGGAAGGCGCGATTGAGCAGGTGGACGTGGCTCGTTACCAAGGGCTCACGCATTTTGTCGAGAAGACGCCGCGCCATTATAATACGATTGAGGAATTATTCCGGGCCTATCCGAATGCCCGGGTGGTGCATGTGGTGCGGGATCCGCGGGACAATTACCTGGCATTGAAGCGTTGGATGCGACGTAAGAATGAGTTGGATTTTCATCCTCTGGCTTTTTTGCGGGACCGGGTGCTGAGCGGTTTGTCGCAAGCGCGGATTAATGCGGAGAAATATGGTCCGCAGTACAAAATCGTTTTTTATGAGGACTTACTCGTTCATCAGGATCGGTTGATCCGGCCGATCTGCGATTGGATTGAGCTGCCATGGGATGACTGCCTGATGGAGCCTTCGATGCAGGGCCTGCCATACGGTGGCAATTCCGGCAAGGAGGAATTGGCCGGGAAACTGCATGCATTTGATCGGCGGCCGATCGGACGCTGGAAGAAAGAGTTATCCGCCCGGGAGGTGGTCCTTCTGGATCAGGTGATTCGCGCTTCGGGGCTTGAGGCCAAGTATGACGTGCGCGCGGGGGGATTCTGGGGGTGGTGGCGATGTTTGGGAAGCCTCTGGCGGAGATTCGAAGGAGAAAAATTTTGCGATGACATTCGTTTCCATCCCCGGCAAGTGGCGAATTACTTTACGCTGCGGTTTTGGTTGCTGTGGCAATTGGCATGTCGTCATGCGTTTCCCTTCCGGCAGGTTCTGCAGGCGAGGAATTAAGAAGAGATGCCTGCATTGATTTTAACGCAGTATAAGCCTATTTAATAAAGTTATTCTGTAGGAAGTCGGGGAATAGTGCTGAAAACTCGTTGCAATTGCGGCGCTTTTCCGCAACGATGAACAGACGTCTATGGATACCGATCTTTCATCGGGCTCGGCTACGGATAGCCTTTCGCCCGCCCTCGCTCAGAAATTGTCTCTTCTCACCACTGGAACCTTTTGCTTTCACCGTAGTTGGGGTTACGGCCTGATCAAGGAAGTCACGGATGATGGTCGCTTGATCATCGATTTCTCCAGCAAGTCCGGTCACACCATGCAGGCACAGTACGCCGCCGAATCATTGGCCGCCTTGTCTTCTGACCACATTTATGTGCAGAAGGCGACCGATTTGGAGAATCTCAAGAAGCGCATCGCGACGGACCCCGTCTCGGTGGCGCGGACGTGCATCCTCAGTCTCGGCGACAAGGCGACCGCGCAGGCGATCGCGGAAGAGCTTTCTCCCTCCGTCATTCCTGCCAGTGCTTACAAAAAATGGTGGGATTCCTGCAAGCGCGCGCTCAAGAAGGATGGTCATTTCTATATTCCTTCCCGCAAGACGGAAGCCCTCCGTGTGCTCGACGCTCCGGCGGCACTGGGCGAACAGTCGCTCGAAGCTTTCCGCAATGCGGTGGGACCGAAGGCGATTCTCGCGGCTCTCGATACGTTGCGCAAATACTGGAGCGAACTGAAGAACGACGCGTTGGCCGACGAAGTCCTGGCCGCGATCAACCAGACCATTTCGAAGATTCCCCGCACTCAGCAGGCTTCCGCCATTGAGCTGGCCATTGCCCGCGACGAATTTCTCGCGGAAGTGGGACGCCCGAAGGAACAGGGCCCGCTGTCGGTGGTGACCTTGACGCCGAAGACGGCGGATGAGTTTAGCGAAATTCTCGAAGAATTGCCCGGCCTGAAGCAGGTCAAGCTCATGAAGAGCTTGAAGTCGGATCTCGGCGAATACTGGTCCGAGCTGTACGTGGGTATTCTCTCCCGCGCCAATGGCCGCGTGACGGAAGCCATCGTGGAAGCGTTTGTGGAAGACGGTCGCGCCGACGAGATTTTCGTGGCAGTGAACCGCCTCCTGCGCGAGCGCAGCATCACCTGCGACTTCATGTTCTGGTTCTGTAAATCGCGGTTGGATATTTTCAAGGATCTGTTCGAACCGCACCTGATCATGGCGATCCTCTCGGTGCTCGAAGCGGACCAGTTCTCTGATTACAAGAAGGGCACCAAGCTGTATGAACTCGTTCTCAGCGACAAGGAGCTGATTTCCGCGATCCTGAAGGCCGCGCCGTTTGAAGACGTTCGCGACGTCACCCGCGCGATTCTCCTCAGCCCCGTGTTCGAGGAACTCGACAAACGTTCGCTGCTGGCGACGATTGTGAAGCTCTTCCCCGAAGTGCAGAGCATGATTATCGGTGGTGAAAAGACTACCGAAGATGCCGCCCTTATCGTCTCGTGGGACAGCCTCACCCGCCGCAAGGCCGAGCTCGAGGAAATCGTCAACAAGAAGATCCCCGAAAATTCCAAGGAAATCGGCATCGCCCGTTCTTATGGCGATTTGCGCGAAAATCACGAATTCAAGGCCGCGAAGGAAATGCAGACTGTGCTCATGCGCCGCAAGGCCGAGCTTGAGCAGATGTTGACCCGCGCGCAGGGAACCGACTTTGCTAATGTTGACACCAAGGAAGTGAACATCGGCACCAAGGTCACCTTCGTGGACAACGAAAGCAAGGCCGTCTCCACCTACACCATTCTCGGTGCTTGGGACAGCGACGTGCAGCAGGGCATCATCTCCTACCTGACGCCGGTGGCGAAGGCGCTCTTCAAGCGCGAAGTGGGCGAGGTCATCACCCTGCCGACGGAAACGTCCGGCGAACGCAAGGTCACGATCCAGAAGATCGAGGCTTACAAGAAATAACCCCTTTGACACGCATTACGTCAAAACAACCCTTAAACCTTAAACTAGAAAGTCATGTCAGACACATCCATCGTTAAAATCATTGGTCGTCAAGTACTCGACTCCCGTGGCAACCCCACGCTGGAAGCCGAAGTTCAACTCGAATGTGGCGCTCGCGGCCGCGCCATCGTTCCCTCCGGCGCCAGCACGGGTGAAAACGAAGCGCTCGAACTGCGCGACGGCATCAAGACCCAGTACCTCGGCAAAGGTGTCACCAAAGCCGTGGCGAACGTCAACAAGCTCATCGCTTCCGAGTTGCTCGGCCACGACGCGCTCGATCAGACCGGCGTGGATCGCCTCATGATCGCCCTCGACGGCACGAAGACCAAGAAGAAGCTCGGCGCGAACGCCATCCTCGGCGTCTCCCTCGCGACGGCGATTGCCGCGGCAGACGCCCTCGGTCAGCCCCTCTACAAGTACGTGGGTGGCACGAACGCCAAGGTTCTCCCCGTTCCGCTCGCGAACGTGTTGAACGCCGGCGCGCACTCGGATGCCCCGATCGACTTCCAGGAATTCATGATCGTCCCCAAGGGCGCCCCGACCTTCAGCGAAGGTATCCGTTACGGCACCGAAGTCTTCCACGCCCTCAAGAGCGTGTTGAAGGATCGCGGCCTCAGCACCGGTGTGGGTGACGAAGGCGGCTTCGCTCCCAACCTCAAGTCCGCTGACGACGCTCTCGAATGCATCGCCCTCGCGGTCAAGAAGGCCGGTTACAAACTCGGCAAGGACATCTATCTCGCCCTCGACGTCGCTTCCAGCGAGTTCTTCGACAAGACCTCCAAGAAGTACGTCTTCAAGAAGTCGGACGGCAGCAAGCGCACCGCCGCTGAGCTCGTCGCCTACTACAAGGAACTCCAGAAGAAGTACCCGATCATCTCGATCGAAGACGGTTGCGCCGAAGGCGACTGGGCCGGGTGGAAAGAAATCACCAACCAGATGGGCTCGAACACGCAGCTCGTCGGCGACGATCTCTTCGTCACCAACGTCGAATTCCTCAAGAAGGGCATCGACCTCGGCGTGGCGAACTCGATCCTCGTCAAGGTGAACCAAATCGGTTCGCTCACCGAAACCCTCGACGCCGTCGAGATGGCCCACCGCGCCGGTTATACCAGCGTCATGAGCCACCGCTCGGGCGAGTCCGAGGACAGCACCATTGCCGACCTCGCTGTTGCCTGCAACTGCGGCCAAATCAAGACCGGTTCGTTCTCGCGCAGCGACCGCCTTGCGAAATACAACCAGCTGATTCGCATCGAAGAAGAACTGGGCGCGGCTGCTGTTTATGGAGGGTCGATCTAAATTTTTAGATCCGTCCAAAGTTCCGCTTAAGCAGCGGATGGATGGCAATATCTGGGCGACGCTTGTACAGGTCACCCAGATGTTGCTCATTCTTGCCGTCTTTGCCGCCATGGTGCTTTGTTTCCTGCCGGTCATTCAGACCAGTCAGAAGCTCCAGGCGGAAAAGGCGAAGATTGCCCGGGAAATCGCCCAGGCCATGGAGACCAATCGCCGTCTCCAGCTCGAAGTCGAGCAACTCAAGAACAACCCGCTCTACATCGAGCGCAACGCCCGCGACCGGCTCAATCTCGGCCGACCCGGCGAAGTCATTTTCCGTTTCGATCCGTATCAAAATACCCCCGCTGCCAACTCGCCGGGAGGAAATTGAAGTCAAAATTCAAAGGTCAAAAGTCAAAACCACAACTCAAAACTTAAAAGTTTGTCAACGAGGGGCGACGCATTGGAAAACCAAAAAGGGTGAAAGACAAAATCGTTTTTACTTTTGAATTGTAGCTTTGATTTTTGACCTTTGCGTTTTGACTTCGCTATGGCTCCTCACGAAACGACACGATTGCCCGATGTAGCGGGACGCTACGAACTCCAGAAGGTCATTGGCACCGGGGGCCTCAGTACTGTCTACGAGGCGTTCGATCGTCAACTGAACCGCACGGTCGCGCTCAAGCGCATGAACCGCGCGGACGATCAGAACGAGCGCAATCTCATCGAGCAGGCGTGGCGCGAATCCATAGCCGCTGCGAATCTCAAGCACCCCAACATCGTCCGCGTCTACGACCTCGGTTTCGATGCTACCGGCGCGTACATCGTCATGGAGCTCATCGAGGGCGAAAGTCTCGAGCAGGTGCTTGAACGCGGTCCGCTGCAACTGGTCGACTTCCTCCATTTTACCGATGAGACGTTGCGTGCTCTCGAAGTGGCCCACGAGCACGGCATCGTCCATCGCGATATCAAGCCGGGCAACTTCATGCTCGAGCACTTGGGCTCACCTTTGGGATTTACGGTCAAGATTCTCGACTTCGGTCTCGCGAAGTACGTCAACGCGCCGCGACCGCAATCGACCGACCAGATGAATTCCATCATGGGCTCCATCTATTACATGGCTCCGGAACAGTTCAGCCGCAAGCCGGTCGATCACCGCACCGATCTCTATGCTTTTGGTTGTGTGGTCTACGAAATTCTGACCGGATACAATGTCTTCTACGGCGACGCCGTTTCGCAAATCATCCACTCCCACCTCTACGATCATCCCGCGCCACTGCACCAACTCCGGCCCGAGATCAGTCCCCAGCTGGAAACGTGGGTGATGACCTTCCTCGAAAAGAATCCGCTGCATCGTCCCCAATCCGCGCTCGAAGCGCTGAAGACACTTCCGTCTTTGGAAGAGTGCACGGCGGTGTAAATTTTCATATATGAATTCTGCAGGATTCCTCCTGAGAGTGATTGGGATCATGCTTTTGGCATGCGCTTCGGAGGCTAGGGAATTGCCGGGAGTGGGTGGCGCGCAATATGAAATAACTCTTCTCATGCTGAAGAAATCAACAGATGTGGCGCGAATAAAGTTTTTGCCGGTTGCAGATAAGAACGAAATACTTATTGGTGGAGTTGTGACCGGCGAGAGGATTCATCCGCGTCTATATTGTGAGGTCAAAGTGACGATCAAGGGTGATCTGAAAGTCGGGGATCGCGTTTGGTTTGAGCAGGCTCAGGGCCCCAACCAATTCTTGAAAAAAAGATTGAAACCCGGTGATGAATACATCGCCTTCTTTACAACAGGCGAATGGGGCAAATTGAAAGGCCTCGTGCTTTTGGATAACTGGGTATCGCTTGTCCCTTACGATTCAAGCTTGGAAGAGGAACTGATCTGGATAGTTAAACACCCAGATAATACTTCCAATTAGCACTTACCCTTGCTTTCTATGCGAGTCACACCTACTACCTTTGCTGGTAAAATTAGATTTGCGGGCTTGCTCGTGGTGTTGATTTTGATGGCGTACTTCTCGCAAGCGCAGGTGATTGCTTATCGCTTGGGCTATACGCCGGAGGAAGGGGACATCATTTTCCAATCCTTGCCGCATGCCGATCTGGTGGACGCGATTGAGGGTATCACGCATTCGCCGTACTCGCATTGTGGCGTGTTGCTGAAAGAGAAGGGCGAGTGGGTCGTGTTCGAATCAATCGGGCATGTGCATGGAACGCCATTGATGCTCTGGATGCAACGCGGACGCGGAGCGGCGATGGCGGTGTATCGGTTGAGGCCGGAGTATCAGAAATACCGGCCTGAATTTCTCAAACAACTGCTCGCTTATGCGGGGTATAACTACGATTACGACTACAAGATTTCGGACGACGAAATCTATTGTTCCGAGCTGCCGTATCAGGCTTATCTGAAAGCCACGGGCCAGCCGCTCGGCAAGTTGGAAAAACTGGGCGATCTCGATTGGAAACCGTACGAGGCTTTCATCCGTTCGGTCCAAGGCAACAAGCTCCCGTTGGATCGGGAGATGATCACGCCGAAATCGCTCTCGGAAGCCTCGCAATTGCAGGAAGTCTACCGCCGGGGATTTTAGCCAGCGACGTGAGCGCTGGCGATCGGATGACGGCAAGCTCGATTTTGGAGGGCGATCTGCTTTCATGGTCTGATGGCACGCACGCTTCTGGAAATTTCGCGCGAACTGGCCGCGATGGCGCAGACGGGACTCGCGTATAGCCGCGATGTGTATGACCGGGAGCGGTTCGAGCGATTGCGGGAGGTGGCTTCGGAGTTGATTCAATCGCAGCCGGAGCACACGGCTTTCTCGTGGACGTTGGAGGCGGGTTATCCGACGCCCAAGGTGGATGTGCGGGCTCTGGTGATTCGGGGCGAGGAGATTTTGCTGGTGCGGGAGAAATCGACGCAGCGGTGGTCCGCGCCGGGCGGTTGGGCGGATGTGAACCTGACTCCGGCCGAAAATGCGGCGAAGGAGTGTCGCGAGGAGGCGGGGGTGGCGATCGCGGTCGAGCGACTGGTGGCGGTCATCGATCGCGAGCGGGCAGGTTATCCGCCGATCGAGTGGTCGGTGTACAAACTGTACTTTCTTTGTTCGCCCGTGGACGATGGGTCGCCGTTGCCGGGACCAGAGGTGTCGGAGGCGCGGTACTTCCATCGCGACGCGTTGCCGGAAGATTTGGATACGGGCCGGGTGTCGCGTGAGGATATCGCGCGTGGTTTTCAGGCCCGGGCGAATTTCAATCAGCCAACGTTTTTCCAAGCTTTGGAGTCCGCACCGTGATTGTGCTTTTGCTCGGCGGGTTGATTGGTCTGTGGGGAGTGGCTACGCTGATTGCGAACTGCTGTTGGCGGGGAGTTCTGATTTTATCGATACTGGCGTGGGCCCTGAGTGCAACGATTATTCTCTGGCTGGTGTATGGTCCGCCGGATCAGCAAGTCTGGTTGCAGGTGCAGGGGCCGTCCGAGCTTTTTTACCCATACAATTTGATCATGCTCGCTGTGGGCTGCTTCGTGACCGGTTTATTGGGTGGGATTCTGTGGGGAATTGAAAAAACGAAGAATTACTACTCTCGGAAGAGATGTCTTTAGAGCAGATTTGATTTAGATAATCGCAAGAAATCAGGAGCCATGTGGAGTCAGCGATCACGAGAACTCTCGTGAAGATTGACACACCCCGGCGCTGCGCGCCACCCCTCTTGATAGAGGGGATTCATGCTCTCGAAACTCCCAGTTGCCGAAATCCCCTCTATCAAGAGGGGTGGCGCGCAGCGCCGGGGTGTGTGAAAAGAATGCGACTACCTAAACCGAAAAAAGTCTAGAGTTCGACGATGGAATAACGAAAAGGCCGGTCACCCTTGCGGATGACCGGCCTTGTCCTAGCGGACGGCAGTAGCTGGCCTGCGTTGCAGGCCGCGGGCTGACGTCGCGCTATTATTTACAGTGTTACTTTTTCTTCTTGGCGGCGTTCAGTTCTTCGAGCGCGGCCTGGCCAGCGGCGAGGCGGGCGATCGGGACGCGGAACGGCGAGCAGCTGACGTAAGCCAGTCCGACCTTGTGGCAGAACTTGACGGAATCGGGGTCGCCACCGTGTTCGCCACAGATACCCATCTTGATATCGGGGCGGGTCTTGCGGCCCTTTTCGATCGCGATCTTGATGACTTCGCCGACGCCGGCGGTGTCGATGGTCGCGAACGGATTGCGCTTGATGATTTCTTCGGCCTGGTAGGCGGGGAGGAACGAACCGGAGTCGTCGCGGCTCATGCCGAGAGTGGTCTGGGTCAGATCGTTGGTGCCAAAGCTGAAGAATTCAGCGGTCTTGGCGATCTCGTCGGCCACAACGGCGGCGCGCGGGATTTCGATCATGGTTCCAATGGTGAAGGCGATCTTGACGCCGGTTTCCTTGATGACCTTGGCGGCGACTTCGCGCACGAGGGCAGCCTGGAGTTCGAGTTCCTTGGGGAACCCGACGAGCGGGATCATGATTTCGGGCTTCACCTTGATGCCCGACTTTTGGACCTGGGCAGCGGCTTCAAACACGGCACGGGCCTGCATCTCGGAGATTTCCGGATAGACGATTCCGAGGCGGCAGCCACGGTGGCCGAGCATCGGGTTGAATTCGTGCAGGTCGTTGACGCGCTTGGCGACGGCTTCCGCGGAGACGCCGAGCTTGGTGGCGAGTTCCTTCTGCTGCGTTTCGGTGTGCGGCAGGAATTCGTGCAAGGGCGGGTCGAGGAAGCGAATGGTCGCAGGCAGGCCTTGGAGCGATTTGAAGATACCGACGAAGTCTTCCCGTTGGTAGGGGAGGAGCTTGGCGACGGCGGTTTCGCGGTCGGCCTTGTTGTCGGCGAGGATCATTTCGCGGACGGCGTCAATGCGGTCACCTTCAAAGAACATGTGTTCGGTGCGGGTGAGACCGATACCCTGGGCGCCAAACGCGACAGCGTTGACAACCTGGTCGGGTTGGTCGGCATTGGTACGGATCGCGAGCTTGCGATACTTGTCGGCCCACTTGAGGAGCAGAGCGTAGTTCTGATAGGTGACGCTTTGTTCCGGCTTGAGGGTCTTCGCGATGAGGACCTGGATGATTTCGGAAGGAGCGGTCTTGAGTTCGCCCGCATAGACTTCACCGGTGGTGCCGTCGATGGAGAGGAAGTCGCCCTTCTTGTAGGTCTTGCCGTCGACGGTGAGGATCTGAGAATCATAGTTGATGCTCAGGGCTGCCGCGCCGCAGACGCAAACTTTACCCATCTGACGGGCAACCAACGCGGCGTGGGAGCTGACGCCGCCACGAGCGGTGAGGATGCCTTCCGCCGCGAGCATGCCGCGGATGTCTTCGGGAGAGGTTTCGTTACGGACGAGGAGGACCTTTTCACCGCGCGCTTCGGCCGCTTCGGCTTCGTTCGCGTTGAAGTAGATCTTACCGGTGGCCGCGCCGGGACCGGCGGGGAGACCCGTGGCGATGACGGTCGCGCTCTTGCGGGCGGCGACGTCGAAGATCGGGGTGAGGAGCTGGCTCAGCGAGTCGGGGGCGACGCGCAGGACGGCTTCTTCGGGGGTGATGAGCTTTTCCTTGACCATCTCGACGGCGATACGGACGGCGGCGACGCCGGTACGTTTACCGTTACGGGTTTGCAGCATGAACAGCTTGCCGTTTTGGATGGTGAATTCGAAGTCCTGCATTTCGCGGAAATGCTTTTCCAGCGTGGCGCGGACGGCTTCGAGGTCGCGGAAGGGCTGGGGCATCTTGACCTGCAGCTTGGCGACAGGTTCCGGAGTGCGGACGCCGGCGACGACGTCTTCGCCCTGGGCGTTGATGAGGAATTCTCCGTAGAACACCTTTTCGCCGGTGGCGGGGTCGCGGGTGAAGGCGACGCCGGAGCCGGAGTCGTCACCCGTGTTGCCGAACACCATGGCCTGGACGTTGACGGCGGTTCCCCATTCGGTCGGGATATTGTACTTGCGGCGATAGATGATCGCGCGTTCGTTCATCCAGGAACCAAACACGGCACCGACGGCGCCTTTGAGCTGGTCCCACGGATTGTTCGGGAATTCCTTGCCGGTACGTTCCTTGACGAGCTTCTTGAAGCGGGCGATGAGGGTCTTGAGGCCTTCCGCGTCGAGGGCGGTGTCTTCGGCGTGGGCATTGCCGAGGAGCTGCTTCTTGACGTCCTCGATGGTGGCTTCGAACGGATCGTGATCTTCGCCTTCGCGCTTTTGCACGCCCATGACGACGTCGCCGTACATCTGGATGAAGCGGCGGTAACAGTCGTAGGCGAAACGCTCGTTCTTGCTGACGGCGACGAGGCCTTTGACGGTTTCGTCATTGAGACCGAGGTTGAGGATGGTGTCCATCATGCCCGGCATGGAATCGCGGGCGCCGGAACGGACGGCCACGAGGAGCGGGTTGGTGGTGCTGCCGAAGGTGGTGCCGAGAGACTTTTCCATCTTCTTGACGGCGTCTTCGATCTGGCCCTGAAGTTCCTTCGGGTATTGCTTACCGTGATCGTAGAAATAGGTGCAAACTTCGGTGCTGATGGTGAATCCAGGAGGCACCGGCAGTCCAATGCGGGTCATTTCGGCGAGATTCGCGCCTTTACCGCCGAGGAGGGCCTTCATGGAACCGTCGCCATCGGCGCGGCCATCGCCCCACGAGTAAACGTACTTGCCTTTTTTGGCTTTGCCGGCAGAGGCGGGAGCGGCTTTTTTGGCCACGGGCTTCTTGACGGATTTCACAGCTTTGACTTTAGCTTTCGCTTTGACGACTGATTTTTTGAGGTCTTTTTTCTTTGTTTTCTTGGACATAAATTACCAATTTGAAGGTGGAAGATTCCGACACTAACAGTCGCTGTGTTGGCGTCAAGTACGTGTGTATAAATAAAGCTTATTTTTGATTTGTGACGATTCAGAGAGGTGCGATCGCTTTGCCGGGAGGGATTTATTTTGCGATATGAAAAGTCTCATAAGTGAATCTAATTCAGAGTTTTAAGCGGGATCACGCTTTGTAAGCCCTTGTTGTGACGGAAAATATCGGGTGCGAGCTCCGAACGGCTCCCAACGTCTCCAGTTCTTCGGTTCTCTTGGGACGCGTGCGTGTGAGTGGTATCTAAAATCTCAAATTTGAGATGGAAAATGGCCGAGGCGGAGGACCCATTCATGCGCCTATTTAAGCATGGATCGGGGCGGAGACGTTAGGCTTAGGTTTGCTACGTGAGCTGCGTGTGCGAGAAAAGAGCGGAAAGGCGGGGATTTTTTTGACGAAATTAACGGAATTTACGAAATGAGAGAGAAAGGAATTTTTTGAATCAGGAACTCAGGAAAGCAGGAATCTCTTTCAGAACCTCCGCCCGATTTTCTTGATTTCCTGAGTTCCTGATTAATCAATCGGTTTGTTTTCGATTTCGTAAATTCCGTTAATTTCGTCAAAAAAATCCCCGTCTTTCATCGCGACTGCTCTAACTATTTCCGGGCATTGTGCCGTTGTAGGTAAGAGTTGCCCGATGGTGAGGGGCGACGCCACCATGACTGCCGACTTTGAGACGTTTATCACGCGGACGGATGCCGACTGGAAAGCGGCGTTGGTGGGCATTGCTTCGAGTCGCAAGGATGTCCTGTTGTTGTCGGGCGAGGTGACGGACCCGACGGAGGCGGGGCGTCGGTTGCAGGCGCATGCGTTGGCGAATGCGACGCTGGGGATCGTGGGGGCGACGACGTTGACGCCGTTCCCGCATTTCGACCGGCGGGAGGTGCGCGTTTTTTCGGCGGGCCGCCGGATTCTTTCTCCACTGGGTGTCGCGGCGGAGCGGATCAATCGTTTTTGGGGCGAGGCTCCCGCCGTGGCGGAGGCGTCCCCCTTGACCGAGGTGGAATCGGTCTGGGGTTCGGCGGTGCTGGTGAAGCGCTCTTTGCTGGACAAGATCGCGGGTTTCGATGCGGCCTATCTGGGCAAGGGGAAACCAGCGGTGCCGAATCTTTTGGTGGATGATTTGTGTGTGCAGGCGCGGCAGGCGGGATTCACGGTGGCGTGTGCGCCGGAGGTGACGGCGACAGTCTCCGAGACATCCGTGGAATATCCGCAGGAGTCGGGCCCGGCCTATGCGCATTGGCAAACGAAGTGGGGCTGGGACCCGCTGATCCCGAATATTTATCATTTGCGGCAGAAGTGGAATGGGTCATCGATCGGGCAGCCGATGATCGAGGATTTGCTGGATGTGTGGGATGCGGAGGAGCCGAGTGTGGAGGTGATTCTGCAGACGGGGAATTCGCTTTCGAATTTGCAGACGTGTTTGTCGAAGCTGGCGCAGGCGCAGTATCCGCGCTTGCGGGTGCATCTGTTGTTGAATGGGAGCGGCGAGCCGGTGACGCGGTATTTGTCGAAGTTGACGGGCGCGGGGTATCCTTTCTTTCTCGATATCGTGCGCAGTCCGGTGGCGGTGGGTGTGCCAGCGGGGTGGAACTGGTTGTTGTCGCGGTGCACCGCGCCGGTGGTGGTGCGGATGGATGACGATGTGGAGTTGCCGCCGGAGGGGTTGCGGCATTTGGTGGGAACGCTGCGGCGTTTCCCTCTGGCGGGGGCGGTGTCGCCGGCGGTATTGGTGCCGCGCGAGGATGGGCAGACGGATTATCTGTCGCCGTTGCGGTTGTTTCCGAAGATGGCTTCGAGTCAGCCGTCGGAAAAAATGGCGCCGTGGCGATCGCTGTATCTGACGAATTTTTTGAGTGGCCCGTTGGTGGTCTATCGCAAGAAGGCAATCGATCGGGCGGGGGTGTTCGACCTGCATTTTTCGTCGATGCAAAACGAGAGCATGGATCACGGGTTGGCGGTGCGGGCGGAGGGGTACGACCTGATTGTGGATGGTCGTGTGACGGTGGTGCAGCACACGGCGGGGATCTCCGCCGGTGGGCAGCGCGGCGTGGAAGCGTGCCGGGCGCAGAGACAATTTTTCTGTCAGAAGTGGGGAATCGCTCCCGCTGTGCTGGAGTCGGCACTGGATCGGGATGGGCGGATTATCGAGGTCTGAGGGTTTGAGATTTAAAAGGAGGCTGGAAGATGAATGCGGATCTGGATGTGAAGGCGTTGGAGCAATTGCGTTCTCTCGATGCGCCGGGCTCGAACGAGTTGTTCAAGCGGTTGGTGGAGAGCTTCGTCAATGATACACCGAAGTTGCTGGCGAAACTGGACGATGCGATTGCGGCGCAGGATTGGAAGATGGCTTCGAAGCACGCGCATGCGGTGAAGGGGAGCGCGGGGAATTTCGGGGCACGCCGGTTGGCGGCCTTGTGCTTTGAGATCGAACAGGCCGGTCATAGCGACGACGCCGCCACGATTCTGCGGGCGGGGAGTCATGTGCAGGCGGAATATGAATCGGCACGCGACGCGCTGCTGATCATGAGCCAGCAATAGGGTGTGCGATCTGAGGGGGCGCCCTTTTGATTGTTGACCGAGCCTAGATCGCGTTGTCATGAGATGGTCGTCGGAAAGAGGATGTGAGGTGCTATCGAGCCAATTGCCTTTAAAACCGCCCCTTCCACCCGATCCTTCGCTTAGCTCAGGATGACAGAGTGTAAAAGCGAATGTCTTTAGCGATTGGCGCAGCCAATCAGCAAGCGGGTCCAGCGTCACGCTGGTCATCCTGAGCTAAGCGAAGGATCGGGTGGAAGGGGCGGGTTGTTATTGGTTGGCTCTGC
Source organism: Verrucomicrobia bacterium Tous-C9LFEB (assembly GCA_002304345.1). Taxonomy (GTDB): domain Bacteria; phylum Verrucomicrobiota; class Verrucomicrobiia; order Methylacidiphilales; family UBA1321; genus UBA1321. Next base: position 48,358 of record NEUU01000001.1, read on the forward strand.
GAACGCGTCGTTGCTCATGGCGACACGCCACTAGTCGATTTTCTTCAGGGCGAGTTCAACCTTGCGGAGACGCTTGCAGAGATCGAGTTCCTCGAGGATGGCTTGTTTGCGGCTGACGTCCTCGATGAAGCTGTAGGTGATGATGTCCGCGAGCGCTTCGTAGTCGGTCAGCTCGTTGAGGAATTTGATAATCCCGTCGTTGTCGAGCGAACCGCCCTGATGCAGGCGGTTGACCTGCTGGATCACGCGCGCGGCGAAGGCTTCCACCTGCTTCGGATTATTTCCCTGCGTTTCGAGCACTTCGATATCGCCCACGTAGTAGGGTTCTTTTTGAACAAAGTGGGTGAAACGCACACGGGAGACGCCTTGCAAAATGAGGTTCGAGGTGCCATCGGGCCGGTCGACACAGGCGCGAATGATTCCAATGCCGCCGATGTTGCGGGGCCGGGTGTGTGCGCCGGGCATGGCGATGGCGAACATGCGCTGTTGTTCGAGGGACTTCTTGAGCATGGCGCGGTAGCGCGGTTCGAAAATATAGAGCGGGAGCAACGCCTGCGGAAAAAGGATGGCGTTGGGCAGCGTCATGATGGGGATCTGCGCCGGCATTTTCATGGTTTTCATGCTACTTATAACTAAGCATCAATTGTGCCGAATACAAGCTGCTGGCGCAGGGCAGTAGCTGGCGGCACAGTGTGCCGCCGCTTCCATGGATTTCAGATCGCTATCTAACTAAAGAAACCACTTTTCTTGGCCTTGAGATTATTGATGCGATTGGGATCGCGGGCGTTGATGAGCGCTTCTTCCTTGGTGATGAGACCTTTTTCGAGCAACTCGATGAGGCTGTCATCAATGGTGTGCATGCCTTCGCGGCTGCTGATTTCCATGAGGCCGATCATCTGCTCGCCGCGACGGTCGCGCAGGCAGGCGCGGATGGCGTTGTTGCAGACCATGATTTCGGTGGCGAGGACGCGACCCTGGCCGTCGGCGCGGGGGAGTAATCGCTGCGAGACGACGGCCTGCAGACAGTTCGCCAACTGGGCGAGGATTTGCGGCTGTTGATCGGGCGGGAAGCTGTCGATGAGGCGGTCGAGCGCCTTGGGCGCGTCGATGGTGTGAACGGTGGCGAGGACGAGGTGGCCGGTTTCCGCCGCACTAATCGCGGTCTGCATCGTTTCGCGATCGCGCATTTCGCTGATCATGATGATGTCCGGGTCCTGCCGCAACGCATGGCGCAGCGCGATGGGGAAGCTCTTCGTATCGGTGCCGAGCTCGCGCTGTTTCACGAGCGAGAGGCGATTCTCGAAAATGAATTCGATGGGGTCTTCGACGGTGATGATCACGCCCGAACGCTGGCTGCCGATGTGCTGGATGATGGATGCAAGCGTGGTCGTCTTGCCGGAACCGGTGATGCCGGTGAAGAGGATGAGACCTTGCTCGAGGTTGCACAGTTGCAGCAGGAACGGACGATGGCCGAGATTCTTGATGTCGGGAATTTCGCTGGGGATATGGCGGAAGGCGGCTTCGAGCGAACCGCGCGAGTAGTGGGCGTTGCCGCGAAAACGGCCGAGTCCGTCGACCTGCAGGGCGAAGTCGAGCTCCCATTCTTCTTCCAGCCGGGCGCGTTGATTTTCCGTGAGAATACCGAGGATGAGATCGCGGCAGTTGTCCGCGGTGAGATTGTATTCGGCGAGGGGAACGAGCGAACCGTGCAGTCGCGCCATGGGCGGCGAGCCGACGGCGAGGTGGAGATCGGAGGCGGAGCGGTTGACCGTCTCGGTGAGGAAGTAGACGACATCGAGGACGTTTTCGTTGGCCATAGAGAAGGGGATTTTTGACGAAATTAACGGAATTTACGAAATTAAAAGACAGGGAACTTTTTTAATCAGGAACTCAGAGAATCAAGAAAATGGGTTATAGGTTTTGCAAGAGATTCCTGCTTTCCAGATTTTAAAAAACGGTTGTCTTTTAATTTCGTAAATTCCGTTAATTTCGTCAAAATTTTCCGTTCAGGATTTGACCGTTGAACCGCTGGAGATGCCGCGCAGGACGCGGCTGAGTTCATGCGGATTTTCACAATACTGCAGCGCGACATCCTGATGGATGACGCCCGATTGCACTTCGGTGGCCAGGGAGGTCAGGAAAGAGCGCGAGGTGGCGTTGTCGCCGCGGGCGATGATGTCGGAGAGTTCGGGGTTGCGACCGTCCTGAATGTATTTGCGGCTGAGACCTTCGTTCTGGAGATATTCGAGAACGGGGATGAGTCCGCCTTCCTTGGTGGGGACAAGTTGCTGGCAGAAGACGCCGACAAGTTGGCTGCTGAGAATGCGCTGGGCACCTTCGCGGTCGGTGGCGGGGAAGATCTGGACGAAGCGTTCGATCGTTTCCGCGACGTTCGCGCTGTGCAGTGTGGTGACGACGAGGTGGCCGGTCTCGGCCGCTTGCAGGGCGGTGGAGGCAGAGGCGTAATCGCGGATTTCGCCGACGAAAATCACGTCCGGACTTTGGCGCAGGGAGCGGCGCATGCCTTCGGCAAAGGAGTCGGTGTCGATGCCGACTTCGCGTTGGCTGAAGAGGCAGGCTTGATTCTGGAAGAGGTACTCGATGGGATCTTCAATGGTGACCACGTGTCGCGGCGTGTGCTCGTTCAGCCACTGGAGGCAAGAGGCGATGGTGGTCGATTTGCCGGAGCCGGTGCGGCCCGCGACGAGGAGGAGTCCCGCCGGACGGGAGACCCACGTGGTGAGCAGTTCGGTGGGCAGTCGGAGTGTGCCGAGATCGGGAATGGTGGTCTTGATTTCGCGCAGCACCGCGCCGCGACGGCCGAGGGTGCGGAAGAGATTGACGCGGAAACGGCCGCCATCGGACGCGCAGAAGGCGGTGTCGCGGTCGAGGGTGGACGCGCTCGCGCCGCATTCGAGCCAGAATTGTTCGAGCAATTCGGGAGCCAGCGTGCTGTCGCCGAGATCCATCAGTTTGCCGTTGAGCCGGATTTGCGGCACGCCGCCTTCGTAAAGGAAAAGATCCGAGGCCTGATTGGCGCGCATCGCGATGCAGAGTTTGTCGATGAGTTCGACCATGGGAATAGAGTGAAGCTAAGCGCATTGCGGGCCCGGGACAAGTCCGAGCTTGAAAAATTGAGAGGGTTAATGAGCGCGGCGCACGAAGCTCCCCCACGGCGCACTGGTCAAGGGACGGGAATATGTTAAGGTCTTGGGACAGAAATCGGTCGTGGCAAGATAAGGCCTGAACCTGCCCCCTTGCCCGATCCCTCGACTACGCTCGGGATGACGGAATGTGAATGCGAATGTATAAAGCGATTTGCATAGCAAATCAGCTACCGGGTCCAGCGTCACGCTGGTCATTCCGAGCGTAGTCGAGGAATCGGGCAAGGGGGCGGGTAGTGGAAAAACGTGTTTCTGAATACGAGAATTCTATGAGCTTCGATAATCTGACGCCGCGGGCGAAGGTCGTGCAGCCGATCCGGTCCGAGGCCAAACTCGAAATTCGGTTCAACCAGGTGCTGGTGGAGCGGTGCGCCTCCGATGCGCCCTACCGCTATGTTTTCGAAGCGGTGCGCTCGAAGCTGGCTGAAGTAAAATTGACCGAGGTGTCGCGGAATTTTGAGAAGGGCGAGATTGTGACGACCTTTCGCTGGATGGGATTTGTTCCCGTGACGTTGCGGATGGCGTTTTATTCGGCGGGTCTTTCCACGATCATGGATGCCGACGCGGAGGCCGGGCGCGGGTGGTTCCACCGCGCGCGCGATCGCAAGGCGCGGCAACTCGTCGAGCGATTGACGGCTACGGTTTTTGCGGGGACGACATTGGCCGCCGCGGTGGCAGTTTACCCGGAAGAAACCCGCGCGCCGGAGCACACGGTTGGGTCATGACGGAATCGCGTCAGGAAACGGTGGTGCTGGTTCACGGCATCTGGATGCTCGGCGTGGAGATGAAGTGGCTCGCGCGCCGGTTGCGCGAGGCGGGTTATCGCGTGCGCCAATTCCGCTACCCTTCGGTACGCGGCGAGACGGAGTCAAATCTGGCGGCGTTGCGCGCCTATGTGGACGCGTCGGAGGGCGAGACGGTGCACTTTGTCTGTCACAGCCTCGGCGGTTTGCTTACGCATGAACTTTTACAGCGGACGCCGTCTGCGCGGCCCGGCCATGTGGTGGCGTTGGGTTCGCCGTTCAATGGATCGTGGACCGCACAGCGGATTCAACAGCTCGGATTGGAACGGCCGATTCTCGGGAGAACGCTGTTGCCGCTGCTGCAACGGGGTCAACCGAGCTGGAACGGCGAGCGGCCATTTGGCGTGATCGCGGGGACTTATCCACTCGGCATCGGGCAGGTGCTGGGCTCCATGCCGGGACCGAATGACGGTACGGTGACGCTGGAGGAGACGCGACTCGCGGGAGCGACGGCGCATGCGGTCGCGCACGTGAATCATTTTGGATTGCTCGTGTCGCGACCGGTATTTGGCCGGATCGTGCGGTTTTTACGGCACGGAAAATTTGAGATTTGAGATCGCAAATTTCAAAGAGGGACGATCAGAAACTCGGAGTTCATGCCATGCAGAATCATCCGGTTAGCGGTCAGTGACAATGTAATGTCGTGGATAGCGAGATCTGCCGTGAAGATTGACACACCCCGGCGCTACGCGCCACGCCTCTTGATAGAGGGGATTCATGCTAGTGAAACTCACAGTTGCCGAAATCCCCTCTATCAAGAGGGGGGGGCGCGTAGCGCCGGGGTGTGTGAAAAGAATTACAGCAGTCCCTGCTTCTCGAGTTCGTCGAGGCGCTTGTCGTTGTGTTCCTCGATGATTTCGGTGACGCCTTCGAGTTCGATGAGGACGTCGAGGCAGAGGGAGATTTCTTCCGAGGGAATACCGGTGGTTTCGATGACCCGACGGTTCTGGGTGACGTAGACCCAGGTGAATTCGTCGCCGTTGACGACGCGGAATTGCAGGCTCGGTTCCCACATGATTTCCTCGCGCTTGGTAATGGCGAGGGCGGTGGCGGAGAGACCGGGTTCGGGTGTGACCTGCTCCACGCGTTCGAAGCGTTCCAGCCAGGATTCGACAAAGAGACTGATGGACTCCTTGTTCAGGGGGGCGTCGAAAATGGCGACGTAGCCTTTGCTAATCATCCGGAGAGTCTAGCGCACTGGTTTTGTTTCGACAACCCTATGTGTTTGCTGGGCGATTGCTTTATGTATTTTGCGCACAGTCCTCTTGATAGAGGCATTGCTAGTAAATCATGCTGGCGGCTACACCGACATTCCCGGATAAAAATTAACCTGTGGCGAAGCGTTACCGGGTGCAGGGCTCAGCCCTGCTAGCGCAGACCCTGGATGAGTTCGCGTTCCTGCGGCTTGAGGCGGTCGAGGGGGATCTTCGCGGCGATCTGTTTGGCTTCGGCGGCGCGGTTATTATGGGCGAGGGTGTTGGCGTAAATCGCCTGCCAGCCGGGGAGTAAATCGGCCGGGGAGAAGGTGATTTCCTGAAAGAGTTGCAAGGCTTGCGCGGGTTGATTGGCCTTCAGTTTGGCCAGGGCCAGCGTGACGCGAAAGGCGACGACCTTGGGTTGCTGCGCGAAGAGTCGCTCCGCGTTCGCTTGGGCGAGTTCGGTGTGTTCGCCGAGCAGGAGTTGGAGATAGGTGATGTCGTTGCGCGGGGCGGGATCTTCCGGGTAAGCCTTGGCGGCGCGGGTGATGATTTCCAGCAGGCGGGCGGTTTCGCCTTCCTGCTCGGCCATGCGGACGAGATTTTCGTACGCGCGTCGCGCCGTCACGGGATTCTGTGTGAGCCGGTCAAAAATCTTCCACGCTTGGGCGCGTTCGTTGATGCGCAGGGCGTAGTCGGCGAGATACCAAAGGGTGTTCGGATTGGGATCGGCTGCCGCCTCCGCGATGGCGCGATTCCAGCGGGCCTCCGCATCGGCTTTCTGGCCAAGTTCCCGCGCGCAGCGGGCGCGGTAGAGTTCGCGAATCGGCGCGGTCAACGGCACCTTCGGGTTGGTGAGCAGGGTGTCGATTTCCTGCCATTGTTTGAGCGCGGCCATGGCGTCGACGCGGACGAGGAAAAGATTTTGCGAGAGGAACAGCGTCTTGTCCGGAATGAGTGCAATGACGCGTTGATATTCCTTTTGCTGGTTGAGCCAGCGGGCGAGGGTGAGCCGCTCGTCATCGGTGCCGGAATATTGTTGGATCGCGGCGTCGAGAATGGCGTTGCGGTCGCTCGGCTTGAGGCGCATGTCGACCTGCAGGGCGAGCAGTTTTTGCGACAGCTGGCTCAGGGGATGGCGTTGCAGGGCGTCCGCCGCAAGCCGGGCATCCTCCTCGGGAAGATCAGCGAGCTGCGCCAGGATCTGCAGCGAGTCGAGACCGATCTGGTCCGCGCTCGGAATGGCGAGTGGAAGCAGAATCTTGGCGGCTTCGGCATGGGTCTTGGGGTTGAGCGCGAGGAGTCGGGCGAGTGTGAACAGCACGGTGCGGTTATGCGGATCGAGGCTGCGGGCGCGATTGGCGTAGGCGGTGGCGGCGTTGAGATCGCGCGTGGCGAGGGAGAGCTCGGAGGCGAGGAGGAGATTGTTGACGTTGGCGGGTTCGTTTTGCAGCAGCGCGTTGAGGGTGTTTTGCGCCAGTGGCAATTTGCCGAGTCCAATTGCCAGCCGCGTCAGTTCCCGCAAATCGTCCGGCTTCGCCGAGGGCAGTTGGGCGAGGGCGAGGTAGAGATCAAGCGCGTCCGGGGGCGACATGCGGGCTTGGAGCCGAGCGAGGATGCGCAGGGTCTTGGCATCGGTGGAGGCCATCTGGTAGGCAGCTTGCGCGGTTTGCAGCGCCTCGCGCCACTTTTGATCCTTGGCGTATTGCTCCGCCTGCCGGGCCAGTTGCTGGGCGCGGAACGTTTTCAGCGCGTGATAGGAGGGACGACCAAAGAAGAAGCCGAGTACGAGTAAAACGGCCACGAGGGTGAGAGTGACTCCGAGGTAGAGTCCTTTCCGGCTCGGCGGTTCATCGTAATCGTCGGGGGGATTCACAACACCTGATCCTGAAACGGGAAGGCGATGGGGGCAATCTCAAAGTCGTGGGCCGCGCCTTGTATGCGCGACGGTCCATGGTATGGTGGCCGCATGAGCGAACAGATGGGGTGGAGACGAGAGTGGCCGACCTTGGCGGGGTTGACCGTTTTGGGCTCGCTCTGGCTTTTTCTGGTGAACCAACTGCGTGTCGAGTGGTCGGTGAATGAGCAGTACAATTATGGCTGGTTCGTGCCGGGGCTGTCGCTCTACCTGTTCTGGGAGGCGTGGCAGACGCGACCGGCGGCGACACCGCCCGCTTCAAAAAAAGGATTGGGACTGGTGCTCGGTGGCTTGTTGATTCTGTTGCTGCCCGTGCGGTTGATGTTGGAAGCGAATCCCGATTGGCGTCCGGCGAGTTGGGTGCTGGCAATTCTGGTGGTGGGGATCACGTGGTGCGGACTTTACGCGCGCGGGGGAGTTCCGTGGTGGCGGCACTTTGCGTTTTCCACCGCGTTCATTTTGACGGCGGTCCCATGGCCGTCGGTGATCGAGCAACCGCTGGTGCGGGAATTGATGAACTGGGTGGCGACGTTCAGCGTGGAGTTGCTCACGTGGCTGGGCATCCCGGCGCAGGCGCGTGGAAATGTGATCGCGTTGCCCGGACAACTGGTCGGTGTGGACGAGGCGTGCAGCGGGGTGCGCTCGTTGCAGACGATTCTCATGGCCGCACTCTTCTTGGGGGAGGTCTACCGACTGTCGGTGAAGCGGCGCGGTTTCCTGCTCGCGTTCAGTCTCGGACTGGCCTTCGTGGCGAATGTGGCGCGGGCTTTTGTGCTGGTGTGGATCGTGGCTCACGAAGGAGCGGCGAATTTGAGCAAGTGGCATGACCCGATTGGGTACACCGTCTTGATCGTTTCACTGGCAGGCGTCGCCGCGCTGGGACACGCGTTGCGGAACCGGACGGCTGTGAGCGCTCCTGTCGTGGAACCGCAGGTTGGAACAGAACGGTTGTTTACTCCCGCAATGGGTTCTCCGCGCGTGTGGGGTGCGATTTTTATCTGGCTTCTGGTTATCGAAGGAGCAACGGACGCGTGGTATCGCTGGCATGAATGGCATGCGGTGCAGGCGATGCCGTGGAGTGTGCAGTTGCCGACCGGCGCGGAGCAATTTCGGCCTGTGAAGTTGAGCGAGGTGGAATCTCGGCTCCTGCGGGTGAATCGCGTGGAAGCGGGCGCGTGGCTGGACTCCGGTGTGGAGGTGATGACCTATTTTCTGCGTTGGGAACCGGGCCGTACGGCGGCGCAATTGGCACGGTTGCATCGTCCGGAAATTTGTCTGCCGTCGGCGGGCTGCTTTCTGCGGTCCAATGAAGGCACGTGGATTGGCGAAGCGAATGGTGTGACGCTGCCGTTCCGGCAACTCGTGTTCGATTTCAACCGAACGCCTCTCTATGTCTTCTACTGTCTGCGCGAAGACCGGGTGATCGAAGGCGCGGAGGCCGGGGAAGATTGGTCGATTCGCAGCCGGTGGCAGGCGATGATCGAAGGCCGCCGGAATCAGGGGCAGCAAGTGCTCGAGGTGATTCTTCGCGGACCTCAGGACTCCTCGCAGGCCGAGGAGATCATGCGTCGGCTCCTGCCGGTTTTGGTGAAAGCCGCACCGGTCAAAAATTGACCGCGGAGAGCCGCGTTCCATGCCGCTCTCCACTACCGGTCACCTCCTAACGATGGTGCCTGTGATGTCCATGGCCGTAGCCGTGGCCCCGGTTGTAGTAGTAGGGCTGGGGCGCGGGCCGGTAGTACCCTTGGCGCCAGTAGTAACGGTTTCCGTCGTAACAACGTTGCGCGGGAATCCAGGTTGCACCGGGGTAGGGTGCCGGATAGGGGCGTCCATAATAGTAGTTCGGGCTGTTGCCAAAGGTGACGCCAACACTAACAGATCCTGCTTTGGCCGGAATCGTTGTCGCGGCGAAGGCGAGCATGCCGGCCGCAATTCCCAGGATCAGGGGCTTGGCCCAGTGAGATGTCATTTTCATACCGGTTATGACGCTACTCTCCGGTATGAGCTTCAGATAAAATCTTCGCGCGGCCCTAACTCGTTGGAATCGTGAGAGTGATAGCTTCTGAAAAAGTAAGAAGCTAAACGCCAGAATAAGACGAGCTAAAGTCTTTTTCTCTAGTGGATCATGTCTCGTGATGTGATGGGGTGTGCGAGCAGAATGTCTTTTTGTAGGGCGCAATTGCATCGCGCCGCGGCGCAATACAATTGCACCCTACAGCAAAGCACTCGCAACTCTCATTTCATCTGACATGTTCCACTAGATTGTCACAACTCTACAACTCATGGAGCACGCCAACTGATCCTTCGACAATCTCAGGATGACGTGGAATGAAAGTAATGTCAGAGGGTAAGCTTCTACTCTCACGATCAATTGAGATTACCTCCCCAACCCGTCATACTGGGTCCAGCGTCACGCTGGTCATCCTGAGTTTGTCGAGGATCGGTTTACCTTGGCACTGGATGAGACTGTCAAAATAGAATTGGCTCAAAATATGATTAGGCGGTCTACTAAGTGCAATTAGAGAGAAATAAATAGCAATCCAGCCAAAGCACGATCTGGCGAGTTCTGAAATACTCCGCCCCCATGAACGATTGCTTTGGGTGGGCGGTACGATTCCGCGGATTCTTTTTGGTCTGGTTATGCTTGGCCTGTTTGACGCTGGGCCAACCGGGGGCGCTGGCGCAAACGGCGACCGGCACGGCTTCGATCCCGACCACCACCGTCCAACAGGAAAACGCCGGCGAGGTGGCGCACAAGCCGACCGCGCAAGAGCAGGCGGCGGCAGACAAGTTGAAGAAACCGATTCTGGACGAAGGAATCAAAAAGCCGGTGCGCCTGGATGAAGTGGTCGTGACGGCGACGCGCACGGAGAAGTCGAAGAATGATGTGGCAGGCAGCGTTTCCACCTACACCGATGACAGCGTGCAGATGGAGCTGGCGCCGAATTTCCGCGATCTTGTTGCGGACGAACTCGACGTCAGTACCACGAACAATGTGGGCGGCAAGGGAGCGGGGGGCCGCAGTGGCGCAGGGCTGCAGGGATATAATATTCGTGGTATCGACGGAAACCGTATCCTGATCCAGACCGACGGCATTCGGCAGGCGGACCAGTACACTTTTGGCGGCACGTACAGCATTGGCCGCAACTATCAGGACATTGACTCGCTCAAGCGGGTGGAAATTCTGAAGGGTTCCGCTTCCAGTCTCTACGGCAGTGATGCGATCGGCGGCGTGGTGACATATATCACCAAGGATCCATCGGACTATCTCACCGGCAAAGCGGAACCGTATTACTTCGACGTCACGTCTGCGTTCGATAGCGCGAGCATGGAGTATGCGGAGACTGGCACGATGGCGCTGCGCGCGGGCAAGGATGTGGAATTGCTGGGTGTGTACACGCGCCGCGATGGTAACGAAACCCAGAACATGGGCAACTACGGTGCGAATCCGTTGAATTATCACAGTAACAATGTCCTGGCCAAGGTGGCGTGGCAGGCAAATGAGTTCAATCGGCTCGTGCTGACCGGGGAGTATTTCAACCGTGACAACAACGCGGCGCTGAATAACCAGCTCGGTTCCTTTACGAATGGCCCTGTGAACATCAACCGCAGTTCGGTGACTCAGGACACTACGGCGGAACGTTGGCGGGCGAGTGTGAATCATCGCTTCGAGCGGCCCGAGGCGACGCCGGTATTCGATGCGTTCACGTGGCAGGGCTACTATCAACCCACCTCAAGCAATGAGGACATCCGGGAACGTTACGTCCGGCAGAACACAGTGCCGTTCCTGCGCTCATTCCAGCGCGATTACAGCGACAATATCGGTGGCGGCGGGATTCAATTCGAGAAGCGTTTCGATACGGGCGCGTGGGCGCACATGCTGACCTACGGCACCGAATTGTCCTATTCGCAGCTGGAGCGCAATGTCAACGGTTCCATCAAGAATCTCACGACGGGCGTCGAGTCCAGCAGCTTCGGCACGCAGCCGAGCGTCAACGGTCCCTACAAGATGCCGTACAAGGAAATCCCGGATTCGAACGTGGTGCGACTCGGTTTCTATGCGCAGGACGAAATCGATCTCGGTCCCGACAAGGTGTTCTCGCTCGTGCCCGGATTGCGCGTGGATTACTACGACCTCGATGTGCGCAACGATGATCTTTACGGCAAGATGAGCAACACGAATGGCGTGAGCTATGACGAGTGGGCCGTGTCGCCGAAGCTGGCGTTGATTGGTCGCCCGGAAAAAGAGATCATGGTCTATACGCAGTTCGCGCAGGGATTTCGCGCGCCAACGACAGAGGAGTTGAACGCGGTGTTCCTGAATCCCTCCGAGTTTTACACGGTGGTGGCGAATCCGAATCTGAAATCGGAGACGAGCTACAACTTTGAAACCGGTATCCGGGTGGATTACCCGGTGGTGAAGGCGAGCCTGGCGGGTTACTACAATTATTATCAGGACTTCATCAACCAGCAGACCTTTGTGGGATTCAATTCGTCGGGGCAGCAGATCTTCCAGTCGACCAATATCGATCAGGCGCAGATCTATGGCACGACGTTGAGCACGGAGTGGCCGCTCGTCATTTATAATCCTGATCTGGAAGGACTCTCCTTCATCGCGGGCACCGCGTTCGCGTGGGGCGACGATCTGCAGAACAATCAACCGCTGGACTCGGTTGATCCGTGGAAGCTGCGCACCGGCTTGCGTTATCGCAACGGCAAGTTTGGCGTGGACCTGACGAACACATTTGTCGGCGCGAAGAATAGTGTCTCGGAGACGATGCCCACGCAGTTCCGTCCGCCGCAATACAACACGATTGACCTCGTGAGCTATGTGGACATCACCAAGCACGCGAAGTTTTCGCTCGGTCTCTACAACCTCACGAACCAGCAGTACTGGCTCTGGCAGGATGTGCGCAACGTGAGCAACAACGGCAGCGTGCCGTCGGGCGGTATCAATACGCCGAGCCAGATCGATATGTTCACGCAGCCCGGCTTCACCGTGCGCACGAGTCTGACCATCAATTTCTAACCCCCTAAAAAAGGAACATGCAATGAAAACCGAAAATAACGAAAACCTGAAGACTCGCTGGAGCGAGTTGTTGACCCAAAACCCCAAGCTGCGCATTCGCGATGCGGCCCGCGCGTTGGGCGTGAGCGAAGCGGAATTGCTGGCAACCGATTGTGGCCGTCATGTCACCCGCCTCGAGGGGGACTGGACCGCGTTGATCAAGGAATTCCCGCGACTGGGTCGCGTGATGTGCCTGACGCGCAATGAATCCGCCGTGCACGAGCGCTATGGCGTTTTCACAAACGAGATCGCCTTCTTCCACGGCATGGGTCAGGTGGTGGGCGCGGATATCGACCTGCGTTTGTTCATGAGCCACTGGCATGTCGGTTTCGCTATTGGCGAGACGGACAAGGAAGGCCGCTTGCGCCATAGCCTGCAGTTTTTCGACTTCGATGGCACGGCGGTGTTCAAGCTCTTCCTCACGGAAGGCAGCGATCACGCGGTGTATTCCGAGTTGGTGACGAAATACACGTCGTCCAATCAATCGACCGAGCAGGTGACGGGCCCCGTCGAAAAAGCCGCCCCGGAAAAGCCGGACAGCGAAATCGACGTGACCGGTTTCCAGGAAGGCTGGAAGACCACGAAGGACACGCACGAGTTCTTTGGCTTGATGAAGAAATTCAGCGTTTCGCGCGAGCAGGCGTTGCGTCTCGCTCCGGAAGGTTACGCGTGGCAGGTGAAACTGGAAGCGACCAAGTTGATGCTGGAACGGGCCGCTGCGGCGCAGACACCGATCATGGTTTTTATCGGCAGCCCCGGTTGCATCCAGATTCACACCGGTCCGGTGCACAACATCAAACCGTTTGGCGCGGAATGGCTGAACGTGCTCGATGATGACTTCAACATGCACCTGCGCGAGCCCGACATCGCGACGGCCTGGGTGGTCAAGAAGGCGACGAAGGACGGCTTTGTCACCTCGTTGGAACTCTTCGACAAGCAGGGCGAGAACGTGGTGCTCTTCTTCGGCAAGCGCAAGCCCGGCCAGGCCGAGGACGAAGCGTGGCGCTTGATTGTCCTGAACCTGCCAAAGGCTTAAGACGATGAACATCGCCCATTGGAAACTGCCGCTGGTTCTTCCGGCGGCAGTCGCCCTGCTTTGGATGCCTGCATTAGCCGCGGAGAAAACCGAGCGCCTCGTAGCCATCGGCGGACCCGTGACGGAAATTGTCTACGCGCTGGGCGCGGGAGCGCAACTGGTCGCGGTCGATTCGTCGAGTGTCTATCCCGAAGCGGCGACGAAATTGCCGCAGGTGGGGTATCAGCGCGCGTTGTCGGCGGAAGGTGTCCTCAGCGTGAAACCGACCCTGATTGTCGCGTCGACGGAGGCGGGACCTCCTCCCGTGGTGGCGCAATTGAAAGCGTCCGGCATTCCGTTCGTGCAGGCTCCGGCCGATCATACGGTGGCCGGCGCGAAAGCGAAAATCGAGGCGGTGGCCAAGGCGCTGGGGAAGGAAAAAGAAGGGGCGGCGTTGTGCGCGGAACTGGATAAGAAAATCGCGACGGTGGCGTCGCGGTTGCCGGCGACCGGAAGCAAGCCGAAGGTGCTCTTCATCTACGCGCGGGGCGCGGGGACGATGAACATCGCGGGCACGAACACGGCGGCGGATGCGGTGATCGCCCTCGCGGGCGGTGTGAACGCGGTGACCGGTTACGACGGCTACAAGCCGATGACGCCGGAGGCGTTGGCGGCGGCGGCGCCGGATGTGATCCTGATTCCCGATCGTGGATTGGAAAGCATCGGGGGCCGGGACGGTCTGTTGAAACAACCGGGCGTGGCCTTGACTCCGGCGGCGAAGAACGGCCGCATCGTGGCGATGGACGACTTGCTGCTGCTCGGGTTCAGTCCGCGATTGGGTGATGCGGTGGATCAACTCTCCAAGGCGTTGCATCCTTCTCTCGCCAACTCGAAATAAAGTGACTCTCTCTTCTCCCAAAACGGTGGGTCCCGTGCTGCTATTGCTCGGGGCCGTGCTGGTCATTGGCGTGATCTCGCTGTCGCTGGGCGCGGTGGAGATCCGGCCGTTGGAAATCGCTGCGATCCTCGCGAACAAGCTGGGCCTGTCGTTGCCGGTTTCCTACGAACCGAGCGAAGAGGCGTTGCTGTGGACGATTCGTCTGCCGCGCGTTTTCTGCGGCCTTTTCGTCGGTGCGGGACTCGCGCTTTCGGGCGCGGTCCTGCAGGGATTGTTTCGCAATCCGCTGGCGGACCCGACGTTGATCGGCGTGTCGAGCGGAGCAGCGCTCGCGGCGGTATCGTGTCTCGTTTTGGGCGAGACGATTCTGCGTCATGTCCCCTCGGGTCTGGCATTGTTCGTGGTTCCGCTCGCCTCGTTCGGGGGTGGCTTTCTCCTCGTGAATCTTGTTTGGCGACTGTCCCGTCAGGAGGGGCGGACCCAGATTTCAACGATGCTGCTCGCGGGCATTGCGTTGAATTCCCTCTGCGGCGCGGGCATCGGTGTCCTGACGTTTCTGGCCAATGACGCGCAATTGCGGAGCATTACATTCTGGAGTTTAGGCAGTCTCGGTGGCACGACCTGGCCGATCGTCGGTGTGCTGGCGGCGTTGACCGTGCTGCCTGCTTTGTGGTTGGCGCGGCAGGCGCGGGCGCTGAATGTACTGCTGCTCGGCGAGGCGGAGGCAGGGCATCTCGGCGTGAATGTGGAGCATCTCAAACAGCGGATCATTCTCGCGGCGGCATTGATCGTGGGCGTGTCGGTTTCGTTTGTGGGGATCATCGGTTTTGTCGGTCTCGTCACGCCGCACTTGATTCGTCTGTGGCTCGGGCCGGACTACCGGCGTCTGCTGCCGTGCGCGGCGTTGCTGGGCGCGTTCTTGTTGATGGCCTCGGATCTGGCGGCGCGGCTGGTAGTGACACCGGCGGAGTTGCCGATCGGTGTCGTAACGGCGTTGTTGGGCGCGCCTTTTTTCCTGTGGATCTTGCGGCGGGAAAGGCAGCAGTTATGAGCACGTCTCTCGTGAATTCGTTGCAAGCCGTCGATGTGACGGTGACGGTGAGTCAGCGTCAGCTGATCGACGCGGTTTCGTGCGCGATTGTCCCCGGCGAAATTTTGGCGGTGCTCGGGCCGAACGGCGCGGGCAAGAGCACGTTGATTCGTTCTTTGTCCGGCGAGATCAAACCATCCTCGGGGGAGATCCAGCTCAATGGTCGTTCGCTCTCCGCATATTCCTCCGAAGCGGTGGCGCGGCAGCGGGCCGTCTTGCCGCAAACCTCGCCGCTGGCGTTTCCCTTCGCGGTGCAGGAAGTGGTCTTGATGGGCCGCGCTCCGCATGTGGTCGGGGTTGAATCCGAAGTGGATCGCGAAATCGTGCGCGAGACAATGCGGCGCGCGGACGTCGCGCATTTGGCTGAGCGAAATTATCTGACCCTCTCCGGCGGCGAAAAGCAGCGGGTGCATTGGGCGCGGGTGATGGCGCAACTCGCAGGAGTGAGCGGCCCACGCTACCTGTTGCTCGACGAGCCGGTCTCGAGTCTCGACATGACGCATCAGCACGCCTGCCTCACTCTCGCTCGCGAACTGGCTTCGCAAGGCGTGGGGATTCTGACCGTGCTGCACGATCTCAATCTCGCGGCCATGTACGCGGACCGGGTATTGCTTTTACGGCAAGGCCGGGTCATCGGGCAGGGGACGCCGAACGCGCTCCTGACGGTGGATTGCATTCAGGAAGTTTTCGCGCAGCGGGTGGTGGTAATGCCGCATCCTCAGAGGGATTGCCCGCTCATCGTCGTGCCGTAGAGGAGCCACACGGTGCGGTGGCCTGCGCAATACAACGCCAAAAAATGACAACCCAGCGGAAGCAGGATTGTCGGCGCATTGCTATAACGAATCATAACAAGGACCGTAAGGTTTTCTAATTCCCGAGATTTTTTATATGATCGAACTCTTTATCAAGGGCGGTCCCATCATGTGGCCGCTGCTTCTCACGTCGATTGTGGCGTTGTCGGTGACGATTGAGCGCTTGTGGTTTATTTATCAGGAGCAGCGCCGCCGCGAGCCGGAGGTGGTGGAGAATCTTCTGACCGAGGTGGAGCATGGGGACATCGAGACGGCGATTTCGATGGGAGAACGCAGCACCGATTTCGTGGCGAAGACGTTGACCGTGGCGCTGATCAATCGCCAGACCTCGCTTTCGCAGGCGGTCCTGCGCACGGCCAATCTGGAGTTGAAGCGGTTCAGTCGAGGGTTGTCGATTTTGGACACGGTCATCACACTCGCGCCGTTGCTCGGTTTGATGGGCACGGTGACGGGGATGATTCATTCCTTCGGCTTGCTCGGTAATCAGGAGCTCGGTGCGCCGACGGCGATCACGGGCGGCATCGCGGAAGCGTTGATTGCGACCGCGTTCGGCCTCGGCATCGCGATCACGGCCTTGCTGCCGTTCAATTACCTGAACTCGCGGTTGGAAGAAGCGCGGCATGAAATCGAGGACGCCACGACGCAGGTGGAGTTGCTGCTCACGAAATGTCATGCCAGCGATTGCCTGTTGCGCGGAGTCGCGGTGAAATGAGAATTCCCTCTCCAAGCGGAGTGCGGCGCGCGCGGATCGAGATCATCCCACTGATCGACATCATGTTCTTTCTGCTGGCCACGTTTGTCATGGTCTCGCTCTCAATGGTGAAGAACCAGGGCATTCCCGTGCGGTTGCCGGTGGCGACCACGAGCGCGGCGCAAGATCGGAAGGATTATATCTCCATCACGGTGTCGGAGACGGGGAATTACTATTTCAACAAGGAACTGGTGACGCTCGAGGAGGTCTCCGCGCGATTGACTGCGTTGCGCGCGCGAGCCGAGGACCCGCGTATTTTCATCAATGGCGACGGACGCGCGAATTTCGAATCGATCGTCAGCGTGTTGGACGAAACCCGGAAACTCGGCATTACGAAGGTGGCCATCGAGACCACGCGTAAACCATAGAAGCCATGCGCGCCGCCCACGCTTTTCCTTTTCTCGCCGCTCCCTGGTTTTGGATTTCCGTCGGACTGCACGGCGCGGTGCTTTATTGCGGGAGTGTGCTGCTGGTCGAAAGCGCCAAGTATGGTGTGCAGCAGGGCATTTCGAGTCTGGAGGTCAATCTGGTGGCGGCCCCCGCCGCGTCGCGCGAAGCGAGTACGATCCCGGAGCAAGACACCATGCCCGACGTTCCAGCCGTCAAGCCGGTGGTGACTCCGGATGATTTGACCCAGCCCGTGGCGGAGGCGATGAAGCCGAAGCCCAAGTCCATGGCTTCGCTGCAACCGTCCGCATTGCCGCCGTCTCCTGTGACACCGAAGGTGACCGGCACGGGGGCTTCGACCAGCGCAGGGCGGGATAAAATCACGGCCAGTTCCGGTGGTGGCGCGCGGACGATCGCCACGCCGAATTACCTGAACAATCCGCCGCCGGTGTATCCGGAAATGGCGCGACGTCAAAACATGGTGGGCACGGTGATTTTGCATGTGGAAGTCAGCGCCACCGGCGCGGCGAAGAGTGTGGAGATCGAAAAGAGCAGCGGCTATTCCCTGCTGGATGTCAGCGCCAAACAGACCGTGCAGCGCTGGCGTTTTTACCCGGGCAGAATCGGCGGTCAACCGATCGATTCCACCGCGACGGTTCCCATTCGATTCCATCTCGACGGAGACCGCAAATGAGCGTGATCAAAGAGAAAGCGACGCTTGTGCCGGAAGCGGAGCCATTGATGACCGCTGAGACCGCGGAAAAGGGAGCGTGGAGTTCGGTCTCGTCCGGATGGAAACAGCTTTACGGCAATTTCCTGCGCACCGGGGTGAGTGTTGAGGCACATGCTTTTCACGTGGAGCAGGATCTCGACTGGGGAAAGAGTTTTCATCAGGACAGCCTGGAGCTGTGCCTGAACCAACGCGGCACCGGCGAGGTGCGCATGCGCAACCAATCGGCCTCCTACCGCAATCAAATGCTCGGCTTTTATGGCGTCGGACGCGACGGCATTCAAGCAACCCGTTCCGGTGGCGAGCCGCACACGTTCATCACTGTCGAGTGCTCTCGCGATTATCTTGCGCGGCAGGTTGCCGGATTTGAGGACGTGCTATTGACCCCGCTACGCCAGTGGATGGGCGGACGGAAGAATGGCGGCGTTGTGGGCGATCCGCGCGTGATGACACAGCCGCTGCAACAACTGCTCGAAGCGCTGAAACATCCGCCCGTGTCGGCGGCGGTGCGCGTGCTATGGTATCAAAGCAAGATCACGGAATTGCTGGCGTTGACTCTGTTTCAGATGCCGCCGGAAGAAAATCCGCGCAGCCAGCGCGTGCAACTCGTGGGCCGGGAACGCGCGGAGCGTGTCGTGGATCTGTTGCAGGCGAACCTGACCGATCCGCCCGATCTGGAATCGATGGGCAAGCTGATCGGATGCAGTCCGTTTTACCTGAGCCGCACCTTCTCGAAAGTGATGGGCAAAACGATTCCGCAGAAACTGCGCGAATTGCGGATTCGTCGCGCGGCGGAACTGCTGCGGTCGGGACGGTATAATGTGACCGAGGCGGCGATTGAAGTCGGCTACACCAGCCTGAGTCATTTCAGTACGGCGTTCTGCCAGATCACCGGTTGCTGCCCGAGCCTGTACCCGCATAGCCGCCATCTGATCCATCCCGGATTTTGACGGGTTAAGTTCAATCTCGTTCGGTCTGTCGCAGGCGAACGATTTCTTCGATCATTGATTGATGTGCCGATTTTTGAGCGGCTCCTGTCTTGCAATGATCGTGATTTCGACTCAGTTTCCTCTCTTAGCCTATGTCAAAGCTTCCACTTCTTTCGCGGCGTTTTTGGGTATGGACGATGATATTGTGGATGGGGGCCGCTTCAGTCTCGCTGGCCGCTTCCGGTTCGAATCCCGATGTGTCGATGTTGAAACTTCAGTCGGACGGCGCTTTTGTCTTCGACGGCGTTCTCTTTTCGGTGGCGCATTTCGATTCGACTTGGAAACGGACTGAGCAAACGGCGCTTCGACCGGACCCAGCGGCAGCACCCGGCACGAACGGGGAATGGAAATTCGCCGGTCCGATGGTTACGCCTGCTTCGGCGCAACCGATCACGTTGAAAGAGACTCTCCAGCGCGCGAGCGATCGCTCCCTCCGCGTTTCCTACGTGGCGGATCATGCCAGTGGCGTGCCGGCGGAAAATTTCTGTCTCGATCTCATGGTGCCGGTGAATTACATGGCGGGAAATCCGGTGCGCGTGGACGAGCAATCCGTGGACATGCCAACGCAGTTCAAAGACGTGCAACTCGTGGTGAAGGCGGCGAAAACGCTGGTGCTGCCAACGGCGACCGGGACGCTCACGATCAAAGGCATTTCCCGTGTGCTCATTCAGGATAATCGCAAATGGGGGTTCGGCTATTTCGAGGTGCGGCTCGAATTTCCCCGTCCCAAGGGACCGCTCCAACACGCCGAGTTGGCGGTGGACGTGACTTATGCGCCGTACGCGAGCGCGGCGATTTCTCTGGCGAGCGTGACGAATCGCGCTTTTGCCGACGACAAAGCCAATGACGGTCAGGGCGGTTGGAGTGACGAGGGATCGGGCAACGATCTGTCACCGCTGCCCTTGGGACCGCTTGCGGCGGCGGGGGTGACGTTCGACATCATCGATCCGGCGAAAAATCGCGGCACGTCGTGTCTGGTGATTTCGCAGTCGAAAACGCACAGCACGTTGACTCAGGCCACGGTGCCGGTGGCGGGTTCGCCGACTTACGCGCATCTTTATCTGCTGCACGCGACCGCCTGGACGCCCGGCGGTTCGGCGGTGATCGGTAAGGTGACGACGACGTATACCGACGGAAGTAAATCCGTGCAGGAAATCAAAACCTACCGCGAGGTGGGCAACTGGTGGTCGCCTTCGGCGATGCCCAATGGCGCGGTCGGTTGGTCCGGGACGAACAAGAGTGCCCCCGTCGGGCTGTATGTTTCCCACATCGCGGTGGAAAAGAAACCTATCCGCGAGATCACGCTGGAATCAACCGGCCCCACGGCGTGGTTGATTGCCGGGCTCTCCGGCTCAATGGACTACATTCGCTTCGACACGCCGCCCGCCGGGGAGTTTCAACTCGCGGAAGGACCGGATTGGAAACCGTATTCCTACGCGTTGGAAATCAAGCCGGGCAGTGTGTTCGACTTTTCGCATTTGAATGACGCCCCCGCCGGGAAATACGGACCGATCCGCATTACGTCCGCAGGTCACTTCGAATTCGAGAAAAAGCCGGGCGACCCGGTGCGGTTCTATGGAGTGAATCTCTGCTTCTCCGCGAATTATCTTTCGAAGGAACAGGCGGACCGTGTGGCGGACCTACTGTCGCGCTCGGGCTATAATGTGGTGCGGTTCCATCACTACGATGGAGATTTGCTTAAGAAGGGTGGCTCCTCGTATGAATTCGATCCGGTGAAGCTCGATCAACTGGATTATTTCTTCGCCGCGCTGAAGGCGAGGGGGATCTACATCAACATCGATCTCTATACCTTCCGCAAATTCAGCCCCACGGAAATTCCCGATCTAGGCAAGGAAATCGGTGCGAAGGAAATCAAGGCATTGATGCCGATCTCCGATCGCGCGGTGGAGGTGTTCAATCTCTTCGCGAAGAATCTGCTGACGCACGTGAATCCCTACACCAAGATGACGTGGGCCTCCGATCCGGCGCTGGTCGGCATCTGTCCGGTCAATGAGGTCTCGCTGCTCGAATTCCCGGAGAATTTCAAGGAACTCAGTGCGCTCTACGAACAAGCCTTTGCCAAGTGGCTCGCGACGCAGCCCCCGGCCATTGCGAAGGATCGCCCGGCCGCCATCATGCGGTTCTGTGTCGAGATCCAGCAGAAGCTCGATGTGAAGTTGCGCACCTATCTGAAATCACTCGGCGTCGTGGCCCCGATCACCGGGTCGAACTGGAAGACGGCACAGATGCTGTCGTACCTGCGGGAAGATTACGAGTATGTGGATAATCACATGTACTGGGATCATCCCGAGTTCACGGAGAAACAATGGTCATTGCCGTTCCGATTTGCCCAGACGAGCGCGACCACCTATTCGGCGGGCGTGCCGCGCGGTTTGTTTGCGTCGCGGATGCTCGGCAAACCGTACATCATCTCGGAGTTTAATTACGTCTGCCCGAATGCCTATCGCGCCGAGGGCGGCTTGCTCATGTCCGCCTACGCCAGCCTGCAGGATTGGGATGGATTGTATAACTTCGACTACGCGACGACGATTGAGCAGCTCACCGAATCGAAACGGGCCGGAACGTTCGATTTGGCGGTGGACCCCATCGGTCTGCTGGCTGATCGCTTTGGCGCGTTGATCTTCCGCCGCCGCGACATCGAACCGGCGCGCAAGACCATCGGTTTCGTGATGACATCCGAAGCGGTTTACGCGGCGGGTCAGAGCCGGGCGAAGGAATTCTCCCGGAACTACACCATGCTGGGATTGATCTCGCGCATTGGCGTGGCGGCGACGGGAGCCGATGCGAAGCGCCCGCGCGCGAAGGCGGACGCATTCGTAATGGATACGCCCAAACCGGGATTTTACGATGCGGAGGCCGACCTGACGGACTCCTTGATGAAGGACGGCATTCTGCCCGCCACGTCGTATCAAGCCGGTCAGGGATATCAAAGCGACACCGGCCAGATCCTGTTGAACACGGAGAAGGGAACGCTCAAGGTCGTGACTGACCGCATGGAGGGTTTCGTGTTGAGTGCCGACGCGGAGCTGTCGGGAAAGATTGTTTCCGTGGCGAACGACGCCAATTTCGGCACGCTTTATGTCGTCTCGGTGGATGGAAAACCGTTGGCGCAAAGTGATCGCATTCTGATGCTCCATTTGACCGACAGCCTGAACAGCCAGATCCGTTTTGCGGATGCGACGCGGCGTTTATTGCTGCATTACGGAAGCCTGCCGCATCTGGTTCGCCGCGGCAGTGTGGATGTGAAATTCAAGCTGGCCGATGTCGGCAAGAAAACGTGGAAGGTCTGGCAGGTCAATCCCATGGGAGAGCGGGTGAAAGAGCAATCCCTCCAGGTGCAGGGAGGCGACCTCACCCTGCACCTGGAAACAGTGCTGGAGAATGAGACCTGCCTCGCCTACGAACTGGTCCGGGATTAAGGAGTCGCCGCGCCTGAGTTAACTCAGGTTCTAACGAATGGACGTAGGATCGAGCGGGGCGATGGCTGTCTTCTCTTGTCGAGTGGAAGCAATGGCGCGATGGCAGAGCCAAAGAATGGTCAGGCCCAAAACGGCACCGCTCGCGTCGATCAGGACATCCCTGATCGAGGCATGTCGCGATGAAACAAATCGCTGGTGGATTTCATCGCCCAAACCATACGCGGCGGAGAGGAAAAAAGCCCAACCGGCGCAACGCCAGCACCAGCCATGAATTTGCTGCCGGGAGCTTTTCCGCAGCGCATAGCACAGCAGGATGGCCAGGATGGCGTACTCCAACAGATGGGCGCATTTTCGTACGACGAGATTGGCCTGCTGGATTTCGTGATAGGTGAGGTTCGACTTAAACCAGCGCAGGATCGGAACCAGAATGCGTGAACTATGCTGGGGCGCGCCCACACCGGTGGACATGTCGAAAATGAGGACCATCCAGACCACCACCACCAGCCAGTATTTAAGAAAAAGTTTCAAGTCGGACTATAAAACTAGGAGAAGGGAGCTGGGATTGCACGCCATTTGGTAGCAGGGCGTTAGTGGGCCAGTACGATCCGGTAGCGGGCTTTGCCGGAGCGTAGGTGATCGAGCGCCTCGTTGATTTTCGAGAAAGGGAAGGTCTCGGTTACGGGCGCGATCTGGTGCCTCGCGGCAAAGTCGAGCATCTCCGCCACCGTGACGGGACTGCCGAGCGGTGAGCCGGAGATGGATTTCTGTCCACCGATGAGCGAGAACACGCCGACGGAAATCGGGGCGAGGACGGCGCCGACGAGATGGAGTTTTCCCTTGGGGGCGAGGGCGGTGAGGTACGCGGTCCAGTCGAGCGGAACGTTGACCGTGGAGAGAATGAAGTCGAGCGAACCGGCAATGGCATCCAGTTGCGCCTTGTCGCGGGAATTGACCACGTGATGTGCGCCGAGGGACATCGCTTCCGCCTTCTTGGAATCACTGGAGGAAAAGGCGGTGACTTCGCAACCCCACTTGTTGAGGAATTGCAGCGCCATATGACCGAGACCACCGATGCCGATGACGCCGACCCGATCCGTCGGCCTGATACCGAGTTGCACAATGGGATTGAAAACCGTGATGCCGCCGCAGAACAGCGGGCCTGCCTTGGCCGCGTCGAGTCCTTCCGGCAGGGGCGTCGCCCAGGCCCAATGCGCGCGGAGTCGATCCGCAAAGCCGCCGTGACGACCCACGATGGTTTGCTCGGCCGTGGCGCAAAGGTTCTGGCTGCCGGAGAGACATTGCGGACAGCACATGCAACTGCCGGAGAACCAGCCGATGCCGACGCGCTGCCCCACTTTGACTTTCTTGACGGAGCGGCCCACTTCCACAATCGTGCCGATCGCTTCGTGCCCGGCGACGAGCGGATAAACCGCATTGCCCCATTCGTTATCGATGACGGAAAGATCGGAGTGGCAGATGCCGCAATGACTGACGGTGATTTCGACCTGCTCGTCCCCCAGCGGACCGGGTGTGTAGTCAAAGGGTTGAAGGCGTCCGCCTTTTTCGAGGGCGGCATAGGCATGGATCGGGGCGCTCATGAACTCTCCTTGGGTTGCAGGGTTGAGAGGGAAGATAGCACAAATTGGCCGTGGACGCTAATTGAGGATCACCAGCGTGTGTAGTCGGTTTTTTCCGGGTGACGATAGCGATTTTTCAGAATCAGAGTTGAGGTGCCTGATAAAATCGCAAAGACGATCGTAATAATGGCGCTTGCGAGGTCGCTGACGATAGGGAGGGCGAACGACCAGAGAATAATGCCAAGCAACGCACCTAACAGTGCGCCACAGAGAAACGACGCGATTTGGATGAGTCTTTCTTTCATGACTCGTCGGAGGTGGGCTACTTCTTCTCTTCAACCGGCTTGGGCGCGGGGAAAAGAATCAGGAACGTCTTCATGTGGGTGGCGAAAGTGTCGTTGCCATACATGGTGCGGGCGAGCTGCAGGTCCTTGTCCACGGCGTCGACTTTCTTGGACGCTTGGGCGATGGCGGCTTTGCCAAAGTAATAGCCGGGGTGTAGGTCGCTGAATTGGTCGAGCAGGATGAGCTGTTTGCCCGCGCCGGAGAGATCGTTGCGGCCGACGTGACAGTAGAGCATCTTCAGGACGCCGTCCGGATCTTTGGGGCGGAGTTTGAGGAATTGCTGATAGGCGTCCATGGCGGGGATGTACTGCCGCTGGCGGAAATAGACGTCGCCGAGGTATTCGTAACCCGGGGTATAATCGGGCGCGGCTTCGAGCCCGGCTTTCACGAGTTTTTCGGCGAGGGGGTATTCACCAAGCTCAAGGGCGATGCGGCCCTGCAAAATCTTCAGCTTGGGATCGCCGGCTTTGAGTTTTTGCGCCTTCAGGGCTTCCTCGCGGGCGGTTTTGTATTCGCCATTTTTGTAGGCGATGAGGGCGGCGCGGTAGTCCTCGGCAAAGGAACTCGGGGCGGGAACGTTATTAATATCCTGGGCGTGAAGTGGCAGAATTGCCGCGAGCAGACAACATCCCAAGAGCAAGTATTTCATAGTTATCCCCAGTCGTTTCGAGAGCGACTCTAACTCTCGAAACGACGTGCGCCAAGATTTTAGATTTAATCCTTCGGCGAGACCCAGTGGCGGCCATCGCGTTCGAGGAGAAGATCGGATTCGACCGGGCCCATGGAACCGCACGCATAGAGAGGGAGGTTCTCGACCGTCTGCAGGTCCCATGCGGCATGCACCGCGTCCACGAGTCGCCATGCTTCCTCGGTTTCATCGGACCGGGTGAAGAGGGTCGATTCGCCGACGAGCGCATCGATGATGAGCCGTTCGTAGGCTTCGGGCAGGTAATCGGTGAAGCCACCCTGATAGGTGAATTTCATGTCGACCAACTGCGCGGCGGACTTGGACGGGGTCTTGGCGTTGAAGTTGACCGTGATGCCTTCGTTCGGCTGGATGCGGATGCGCAGCGAGTTGCGGCGCAGATGCGCTTCCCCCGCGGCGGCAAAGAGCACGCTGGGCGGACGATTGAAGACGATATTGATTTCCGTGAACTGCTTCGTGAGGGCCTTGCCGGTGCGCAGGTAGAAGGGCACTCCCGCCCAGCGCCAGTTGTCGATTTCAAAGCGAACCGCCACGTAGGTCTCTGTCAGCGAATTCGGGCTGACCTTCTCTTCCTGGCGATACGCATTGATCGCTTTTTTATCAATGAAGCCGCCCCCGTATTGGGCCCGGACGGCGCTCTTGGCGAGTTCCTCGGGGCTGGGCGTGGGGATGGACTTGAGCACCTTCACTTTTTCATCGCGGATCGATTCGGCATCGAGCGAGGCCGGCGGTTCCATCGCGGTGATGGTGAGGAGCTGGAAGAGGTGATTCTGGAGCATGTCGCGCGAGGCTCCGGCGGTGTCGTAGTAACCGCCACGGCCTTCCACGCCGACTTTTTCCGCCACGGTGATCTGCACGTGATCGATGTAGCGGCGATTCCAGAGCGGCTCATAGATGGAATTGGCAAAGCGGAAGTAGAGGAGATTCTGCACCGTCTCTTTGCCGAGATAGTGGTCGATACGGAAGATGTTCTTTTCCGGGAAAGCGGCCTGCAGGGATTTGTTCAGCTCCTTCGCGCTGGCGAGATCTTCGCCGAACGGCTTTTCCACGATCAGGCGGCGCATCTGCTCGGGTGAGCCGGTGGCGAGTCCCGCTTCGGAAAGATTCTGGGCGACGATGTTGAAGTAGTTCGGCGAGGTGGCGAGATAGAAGAGGTAGTTGCCTTGAATGATCTCGGCTTCGGGAAGGCCCTTCAGTTTTTCACCCAGCTTGCGGTACGACTCGGCGTCCGGCAGGTCGCCCTGGAAATAATAGATGTGCTGCGCGAGCTTTGCCCAGACGGCTTCATCGATCGGCTTGGTGTGGGAAAACTTGTCGAGAGCCTCTTTCAGATCCTTGCGGAATTCGTCATCCGACTTCGGACGGCGGGCGAAGCCCATGATGACAAAGCCGTCCGGCAGCAGTCCGTTCTTGGCGAGGTGATAGAAGGCCGGAACGATTTTGCGATGGGTCAAATCGCCGGTGGCGCCGAAGATGATGGCTGCGGCGGGAGCCACTTTCTTGGGGTTCACGATGCAGTTGGTGGCAGCATTGGAGTTGGGCATAATTCGTTCCTGTATTTATCGTGGTGAGTCAGTTCGCAGAACGGCGCAAGTCCGTCCTGTTTTTCCCCGGCGGCCGTGCATGACGGCTCCCTCGTTCGCCACCCCTCCGGTGAGGGAGGGGATTTGGACCTATCTTGTAGTCGGCGTATTCTCCTGTGGTCTTGAGTGGATTAAGCGTTGTAGGTCGAAGACGAAACGTCGCCGCCGTGGCCGGTCCAGTTCGTGTGGAAGAACTGGCCGCGGGGTTGATCGATGCGCTCGTAGGTATGCGCGCCGAAGTAGTCGCGTTGCGCCTGCAACAGATTGGCCGGGAGGTTGCCCGTGCGGTAGCCGTCGTAGAACGCCAGTGCGGTCGAGAAGGTCGGCGTGGGAATACCGAGCAGCGCCCCGTGCGAGACCACGCGACGCCACGAGTCTTGCGCCTGATCGATGGCGGCATGGAAGAAATCGTCGAGCAGCAAGTTGCCGAGTTGCGGATTCTTGTCGAACGCTTCCTTGATCTTGCCGAGGAACCGGCTGCGGATGATGCAACCACCACGCCACATGAGGGCGATGCCGCCGTAATTCAAATGCCAGCCGTATTCCTTGGCCGCTTCGCGCATCAACATATAGCCTTGCGCGTACGAGACGATCTTCGACGCGTAGAGCGCGAGGCGGACGTCTTCGATGAATTGCTTCTTGTCGCCGGTGAAGGCGGCATTCTTCGGGCCGGTGAGCACCTTCGAGGCGGCAACGCGCTCGGCCTTGAGCGAAGACAGGCAGCGCGAGAAGACCGCTTCGGCGATCAACGTGACCGGAACGACGCGATCGAGCGCGCTTTCGACCGTCCACTTGCCGGTGCCTTTTTGACCGGCCGCATCGAGGATTTTGTCGACGAGCGGTTGACCGTCCGTGTCCTTGAATTTGAAAATGTCGGCGGTGATCTCGATCAGGTACGAATCGAGTTCCGTCTTGTTCCAGGCGGTGAACACGTCGCCGAGTTCGGCGGCTTTCAGGCCGAGCGCCGATGAGAGCAGGTGATACGCTTCGCCGATGAGCTGCATGTCGCCGTACTCAATGCCGTTGTGCACCATCTTCACATAATGACCCGCGCCGTTTTCGCCCACCCAGTCGCAACACGGCGAGCCGTCTTCGACCTTGGCGCTGATGGCTTGGAAAATGTCCTTCACGTGCGGCCACGCGGCGGGGCTGCCGCCGGGCATGATCGAGGGACCGCGGCGCGCGCCTTCTTCACCGCCGGAAACGCCGGTGCCGATGAAGAGCAGTCCTTTCGCTTCGAGTTCCTTCGTGCGGCGAATGGAATCGGTGTAGAGCGAGTTGCCGCCATCAATGATGATGTCGCCTTTTTCGAGGTGCGGCGCGATCTGCGCGATGAAATCGTCCACGGCCTGACCGGCCTTCACCAGCATCATGACGCGGCGGGGGCGCTTCAGTTTGGAAAGCATTTCCTCGATGGAATGCGCGCCGACGACCTTCGTGCCTTTCGCTTCCTTGTTGAGGAAATCGTCGACTTTCGAAACCGTGCGGTTGTAAGCGACGACGGTAAAGCCGTGGTCGTTCATGTTGAGGATGAGATTCTGGCCCATGACGGCCAGACCAATGAGAGCGAGATCAGCTTGAGGTTCCATGGTAGTAGGTAATAGAGGTTGGGAAAGTTGAGCTATAAGGATGACTCGTGACGATTGTAGGTCACCTTACAACGGGTTGGACTGTCGACAATCCAAATTTATGCGAATCCGAAAATTTACGAGTTGCGTTTACAGCGCATTCGACCTTAATAACAACCCGCCATGGGACGACTTGATGAACTCGATCTAGAGAAGCAGATTTCCAAAGACGATTACCGCGAGAAACTGCAAGAGTTGCAGTTGTCATTGTTACACTATCAGCGACGCATTCTGGAGAGCAAACGGACCGTCATCCTGGTCTTTGAA
Source organism: Verrucomicrobia bacterium Tous-C9LFEB (assembly GCA_002304345.1). Lineage (GTDB taxonomy): Bacteria > Verrucomicrobiota > Verrucomicrobiia > Methylacidiphilales > UBA1321 > UBA1321. Next base: position 76,725 of record NEUU01000001.1, read on the forward strand.
GGACCCGACGCCGCAGGCAAAGGCGGCATCATCAAGCGCATCACCGAGAAGCTCGATCCGCGCCTCGTCCGCGTGTACTCGATCATCAAGCCGACGGCGGAGGAATACCGCCACCATTATCTCTGGCGCTTCTGGAACAAGCTGCCGTGCGAGGGCGAAGTCGCCATTTACGACCGCTCTTGGTATGGCCGCGTGCTCGTCGAACGCGTGGAGGAATTCTGTACCGAGGACGAATGGAAACGCGCCTATCGCGAGATCAATGATTTCGAGCGCACGCTCGTCGAGGGCGGCGCGGTCATGATGAAATTCTATCTGAGCATCAGCAAGAGCGAGCAGCTCAAACGCTTCGAAAAACGCGCCGCCGATCCCTACAAACATTGGAAGATCAGCGATGAAGATTGGCGCAATCGCCGCAAGTGGAAGGAACACGTTGCCGCCGCCGAAGAGATGTTCGAGCGTACCGACACGAAGCTCGCGCCATGGCATGTTGTCGAAGGCGAATTCAAATGGCATGGCCGCATCAAGGTGCTCAAGCACATCGCCAAGCGGTTCGCGGCGGAGTTTTAGCTGAGAGTTCGAAGTTTTCAGTTTTAGGTTTTCAGTTTAGGCTTCGAAAATGATTTTGTCGTGGTCTGCGAGTTCAAGAATTCGCTCGGCCACTGAAAACTGAAAACTTCGAACTGAAAACTGTTTTATGTCCTCTCTCCCCAAAGAACCCCGCCTTGTTACACCCATCGAGGTTTACTATTTCGATACCGATGCCGGTGGCGTCGTGCACAACGTCGCCTACCTGCGCTTGATCGAAGCGGCGCGGTCGAAGTTTTCCGCGCATCTCGGCTGGACGGTGAAGGAAATGGGCGAGACGGGACTCGTGCCGGTCGTCGCTCGCACCGAGATTGATTACATGCGCCCCGCGAAGTTGGGCGATATTCTGCTCATCGATGTGAAACTTGCCGGGATGGAGAAAGTGAAGTTCTACATCGAATCCACCATCACCCGCGAATCGGACGGCGTGTTCATTGCCCAATGTCGCCAGACGATGGTGACGGTTCAATTGCCGGGTGGCCGCCCGCAGCGCGTGCCGCAGGCGTGGAAGGAAGCGTTTCCCGAGCTGTCGCTCTAGGAGTTTTCAGTTCGAAGTTTTCGGTTTTCAGTGGAGGACGGGAATTTCCCAAGTCATCCCTGAAAACTGAAAGTGGATAACTGAAAATTAACGTATCAGCTCAAAGTCTTCGGCTTTCCACTGAAAACCGAAAACTTCGAACTGAAAACGATTACTCGCCCTTGGCGAGGAATTCCGCAATCTGCACCGCGTTCCACGCCGCGCCCTTGAGCAACTGGTCGCCGCTGATGAACAACGCGAGGCTGTTCGGGTGCGAGTTGTCCTTGCGGATGCGACCCACATGCACGTCGAGATCGCCGCTGGCTTCGATCGGCATCGGGAAGTGATTATTCGCCGCATCGTCCACGAGCTTCACGCCGGGAGCCTTGGCCAAAATCGCGCGGGCTTCCTCGGGAGAAAGCGGACGCTTGGTCTCGATCACCACCGATTCCGAATGCGCGCGGAACACCGGCACGCGAATGCAGGTGGCGCAGATCGGGAGATTCGGCACATGGAACATCTTGCGGATTTCCTCGGTGACCTTGTTCTCTTCCTCGTTGTAACCGTTCTCGGCCACCTTGGTGTTGTGGGAGAAAAGATTGAAGGCGATCTGGTGCGGGAAGACCGACTTGGTGATCGGTTCGCCCTTGGCAAATTGCTTCGCCTGGCTCTCCAGTTCCGCCATCGCCTGCGCACCCGCACCGCTGGCCGATTGGTACGTGCTGACAATGATGCGTTCGATGGTCGCCGCTTCGTGCAACGGCCACAGCGGCACACCGAGAATCGCCGCGGAGCAATTCGGATTCGCCACGATGCCCTTGTGCTTCTTCAGGTCGCCCGGATTGATTTCCGGCACGACGAGTGGCACGTCTTCCTGCATGCGGAAGGCGGACGAATTATCGATCACGACCGCGCCGGCCTTGATGGCGGCGGGGGCGAACTGACGCGAGCGGGTCGCCCCAGCGCTGAAGATCGCGTAGTGGATGTCCTTGAACGAGTTCTCGGTGAGTTCCTCGACCTTGAGGGATTCACCACGGAAAGTGAGGGTCTTGCCAACGGAACGGGCGGACGCCAGCAGGCGGACGGTGCCGGTCGGGAACTGACGGCGTTCAAGGGTGCGGAGAATTTCGACGCCGACCGCTCCGGTCGCGCCGACGATGGCAATGTTATAGGTCTTCATGGAAATGGCGAAACCGTGCATACTACTGGGTCGGCCCGAATTTGACCAGCAGGATATGGAAAAACGGTGGAATTCCTTTTTGAGGATTGAATCGGTCTTGACGGCGGGCAGGGGAGTCTTGAATCTTGAACTGCGATGATCTTATTGCCACGGCTGGAACGTTGGTTGGCGGCGGGTGTTGTTGTAACCTTCCTCTTGGGAACGGCGCGGGGTCAAAACGCTCCCACGATGGAGCCGCAGCAGATCCTGAAGGAGCTCGAGTTGATCCAGAAGAATCGCTCCGGGCAATTCAAGAGTGGACTGCGCCAGCAGATCGACGCGCTCACGGCCGCCTCCGCGACCAAGCAAGCCGCCGTGGCGTTATACGAGGACGCCATTCAGGCGGTCGAGCACGAAGGCAAGCCGAAGGACGGCGCCGAATTCGCGACGTGGCGCGAGAAGAACAAGGAGATGTTGCTCGACGACGATTTCCGCACCGCGCTCCAATTGCACCTGCGCTATCTCGTTCTGAGCCTGAAGCGATTGGACGGGGATAAAGTCGAAGACCTGATGCCTTCGCTACTCGAATACACCGGTCAATTATCCACCAATATTTCCGACCTGATCAAACGCGAAAAAGCGCGCAACGATGTGCAGGAGCGCAACGAAAAGTACCGGCCCAAGGACAAGCAGGGCGAGAAAATCAATAAGGCGGTCCTAAGTACGGGCCGCGACATCCTCAATAAGCCCATGTCGGGTAGCGTCTTTGTGCGCTGGTACCGGCTGGAAGGGCATATCGGCGCGATCAAGGATTGGGAACAATCGAGCGGCAACATCGAGGGCATCGTGGACAAGATGCTCATGCCCTACATGCGCGAGAAAAAGGACGTCCGCCTGCTGGAACTCTGGGATGACCGCATGGCGCGCGCCGAAGAGTTGGCCCGCAAGAGCGATCTGGCCATCGACCTCGATAAGTACCAGAACCAGACCCTGCCGACATTGCTGTGGAAAAAAGCGGAAGACCGCTTGCTGCTCGGTCAACGCGCCGTGGCGCTGACGGATATGTTCAACGTCGTCAAGGGCTACCAGTCACACCCCGACTTCGAAAAGTGGAGCAAGCAATTGTTTGGCCTCCTGAAATCGGATGGCGCGACGGAAACGGCTGCTGCTTCCGGCGCTCCTTAGGAAGTAAATAGGCTCGTGCCTATCGAAAAAAGGCTAGAAATTTAATCGATAGGAATTCAATGAAAAACTTCATTTACCTAACGTTCACGCTGCTGATGGCGATCGCGAATATAAAAGCTGAACAGGATGAGATTTTCTCTCAAGTTCAAAAGTACTTCTCTAGCGTGAATTCAATAGAGTACACGCTACAAAATAATACTGTTTATTATGAGGATCTTGCCAAAGCAAAAAAAACAGAAAAAGAACATTCGATAGAATTTTATTTTTTCGCGAATAAAAATAAATGGGGATATTCTTCGTATGACCTTAATGGAGATAAAAAGGAGTTAATCTTTAGTCACGTTTATGATGGGACCAACGGATGTTTATTTGAACCTAGTAAAGACCGAATTACCGTCAGCAAATCTTCCGTTCAATATTATAGTCGATATGGGTCAGGATTTAATAGGGTGCTAGATATTTATGGTTTTTTAAATGATGCTAGAGCGGATCAATCGAGAGTCATTCTTGCCCCCTCATTTTCTGATCTTAAAGACTCACTTAAATGGACGAAAATAGCGACTCGCATCGAATATCGAAAAGATGGTGACCTTAATAAGAGAAAGTGCAAAATCATTAAAATTAAGGGGTATGATCTCCCTATTTCAAGCGATTTCTATGATGATTATTTTATTGTATATTTAGATGTAGATACTTTGCTTCCAATTAAAACGGAAAGATATAATTCGACTGGAATTATTCTAGCTGAATCTGAAATTTCTCAATTTTCTAAAATAAATGGAATTGGTGAATCTATTCAATTTCCTAAGCTTGTGATAGAGAGAGTATATACGATAGATGGACGGCTGAAATGTACGACGACCTGTAACGTGGAAAATATCAAAATTAATTCTGCTATAGACGATTCTAAATTTGTCATGGATTACGAAAAAGCACGGAAGATATTCGATCTAGATAATCAGGTTTATATAAATCTAAAATAGATGCTTGTAGGAAAGAGGGGTAGGTAGCGCGTGAGAAGGCCCCTTCTCCTTATCATTTCCCGACATCAGTCGGCCACCAACAACCGACGGGCCATGGGAAGAAATCATCGGGGGTAAGCGACTCCCTGTCCGCGAGCTATCGCCCGCCGGACTCAGCGAGTCCGGCTACAACGCTACCGCGACAGGCGAGCTTCTCGAGGGAACTCCGGGTGTAGCCGGACTCGCTGAGTCCGGCGGGCGACAGCTTTGAGTCGGGGGCTCATTACCCATGACTTTTACTTTCTTAGCGGGCTCGTCATTCACTTAACGAAGTAAAGTTAGGGCGTTTGAAAGTATTCCGCACATTCCGCTGTAGCGCTTCGGTGAAGCGCCGCGGCTATGCTGTGTACTAACACCTCACCGAGACGCCCTACAGAAAACCACCAAGCCATCGGCTTCTGTTTTTCCTTCTTCTCTGCGTCTTGGCGGGCTCTGCGAGAAATTGCATCCAACTCCGCGAAAATGTCGCACACCTAGCTCACGCAGCAAACCTAAGCCTAACGGTCGGGCACTATTCCGGGTTAGGATGGGGGCATGAATGGGAGTTTATCGGCCGGGAGAGAAGGTCTTCGACCGCGCTATCCCGAAGAAGTGCAATTTGGTCTACAGCGACCACTCCACTCAACAGAGAGGGCTGAAACTCGTAGCGGGTTGGAGACGATCTTGATTTTTTCAGCCAGAACGACCTGCACGCGCGGTCGTTGTCTAGCGGTAATTCGCCCGGGCGATCAGGATGACGCCCAGCGTCTGGAAGATGATGTTCGGCACCCAGATCAAAAACTCCGGGTAGAGTCCCGCGTTGCGCTTGAAGACCTCGGCCAGCACGGTGATGAAGTAATAGCCGAGCACGATCAAGAGACTCATGGCCACGCCGATGGAGGTCTCCTTGCGCTGGGTCTGGATGGCGAGGGGAATACCGACGAGGACAAACGTCAGGCAGGAAATGGAGAGGGCGATTTTCTTCTGGAACTCCAGCAGGAAGGGAATCGGATTATCTCCCGCCAACTGAATCGGATTGATGATCAGCAGGCGCAATTCACCGAGGGTCAAGCGGTCGCTGCGCGGTTTCTGGTCGCGCCGGAAAAAGTCGGCAATGGAAATGGGCAGTGGCAATTCACTCGCATGCGCGCCGGGGCGCACGGTGCTGACGTCCTCGGGTGCGCCGCCGCTGCGTTCTTCCTGCCGCGCATTGAAAAGCGTGAGGACCAGCCGTTCGTTGGGAATGTCGAGCTTGAGCACGGCGCGATCGGCGCGCAGGGAGTTGACCGGGACCATGTCGCCATTGAGCTTCCAAATGTGGACATCCTCCAGCGTGGTGCCTTGCTTCGATCCCACCCAGATGCGCATGCCGGGGAATTTGTCGATGGTGGTTTGGGGCGTGAAGAACGCCATCGGGTTGTTCGTGATCAGGTCGATGGAAATGCGTTTGAACGCGCGGCGGCATTGCGGCGCGACGGTGGAATTATTGAACAGGCTGATGACGCTGAAGATGACCCCGAGCCAGATCGCCGGAGCGATGATGGGGAGCAGGCCGACGCCGCTGGCCTTGAGTGTGAGCAATTCCTTCTCCTGCGAAAACCGGCCAAAGACCATCAGCACGGCGAGCAGAATGCCCCACGGCAGGGTGAAGGTCAGGACGAAGGGCACGAGCAGGGAAACCAATTGGACGATGACCCAGAGGGAGACTTCATCGTGCAGCAGGAGGTCGAAGATATCCTTGAAGGCATTGACCAGGACGAGGAGAAACGTCAGGACGGCCGTCGTGGCCACGGCCACAATGGCAATCTCCTTGAACAGGTAGGTGTAAATAATGCGCATCGGAAAGTGACGAAGAGTAGCGAGTCCCGCAGGAGGATGTCCAGCGAGTTGCTCGAAAGGCTTACAGCAGCGCGGGTTGCTGCATGTCGGGATCGGTGAGCGAATTTTCCCCGCCGATGAGTTTCTGGTGCAGCATCAGTGCGGAACGATCGGTCATCGCGGCGAGATAATTGCACGTGGCGCGGTGCACGCCTTCCTTCTTGATGCGGACGGCAAAGGGCGGTGTAAGCAGATGAGGATGACCAATGAGCAGTTCGAAAAGTTGTTCCAGACAGCGGCAGGCTTTCTGGTTCACGGAGCTGACCGCCGGATGATTATACAGGTTTTGCAGGAGGAATTGGCGTTGTTCACGCACGCCTTCCGCGATGCGCGGGGAACTGACGATCAGCTTTTCCGGGTGACGGCGGGCATCGTCCGCGCTGCCGGGATGATGTTTCATCAGCGAAGCGGTGGACGCACCGATGGCGTCCTCGACGAGATGATCGAGCATGCAGCGGAGCACGTAACTGCGACCGCGCTCGGGTTCGATATTGGGATAGGGCTGAAGGGCTTTCTCCTTCACGAGACTCCAGAGCCAGAGATTGTTCAGATCCGATTCCTGCAGGAGTCCCGCTTCGAGGCCATCATCGACATCGTGACAGACATAGGCGATCTCATCCGCGGCGTCGGCCACTTGCGCTTCGAGAGACGGCTGCGGGAAGTCGGCCCAACGGCGGTTCGCTGCCGTGGGAATGCGGTTGGGAGAAAACGGTTTGGCGAGACCTTCCAGCACTTCCCAAGTGAGGTTGATGCCGTTGAACTCGGGATATTTCAGCTCGAGATCTTCGACCACGCGCAGGCTTTGCTGGTTGTGCTCAAAGCCGCCGTGCTCTTTCATGAGGCGGTCGAGGGTCGATTCGCCCGGATGACCGAACGGCGGATGGCCGAGATCGTGAGCGAGGGCGATGGCTTCCGCGAGCGACTCATTCAGTCCCAGCGAGCGGGCCATGCTGCGGGCGATGGAGGCGACCTCGATGGAGTGCGTCAGGCGGGTGCGGTAGTGGTCGCCGCTGCCATTCAGGAAGACCTGCGATTTGTATTCCAGACGGCGAAAAGCCCGGCTGTGGACGATCCGGTCGCGGTCGCGCTGGTACTCGGTACGATGCAGGTGCGGCTCCTCCTCATGGAGCCGGCCGCGCGAAGCCGCACTGCTCTGGGCGTATGGCGCCAGTATCGTGCTCTCCGCCTGTTCCTGTTCATCCCGCGAACGCATCATAGAACTTCAAAATGTCACGTTCATCGCGCAGCGCAAGAACCGAAATGCGCTTCACTGGGAAAAAATTTATCGGACCGCCGTGCGCGATTGAAAGTCTGCAAGTTTGACACAGGGCAAACGTCAAACGACAATGCGCCATGATGTTTTCCGTTGAAAAATTGCCGTGCGGTGCCGGATTGGCCGTTGCGGAGATGCCGCAAGTCGAAAGCGTATCGGTGGGACTTTGGTTCGGAGTGGGTGGCCGCCACGAGCCGGAGCGGCTCAGCGGAGTTTCCCATTTCATTGAGCACATGATTTTTAAAGGCACGCGACGCCGTTCCGCCCGCGAAATCTCGGAAGCGGTCGAAGGCGTGGGCGGTTACCTGAACGCTTTCACTGCTGAGGAGATGACTTGTTATTTCGCCAAGGCCTCCGCGCGTCATTTTCCGCGCCTGTGCGACGTGCTGCTCGACATGCTGGTGCATTCGACTTTTCCGCCGGAGGAAATCGAGCGCGAGCGCGGTGTCATCTGCGAGGAAATCCGCATGTACGAGGATCAGCCGCAGCAGGTGGCGCAGGAAAAACTCAACGCCTTGCTCTGGGCTGGACATCCGCTCGGCCGTCCGCTCGCGGGCACGGTCAAGCACGTCGAGCGCATGAGCCGCGCCGACCTGATGGATTACCGGCAAAAGCATTATCACGCGGGCAATCTCTGGATTTCCATCGCGGGCAAGGTGAGTCCCGCCCAAGCGAAAGCCGTACTCGAGCCGTTGCTCAAGCGGCTGCAGGCCGGTCGCCCCGCCAAGGCCTCGCCGGTTCTGGTCAAGCAACGCGCGCCTCGGGTGGAGGTGGTGCGCAAGCCCATCGAACAATCGCATATCGCCATCGGCCTGCGCAGCGTTTCGCGTCACGATCCGCAGCGGTTTGCGGTGCGGCTGATGAGCGTTATTCTCGGCGAGAACATGAGCTCGCGCCTCTTCCAGGAAATTCGCGAGAAACACGGGTTGGCGTATTCCATTCAGTCGACGGTTTCTTATCTGCACGATACGGGCTGTTTCGGTATTTCCGCTGGCGTCGAAAATGGCAAACTCTCGAAGGCGCTGACTCTCGCCCTGAAATCGGTGAAACAATTTGCGGCGAAAGGTCCGACTGCCGAGGAACTCACTCGCGCCAAGGAATATACGCTCGGCCAGATGGCACTCAGTCTCGAAAGCACGACGAATCAAATGATGTGGATGGGCGAACACGCCATCTCGCATGGCAAGGTGATTGATCCGTCTAAGGTGACGGAAAAAATCGAAAGTGTGACCGCCAGCCAAATCAAGGCCATCGCGCAGACGCTGGTGCAGGATTCCCGGTTGAACGTGGCGGTGGTCAGTCCCGTCGCGGAAGCCGAATCGATCCGCGCTTTGTCGCATTTTTAATCCTCCGTTATGGCTGCCGTGAACCCTTTCATATCACTCAACTCTTGGGATGAGCCCGGACGCATTTTGCAGGCGTCCGATCCCGTGGAGATTGTCACGGGCACGTGGCAGGAGTGGGACCGATTGGAAGCGGCGCTGGCGCGGTATCGTCAGCCGTCGCTCGATTCCACACATCCACGCGGCGCGGCGGTCGGTTACTTCACCTATGAGGGAGATTACTGGTTCGGCTTTTTCCCTGAGATGATAGCGGCTGCAGGAGAAAAGCCGAACGACCTCTGGTTGCAGCGCCGTCAGCAGGCGGAGCGTGAGCTTCAGCGTAACGAGAGTGCTGCATGGCAGAGCAATTTCACCCGCGCGGAATTCGAGCGCATGGTGAGTCGTGCGCAGGAGTACATCACCGCGGGCGACATCTATCAGGTGAATCTCGCGCAACGGTTTTCCGCGCCGATGCAGGTGAATCCCTATACGCTCTTTGAGCAATTGCTCTGGCGCAGTCCCGCGCCCGGTGGCGCGTTTCTCGATACCGGCGAACGGCAGATTCTTTCCTCCTCGCCGGAACTCTTTCTCCGCATTCGCGGGCAACACATCGTGACGCGTCCGATCAAAGGCACGCGCCCGCGCAGCCGCGATCCGCTCCGCGACGAGCAACTCGCGTACGAATTGATGACCGATCCGAAGGAACTCGCGGAGCTGGTGATGATTACCGATCTCGAGCGTAATGACCTCGGTCGCGTTTGCGAGTACGGCTCCGTGGCGGTGACGGAGTTGATCAAGCTGGAGCGTTACGCGCAGGTCTTTCATCTCGTCTCGACCGTGGAAGGCATGCTGCGGCCGGGCATCAGTCCGTTGACCGCGCTGCGCGAGTGTTTCCCCGGCGGCTCGATCTCCGGCGCGCCGAAGAAACGAGCCTGCGAAATCATCGCGGAACTCGAACCGTGTCCGCGTGGCATTTACACCGGGGCGATCGGCTACTTTGGATTCAATGGCGATGCGGCATTTTCCATCGCCATCCGCACGTTGATTCAGGAAAAGAACGAACTGCATTTCCATGTGGGCGGCGGCATTACCGCCGACTCCATTCCCGCGCGTGAATACGAGGAAACCCTCCACAAAGCCGCAGGCATGCAACTCGCGCTGGAGGAGTACCGCCGTGGGGCAGGCGAGCGCAAGACGGAATCGGAAAAGACATTTTCATGAGTATTAAAAAAGGGAATTTGCCGACGGGATTTCATCCCTGGCGCGGCGTATTTGAAACGCTTCGTGTGAAAAACGGACGCGCCGAATTCGTCGAGGAACATTGGAAAAATCTCCGCACCGCCGCCAAGGCTCTTGGACTGAAAGTGTCGGGCGATCTGCGCGAAACCGGCCAGGAACTACCACGTCAATCGGGCCGCCTACGCTGGGTGGTGGAGACGGATCAAAGCTACGTGATGTTCCACCCGGAATCGCTCACGGTAAAAGCGACCTACTCTCTCGCACTCGCGCCGCAACGCGTCGGCAGCGAGAACTGGGACGCCCGCTACAAGACCTTGAGCTATCTCACTCATTGGCAGGCGCGGCAATCGGTGAAAGCCGACGAGGCGTTGCTGCTGAATGAGTATGGGGAAATCGCGTCCGGTGCGATGAGCAATGTCTTTTGGGTGACCGATGGCAAAGTGTATACCCCATCGGACGAAGCGGGTTGCCGCGAAGGCGTGGTGCGAGCGTGGGTTCTCGGTCAGCTCAAAGTGCAGGAAGGACTGTTCGATCTGCGGGATCTCGAAGAGGCCGACGAGGTGTTTCTGACCAATAGCTGGATTGGTATTCGACCGGTCGGGCAGTTGGGACGGCACAAGATCAAGACCGGTCCTATTACGCGAAAATTGCAGCAGCGGTTCGCGAAGGCTCAGGCCTAACGAACCGGTTTCGCGAGCGCGGTCCAATTGCTGCCGACAAGAATGAGTCGCTCACCCGCTTTCACACGGTTGAGCGAGAACCAGTGCTGATTCATCTCCAGCGCGAAAGCCACGCGATCGCTCTCGCTGCGCACGGCGGTTTGATCGAACGGCTGCAAATCCACGATCTGCAGGATCGTGCCTTGCGCATCCAGAAAGGCGATGGAGAGGGGCAGGGAGGTATCCTTCATCCAGAACGAGGCGCGGCTTTTGCCGTCGAGAATGAAAATCATCCCGGCATTGTCAGGCATTCGCGTGCGGTGCATCAGGCCGAGTGCTTTTTCCTCCGGCGTGCGTGCGACTTCCGCTCGTATCGTGGCTGCGCCCGCTTTGATTTCAATCACGGGCAATGACGGGGAGGACTCTTGGGCTGTCAGGGTTGAGAAGCTTCCCGAGAGTACCAGCAGGAGTGAGAAAATCCGCAAAAAGCGCGCTTGCAGCATGTCCCTGTTTATTCAATGCTCCCGACATGTGCAAGACTGGCTTTTATCTTGTGACGCTGCTGCTGGCTTGGGGGCTCGGGCAGGGAACCCTGCGTGCGGATGTGACGTTACTTTCGGACATCCCCGGAGCGGAGACCCCTTACATCAGTGGTGACGAAACCGAGGTGGAGAAGGCGTTCAGCCCGGCTTCGACTTTCAAGATGATCATCGCGCTGACCGCTTTCGAGCAAAAGATTGCCACTCCGGAAACCGAACTTACCTGTCAGGACGCGCATCTGTCGCCCAAACCGCAGGTGTTGAAATTCCAGAAGGCGATGCAGGATTCGAGCAATGATTTCTTCCGCCAGCTCGTCGATAAGCTCACGGACGAGCAACTGATCGAGATGGCCAAACGTTGCGAATTCGGAACCATTCCGGCTGTGGCACCCAAGGACCGCAAGGATTGGACCCACGGCGGCGGCATTCGCGTGACGCCACTGCAGGAGCATCGGTTCCTGCGCAAGTTGATCCGGGGGAAGTTGCCGGTCTCGGTGGAAAGCCAGAAGCAATTGATGGCCGTCATGGCATGGCCTGCGGTCGAAGCCGGAGTGAATGTCTATGGCAAGACCGGTTCTTATGAGAAGACTTATTGGTTCTCCGGACTGGCCGTGAAAGCGGGCGGTGCGGTGCGAGTAATCACGGTCACCCTGACCGCGGAGGACGCCAATCGTTCGCGCGCGATTCAACGCTTCTACGATCAAATCAAACGCGTATTGCCCGCGCCCACCGCAAATCCGCAATGAATACCGATTCTGTGGTGGTTCTGACCTTTGACGATGCGGTCAGTAATCACGCCACTTTTGTCGCGCCGTTGCTGCAGGAACTTGGTTTTGGCGCGAGCTTTTACATTGCTGAATATGACGGCGAGGGGACGGATCACTTTGCCACGGACAAGCGGCAATACATGACGTGGGAACAGATCGCCGGCCTGCATGCGGCGGGATTCGAAGTCGGTAATCACACCCTTCACCACGTTCTGGCGGACCGGGTAAGCGAAGAGGTTTTGACGGAGGAGATCGAGGCCATCGAGCAGCGGTGTGTGGCACACGGCATTGCTTGGCCCACCACATTCGCTTATCCGTGCGGAAACGAATCCAAAGAGGCGCATCGGGTGCTCGCGAAAATGAATTACTCGTTCGCCCGGATTTGCGGAGATCGTCCCTACCGGCCCGCCACCGATTCGCCCCTGAGCGTTCCCAGCTTTGTCATCACCGGCGAAAAAGAAGCGCTCTTTTATCAGGCCCTCGAACAACGCCAGCCGGGCGAGGTGATCGTGTATACTTTCCACGGCGCGCCCGATATTAATCACCCGTGGGTCGACACGCCGCCTGCCGTGTTCGAGAAAATGATGCGTCATCTGAAAGCGCAGGGGATTCGCGGCGTCGCGTTGCGGGATCTTCGTTAGCTTTCGGATTCGATTGAAAAGACCCACCAGCGCGAAATTTCCTTGCGCTGGGTTTTGCCGTACTTGCGTTGGAAATAGATCTTGAGGATCAATCCTGTCGTCGTGCGAATCCGGTAACCGTGCTTGCGCACATAACGTTCGCCGCTGCCATGCGTGCAATCTCCATGCTCGCGCCACGTCTCGAGCACTTCCGCCACTTCCCATTCCTGCTTGCGCCAGCGAAATTGGTGTGGCATGCCCGGCTCACCCTGCGCCATGCGATGCGTGTCGAAACTCGCATGCAAGGGTGTGAGCGGTTCGCTGACAAACGTGGACGACGGCATGCTGAAAGATAGCATGCCATTCGTTGCAAATAAAGCTTAGGGCGTCGCGGTGTTGGCGATCAACTCGTAGGCCAGGGCGGGGCCGTCCTTCGAGACGGTTTCCAGCTTGCAGGTGAGTCCATCGCTGTTGCTTTGCACGGGAACCTTCCAGAGCCGCTTTCCGTTGATGCCGACCGCCCACAAGGTGAAGGATTTTCCGGCGGGGGCCTTGAGCTTCAGCGCTAGCGTATCGCTTTGCGAGCGAATCAAATGCGGAGCCTTGCCCCAGACTTCGAGGATACGCGCATCCTGATTGCGGAAAGTGGTGCCGGTGTTCTTGATGTCGGTGAGGTGCAGGATGAGCATCCGCTGACTCTTCGCGAGCGGTTGGCCATCCATGGCGGAGATCGAAACCACGACCTGGCCATTGGCTTGAATGGTCGCAATGGTTCCGGAAAGAGAACCGGACTGACGCAGCACATACGCTTCCGTGTTTGGAGTGACGACCGAGAGCGACGCCTTCTCCGTATCGAGCGTGATCTCGCCTGTGTCCGAGCGCAGGATCTTCCCGTCGACGCAAGAGGCCGGAATGCGTCCCGCCTTCACGAGCCGGTCGAGCAGGTCGGCGCTTTCCGCAAACACACTCTTGTTATCCTCCGTCGAGCCTTTGGGTTCGACTGTGGCGAGAATCGTCTTCCCGGTCGCGACCGGCTTCGTCAGCGAGGTGGAACCGAGACCTGTGACCAACCCGATCTTGGAGTAATCCTGCGAGAATGATCCAATACCGTCGGCATTGGCGAAGGTCTTCTCCGGGTCGATATGATAGAGCACGAGATTTTGCGTGGGCTTCACGTCTTCGCGGACGAACAGCAGCGAGACGAGTCGTTCTCCCAGAATGTGAAGCGGATCATTCACGGTGGAGAATCCGCGAATGGGCGCCGTATCGGTGATCGAAGCCGCATCGCCACCGTAATCAAACCGCATCAGTCCGTCCCAATCCTGAAAGGCGGCATAGGCACCCATGATCGGACCCGCTTCGGCGCGATACGGATTCGGATAGACGAACTGGAACTCGGTCATCATGAACGGATGATTCGGCAGTCGCGCAGGCATGACTTCGCGCGGTGTTTTCACCAACTGCGTCAGCGCCGATTCGCACTCGTACATATAGGGGAGACGCCATTGCGCGCCGACAAATTTCGGGTGATCCCAATAGCGGTGCACGTCGACGTAGTCGAGCGGTTCCCGCGCGATGGTCAGCGGCTTGTACTCGCGATGGCTGACGTCGGTCAGAATGGCTTTCGTGCCGATATTCTTACGCAGGAAATCGCGGATCTCGGCCTGTGTTTTGATCTGCAGATCCGACAGGAAACGGGCGAAGAGCAGGGAACGGTCGTCGGCGCTCACGTTCTCCTTGCCGTTCTTTTTCAGCTGCTCCGTGAATTTCTCCTGGAAGTACGCGGATACATTGGGGTCGTTGTTCCAGAAGACCGAGTGGACATTTTCATTGAGCGGATTGATCCCGACCAGCGCGGGGTCTTCTCCCAGCATCAACCCGGTGTACGGATTCTTGTGCTTGAGGAAGAGCGTGGCAAATTCCTGCCATGACTTCATGGCGGAAGGTGAGATCGCGATGGCTGCCTTTACTCCCTGTGAGATTTGCGCCTTGATCTCCGCGAGTTCTCCAGCGGGGAAGGGGCGGGTCGTGTACAGGTCGATGCTGATGTAGAGACCTTCCTTTTTGCAGGCGGCAATCAGGTAGTCGAGTTTATCCAGTTGCTCCGGATTGATATCGTAGCTGTTCTTCGGATTCTTGTTCAGCAGCAGCCCATCATAGTGATGGATGCGAACCGTGTTGTACCCTTGCGCTGCGAGCCGCTTGGCCAGTCGATCTGCGAGGGGTTTGTCCACATAGTTGGCCGCGAAGACGAGGTTGGCACCGAGCAGTCGCACCCGCTTTTCGGGTTTCTTCTCGAAGTAGAGACGACCGTTGCGGGATTGGAGAAAACCATATTTGCCCGCAGGCGCATCGAGATTACCGCTGAAGTCGAGGATCGAGCCCGGCTCCACATCCTTTTCGAACAGGAATGTCTTCCAGACCTTGTCTTCCTCATACACCAAGGGCTTCGTCACGAGATTCGCCGCCAGCGGGACTGAATCGAGACTGCCAGTTGCGCCGACCACCAGCCAGACCGCTGCGCCGGAGCCTTTGATCTGCACGCTCTTGAGGGGTTTGCCCGGCAGGATAAACCGCGACATGTTCAGCCCCACGCGATCGCCCGAAGGGGTCTTGCCTTTCCAGACGATCGGGCCATTCGGCGTGTCCGATCCCACGGTCCAGTTGGTGGCTTCCTCCGCCGCGCGCACGGGAAATTCCGTCGTGGTGCCGTCCGTAAAGGTGAAGATCAGGCGACCCAGTTCCGCCTTGTCTTTCTGATCCCACGCAAAAGCATGCATGATGAAAAAAGTGCGATACGGCGCGGACTTCAAATCGAAGGTCGCTTCCTTGATTCCGGCGGTGAGTTGCGGTCCCGCGAAAACGAGGCACGAACGCCCGTTGTTTTGCTTGGGATCGGTCACGTCGAAAAGCACGTTGCCGAAGAGACGGCGGCCCGGTTCCAGCGCGCTCAAGTCGTGATCCTTGCCCTGATCGGTCCAGCCGCCGCGACCATCACCGGCGACTTCGTCCGCGAATCCCATGTTCGCCGCCGGGGCGAGACTCACCGTGTCGAAGCGGTGGGGTTGAAAGGAGAGATCCACCGCGATCTTGCGCACGAACGGATCGGCCGGAGCGGTCTCCGGTTCGATGATGAGCTGGTAGTTGTTGCCCTTGAAGGCGCGGGCATCCGCCACGAGGACCTTGATCGCCCCCGTGATGCGCAACGTGCCGGTGTCTGTCGGAATTTCGATGAATTTCACCGGACCGCCACCGATGGGGTATTCCTTCAGATCCTTGGGTAGCGTGTAATTCTGCTTGTCCGTGACGATCACCCGATTGGCGTACACATCGACCGGCAACAGAACGGTCCAACGCAATTTGTAGACCGGTTCCGATTTATCGGGACGGCTCACTCCGATGGCGAATTTCAACGACGTGGCGGAGGTCCGGGTGATGGATTCCTCGAAGAGCAGGGGTTGACCGCCAGAAATGGGCTTATACTGACCCTGCAAGGTCCACGATTGCGTGCCCTCGTGCTTGGGAAAGCCTGCCTCCGCGACCACGACGCCGGCGCGGTTTTGCACGGTATTGGTATTTTCCACGCGATAATCCGCCGCCATCGTCACATCACCGAGCGTGCGAATGACTCCCAATGGATCGACCTGCAAGGTCAGCCCCGTCTCCGCATTCTCGCCCAGCACGAAGTTCGTCATGCCTTGGGCCTGAAGCTGCCACGGTAGGATCAGAAGCGATACGCAGGCTAACCACGTGAATCGGAAGGAGGAGCGGGGAGTCATCATAAGGAATTCTCGATGTTTATAATAACAGAACATTTATCTATTGTTCGAGGCTTAATTGAGCTAAAAGGGAATGATTGCAACCAAGCTTTCTTTGAAAATAAAGATATTATACGTAATATCAAGCAGAGTTTTCGAAAAGTGATTTCGTTTATTATTGATAAACTCAGTTCGTGCTATTGGGCATTAAAATGACAAAAGCGCACCCAGAGGCCGCGATTGAGTCGGAGGGATTCATTATTACGTATCGCCCTTTTGGGGCGGCGTCGAGAGTGAGACGGGAGCGAAAAAACAATATCGACTCCAAGCCACTCCGTGATTCGGTCGTCTCTGTTGGGTGTCGCGGTCGGTGTAGACCAAACCGGGGAATTTCAAATTTGAGATTTCAAAGGGACAGAAGGCGAGCATGCCTCCGTTCTAGCAGAAAAACGGGGCGAGCGTTTGCGTTAGGTGAGCTATATGAGCTGCGTGTGCGATATTTTTGCGATGTGAGGCCAAAAAAAAGACCCGCAGGAATTACCCTGCGGGTCTTTTTGTTTAGCGACGATCGCTTATTTCTTGGCCGGAGCCGGGGCCGGGGCGGGAGCCACCGGAGCGGGCGCGGGGGCCGGAGCGGCGCTAGGAGCCTTGGCGGCGGCTTCCGGGGAAACCTTCGGGGGCTCGGGGAGCAGGACCTTGATCTTCGCGTCTTCCTTCAGCTTTTGCACATAGGCGCGGAGCGATTCGCTGCGCTGGGTGTTTTTGATCACCATGGCGATGCGGTCATGCACTTCGGCCAGCGGGATCTTGCCAGCGGGCTTGGTGTCGGTCACGACGAGGAAGTGGTAGCCGAAGGGGGTTTCGAACACCTGGCTGACTTCGCCGACCTTGGCGTTGAAAGCGACCTTTTCGAATTCCGGCACCATCATGCCCTTGCGGAAGTAGTCGAGGTCACCACCGTTGGCGGCGCTGCCCTTGTCTTCGGAAACTTCCTGGGCGACCTTGGCGAACGCTTCACCCTTGGTGACGCGGACGCGGGCGGCTTCGGCGGCCTTCTTCTTCGCGGCCTTTTCGGCGGCGGGGGCGTCGGCCTTGAACATGATCAGCACGTGGCTGGCGCGGACCATCGCATCGCGGTTGAAGCGGGCGGGATTATCCGTGTAGAACTTTTCGATTTCCGCTTCGGTCGGGGCCTTGGGTTCCGGCACCTTCGCTTCGACGGTTTCCTGCAGGATGATCTGCTTCTTGATTTCGGCCTTCAGCTTTTCGAGGGTCAAGCCGCGCTTTTCGAGCTGCTGCTTGAGCACTTCGGGGGAGGGAACGCTGCTGGTGATTTCCTTGAATTTCTCTTCCGTCTTCTTGTCGACGTCTTTCAACGTTACCGACTTCGAGGTGTTGAGGAGGAGTTTCTCGATCGCGAGCTGATCGATGATATTGCGCTCGATCTCCGGCAGACGCTCGGGAGGGAGCATGCTGATGTTCATGCCGCGTTGGGAGAGGATTTGGTTGATGGCCTCATCCAATTCACCGCGGGTCACCTCGACGCCCTTGCCCTTCGCAACGACGAAACGGGGATTTTTAGGATCCGAAACACCACAAGCCGCCAGGGCCAAAACGGCCACGAGACTCAACGGCAATGCCAGATGACGAAAAGTAACACTCATTCCCGTTGCTAGCGCAGCCCCCGCCGTTTGGCAAGGTGTCTTTACACGCTCGTGATGGAGCCGCTACACTGATGAAATGAGGGTGGGGAAAATCGGGTGGCTGGTTTTGTTGTGGGTGGCTCTTCCTTTCTATGCGGGCGGCGCCTCCGCAGAGGTGCCCTCCACGAATCCTGTAGCCATTTCCGTTCCAGAATGGGGATGCAAGATGGCTCTCCCCTCTGATTTTCGCTGGACGGGCTTTCATGGGTACTACTATGAGGTCTGCGGGCTGGATGTCCGTCTGCGCATCCATCGGGCCAATCCGAAGGCGAAGACTCCCGAGGAAGCCATCGAACTTTCGGCGGCCCTCCGTCGCAAGATTAAAGAGGAGACTCCCGTCACCAACAACCAGCGGGGGATTCCCGTTTTGCTCAATTCCGAACCGTTTCGCACGCGATCCGGTTTGTATGGGGTCAAAGCGTATTTTGGCCCGGAACGGTTGTTGAAAAATCAGGCCGATCTCATTTCCTATTACGTTGGTCTGCCCAGTGGGAAAGTCCTCTGCATCTGTCTCGACCGGGTTTTCATCGACAAAAATAGCTACGGTACGGTGACCAGTATGGAAACCGTGGGGGAAGTTATTTTGCGCACTCTGGAGGTCGTGCCGGAATTTGGTCCGAACAAGACTGAAAACTGAAAACTTCGAACCGAACACTTTTCTTCCCATTTCCGCATTTCATTTCGCAGGTTCTTCCGTATAACCTAGCGGCGCATGACGATCTACGGACTCACCGGAGGCATCGCCTGCGGCAAAACCACCCTCGGGGAAATGATGCGGGCGCAGGGCTGGACCCTTGTTGACAGCGACGCTATCGCGCATAAATTGATGGAACCCGGGGAAGTGAACTGGAAAAAAGTGGTTGACGCCTTCGGCGATAAGATCCTTAATTCAGACCGCACGATCAACCGGCGTGCCTTGGGCGACCTTGTTTTCAGTCAACCCGCACTAAGACAACAGCTCAACACTCTGACTCATCCCGCCATTCGTGAAGTCTGGCAGGGCGAGATGAACCGGTTCCCCGACAGCCGCCCCCAACAACCCATGGTTGTGATTATTCCACTTCTATTTGAATGCAGCCTGCAGAAGGAATTCGACGCCGTTATTTGCGTCGCCTGTTCCGCCGCGACGCAATGGCGTCGTCTGCTGGCCCGCGGTCTCAGCGAAGTGCAAACCCGGCAACGCCTGGCCAGTCAGTGGCCTTTGCCGGAGAAGATGAATCAGAGCCAGAGCGTGATCTGGAATGAAGGCTCCCTGGAATGCCTTCGCCGTCAATTTCAGGAATTGACTCGCGCTTGATCGAACCCGCATCCCTCAACCTTTATTTGTACCTATGAGACAACCCCGCCAACCTCGGCCGCCCCGTCGTCCCAATAACCGGCAACAGCCCCGTGGCCGCCGTCCTTACGGCCCCAAGAAAACCGGGGCCGGCAAACAGCCCTCCATCCCGCCCGAATTTCTCCCCCGCGACATCGAAGACGTCGAACGCGAAGAGCGACAGAAAGCCGAAGCCGCCGCGAAGGCCGCTGCTGCTGCTGCCGCCAAAGCCGCTGCCGATCCGTCTGCCGTAGCTCCCGGTGACTGGGCTCCCAGCGCAGGCGATCCGAGCCTTCCCGGCCTGAGCCCGAGCGATCCGTCGGCTCCGACGACCGCGCCGTCTTCCGCCAGCCCGGTGAATCCCGCCGGTCCTGCGGCTCCGGTTCTGCCGCCCGCTCCCGCTTTGCCTCCGGGACCGGAATTGAATCTCAGCGATCTTCAGTCCAAGACCATCATTGAACTCAATGAGATGGCGGCGGAGTATCCGATTGAGAACGCGAACCTGCTCAAGAAGCACGAGCTCATCTGCGAGATTCTCAAGCGCAATGCCGACCGCAACGGCACGATGACCGGCGACGGCGTGCTCGAAGTGTTGCCCGATGGCTACGGTTTCCTGCGCTCCTCCTGCTACAATTATTTGCCCTGCCCGGAAGACATCTACGTTTCCCCGTCGCAGATTCGCCGCTTCGGTTTGAAGAAGGGCGATCTCATTTCCGGTCCGCTTCGTGCGCCGAAGGACAAGGAACGCTATTTCGCGCTCATCAAGGTCGACAAGATCGAGAACAAGGACCCGGAACTTTCCCGGGGCAAGGTGCTCTTCGACAATCTGACGCCGCTTTTCCCGGATCGCCGCATCATCCTCGAGGGCGACAGCAAGGAATTGTCCACCCGCACGCTAGATCTCATTTGCCCGATCGGTTTCGGCAATCGCGGACTCATCGTCGCGCCGCCGCGCACGGGTAAGACGATCATCATGCAAAAGATCGCCAACGCGATCACGAAGAATCATCCCAACGCCTACCTCATCGTTCTCCTCATCGACGAACGTCCCGAGGAAGTGACCGACATGGAGCGTTCCGTGAAGGGCGAGGTGATCAGCTCCACCTTCGACGAACCGCCGGATCGCCACGTGCAAGTGGCCGAGATGGTCATCGAGCGCGCCAAGCGCATCGCCGAGGGCAAGGTGGATGTCATCATCCTGCTCGACAGTATCACCCGTCTCGCGCGGGCTTACAACAGCCTGCAGCCGCACAGCGGCAAGATCATGTCGGGCGGCGTGGATTCCAACGCGCTGCAAAAGCCCAAGCGTTTCTTCGGTGCGGCCCGTAACATCGAGGAGGGCGGCAGCTTGACGATCATCGCCACCGCGCTGATCGAAACCGGCAGCCGCATGGACGAGGTGATCTTCGAGGAATTCAAAGGCACGGGTAACATGGAAATCAACCTGGATCGCGCGCTGGTCGACCGCCGCGTCTACCCGGCCATCAATATTCCCAAGTCGGGCACCCGCAAGGAAGAGCTCCTCTATCACCCGGACGAACTCCCGCGCATCCACGTGTTGCGTCGCGCGCTCAGTTCGCTGCCGCCGATCGAGGCGATGGAATTGTTGCTGGACCGTTTGAAGAAAACGCAGAACAATATCGAATTCCTGCTCGCAATGAATTTGGACAAGTAATTGTTTTAACAACGTAAAATCATACAAGGAGAGAGATGAAAGTATTGGTGACCGGGGGCGCTGGCTACATTGGCAGTATTTGTACGGAAGAACTTCTGAACGCGGGCTACGACGTGGCCGTGTTTGACAACCTCACCGAGGGGCATTTGTTGGCCGTCGACAAGCGCGCGAAGTTCATCAAGGGCGACCTCGCGGATCGTGAATTCATCGCCAAGACCGTCGCCGACATCAAGCCGGACGCGATCATGCACTTCGCCGCGAACGCACTCGTGGGCGAATCGATGACGAATCCTTCGAAGTATTTCCGCAATAACGTCTGCTCCGCGATCAACCTGATCGACGCCGCCGTCGCCGCGAATTGCCTCAAGTTCATCTTCTCCTCCACCTGCGCCACCTACGGCACGCCCGAGCGCATCCCGATGGATGAACGTCTCCCGCAAAAGCCGATCAATCCCTACGGCCAATCGAAGCTCATGTTCGAGCAGATTCTCCGCTGGTACGATCAGATCCACGGTCTCGTCCACGTCAACCTCCGCTACTTCAACGCGGCGGGTGCGTCGGAAAAGTTCGGTGAAGATCACCGCATCGAAACCCATCTGATCCCGAACGTCCTCAAGGTCGCTCTCGGCCAGAAGGAAAACGTCCAGATCTTCGGCGAACAGTACGCCACCCCGGACGGCACCTGCATCCGCGATTACATCCACATCAAGGATCTCGCCGCCGCGCACATGCTGGCCATGGGCCGCACGACCAGCGCCGCGTACAATCTCGGCAGTGGCGAAGGCTACTCCGTGCGTCAGGTCATCGATGTGGCCCGCAAGGTGACCGGTCATGAAATTCCTGTCGTCGTCAAGGAAGCCCGCGCGGGCGATCCGCCCCGTCTCGTGGCGAGTTCGCACAAGGTGACCGCCGAACTCGGCTGGAAGCCGAAGCATGCGCGCCTGCAGGCGATCATGGAAGACGCGTGGGCCTGGCATAAGAAGTTCCCGAACGGCTACGGCGATTGACCAGCGTGACGCTGGACCCGGTATGTTGCCGAAAGAACATTCAGGTCTGGCGTTAGCGTTACGGAATGCAACGTCACGTTGCCAGGGCTGAGCCCTGTACCCGGTAACTGGCGGCACGTTGTCCCGCCGTTAGGCTGACGCCCGATCTGAATATTGGTTTGTCGGGCGATGATTTGGAGTGCGGGAGCTTGCTCCCGCTTTGCTTTGCGGCGGGCATGCCGCCGTAGGTTCATTTATGACAACCAATCCCGACGATCGCACGGTTTTCCCCTCCGCTCCCATATCGTGGCGGCTTCAGGTCATTGGTTGGTCTGCTATTTTAGTTATACTGGCCCTGTTGATCTGGCTGCCACGCGCGGTTCGCATGCCGACCACCAACAGCGCTCTCTTCTTTGTCTTCATCGCGGGAATCCTCTTCATCGCGTGGCTGATGAACCCCCGCAAGCTGATCCTTACTCGCGATCGCCTGATCATTGAGCGATTCCTCCTGCCGATTTCGCTCCCGCGCGACTCAATGAGCGAGGCGAGAATCCAGCCGGAGGCGATGACTCCGTCCCTGCGCGTCTGCGGCAATGGCGGCTTCTTTGCGTGGGTCGGCTGGTTCTACAAGAAGGAGTTCGGACTCTATCGCGCCTATGTCACGGACTCGAAAAAGACCGTTGTCTTTCGTGCCGGGAAGCGCATTTGCGTCGTTTCTCCCGCCGATCCCGAAGCCTTTATTGAGTGCTTACAGAGAAGCACTTATTAATTTTCCCCGGACGTTTGCTAGACCTAGTGTTGAAGCTTTCCCGCCTCTGTGGCGTCGAAGTAATCACAGCCATCAAGGCTGACAACATTATGAAAAAGGGTTTGCTGTTACTGGTGCTCCTCTCCTGCTGGTTCCTCCCGAAGACCGTTTCGGCTCAGGAAATATCGATGGAATATTTTCAGGACTCACTGAGTCCCTACGGCACGTGGATTCGCGTGGCCGATTACGGCGATTGCTGGCAGCCCTACGTCGACGATCCCGACTGGAGTCCCTACACGCTCGGGAATTGGGCGTACACGGATCAAGGCTGGCTCTGGGTTTCGGACGAGCCGTTCGGCTGGGCCACCTATCACTATGGACGCTGGATCAATCTCGAAGGCCGCGGCTGGTGCTGGGTGCCGGGATATGCATGGGCTCCCGCGTGGGTGAGCTGGCGTTATGGCGACGGCTATTGTGGTTGGGCCCCGATGCCGCCGCCGCGCTTTGCCGGCGAGGTTGGTCCGGGCTGGTACAATTTTTGTCCCGCCAGCGCGATGGGCGAATCGTCCCTGCGCGTGGTCATCATCAACCGCAACTACAATTACCAATATGTCCGCCGCACGAACGTGATCAATGCGTACATCTCCATCGGCAACGCGCGGATTTATTCCGGCCCGCCGATTCTGGAGGTCAATCGCTATGCTGTCCGCCGTCCCGTGCCGCGCTACACGATCGAGCGCAATGTTGTCGTCCGCGATCGCTACGACAATTTCCACCCGCAACCCAACGGCGGCAAGATTGTCGTCTATGCGCCTCCGGTTCGCCGCGAGAATTCGCCGTCGCCTCGTCCGTATCCTTCAGCCCAGGTGAGGACGCCCGTGGTCAATGATGGCCGTAATGTCTACCGTCCTCCGGCCGTTGGACCTTATGCCGTTCCCTCGGCTGTCCCGCAGCAAAACCGCGCCGCGAATGCCTCGGTGTACAAACACGAACCGGTGCCGCAACCGCAGCCCAGCCGAATTGGCCCGGTGCAAAGTCAGCCCCAGCCACAGCCTAGGCCCCAACCTCAACAACAGGTTCAGGCCCAACCGCAAGCTCAACCCCAGCCTCAACCTCAACCGCAGCGTTCCCAAGCCGTGTCGCCCAATCCGGGCAATCCCTGGCAAGGTGGCGGCGCTCCGTCTCAGCGCGGAGGAGGGCAATCCTCCCCGGAAGGTCACCACGGGGGCGGCCATCGCTAATCACGTTTGAGGTTTCGCAGCGGGTAACGGTTTGCCGGGGTTTTGGCGCATCAGCTCCGGCAACTGGTTTCCCACGAACAGGACTCGCGGCGGCTCCGGTTCCGTCCACGGCGTGGCGTAGGGGATGCCGGGGTAGAGATCGAAGAAGTTGTCCGCGAGTTTCTTTTCGCCATCGAGATCGATGCAGACATTCCACGCAAACGCGTCGCTGGTGAAAATCGCCTGTCCGTCGCGCACTTCCACTTGCACGCGAGCCTCCGGCCACGCGATCTCGTGAAAGAGCGGTCCAAAGGTCCGGCTGCGCGCGATCAGTTTTCCGTTCTGGCTCAACATCGCGAATGGCATCGTTTGCGCGCGGTCGGTCCAAGCCGAGGCGGGAATCGTTGCCAGCCGCGTCGATGCATTCGGCTGCAATTCCACCGTCACGGTCGCGTCCTTCACGTAGGTGCCGGCCAGCGTGAAAATACCATGGTGCAGTTCGCCGCGAATCGTTTCCTGCGTGTCGTTCACGCCGCAGAAAATCACGTCATCGCCGTCTTCCACCACCACCACGTGGACCGCCGCCATGGCACGTCGTACGGGATGGAAACTCGGCGTCCGGCGCAGGTAATAATCCACGATGGTCCACGAGCGCGTCGCGGGCCAGCAATCATTGAACATCCAGAAGATCGCGGCTGAGCTGTCGAACATCCGGCGGCGGAAATTCTCGCAGTACTCGCGCAAGCCTTCGCCCTGAATCAATCCGGCCCAGTAGGTGAACGCCTCGATGGAAAGTTTCCGCGGCTCCACACCGAGCCAGAAACGGAACATCTGATCGGGTGGGCTCGGTTCCCGCCAGCTGTCGACGGAATTATCGTGAAGTTGCCACGAGAATGAACCCGGAAAACGTTGGCCGTCGACCAGGCAGGCTTGCATCGTTGGCAGCGAGGTGGAGCCCAGGATGCCTCCTTCGTTTGGGAAGCGGCAGATCATTTGCCGGTACTTGCGGAAGTCCGTATCATCCATGCCAATCGTCCACGGATGCTGGTCACCAATCTCATGGGCATCGGGATCTTTTCCATCCGGCGAATACGGCGAACTCGGCTGATAGTAGTGCGTTCCGTCTTCCTTCGCGAGCAGCCGGGGCAGGGCGACATGAAAGAGGCCGTGATCGGGATGCACGACACCCTGATCATAGCCCCAGTGCCAGGCACCCGACTCCAGTTCGTTATTGCCGCACCAGATGATGAGACTGGGATGGGAAGCGAGTCGCCGGACGTTGTACGTAGCCTCCTTCATCACGTTGTTGAAAAAGCCTTCGTCTTGGGCGGGGTACTTGCTGCAGGCAAAGATGAATTCCTGCCAGACCAGAATGCCGCGTTCGTCGCACAGATCGTAGAACTCGTCGGCTTCGTAGAGCCCACCGCCCCAGATGCGCAGGAGGTTGTAATTGGCCTCGAGTGAGAGATCGATCAAAGTCTCGTAACGGGCTCGATCAATGCGGGCGAAGATCATGTCGGCGGGAACAAAATTGCCGCCCTTGGTGAAAATTTTCCGCCCGTTTATTTCAATTATAAAGTAGCGTCCGCTCTGCGGGTGTTGATCCTGATTGATCACGACGCGACGGAATCCCACGAACACGGCGCGCTTTTCAAGCTGGGTGCCACTTACCTCGAGGGACACTTCCAATCGGTAGCGATCCGGGGCGCCGTGGCCCACCGGCCACCAGAGTTTGGGGTGAGGGATGCTGATAGAGGCTTCGAGCGGATGTAATCCCGGCTTGATCGTCACGTCCTGGCGGACGGTGACATTCGCTTCCGGGATGGAAATGACGAGCTGGGCCGGCGTCTCCTCCGCACGCAATCCTTCCGCGAACCAGCGGACTTTCACATCGCCCTGCGAGTAATCGTTACTGACAGTCGCGAGCGGAACGAGTTGATCCATCCGCGCTACATCGGTGCTCCATTCCAACGTGACGGGCTTGAAAATGCCCACGTTGATCAAGCGCGTCGACCAATCCCAGTTAAATTGACACTGTGGTTTGCGCAACCAATGACGTTTCGTGATCTTCTCCCGGTCATTGACGCATTCCGGGGTATAGCCGTAGGCCGGTTTGTCCGCCGTACCGAAGAGCCCGCCTTCGAGGTGCACCACGAGAAGATTGCGACCTGAGCGTAGTTTTCCGGTAATATCGACCCGGCAGGGGTAAAAGGTATTCTCGTGGCGTCCGACCAGCACGCCGTTCAGATAGATCTCAGCGAAATAATCGAGACCCTCAAAATTCAGCCATGCATGGGAGTTGGCCAAGGCTTCCGCTGGCGCTTCAAACTCACGACGATAGGACCAGAAACATTGCTCCGTCCACCGGGCGGCGAGACAGTTTGTTCCAAGATAGGGATCGGCAATCATCCCGGCTTTTAGCGCGTCCAAGTGAACTTCTCCGGGTACTTGTGCGGGAATATAGCGTAACGAATCGATCTCCTCATGCAGAGCATACCAACGACGTCCGCCGCGTTCGGTGTCAGTCCAGCGGACGAGCCAGGAGCCGTTCAAATCGAGAGAGTGGGTCATGGGGATGTTTCCTAATTTGATGTTTTACGATCATTACTTCACCACAGATCAGTAAAAGAATCTTCTGTCCAATGAACAGATAATTACGTTATAAGAACCTATCCACGATCTTTTCGAGGTGGCGCTGGGAGGAGAGAGGGGAGAAGGCAAGGCGCTAGCGACGATGGTATTAAGTAATACTTGAGGAGCGCCGCAACGCAGCCAGCTCCCCCTCTCTCGGCCCAGTCCGAAGGATTGCCGTTCTTTTGCCTCCGGCAGGGCGTTGTCGCAACAGGCCAAGATCGCTGCGGATATTGGCCTGCCGCTCCACCGCTCTTCGGAGGCAAAATCTCCGGCAACGCCACGCCGAAAAGATCGTGGATAGGTTCTAAGAACATTTGCCGAAATGAAGCCGATCCCCCATCTCCTCTTCCGGGAAACCGCGCCGCACACCCCTTGTTTTCATCTGGTGCGCCATACGTTCAAACCCCGGAGCAGCTTTTACCGTCATGGACACCGCGATTTTGCCGAGGTCTTTTGGGTGGAGGGTGGCACGGGGCTGCATCACGTCAACGGCATTGCCCAACGGCTCGAGCCGGGGATGCTGGTGCTGATCCGCCAGTCGGATATTCATGGCGTGGTCACGCATGGCCAGGAAGCGTTGACGGTGGTGAATTGTTCCTTTCCGACTCTGGCGCTGCAGCAGTGGCCGCAACGTTACTTTGGGGGGCGACCCCTCTTTTTTTGGAGCCGGGAGACGCAGCCGCCCACTTATAAACTGGAGCCGGAGCAACTCCAGCGGCTGCAGAAATGGACCGATCATCTTTCCATCTGTCCCAACGAACGGTTTCACCTCGATTGGTTCCTGCTCGACTTGATGCACCTGCTGGAGCCGGGAGCCACGCATGGCGCGCGCGTCGAAACCTTGCCGGAGCGTTTACGCGTGGCGTTGCGGGAAATCCGCCAGTTGCGTCACTTTTCGGGCGGGGTTCATGAACTCGCCCGGTTGGCGGGCTGTTCACTCCAACATCTCAATCGTCTGCTCAAGCAATATAAGCAACCTCCGGCGGGCGAAATTGTCACGGAAGCCCGTCTTCAGCACGCGGCTCGGGAATTGCGACTGACCGATCGCAAGATCATCGATTTGGGTTTGGAGGTGGGGTTTAACAATCTGGGCCACTTTTATCAGGTGTTCAAAAAACGTTACGGCCTCACGCCCCGTCAATTCCGCCTGCGGCAGCAGCGCTCCGTCTGGCAGGGGGTGACTACCGCCCCAGCAGGAAAGCGATCATTCCGAGCACGATCAATACCACGGCGGTGATCCACCAGACCGGATGAAGGTTTGTTTTTCGGGTTGGATTGCCGCCGAATTCCTCCGCGACGAACGCATTGTAATCGAATTCCGCGTCGGGCAAATCGAGTCCATCGTGCGCGTCATCCTCCTGCCAGCCGGACTTCGCATCGGCTCCGCAACCGGGGCAGGCCTTTGCTTGCTTCGGGACGAATTCGCCGCACACGGGGCAATCTCCAGGGGGCTTGAACATGGGAATAATCTCTATTGATAGTTTTTGGTCGCGACAACGCTATCGAATTTTTGAAGAATCAGGTAGCGAATAAAAAGCCGACAGCGAAGGCGGGCAGCTTATGGTAAAGCGGATGAGATCAACGATGACCGGTTTGCTCCTTGGGGTGTCTTTTCTTGTGGTCACGGTGTCGGCACGGGCTTACTCCCTCAATTTCCTCAGCAAAGCGGAACCGGGTAAATCCGTGGCCACTTTCGACTTCGCACGGGGACCGGAACCCGCTCGGGATAAACTTTCCCTTTCAGAAGGCGCGGTTCTGTCGGGTTCGGGTGTGGATCGGGTGTTGACCGCCACATCCAGCGGAAAGACGGAGTGGAACGTGATCTGCCAAACGTCCGTGGGCCTGTTGCAGGCGGAAAAGCGCTATCGCGTGAGCGTGGACTATTCGATTCCCGAGACTTTGGCGGAAGACAATTACGCTTACTTGAAGATTCGTTCCGAAGCACCGGGCGGACGCTGGCGTCCATTGCCAGTACTGGAGGGCAAGGCCGGAGTGGCGCAACATCTCGCCTACGAGTTTTTAACCGGTGCGGAATCCGATTGTACCATTGGAGTGGGACTGCATGGCCGTGGGGCGATCGCGGTCAAGCGAGTGGAGATCGAGGAATTGCCGTTGCTTTCCGGCCTCGATCATCTCGAGCCGGGAGAGGGGACTTGGAGTGATGTCCTGGGGGTTTGCGCTCATCTGGATTGGCGTCATTTCTACACCTCGGACGAGCAGATTGGGCGCACGCTCGACCTGTTGCAAAAAATGGGTGCGGGCTGGGTGAGAATGGGATTTTCGTGGGATCAGATTTTTCCCAGTCGCAGAGGGCAGGCCGATCCGGAAACGATGCGTCGCCTTCGCTTGATCGTGAAGGAAGTGAACCGACGCAAAATGCATATCGTGGTGATCGTGAACGCCACGCCCCGCTGGGCCAGTTCCAATCCGCTCGCGCTCCATGCCTGGCGTTATCCCGCGCGCGATCTCTCGGATTATGAGGATTATGTCCGCTTTTTGTCCCGTGAATTCAAGGGGCAGGTGCGTGATTGGGAAATCGGCAACGAGACCAATTGGCCGATGTTCTGGATGGGGTCCTTTGCGGATTACCTTCGGGAACTACACGCCGCCTCGAAAATTCTTCGCTCCAGCGATCCGAAGAATCGCATCCTCTGCGCCGGGCTCACGGATGCGGGACTCCACGGAATGAAAGGAAGCTATCGGGGAGCGCTGGCCGATCTCATGGCTCCCGAGAATGCGTCGGCCTACGATATTTTGTCCCTTCACTATTATCCTGGCATGGCGGAGGAAGCTCTTTATGCCGTGAATGGCGTCACGGCCTTGATGCGCGAAAAAGGTGCGGTGAAACCAATATGGATGACGGAGACGGGTTACTCTGTGGCCAACGGTCGCACTCTCGAACAGCAGACCCGCATGCATGAAAAACTGATTCCGCTCCTTGCCGCGCATCCGGCCATTGAACGCGTTTTTATCTACAACGAGAGAGTGAAGGATTTTGAAAGTGATCCCTACGAGCGCGGCTTCGGCCTACTCGAAGCCGATTTCACGCCGCGACCGGTTTATGGGAGGCTGAAGGAACTTTTTCAGCAACCTCCTCCACGCAAAATCCCCGCGCTCGATCCTAAGATCGTAAACTGGCATCTTAGTACCTGGGATTTATGCAATTAGACACTAGATGAAAAAGGCTATAGAGCAGAATGTCTTTTTGTAGGGCGCGATTGTATCGCGCCGCGGCGCTTCACCGAAGCGCCCTACAGTAAGGCTGCTAGTCGATGTGCGAAAGGATGTCGCGGGTGACGTGGTGGGGCGGTTGGCTGGATTCGATGTGGACGATCAATTCCTGGCCATAGAAATCGAGAACGGGCTTCGTTTCGTTTTCGTAGGTGACCTGACGTTGGCGAATGGTCTCGTCGTTGGCGTCGTCGATGCGGTTTTCCTTGAGCGCGCGGCGCTTGATCCGCGCGTAGAGCTGCTGCTTGTCGGAGCAGGTGAGGTGGATCACTTTTTGAATGTCGAGGCGGTCGGAGAGCATGCGGGCCTGATTGCGATTGCGGGGGATGCCGTCGAGAATGAGGCGGTCGGTCTCGGGTTTGAAGCGGCCGGTGGTGACCATCTTTTCGATCTGTTGCGACCAGAGGTCAATGGTGATGTCGTCGGGAACGAGCGCGCCTTTGCTGGAGTATTCGAGGAAAGCCATGCCGATGGGGCTGGTGAGGTCGAGCGAGCGGAAGACGTCACCACAGGCGAAGTGCTGGAAGCCGGGGATGCTGCCGAGGATTTTGCCCTGGGTACCCTTGCCGGAACCGGGAGCGCCGAAGAGAAGGATGGCTTTGTATTTCATGATCGCGGGGTTCGGTAACTATGCGGGAGCCAATGGGATTTGCAAGCCGGATTGGCCTGTGAGACTGCCTTGCGCTCCGGGCAATGATCCGATAGCGTTGCTGCATCTCATTCCAAACCAATCTATGAAACGTTCTTTCCTTGGGTCCACTGTGGTGTTTTCACTGATGACTTCCGCCGTCATGGCGCAGACGGTTCCCGCGAGCGCGGCGGCCCCGGTGTCGGCGCATGGTCCGTTGACGTTGTGGGAGCTGATCATGTCGGCGGGTTGGGTGATGATCCCGCTGCTGTTCATTTCCGTGCTGGTGTTGTCGCTGGTATTCTTTTATGTGCTGACGTTGAAAGACAGCGCGATTGTGGACGAAGAGATTGTGCATCGCATTGAGCCGTTTTTCGAAAACGATGATCTCGAAGGCATGGCGCGTTTTCTGGCGGATCGACCGCAGGCGACGGCGCGGGTGCTGGAGCACACGCTGAAGTTCATCCGCCGCAATCCCGACGCGGATTCGGAATCGATCAAGGCCGTGGCGGAATCCGAAGGCACGCGCATCGCGACGCAGCTCAATCAACGCGTGCTCTATGTCATGGATTGCGGCGTGCTCGCGCCGATGCTCGGTTTGTTCGGCACGGTGGTCGGCATCCTGCGCTCGTTCGGTTCGATCGCGCAGGAGGCGAGTCCGATGCGCACGATGTTGCTGGCCGGTGGTGTTTCGCAAGCGCTGGTAGCGACGGCGGTGGGTCTCGTGGTCGGCATCACCGCGATGGGTTGCTACGCGTATTTCCGCGGTCGGGTGCAACATCTGATTTCTCTGCTCGAAGGTTCCACCACGCCGCTGGTGCAGCAGTTGATTTTGCTGCGCAAACGCCGCGATAAATAATTAACCAACCACACCGGCCCATGAACTTTCGCCGCCGCCTCGCCCAAGAGCCCATCTCGTTTCAGCTCGCGCCGTTCATCGACGTGGTCATGTTCCTGCTCTGCTTCTTTTTGCTGACATGGAACCTGTCGCGTTATGAAACCGATCTGCAGGTAAAAATCCCCGCCGCCAGCCACGGCAAGGAACCGCAGCGCCTGCCCGGCGAGGCGATTGTGAATGTCCGTCAGGATGGCACGATTGCGTTGCAGGGCCGGACCGTGACGTATGCGGAGCTGGAGGAAGTCTTGCGCGGCATCGTGAAGGCGTACCCGGACCAGGTGTTGGTGTTGCGCGCGGATGAAAAGGCGAACTACAAGAACATCGTGAAGGTGCTCGACGCGGCGCGGGCCGCTGATTTGTGGAACATCGCGTTCGCCACGTCGCCTCCCGAAAAGGGCGGGCAGTAATCACTTCAGCCATTCACTACCGGCCTACTATGGGAAGCCTTTCGAGCATTGGAACTCGTGCCGCCGCTTTTTTCTGCGGCCTCGCTTCTCTCTCCGCGCAGACGAACGCGCCGAAGCCGGCTACGACATCGACGACGACAACCATCACGGCCTCCACGCCGCAGATTCAAGTCATCTCGCCCGCCATCGCGCAGTTCGAACGGGCATCGATGTTGCTTTCGCAAAATGATTACGCCGGAGCGCTCAAAGAATTTTCCGATCTGGTCAAGAATTACCCGAACGACAGCCGTCGCGATGAATCGCTCTATCGCGTCGCGGAATGTTATCGCGCGCTGGGTAAACCGGCGGATGCGCGCGCGGCTTACGCGTATCTGATCAAGACGTACCCGGAGAGTATTTTTCTGACGGCGGCGCAACTTCGACTCGGCGATCTCGCGTTTCAGGCGGGGGATTTTGCCGCAGCGATCGCGCCGTTGCAGGGAGCGTTGGCCAAGGGGAATGCGGCGACGAAAATCGCGGCGACGTATTTGCTGGGAGCGGCCCAGTTGCAGACGGGTGATTTGAAATCAGGTCGTCCGCTGCTCGAGCAACTGCTCGCGAGCAAGGACAAGGACGCGGCCTCGTATGCGGCACCGTCCGCGCAAGCGCTGGCGCTGAGTTACGAGAAGGAAGGGAAGTTCGATCAGGCGCTGAAGTATTGGCAGCGGGTGCTGAACATTGCGGAGAGCAAACCGACGCAATCGATGGCCGCAGCGCGGGGTGGCTGGGCGGCGTTGCAGGCGGGGAATGTGAAGGAAGCGGAAGCGCTTTTCGAAACGTGTCGTCGACTGGATACGGGAAGCGATTGGCGGCGCGTGGCGAATACGGGACTCGTGCGGCTTTATTATCAGCAGAAGCGGTTTCAGGATTTGCTCGATCTGCGGAGTGCGGAACCGGCGGGATTTCTGGAGAGCGCGAAAGCGGAGATTTTTCTCGCGGTGGCGCGGTCGTGGTTTGAGCTGAAGAAATACCCGGAAGCCTCGGATGCTTTCGATATTTATCTGAAAGATTACGGCGATCGGCCCGAAGCGCCCGAGGCGGCGTTCCAGCGTTTGCTCGCGCGCGCGCAGGGCGACGGTTCGACGCTGGAAGGGGACACATCGGCTTTCCTCGCGAAATATCCGAACGCGCCGCAGGCGATTCGCGTACAGCTTTTGCGCGCGCAGGATTTTTCGCGCCGGCAGAAGTTCGCGCCGGCCATTCCGATGTGGCAGACGTTGTTGCAGAGCGGAAATAAAGAACTGCCGCACGACCAGATTTTATTCGAGCTGGCGCGGGCTTATTATCAGGAAAAGAAATGGGTGCAGGCGGCAGAGATGTACGACCGTTTCGCCAACGAATTTCCGCAGAACGCTTCCGCGCTTCCGGCTCGTATCCGGCAGGCGATCAGTTTGCAGAATGCGGCGCAACCCGATCTCGCGATTGGCGCGTGGGAAAAAGTGCGTCGCGCGGCGGCGGATAATTCGCCCGAGCGGCAGATGGCGCTGGAGCAACTTGGCTTGCTCTACACGCAGGCGGGCCGGACCCCGGACGCCGTGGCGGTTTTCGGCGACCTGTTGAAATCCTTCCCCCAGACGAAAGTGCGCGCCCTCGCGCTCTACACGATCGGCTCCGACGCGTTCCAGAAGAAGAATTACAAGGACGCGGAACCGGCCTTGCTCGAAGCGCGCAAGCTGGACGATGCGACGTATGGGCTTTCCGCCTGCGAGCGGCTCGCGTTGCTGGCCTTTGCGCTGCAGGATTTCAAGAAAGCGCCCGCGTACGTGTCCGATTACGAGAAGGAAGCGGCCTCGGCTCCGAATGCGTCCAAGCTCCCCGCCGCGCTCTATTTCTGGCTGGGACAACAGGCGCAGGCGGCGAGTCAATATGATCGCGCCATCATCTGGTTCACGATTGTGACGGGACACCCGCAGGGTGGGGATTTCGTCACGCCTGCGTGGTGGTTGCTGGCGGAAAATCAACGCTCCGGCGGCCAATTCAAAAACGCGGTGGCGAGTTACCTGACCTATCGCCAACGCAATCCCGCCGCCGCGAACAGCACGGAAGTCCTCCTCGCACTGGCGCAGGCGCAACTCGGAGCGGGGAGCTACGACGCGGCGCAGGCGCTCGTCGAGCAGGCGATGTTGCAGGAGCCCGAGGGCAAGGGGAATGCAGCGGCGCGCAAGATTCTCGGCGATGTCTATTTTGTGCGGGGAAATTATCTGGAAGCGGCGAAGGCCTACGCAGCGCTTGCGTTGCTCTATAATGATCCGTACCTCACGCCGCTGGCCATGAAGCGGGCGGCGGAGTCGTATGAAAAAGCCGGACAGCTTGACCAAGCGCAGGAATGGCGTGCAAAGTTAAAGAAGACGGGTGCGACCCCATGAAACATTTCACCAACCCCTACGTTGAAGAAGAGCCGCCGGTGTTGCGCTGGGCAATTATTGCCCTCGTGCTGTCGCTCGCACTGCATGTGGCCGTGGCGTGGTGGTTCGGCTGGATTCGACTCGCCGATTACGCCATTCCTTATCAAGAGCAAAAGTACAAGAAGCCGTTTCAACTCAAGCGCGTGGATATGAACCCGGCCACGCTGAGCGGTGCTCAGGACAAGGGCGTCTCCGTCATTCCCGTGGCCCGCGATCCGAATCCCGCACCCACACAATCGAGTGACGGCCGCGCCATTGCCCGCGCCTTGTTGACGAACCCGCCGCAAATGGCGGTTCCGACCACGCCCGACCCGGTCAGTTCCGCCATCACGGCGAATCCGGCGACGAGTCCCTATTCGCCTTCGGACAAGTCGAAGATCGAATCCGAGATTGCCCGTATTAATGTGGGCGCACTCAATTTGAATGGTCCCGACCAACCGGCGGGCGGTGTTCCCATTCCCACGACCAGCGGTGGCAGTGGCGATACTTCCGGCACGGGCGGTATTGCGGCCTTGCCCGGTCCCGCCACGGCGGGGGGAGATGCCTTGCCGAGCTTCGAGCAGATCAGCGCCGGATTCCGGTCGCCGTCGGCGGGAATCAATCCGAAGATGCCGGAGCCAGTTCTCTTGCGCTTGCCGAGTGATGTCGTCTATGACTTCGATTCGGCGAAAGTGAAACCCGCGGCGGAGCCCTTGTTGCTGCAAGCGGTCGAGTGGATCAAGAAATATCCGGTGGCTCGCGTCCAAGTCGAAGGCCATACCGACACCTTCGGCACCGATGCTTACAATCAAAAGCTGTCCGAGGATCGCGCGCGCGAAGCGGTCAATTGGCTCAAGCAACATTTGAACGGAGCCAACTATACGTTTGAATCCCGCGGTTACGGCAAAACGCGGCCCTTGGTGAACCCGCAAGGTTCAATTGAGGAACAACAACGTAATCGACGTGTCGAAATTGTCATTCAGGCCATCAATCCGTAACCATTTGGTGATTCGTTTAGATTGATATTCAGCACACGCGGCTTTTTATCTTTTCTACCGATTCCAATCAATCGGCTAGATAAAAACTTCCTTAATACGGCGTTCCCTTTAAAGGGATTGCAACGGTAAAGGTCTCTTCGGTCAAATGGTCCAGCCCTTGAGACAGTCTTGTCTTTTAGAATATTATTGCTTGAAACATTTATTTAGTTTAAGCTTCTACGTATGGAATCATTTGAAAGCAATGTCCACATCGCCGAAGAACTGGCCGAAATCGCGACACAATTACAGCGGTCGTTTTTGGTTGAGTTATCCACCGAAGTGAACCGGGGAAACATCTCCATTCCCCAGTATACGCTCTTGGGATTTCTCAATCAGAGCACAGGACTGAACATGTCGCAGTTGGCCGAACTGATGCGTCATACGACACCGGCGACCACGGGATTGGTTGACCGATTGGTTGAAGCCGGATTGGTCGAACGATTCAGTCATCCTAAAGATCGCCGTCAGGTATTGGTTCGTATTACCGACAAAGGCCGCGAATTGGTCGAAGGGATGAAGCGGGGCATCGTCCGGAACATTCTTGAGATGTTCAAGGAACTGAGCCACGAAGATCAGGAAGCGTGGGTCCGCATTTATCGCACGATCATTCGTCGTTGCTCGGCCCACCATAACGGTACGGCTGCCAACGCGCGCTAAGGCTTGACCTTAACGTTAATGAGTCAGTGAGCGTCCGTGAGGCTTTCTCCGGACGCTATCAATGCAAAGTTTTTGATAAGCCGACAGGTGACTTTTGTTGCCTGTCGGTTATCTTTTGGGTTCATGGCCGAACCGATTTTTGATGGGTCCACTTGGGAAACCTTTCCCGCGCTCGAACTGCCGGGGATCAAGCATGGCTTTTCCTGGCGTTCGGCCATTCCCCGCGAGGAATTGGAGTCGCGCGTTCCCGAGTTTCTCGAGCGCGGCGGTTTCCCGAGCGAGCGAACGATCTACGGCGAGCAGCCGCATGGCAATGGCGTGGCGGTCGTAAAGACGGTGCCTCCGACGCGCTATGCCGGGGTGGATGCGATGGTGACGGCGCTGCGGCAAACTCCGCTCGTGGTGCGCGTGGCCGATTGCGGACCGGTATACTTTTATGATCCGGTGAAGCAGGTGATCGGTCTGGCTCATTCCGGTCGCAAGGGAACGGAGCTGAACATCACGAGTGAAGTGATTCGCACTTTGCGCGAGAACTACGACACGAATCCGGGAGATCTGATTGTTCAACTCGGACCCTGCATTCGCCCGCCGCATTATGAGGTGCCGTTCGCGGCGATGATCCTGCAACAGGCTCGCGATGCGGGCGTGACGCAGGTGCACGATTGCGGACGCTGCACGGCGGCGACCTTGCCGCATTACTATTCGTACCGCGCGGAAAAGGGGCAGACGGGCCGCATGTGGGCGGTGCTGATGCTCGCGTGACGGGTGCAGGGCTCAACCCTGCCTCCCCGATGTAACCCAATCGTAACGCCACAAATGGCGGGTCTTTTGCTAGGGTGACGGCATTAACCGCAGCAAAGGACTTGTGATCGCATGAGCATTAAACTCTACGTTGGGAATCTTCCGTATCAAACGACCGAACAGGAATTGACCGAGCACTTTGGCCGGGTCGGTCAGGTGAACCAGGTGCAATTCATCCTGGACAAGATGACCAAGCGCCCGCGCGGCTTTGGTTTTGTCGTGATGGAAAACAAGGAAGAGGGCGAGGAGGCGATTCGCCAATTCCACGGCTCCGATTTTGGCGGTCGCAAGCTGACGGTGAATGAAGCGAAGCCGATGGAGCATCGCCCCCGGCCGCAAAGCGCTTCTCCGGCGCGTTAAGCGAGAGCGACAAAAAAAAGGCACACCTTGCGGGTGTGCCTTTTTTGTGGGAAGAGAAGTGGCTTATTTGACGTAGCGCCAGCTGCTGACTTCGACTTCGAGCTTGCCGATGCTCAGGAAGGCCTGATCAATGCGGCCGCGCACGACGATGTTCTTGCCGACGGGCAGATCGATTTCGCTATCGAGCTGGATGGTGCCGGTGCCATCGGTGAAGAAGTAGGTTTCGTCCTTGTACTTCTTGGTGATCTTACCAACCAGAACGACGTAACAGTCGTCTGCGTCGAGTTCGTGCTGAACCGACTCGATCCAGCGGATGCTGGTGACGCGGTCCTTATTGCTGCAGGGCGAGGCCGATTTGCTGCAAGCGGCGTTATCTCCGGCATTCAGGGCAGTGACTCCGACGAGGGTGAGACAGGCTGTAAGAGCGAGGAGGATTTTTTTCATTGGGGCAAAACCTATCGCACGATAAATCGTTTGAGAAGAAGAATTAGTGCGATTTGCAATGTATTCTTGTAACTAATAGATAAGCCCGGGAAGCCGCGCTATTTCCTACTAGTGAAGTAATTACACGCTTGCGACGGCGCGTGGGGCGGTGGACTGATGGGCTTGATGTACCTGATTGA
This sequence comes from Verrucomicrobia bacterium Tous-C9LFEB, assembly GCA_002304345.1. Taxonomy (GTDB): domain Bacteria; phylum Verrucomicrobiota; class Verrucomicrobiia; order Methylacidiphilales; family UBA1321; genus UBA1321. Next base: position 114,573 of record NEUU01000001.1, read on the forward strand.
GCATCGAGGCAATGCTGGAGGGCCAGTATTGGAGCAGGCCGAGGACGCGGACGGCGCGGGCGGGACGACGGGCGCACCAGTTGGTGAAGGTGTTGACGCGGGCGCGTTTTTTGTAGAGCGCGCGGTGGGCGTCGCTGTAGGTGGCTTGCGCGATTGCGTCGTCGTTCGTTTCCAATCCTTTGAGGATGGCCTGAGCGGCGGCCTCGCCTGAAGAGAGGGCGAAGTAGATGCCTTCGCCGGTGAAGGGTTCGACCACGCGGGCGGCGTCGCCAGCGAGGAGGATGCGTCCACGACCGAGATCGGCGGCGCGGCGGGAAATGGGATAGATGCTGTGCCAGACTTGGGCTGGGAGTTTGGGAAAGTAACGGTTGGCGATTTTTTGCGGTGTGGCGTTGGCTTTGGAGCCGAGGACAAGGCAAAGGTTGGCGGTCTTCTCGGAGGTGCGGGTCATGCCGTAGTAGCCCTCGTTGAAGATGTGCATGTGGACGTAATGATCGAGTTCGTCCGGCTCGATGTTGGCCTGCCATGCGACGCGGGTGCAGGTTTGGCGATAGGTGGCGAGTCCGCTCAAGCGCGAGACGATGGAATTGCGGCCGTCTGCGCCGATAATGTAGCGGCCTTTAAACAAGCCTTGCGTCGTTTTGACTTCACCCTTGAAGTCGGCACCATCGACGCGCACGCCATGGAAAAGTTGAGCCCCGGCTTCCTGCGCTTCATGGCAGAGCCAGTTGTCGAGAACTTCCCGTTCCACGGCACGCTCGCCGCGTTCGGAGAGAACGAAGTTGTGCTTGAAGATGACCTTCTGATTCAGCTCGAGGCTGATCCCGCGCAGGGATTGGTGGGGGAGTTCGGCGAAACGTTCGGCGAGGCCGTGCCGTTCCCAGATGGGCCAGCAGCTCGGATTGACGCAATCGCCACAGACCTTGGGGCGGGGGAACCGGGCTTTGTCGATCAAGGCCACACGTTTCCCGGCGCGGGCCAAGACCAGCGCTGCCAGGGAACCGGCGGGACCGGACCCTACGATGATCGCGTCAAATTCCTTCATCACGGATATCTCATCAAAATGCCAGGGTGAGCGAGTCACCCTGGTACGATCGACGGATTCGAATCAAAGCGCAGGCGCTTTGCCCAGAACAATGGAGGCATTGATGCCACCAAAGCCGAAGGAGTTGCTCAGCGTATACTGGAGCGGCTGCTTGCGGCCATGGAGCGTCACGAGGTCGAAACCTTCCGGCACTTCGGGGTCGGTGCAGTTGAGGGTCGGAGGAATGTAATCGTGGGTGAGGGCGAGGGCGCAGAGACCGGCTTCGATCGCGCCGGAAGCTCCGAGCGGGTGACCGTAGTAGGCTTTGGTGCCGCTGACCGCAGGGGTTTTCTTGCCGAAGAGCTTGGTGATGGCAACCGTTTCATGGTTGTCGTTCATCGGGGTGCTGCTGGCATGCGCGTTGATGTAGTCGACCTGCTCGGGCTTGATGCCGGCTTCGTCCAGCGCGGCCTGCATGGCGGCGATGGCAGCGGTGCCGTCGGGGAGGGAGGAGGTCATGTGGTAGGCGTCGTTATTCAGGGAATAGCCGAGCACTTCCGCGTAAATGCGGGCGCCGCGATTGCGGGCGTGGTCGAGCGTTTCCATGACGACCGCGCCACCGCCTTCGGACATGACGAAACCGGTGCGGTTCTTGTCGAAGGGACGGCAGGAGTTGCGCGCGTCAACGAGTTCCTTGGACATGGCCTTGATGGTGTCAAAGGCACCATAGGTCAGCGGGGCAAGGGGAGCTTCGGCCGCGCCGGCGAGGATCATGTCGGCAATGCCGTCGCGCAGGGCGCGGAAGGCTTCACCCACGGCGACGGTGCCGGAGGCGCAACTGTTGGAATTGGTGGTGCCGTAACCGCGGAAGCCATAGGCGATCGCGATATTGGCGTGGGCGGAGCCGCCGAAAACCTGGAGGGCGAGGGCGGGCGGGATGGCGCGGGAGCCTTCGCGGATGAAGCGTTCGTGCTGGATTTCCGCCGCGGTGATGCCGCCGAGGGCGGTGCCGAAGCAGATGCCATGGCGGATATTCGGCGTGGTCGGGTCGACCTTCAGCTTGGCATCGGCGAGGGCTTGTTCGGTGAGGACGAGGGCAAATTGGCCGTAACGGTCCAGACGCTTCAGGCGGTGCGGCGGGAAGTAATCCGAGGGGTGGAAATCATTGATTTCGCCCGCGCACTTCGCGTTGTAATGATCCGGGTTGAAACGGGTGATAAAGCCGAGACCAGATTGTTCTTTTTTGATGCCTTCCCAAAGTCCATCGACACCAAAGCCGATGGGGGTGAGTGCTCCGATACCTGTAATGACTACTCGATTTTTCACGCTGATTGACTTTCCATTTTACGCTTTAGGCCCGCGAGAGTGAGCGAGGCAATATGATGAATAAAGAAACCGTTGACGAACCATTTGTTTACAAACGAGCCGATGATCGGCCAGTTGAGTTCATGATCGTGTATGATTTCGACTTTGACTCCACCCTCGGGGAGTTCCTGGAATGTCCACACCACTTTCATTCCGCGGGTGGCATTCAAGAAGGATTTTTGATGATCAAAGAGAAGCTGCTGGTTTTCCGCATCGATGCGGTAGACGGAGACCCAGCTGGTTTTAATGCCGCTGCGCACGGCGCACATCTTGACGACGCCGCCCCAGGGCATTTGCGAGAGAAAGGTGTTGTAGCGGTAGTGGCTGAGATATTCGGGCCAGCGAGGCAGATCCGACGCCACGGTGAAGATGTCGGCCAGCGGGGCGTGGATAATAATGGTGTTACTTTTAATCATACGGTCTGTTCGCAGACAATGACCTGCCGAAACCAAGGGAGGTTATCGTGCCAAAAACTGCGCCAATCTGCCAGTAATGCCAGATTTTTCAGTTCTTTACCAGTAAAAGAACGTCGGACGGAAAGGCGGGCATCATGTCGGGTCATCGGAGAGCGGAGAATAAACTGGGTCAGCAGCCAGACGGCAGCGTAAGCGATGCGTCCGCGCATCAGGTCAATGCAGGCCACGCTGCGACTGGCGAGGCGGCGGCCTTCGCGCAGGATTTGCGCGGCGTCCTCATCGCTGAAGTGATGCAGGGCGAGCGAGCAAAAGACGAGATCAACGCTTTGATTCTTAAACGGCGAATGACGCACGTCGGCCTGAACGTAAAAGATGCGCTGGTCGGCGGGAGTGGCGGCCTTGGCGATGTCGAGGGTTTGACGCTGGAAATCGACGGCGATGATGGTGCAGGACTTGCCGTTTTTCTGCGCCCATTTGGCCATGTTGCGCGGGTGATCGCCGTAACCGGTGCAAAAGTCGACCAAACGAAAAGAGTTTAGGTCCTTGGCCACACGGTCCAGAAGGCGCAGGACCATCTTGGTGCCGCCGAAATGACGGTTCAGAAGTTCAAGATTTTCAAGATCTTCCCTAAGCTCCGACTGGTCGAGAGAGGGGAGGTCCATGATCTCCGGTACATCTTCCGAAAACTCGCGTTGCATGGCCGTTGAGAATGCCGAAGTTTTGGGGAACGTCACGGTAAAAAACCGCTTTTTTGTAATGGTGACCCGATTCCGGTGATAAATGATGCCATGAGGGGCGATTATTGAGTGGAATTTGGAGGTAAATCGACGGCGTTTCGTGGGGTTGTGGCATGCCTTTTTACGCATCCATGCGGAATTAGATTGGCTACTTTGAAAAAAAATCATTTTAAGAGTAACAAATGTATTGGCAGGCGACTTGCTGACCGTTACCACTGTATTATGAGTCATTATCGTGTCGGCATTCTTACGAGCGGGGGAGACTGTCCCGGATTGAACGCGGTGCTTTGGGCCGCGGCGACATCCGCGACCACCCTCGGGTGGGAAATGCTCGGTTTTTGTGATGGTTATGAAGGGCTGCTCTGCCCGGTTCGTTACCGGTTGCTCGATCAGCAGAATACGAACGGAATCATGGCGCTCGGGGGAACGATCATTGGCACCACCAATAAGGGGCGATTTGTGGCGAAGGTGGGGGCGGGTGATGTGGCGCGCATTCCGGACGAGATTATCAGTGAAACCAAGGAGACCCTGGAAGGGCTGGGCGTCAGCGCGTTGATTTGTATCGGCGGCGACGGTTCGCTTTCCACGGCGCAACAATTGTTCGAGGCCGGAATTCCGGTCGTCGGTGTGCCCAAGACGATTGATAACGATCTTTCCGCCACGGCGGTCACTTTCGGATTCAACTCGGCGGTGGCGTGCGTTTCCGACGCGCTCGATCGCTTGCACACGACGGCGGTGAGCCATCGTCGCGTGATGGTGGTTGAGGTCATGGGACGTCACACCGGTTGGATTGCCCTTCACGGCGGTCTGGCGGGCGGTGCGAACATGATTCTCCTGCCGGAAGTTCCGTTCAGCTACGACAAGGTGGTTGATTTCATCAACAAGCATTTCGACAATGGCGCTCGCGCGGCGATCGTCGTGGTGGCCGAAGGCGCTTTCCCCAAGGATGGCGGCATCGTCTCCAAGGCCTCGGGTCATCCCGGCGAAGTGAAGATGGGCGGCATCGGCAATCAGGTGGCCGACTACATTGGCAAGCATACGCAGCATGAAACCCGTTGCGTGGTGTTGGGCCATTTGCAGCGCGGTGGACCTCCCACGACGCTCGATCGTATCCTCGGGATGCGTTTCGGCGTGGGGGCGATCAAGCTCATCCAGGAAAAGAAATTCGGTCACATGGTCAGCTACCAGAATTACGAAATCGGTTCCGTACCGATTCCGGAAGCGGTGGGCCAGCTCAAGCGAGTGGAGCCGACCAGCCAGATGCTGGAAGCGGCACGGACGATCGGTATTTCGTTCGGCGACTGATTCCTGACGACATCGTCTTACAACAAAAGGCCCGGCATTTTGCCGGGCCTTTTTGTTGCACTCGAGTGCGTTCTCAAATCGCTTTATTGATGCGAGGCGGGGACTTTGTTTTGAGGACGGGCGGAGTTGTGGCGCGTGCCCGCGAGAACGGGTGAGTTTTCTGATTTCGGCGGGAGCAGGGCGGAGGGGCGGTCGTCGATTGCCACGGTGACTTCGCGCCCGGTGGCGAGTGACATGAGGGACGCGGCGGCCTTGCGCAATTCGTCGGCGCGATGGCGGAGGTCTTCCGTGGCGCCGCTATTCTCTTCGGCGCAGGCCGCATTTTGTTGGGTGGCACGATCCATCTCGGAAGCGGCTTTGGCGATTTGATCGAGACCGGTGCGCTGCTCTTCCGAACCGCGAGCGATCTCGCTGACGAGGTCGTCCACGTTGCGCGTCTTTTTCGTGATCTCTTCGAGACTGCTTTGGAGCCCGGCCGATTTCTGGACGATGCCGGAGATGCGTTCGGTGACCTTGTCGTTGACGACGACTCCCTTCTGACTTTGCTTCACGGAGTTCTCGATCATCTCGGCAGTTTCCTTGGCGGCGTTGGCGGCGCGCAGGGCGAGACTGCGGACTTCCTCCGCGACGACGGCAAAGCCGGTACCGGCTTCTCCGGCGCGAGCGGCTTCGACGGCGGCATTGAGCGCGAGGATGTTCGTCTGGAAAGCGATCTCATCGATCTTCTTGATGATCTGGCTGACGTTGTCGCTGGAGGCTTTGATGCCGTCCATCGCGAGTCGCATTTCCTCGCCCGCTGCCTGAATAGCTTCCAGCTCGGTCTGCATTTCGTTCGTGCGCGTGACGCCGGTTTCCGCCGAGGTGCGGGCTTCGGCGGAGAGGTCGCGGGCGTGATGAGCGCTCTCGGCGTTGCGCTTGGTCATGCTGCTGATCTCCTCGATGGCGGCGACGGTTTCCTCGAGCGAGGCGGCCTGTTCACTGGAGCTTTCCGCGAGGGAGAGATTGGCTTGGGAGATTTGTTGGGTGACGGTGCTGACCTGATTGGCGTCCTCGGTGAGAGTCGCAATGATTTGATTGAGTTCGCGCACGGTCGTGCGGACGAAATAGAAGGTGCCACCCGCGATCAAGAGAGTGACGGGAATGATGACGACGGCGAGTAGCAAAGCGGTGCGGCGAAACTGGGCGTCGACATCATCGATGTAGATGCCGGTGCCGATAATCCAGCCCCACGGTTCGAAGTCGAGCGTGATGGCGGCCTTGGGTATGGGCGGCGTGTTGGCCGATCGGGGGAAGGCGTAGAAGACCGGTTCGTGCGACGTGCGGGCATTATCGATGAGTGCTTTGACGAAGAGAAAGCCATTGGGGTCTTTGAGGTCGATGAAGTTCTTCCCCTCGCGTTCGGGTAGGGTGGGCAGAAGCATGCAGGTGCCGTCGTAGGTGTAACTGAAGTAGTAATTCGTCTTGTCGTAGCGCAGTTGACGCAGCGCTTCTTTGGCAAGCTTCTGGGCGGTGGGTTGATCAAATTCTCCCGCGAGCGCCCGCTGGTGAAAACCGTTGAGGACGTTGAGGGCGACTTCGGAGAGGTTGCGAATCTTGCTGATGCGGTCGTCAATCATGTTGGATCGCAGAAGACTCAGGGCCAAGGTGGCGATCAACACGTAACCGAGTGTGCTGAGGAGAATCGGGATGAGGAATTTCTGATAGAGAGAGGCTCGGGAGCGGGTGGCAGTCATGGTGGTGAAGGAGTGATCGCTTGAAGGTGCCGGGGTCGTCCCGGTGTACCCATATGAATAGTGCTATCGACCGCTCCGGCGTGAGGCATGAGAGATTGCACTGAAAAACCGTTGGGGCTTTTCTGTGATGCGTTCGTAAAAATGTCGCTTAAAGCGTTGAAAGCGAAATAGATGAGCTTTCAAGAGCTCGGTCGATGCCTGTTCGATGCAATCGCACCCTACAAAAGACATTCCGCTCGCGTAATCTATCACATCACGAGACATGCTCCGCTAGCATTGATCACGCCTCGTACCCGAGGTTTGGGCCGAGCCAACGCTCGACGTCGGCGACGGTCATCGATTTGCGCTGGGCGTAGTCCTCGACCTGGTCCTTGGCGATGGGGCCGACACCAAAGTACTTCGCTTCGGGATGGCCGAAGTAGAGACCACTGACGGAGCTGGCCGGGTACATGGCGAAACTCTCGGTGAGCTTCACGCGGGTGTTCTTCTCGGCCTGCAGGAGGTCGAAGAGAATCTGCTTCTCGGTGTGGTCCGGGCAGGCGGGGTAGCCGGGCGCGGGCCGGATGCCACGATATTTCTCGTGGATGAGGTCTTCGTTCGAGAGGTTCTCGTTCTGGCCGAAACCCCACGCGATGCGGGCCTCGCGATGCAGCCATTCGGCGGTCGCTTCGGCGAGACGATCGGCCAGCGCCTTGGTCATGATCGAATTGTAATCGTCGTGATCCTTCTCGAAGGCGGCGACGAGCGGTTCGATGTTCAGTCCCGCCGTGACGGCAAACGCGCCGAGGTAATCGGCCACGCCGCTGTCGACCGGCGCGATGTAATCGGCCAGCGCGAGATTGAATTGATCCGCGGGTTTGTCCATTTGTTGACGCAGGGTATGGAACGTCGTGAGGACGGTCTTTCGCGAATCATCCGTGTAGAGCAGGATGTCGTCGCCCTGTGAATTCGCCGGGTAGAAACCATAGGCGGCTTTACCGCTGAGGAGTTTTTCGTCGATGATGCGGCGGAGGAGTTTTTGTGCGTCGGCGAGCAATTCCTTCGCCCGCTCGCCCACTTCGGGGTCCTTCAGGATATTCGGGTAGCGACCGCGCAATTCCCACGTGTGGAAGAAGGGCGACCAGTCGATGAGCTTCTCGATTTCTGCGAGGGGCGTGTCCTCAATGACCCGCAGTCCGGTGAATGACGGTTTCGCGGGTGCGTACTGCTTCCAGTCGGTTGGGAAGGCACGTTGACGGGCCGTGGCGAGAGGGAGCAACGGCTTCGAGGGCTGCTTCTTCGCATGGGCATCGCGAGCGCGTTGCAGCGCGGCGTTGTTCTCGGCGATGAAGGCGTCGCGGTTTTCTGCGCTCAGCAAGCCGCTGACCACGCCGACCGCGCGCGAGGCGTCGAGGACATGCACGACGGGGCCGCTGTAGTGGGGCGAGATTTTTACGGCGGTGTGTGGGCGGCTTGTCGTGGCGCCACCGATCATCAAGGGCAGCTTGAAGCCCTGGCGTTCCATTTCCTTCGCGACATGGACCATCTCGTCGAGCGACGGCGTGATCAAGCCGCTGAGGCCGATGACGTCGACGTTCTTTTCCTTGGCGACTTGCAAAATCTGTTCGCACGGCACCATCACGCCGATGTCGATGACCTCGTAATTATTGCAGCCGAGCACCACGCCGACGATGTTCTTGCCGATGTCGTGGACGTCGCCCTTGACCGTGGCCATGAGAACCTTGCCCTGCGGCTGCGTGTTGCCGCTCTTGAGCTTCTCCGCTTCCATGAAGGGCATGAGATAAGCCACCGCTTTTTTCATCACGCGGGCACTCTTCACCACCTGCGGCAGGAACATTTTCCCGGAGCCGAACAGGTCGCCGACGATCTGCATGCCGCTCATCAGCGGACCTTCGATCACCTGCAGCGATGACGGATATTTCTGGCGCGCTTCCTCGGTGTCGGTGTCGATGAATTCCACGATGCCCTTGACCAACGCATGGGCGAGCCGCTCTTCGACCGTGCCACTGCGCCACACTTCATCTTTGACTTCTGCCTTGGCGGCCTGCTTGTAGGTTTCCGCGAAGGTGACGAGTCGTTCCGTCGAGTCGGGGCGGCGGTTGAGGAGGACATCCTCCACGCGCTCGCGCAATTCGGGATTCAGGTCAGCGTAGACGCCGAGCATGCCCGCGTTGACGATCCCCATGTCGAGCCCCGCCTTGATGGCGTGATAAAGGAATGCCGCGTGCATCGCTTCGCGCACGGGATTGTTGCCGCGGAAGGAAAACGAAATGTTGCTCACGCCGCCGCTGACGCGCGCGCCGGGCAGATTCGCTTTGATCCACTCCACCGTCTTGATGAAGTCGACTGCGTAGTTGTTGTGCTCCTCGATGCCGGTCGCAACGGTGAGGATGTTCGGATCAAAGATGATATCCTCGGCGGGGAAGCCCACTTCCTGCGTCAGGATCTTGTACGCCCTCGCGCAAATCTCGATGCGGCGTTCGAACGAATCGGCCTGGCCTTTTTCGTCGAAGGCCATCACCACGGCGGCGGCTCCGTAACGGCGCACCAGTTTCGCGCGGCGTTTGAATTCCGCTTCGCCGTCCTTGAGGCTGATCGAATTCACGATCGATTTGCCCTGCACGCACTTCAAACCCGCTTCGATCACGGTCCACTTGGAACTGTCGATCATCACTGGTACTTTGGAAATGTCCGGCTCGGCGGCCACGAGATTCAGAAAGCGCGTCATCGCGGCCACGCCGTCGAGCATGCCTTCGTCCATGTTCACGTCGATCACGTTCGCGCCGTTCACCACCTGCTGGCGCGCAACCGCAATCGCCTCGTCGTAATTTCCCGCGAGAATCAACTTTGCGAACTTCGGTGAGCCGGTCACGTTCGTGCGTTCGCCGATCATCAGGAAATTGCTCTCGGGACGAATCGTCAATGTCTCGTATCCGCTGTAGGTCGACTGCTTCGGTAGATTCGGAAGGGCGCGAGGCGCGATACCGCGCACTGTATCAGCGATGGCCTTGATATGATCCGGCGTTGTGCCGCAACAACCGCCCACGATGTTCAGCCAGCCGTTCGCGGCGAAGTCGTGTATCATCGGTGCCATGTCTTCCGGCGTGTAGGGGAAGCCGGTCGGCGAGAGCGGATCGGGCAGGCCCGCGTTCGGATAGCAACTGATGCGGAACGGATTGATCCGGTTCAGTTCCTCGATGAAGGGGCGCATCAGGTCCGGTCCGAGCGCGCAGTTGAAACCGACGCTGAGCGGATTCGCGTGTTCGATGGAGCGCAGGAACGCCTCCACCGTCTGGCCCGACAACGTGCGGCCGCCGCCCTGTTCGAAGACCGTGACGGAGATCATCACGGGCAGACGTCGGCCCGCGTGGTCGAACTCTTCCTCCACGGCAAAGATCGCGGCCTTGGCGTTGAGCGTGTCGAAGATCGTTTCAATGAGCAACAGATCCACGCCGCCATCCATCAAGGCGCGCACCTGTTCGCGGTACGCCGCGACGAGTTCATCAAAGGTGACCGCGCGCGCGCCGGGATCGTTCACATCACGGGACATGGAGGCCGAGCGATTGGTGGGACCGACGGAACCCGCGATGTAGCAGGGATGCGGATTTTCCGTGCGGGCGATGTATTTATCAATGGCCGAACGCGCGACCTTCGTCGCCGCGAGATTCATCTCGTAGCAAATGTCTTCGAGTTTGTAATCCGCCTGCGAAATCCGCTGCGCGTTGAACGTATTCGTCTCGATGATGTCCGCGCCCGCGTCGAGGAACTTGCCGTGGATCTCCTCGATCACCTCGGGCTTCGTCATCACGAGCAAATCGTTGTTGCCCTTCAGGTCGAGCGAATGGTTTTTGAATTGGTCACCCCGGAAATCGGCTTCCTCCAGCTTGTAACGCTGGATCATCGTGCCCATGGCGCCATCGATGATGGCAATGCGCTGCTGGAGAAGATCGGTGAGAGCGGGAGTATTCATGGTAGGTAAATGAACATATCAAGGAATCTTGATGCGTCAATATATTGATTTTATTGCAAAGTGCGCGGCTTACCTGGGCAATCTTTGCCCCTTTATCTATTTGCTTAATCCAACTCAATTTTTCACCGATAAGTTTCCTCGTGAGCCGTGCAAATGGACTAATGCACGGGGTGGATTCGCGGTGAATGCCGGGTTCCTTCATTTGAGTCCGGCATTTAGCAATGGAGTGGAAAGTATGAGCGCGTTATCCCTGAAGGCGAAGTTGATTCTTGGTTTCCTGGTCATGGCCGTCCTGCCGCTTGGCATCGGCATTTTTACGAATTGGCATGTGCACGAACTCTCTGACGATTCGCTTATTCGCGAGGACATCAACCAAGTCTACATCGAGATGCTCAACGCCCGTCGTCGCGAGAAGGATTTTTTCCTGCGCAAGGACGAGCAGTACATTGCCAAGAACAAGGAGCATGTCGCCAACATGCTGAAGCTCGCGGAAGCCAAGGCGGCCGACACCGATCTCTCCGAAAAGGACCGCGTGGCGATGCGCGATGTGGTGGCTTCCATTAAAAACTACGGCGACGCATTCCTCAAACAAGTGGAATTGGAAAAGCAGGCGGATGGGACCAATGCCGCCGCGATCAAGGAAAAGGAACAAACCGTTGTCGATGCCGCGCACCACATCGAAAAGGGCGTCAAGATGGTGAATACCGATTTGCAGGCGAAGATGAAGGACGCTTTCCAGAGCATCATCTGGTTGAATAATGTGATCACCGGTTTCTCGCTGCTGATCGGTATCGTGCTCGGTGTCGGCCTGTCTCTTTCCCTCTCGCGGCAGATCATGAAAGTGGCCGCCGCCCTTGGTCTCGCCTCGGGACAGACCACGGAGGCCTCCAGCCAGGTCTCCAGCTCCAGCCAGCAGCTCGCCCAAGGCGCGAGCGAGCAGGCCGCCTCTCTGGAGGAAACCTCCGCCTCGATGGAAGAGATCGCCAGCATTATCAGTTCCAATGCGGAGCACGCCAACTCGGTGAAGGGATTGACCACGGAAACGCGTTCGATCACGGAAAAGAACGCCCGCGAAATGGAAGGTCTGCAAGAACAGTTGACCGAGCTTGGAAAATCCTCCGGGCAGATGACCGAGGCCATTGGCGAGATCCAGTCCTCCAGCGATTCGATTTCCAAGATCATCAAGACCATCGACGAGATTGCCTTCCAGACGAACATCCTCGCCCTCAATGCCGCCGTCGAAGCGGCCCGCGCGGGAGAGGCGGGCATGGGCTTTGCCGTCGTCGCCGATGAGGTTCGTAACCTCGCCAAGCGCAGCGCCGACGCCGCCAAGGAAACCTCCGCGTTGATCGAAAACGCCATCGCGAAAAGTCACGCCGGGGTCCGCGTCAACGAATCCATCACCAAGTCCCTCACCGAAGTGAGCGTCAAGGCCCGCGCGGTGCAGAGTGGTTTGCAACTCATCACCAGCAAGGTGGAGAACGTCGACAATTCCATGAGCGAGATCGTCAGCGCCTCGAAGGAACAGAGCCGCGGCGTCGAGCAGGTCAACGGCGCCTTGACCCAGCTCGACAAGGTCACCCAGAGCAATGCCGCCTGTGCCGAACAGGTCGCCAGTGCCACGGAAGAATTGAACGCCCAGGCCGTGGAACTTCGGGGGATGGCCGAAAAGCTCGATCTCATCGTGCGTGGTGGCGAAGGGAATACCGCCACCACCTCGCCGTTGTCGCCTCAGGCGTTTGCCAGCACCACGCCTTCCGCCACCCCGCGTTCGTCGTCGCCCGTCCGGCGTGGCGACGCCAAGCCCGTCTCGTCCGAGTGGAATTAGGGTATATTAAAGTAGGCGGCATGAAGAATGGATCCGTGCTGTAGGGCGGTTCGGTGAACCGCCGGCTGGCACCGCAGGTGCCAAGAGTGGAGAGTTTACATTCAGACTTGAGATGGCAGCTTTGCTGCCAATTGGCGGTTCACCGAACCGCCCTACAACGCAGCCCTCGAGCGGATTTCAAGTTGATCGTCGCATCCTAACCATCCCAACCGATCCTTCGACAAGCCCAGGATGACGGGTTGGAAAAGTAACCTCCACTCGTCACGAAGAGTTCTGGGGAGAGCAGAAGCCTCCCCTCAGACATTACTTTCATTCCTCGTCATCCTGAGCTTGCCGAAGGATCAGTTGGCTTGCTCCAGGCTCTTAGCGTTGCGACAATCTAGAGGAAAAAGGCTCTATCTGTGCACGCGGACTGTCTGGTTTCGAATCCCCTCAAAACGAAAGGAGACCGGATGGGATTTCCGGTCTCCTGTTAGATCGTTAAAAGTGGACCGCTTCGCGCGGTTCAGCGTTTCGGCGTGGGCGTGTACTGATATTGCGGCGGCTTCGGCTGCTGCACGATGATGCGCTGGGTCGAGTTGGTCCCGGAGTTGGCATCCTTGTTTTCGCTCGAGAGTGCATGGATGAAGTTGTCGAAGAGCGTCACCGCTTGCGGCCGCTGCATCCGGTCGTTCACATTCTTGAGCGTGATGCGCTCCACGTTGTTGCGGAATTCCACGCGGATCTTGCCCTGCGTGAGAAGGCTGACCACGATCGACAGGAGCTGGGAATTCGAGAAGCCCAGTCGCAGCAAATATTCGCGTAACTTCACATCGAGCGTCACCGTGGCGGTGCTTTGTTCCGGGGTTTCGCCCCAATCCAGGGTCAATGGCAGGGTTGTCACGACCACGAGAATTTCCTGCGGGGTTTTGGTAGCGGGGGTGTTCATGCGTCTGTCCTTATGGTTTCTAGCTTACGACGAAATTCCTGGTGCCACGCCGCGTACATCCACAGGGCGTAGAACGGCGAGGGCGGACAGAGGCCGTCGAGGAACGCTTTCCAGGCCACGCGCAGGCGCACGGGATCGAGCAGACCGGGCAGGACGGAAGTGGTGTCGAAAAGGGCGGCCTCCAATTGTGGTCGTAGCGGGCCGCGCAACCAGGGGGCCAGAGGGATCGGAAATCCCTTCTTCTCACGGCGCAACAGGTTCGGGAAACGCCTTTCCAGGCATTTAAACAGAACCCACTTGCCCGCTCCTCCGGGTGGCAGCTTTAGACCCATGTCCATTCTATCGGCAAGTTTTTCTATTTCACTATCAAGAAATGGTGCCCGAAGCTCAATTGACGCCGCCATACTCATCCGGTCGGCCTTGACCAGCAGGCTTTCCGGCAATTGCCACCGCCGGTCCAGGTGCAAAAGGGTCTCCAGGGGCGAGGGGTATTTTTTGTAAGTGGTTGACGCGTAATAAAGCGCGCGTTCGTCGAGCCGCCGGAGCTGTTCCGGGCTTAAGAGGAGGGGCGAACGCACGTCGCCGGGGAATCCTTCCACCCGTAACAGAATTGTTTCCTGCGCCGGACTCAAATGCGCGCGATGCAGCGCGCGGAAGAAAGCGGAATTGTTTTCCAAGCTCTTTTTCACCGGCAACCAACCCACCCACCGGCGCAATTGCCGGGTGCGCTCCAGCGTGGCGAGCAGTCCGTGGTAACGGCCCGTATAGCCCGCGAAGAGCTCGTCCGAGCCCTCGCCGCCGAGCAGCACCTTCACATGCTGGCGCGCATATTGGCAGACCTTGTAAATCGCAAAGGCCGCCGGATCGGCGATTGGTTCATCGAGAAACCACGCGAGGGCTGGCAGATTATCCGCCAGATCGTGAGCGGTGAGGGGGATGTTATGGTGACTGGACCCGATGAGCTTCGCGGTGGTCTCTGCGCCGTGCTGTTCGGAGTCGCCTTCATGAAAAACGGCGGTAAAGGTGGAAAGCTGTCCGGGGCGTTGATCGTGGACGTAGGAGGCCACCGTCTGGCTGTCGATACCGCTGCTCAGGAGCACACCGACCGGCACGTCGGCGCGGAGGTGAATCTCGGTCGATTCCCGTAGCGCCGCGTCGAGCGCGGTCACGGCGGTATCGAGATCGGTGAGGGGAGCGCCTGGCGCGACCTCCGGGAAGGCTCTCACTTCTCCCGCCATCGGGTTGGCCAGATTCAGCCACAGGCTCGAGCGCGGGGGGAGCTTGTGGATGTGGCGAAAATGCGTTTCCGGCGCGGGCAGGCAATGCCACGAAATGTAATCGAGGAACGCCTCGGGATTGGCCTCGTTGGGGACGAAGGGCAGTGAGAGCAACGCCTTGATCTCCGAGCCAAATGCGAAGCGGTGGGCATCGCGGAAATAAAAGAGCGGCTTTTGACCCGTCTGATCGCGGGCCAACAGAACGCGGTGATTTTTCAGGTCGTACAACGCCATGGCGAACATCCCGCGCAGGGCGTTGAACATCGCCTCGCCGTCCCGCTCGAAAAGGTGGACGAGCACCTCGGTATCGCTGTGCGTGCGAAAGCGGTGCCCCGAGGCTTCGAGTTCGCGCCGCAGCTCGATGTAATTATAGATCTCACCATTAAAGAAAACGGCGAGGGTCTGGTCTTCGTTCCAAATGGGCTGTTGACCTCCCGCCAGATCAATAATGCTGAGTCGCCGCATGCCCAGATAAAGACCCCGGTTGCGGTCGCTCCACGTCCCTTGACCATCCGGACCGCGATGTTCGATCACCTGCAACATCCGGTTCAGATGTTTTTGAGCCATTCCCTCCGGTTGGGAGGGATTGAAAAATCCAGCAATTCCACACATACGGCAGTTTTTGGAAAAGCTAAAGTGGGTTATCTAATATGCAAGTATAAATTATTAATGCGCGAGTACTTTATGGTACTGTTCGGTACATTGCCGGGCGATGGTGGTCCATGAAATCTGTTCACGCCACGCTTGGGCGGCGGCGTAATCAGGGCGAACCGCCAAGGCCTGTCTCAATTTATCGGCAAAATCTTCCTGCATCTCCTGAAAACGTACCACAAAAGGAGAAGGTTCGCTGAGATCAATCGTCGTCAGCCGGGCGGGCAGGAGGATCGGCACCCCCCAGGAACGCGCCAACGAGGCCGCGCCGGAAGTGAAGATCTGGCGATAATTGAACACGCACACACTGGCGGCCGAAAGCAAGAGACCGAGTTCCGCCTCCGTCACGCGCTGCGGATGCCACAGGATTCCGTTGTCCTCCCCGATATGCTGCGCGAGGGCGTCGCCATACTCGGGACAATAAGGTTCTCCGACAATGGCGAGTTGGACGTCGGGTCGATGTTCTTTCCACCACGTGACGACTTCTTCGATCCCCTTGTACGGTTCCACCCGGCCAAACAGGAGGGCGAGTGGTCGGTTGGTTGCGATCTTCAGCGCCGCGCGGGCCTCCGCCGGGGTGGACGGCGGCCCGAGGTCGATTGAGAGATCGCCATGGGGAATCACAGCACAGCGAGCCGGATCAACCGCGAATGTCCGGCCCAACTCCTCCAGCGCGCCTTGCGAATGGACGAAGATCCGATCGGCCAGCCGCAACGTCGCCTGCACGGCGGTGCGAATGGGCGGTGTGTGGTGGACGTTGTGCGGCCAGAGATTGTGCGCGGTGTAAACGATGGGTTGATGCAAGCGCGCCAATTGCAGGTCGACCGGATGACGCAGCGGGCGGAACGGATCAAGCCGTCCCCCGCGTTCCGTCCAGTACGCTTCGGGCCAGTGGAGGTGCAGTACGTCGCAGTGCTGATCGCGCACCATCCGGTAGAGCGGCAGCACGCGCCGGGTGCCTTGGGGAAACTCGACGTGAACATCGCAATTCGCCAGCGCTTCGGCCAGCAGTCGCTGATAGGGAACGCCCTGTCGCCAATCGGGTGCGAAGAGGACTTTCACGCGACGGCCTCCGGCAGCAGGAGCGATTTCAACCGGGGCAACCCTTCCGCATAAAATTCATTCCGCACCGCGCCGACATAATGTCGGGCCGTGGCGTTGGGCGCGCTGTGGCGGGCGAGGGTAACCTCGTAGGTGCGGGGCAACAGACCGCCCGCGCCGTAACGGCTCGCGCACAAGGCGAAGAGTGTTTGCTCCACGCGCCAGATGTGTCCCTCCAGAATGGCGGTTTGCTCCAGCGCCTTCTCGCAAAAGGAGGCCGGCACGGCGGCGCTCGGCAACAGGCAGAGCCCGGAATTCACGCGGGACCAGAGAGTCACCCCGAGCTGGGTCTGCGCCTGTTCGGCCGTGACGTTGCTGGCCTCGGCTACATCTTCGATGAAGCGGGATTCGTTGCGGTTTGTTTCCACCCAGTCGAGGATGGCATCGGGTCGCGCAAAGAAAAGCACGTCGCTGTCGAGGATGATGAAACGCTCCGAGCGGGTCAACGCGGCCATGTCGAAAATCTTCAGCCCCAGCGGGTGCGACTGGCGGTAATTCCAGCAGCGGGGGAACGGGGCCAGCAACCGCTGCATGCGCACATCGGCTTCGGCACGGGGAATCACCCGGAGTTCGGGAAAGGCCTCACGCAAGGCGGTGGCGGCTTCCGGCGGCAGCGTGCCGTCGTCATGCACGATCACGTTCCAGCGCCGTTGCGTGAAATGGTGAAAGCTCGCCAGCATCCAGAGTGCGAGGAGCCAGTCGTTTTGGCCGGTCAGCAGATGAAGCGGAATCTCGCTGCGTTGGCCGGCAAAATCCGGGCAACGGTAACGCCGGATTTGCGGCGCGGTCCGGTAATCATGCCATGACGCCCGCAGGCCGCGCTTGAGATCGCGGCACAGTAGGTAGAGAAGTCGTCCGGGCGTGGGCATGGGAGGAAGGGATTTTGACGAAATTAACGGAATTTACGAAATTAAAAGACAGGGAACTTTTTTAATCGAGAAGTCACGGAAATGGATGAACGTTCTGAAAAAGATTCCTGCATTTCCGGTTTTAAAATTGGCTATCTTTTAATTTCATCAAAAAATCCTACGCTCCCGGCCGCGACCACCGATGACGCATTGAGGTGAGCAGCCGTTGCTGCACTTGGGGTACCGTGAACCAGCCGGGATTGGAGAGCAACTTTTTCCAGAAGGGCCACCGCCAGTCCTCCGGTCCGTTATCCTGCCCCGATTGATACCGGTCATAATCCAGTTGCTGCCGCAGCCGCCACCGGAAAAGCGAGTCGACCGGCAGGCTCGGGTCTTCCAGCGCGCGCAGGAGGACATCCCGCAATTCATTCGCCGCCGCGGTGGAGGCCGTCGATTTCTGCGCCGCATGCAGGCGGAACTGCGCAAACGGCTGGCGGATGTGTTGCACCCGCGCGCCCGCGCGAAAGCAGCGTACCCAATAGTCGTAATCGAACGCGAGGTGATAGCGCGTGTCGAAGGGGCCGACCTTGTCCCAGAGCGTGCGCCGCCAGAAAACCTCCGGCTGCACGAACTGCCGTTCCTTCCACCAGACGTTGTAGAGATCGAGGACTTCCTCGAGCGACTGGATCTGGCCGTAGTGAAGCCGCTGCGGTTCGCCAAACGCGTCGATGTACTGGACTCCGCCGACGATCATGTCGATCTCGGGATGATGTTCGAATTCGTCGAGCACGCGGCGCACGGTTCCCGGCAACAGGCCGTCATCGGAATTGATGAAACCCACGATGTCGCCGCCCATTTTCGCGAAGGCTTTGTTCAACGCATCGGCCTGGCCCTTGTCGGTCTCGCAGCGAATGGTATCGCCGGGCCGCACCAGTGCGCGGGCCAGTTCGAGTGATTCGTCGGAGGACTGCGCATCCTCCAGCCACCAGTGCACCGGAGCATCCTGTTGGTTGAGCGAACGCAACGTATGCGCGATGAAACGCGCCCCATTGCGATTGGGAATAGCGAGGGAAAGGGTCAGTTGGCTCATGAAGGGGAGGTCGGAATGATCCGGCGATAAAGGGTGCGGGCGAACTGATAGAGACGGCCATCGAGGCCGAGTCCTTTCGCGAAACGCCACTGGCGGAATTCCCGCAGCAGGGGACGCGTCTCGGGCCGCTTTTTTGCCCACGGATAATAGTGGCGACGGTAAACGGCGTAGCTCTCGTAAAAGTGCTGCAGATTTTCCCGGCTGGGGTCATACGCGGAAGGCAGATCCGTATCGCACGCGGCGAATTGCAGCGGCTCTTGGTGCACCAATTCGCGTGTGAGCTGGGCATGCGCTTTGGAAATCAGCGTGACGGGATCAATCTCGGGATTCGCCGTTTGCAGCGCGCGCATGTAAAGCTCGAACGGCACGCGCACTAGAAAGGGATAATGCGCCGAGCGCCACGCGGCGTGACCGTCGCTGCCGGAGTAGGTGAGGGCGCGGATCATGCTGCCGAAGTCAAAGGCGCGAACGCCTTTTTGCTTCGCCAGATCGTGCGCGAGAATTTTCGCCGCTCCCGCGAGGGCGAGAAACACCGTGTCGATCTGCAGGCGGTCGATGTCCGCGGCAATGTCTGCCTTGATCAGGTCGAGATCCTCCGAGAGATGTTTGCCATCGCGCCGCGTTTGCTGGAAGAAAACCGGGGCCGACTCCGGCCAGAATCGTTTGGCAATCTGGCGGTACTCCGGCAGCTCGTACAGCGCCTTCAGCAATGCCGCTTCGGAGCCGCAAAAAAGACAGCGGTGACGCGCGAGATAGCCACCCATCTCGTGCCATGTCCAGTCGATGAAAATCTTGGAGGTGTCCGGCGTGGGATTGGTCGTGCCGCCCGGCGCACGTTCGAGTTTCAGCTCGGGGAGATGTTCGCGGTTGTAGGGAAAGCTGTCGTAGAGATCCAGCCACGTGGCCTGCTCGTAGGCCTGTAGCAGTCGCGGCATGTCGGATTCCTGCAGACCCGGATTGCTGACGGAAATATTGACCGAGGGCCGTTGTTGCAGCTTGAACTCGCGATCGGTCCACGTCCGGTTTTGATGCGCCAGCAACATGCGCAATTCGCCGTCGCCGAGTCGCAGATAGGTGAAACCGGGCGTCGCCTCCATCTGTTGCGTGAGCTGGGCCGCCACCTTGCGGCGTGCCTCCATCAGGGGCTCCACGGCGGAAGACGTTTTTCGCGCGGGCGCGGTGGAATAAGGGACGCTCTTGCTTTCACCCGTCCAACGCAATGGCGTTTGCTCGAAGGCGCGGAAATTCTTCACCGGTTGCACGGGATTCTCCATGGACGAGGCGATCAGTTCGGTTGCGCGAACCTGTCCGTCGTGCTGCGCGAGGATGAAAGGCCGTTCGCGCGGGGCCACGTGTCGCAGCCGGTTCCAGCGCTGCCACCACGTCCACTTTTTTTCCGCTGTTATCGGCAGGTGATGCAGATGGAGGAGAATTTGATAGGAGCACGTCGTCGAACGGACGAGGTTAAGCAGATATTCCGGCTGCACGCGCTGGGCCGGGATCAGGTGCTGCAATTTCAATTCGCGAAAGAGTCCGCGACCCAAACCCATTTTGCACGCCGTGAAAACAATGTCATTGTCGCCACCGCCGCCAAGACTGGTTCCGGTCCGGTCGAGCCGTCGGCGCAGCGGATCTTCCCCGACTGCTTTTCGATAGAAATCAGCCACGCTGCGACGCACACACATGCCTGCGCCGAATGGCACGGCGCGCGCGTCGTCCAGCGAATTGCTCCACTCATCGCGTTCGAATTCCCGCACCGCGATCCAGCACCACGGCTGTAACCACTCGGCCGGTTCCTCTTCGTAACGGCCAATCGTCTGGCCGCCCCAGACGCCGAGGTCCGGCCACTTGGCGGAGAGCGCAAGGGCGCGCTCCAGATAATCCGGATTGAGCACGTTGTCGTCGTCGACAAAGACAATCAAGGGTGTGGCAGTCTCCGCGATGCCACGAAGACGCGCGGGGGTAAGTCCGGGAATTTCTTCCCGCACGACGCGGCCCTCGGGATGACCCGGCCTCGCGCGGTCCGCGGCGAGGGGCGGGGTGCTCGCGCTGTCGACGATCAGCAATTCCCACCGCTCGCGAGGAAGCGTCTGCGCGGCAAGACCGCGCAAGGTCGCCTCCAGATGATCGGGGCGCGGATTATGGGTAGACAGGATAACGCTCAGCTCAGGCATGCTCGGATAGGCTTTTATTGAGCATGCCGGATGGCCGACGTCAACTCAACCTCAAGTTCCAGAGCGAAAAACAATCAGGAACAAGTATCCCGCCAGCGCCAGGATGGGCAGCAGGATCGGCACGCTGAACTTGTAAATGTACTCGAGAAAATGCGGCGATTTGCACTTCGCGTGATCCACCACCGATTTCACCATCAGGTTCGGACCGTTGCCGATATACGTCATCGCGCCGAAGAACACCGAGCCGAGCGAAATCGCCACCAACTCCGGCACTCCCACTTGCAGGAAGATCGCCATGTCGCTCGCCACATCCAGATTTAACGGTTGCAAGGTGAGGGGATTGGTATGCTGGCTGATCGCCGCCGCGAGGAACGTCAGATACGTCGGCGCATTATCCAATACCGACGACAGCGCGCCGCTGATGAAATAATAGTGGATCGGTTGATTGATCCCCAGTTCGCCCGCATGCCGTGTCAGATAATCCAGCGCCGGCAACATCGTCAAAAAGATGCCGAAGAACAACCAGCCCACTTCCTGAATCGGGTGGAACGTGAAATGATTCGCCTCGTGCGTGTTTTTGGAGGTGGTGAAATACGACAGCAACGCGCCCGCGATCATCGTCGCCTCGCGCCAGCCCGGCGGCAGGAACACGCCGAAGAGAATCACGCCCAGAAAAATCAGGTTGTGCAGCCCGTCAAATTTCCACGTCTCGTGCGCCGTCTCGACCCGCGCCACCTCGGCGGGCACGCGTTTGTAATCTAGCGTGTCGAATACGAAGAACACTGCCAGCAGCGAGAGAATCACAAACAGCCACGGCGCCCACAACCGTTCCAGCTCCCAGAAGAACGGCACCTTCTTCAAATAGCCGAGGAACAAGGGCGGATCACCGATGGGCGTCAGGCAGCCCGCGCAATTGCTCACGATGAAAATGAAAAACGCCGTGTGAAAATACGTGTAACGAAATTTGTTCATCCGAATCCACGGACGAATCAGCAGCATCGACGCTCCCGTCGTGCCGACCACGTTCGCCAACACCGCGCCGATGGTGAGAAACACCACATTCATCCATGGCTTCGCTTCGCCCTTCACGGTGATGTGAATCCCGCCCGCTACAATAAAGAGCGAACCGATCAACGCCATGAAGCTCACATAATCCAACAGCGTGTGCAACACGCGCACCGGACTCTGTAATCCGAATACATAATACGCGACAACAATCAGTCCCAATGAAACCGCCACTTTGCCATAATGATTTCCCCACCACTCCCCGTTGATGAACGGCGCGATCGAGATGCTCAATAGCAGCAGGGCAAAAGGAGCGATGAACCACACATTCGGATCGGGTACGGAATGAGCAGTCGACGCGAGCATCGTCGGGGCAATAGAAGTGAAATTAATAGACATGACTTTGAGGCCGTGCTGTAAGCACAGCAAATGCCAACGTGCTCCCCGGCTTTTGGGATGACAACTCAAATACACAGGAAAAAATAAGGAGGATACAAGTAGCGAAGAGATTGCCAAACGAGCAGTTATGCGCTTAAATAGTGAAGTATTTGATTGACTAATTTACGCTTAAAAGCATAAAAACTTAATATGGCCGAAGGTTCGTCGCAAACGCCTCATCAAAGCGCGCCCCGTCCTGCTTCCACACCGCCAGCCGGTACGGGGGCGGGAAGCTCTACGCCTAAAAGAGAGACCATCCGCCTCAACGTCTCCCGGCCCTCCAAATCCACCCGGATTGTTCCCTTTAAACCGCCGGTAACCGCCGCCACCACGCTGCCGATTATCCGCAAGCCCCAGACCGGCGAATTGCCCCATCCCTCCGTCAAGGTCCGCACTGATCTGCCCCGCGTTGGCGCGGAAGGGGATACTCCCTCGCAGCTCAATATCACTTTCGCCGAGCGCGCCTCCTTCCTCACGGTGGAGGACCCCAGCGCCGAACCCATCACGCCGCTTCCCTATAATGTCATCGCCCCCGGCTACGAGCCCATCGGTGGAGACGACACCACGCCGGTCATTAATCTCGGCGGTCAGATGGGATCGCCGCTCCTGAATCTCGACCAACCGGCCGCCCCGGTGGAAGCGAAAGCTCCCGCGCCGATGACTCCCGTTCCGCCCGTCGCCGAGCCCCCCTCGCTCGCGCCGAAGCTCAAGGACTCCCTGCCGTTGCCTCCGCCGCCGAACGGCCTGCGTCGTCCCCCCTCTACGACTTTGCCCAAGGTCGATCCGGCTGCGTTGACCGCGCCGATCGAACCCAAGGCCCCGAAGCCGCCGACCACCGCGTTGCCGCCAGCCAATGTCCGGCCTTCCACCCATTTGCCCAAGGTTGACCCCGCTGCGCTCACCGCTCCGATTCAGCCCAAGCCTCCGACCACGTCGCTTCCCGCCGCGCCCAATGCCCGACCCGCTTCCACGGCCTTGCCCAAGGTCGATCCGGCCGCGTTGACCGCGCCGATCCAACCGAAGCCACCGACCACCTCACTTCCCGCCGCGCCGACCGCGAAAACCGCAGCGGTGCCGCTACCGCCCACTCCTGCGACACCTCCGGCCATTCCTGCGTCCAGCCCGACGGCCAAGACCGCCGTGGTGCCACTGCCTCCGACCCCGAAGACCTCGGCGGTTCCGCTTCCGCCCACACCGGCCGTGAAGCCCCCGGCCACTCCGTTGCCGCCCCCTCCCGCTGCCCGCAGCACCCCCCCGCCACCGCCTGCTCCCATGGCGCGACCCGCTTCCACGGCGATCCCCAAGGCCCCCGGCATTCCCATTCCCGCCGCGACCAAGGTGGAACCTCCCGTTCCCGTTGCGCCCGCTGGACAAAATCGTCCCGTCGTCGCCCCGCCCTCCGTCACCACGCGGATGAAGATGCCCATGCCCGCGCGTCCCGGCATGCCGGCAGCCCCTGTCGCCGCGTCGGCTCCCAAGCCCCCGGTAGCCAAACCCGCCTCCGCCGCACTCCCTCAGGTCCGGCCCCCGGCTCCGCCCGCTCCTCCCTCTTTGCCCAAGGCGGCCACACCGGTTGCCGCAGCGAC
Organism: Verrucomicrobia bacterium Tous-C9LFEB; assembly: GCA_002304345.1. GTDB lineage: Bacteria > Verrucomicrobiota > Verrucomicrobiia > Methylacidiphilales > UBA1321 > UBA1321. The sequence continues at coordinate 138,049 of NEUU01000001.1, forward strand.
GCCGACTCCGTTGCCTCCGACCCCGCCTGCGGCCCCCGTCGCCGTGGTCAAAGCCACGCCTGCAGCGCCCACGGCTACTCCCATGCCGCCACGGCCTCCCGTTGCGACTGGCTCACCCGTTCCCCCGCCGCTCGCGCCGAAACCGGCTGCACCCGCTCCGGTGGTGACACCCCAAGCCGTTGTCCCGAAGCCCCCCGCCCCCCCGGCACCGCCCGTGGCCTCGGCTCCCGCCAAACCTCTTCCGCCCATGTCCGCGCCCAAGAGCGAAGTCGCTCCCGCCGCCATTGGCATCAAGCCCCCTTCCACTCCCATTAGCCCTGCTGCGACGGCTCCCAGTGCCTCCAAGCAAACCGTCCGCATCACCACTCCTCCGCTTTCAGAAAAGAAACCCGCTGGAGCAGCAGCACCGCCCGTGCGTCCGCCTGCCGCTCCGGTATCCTCGGCAAGTTCGATTCCCGCCACCCCGGCAGGAACCCAATCGGGCGCGGCCGTGCCAGTAGAAAACAAGACCGTGAATCCTCCTCCCCCTCCCAAGCCCATTCCCGCACCTCCCGTATCCGCCCAGGGTATTCCCAAGGCCCCGAGCCCCGTACCGCCTCCGCCCCCCGGCATGGCCAAGGCTCCCGCTGCGCCTGTTCCTCCCGCCATCAAGCCCCCCGGAGCGCCTGTCGTTCCCCCGGCTCCCGGAGCCCCGGCTGTTCCAGCGGCGCCTGCGGCTCCCGCCGCCGTGCTCCCCACAGTCCCCAAGCCGGCCACTCCTTCGCCGAACATGACCAAGGTCGCCCCCGCTGGCACCCAGCCCCGCAAGGAAACTGTCCAGATCAAGGCCCTCAAACCCCTCGGACCGACCCGTCCCGCCGGAGCCCCGGCGGCCAAGCCCCCTGGCGCCCCCGCCTCCGGCTCCATGGCCCCCGCTGCCTCCTCGGCTGCCTCTTCCGCTCCCACCACCGTGGTCAAAACGCCACCGGCTCCCGCCGCAGGCAAGACCCCGGCCCCGGCCTCCACGCCCGCCCCGAGCAAGCCCGCTCCACAGCAGGTCGTCATGGTCGAAGGGGGAGCCGATACCCTCAGCCTCGCCATGGCGGGAGTCGCCGCCTTAGCAAGTTGGTTGACGGCTGGCTACTTGATGTATAGTTATCTAGCTGTCTGATCCTTCGCGGATACGGGCGCCCGCTGCTACGCGTCGCGGGCGCATCACGAAGGACCAGCGCGTAAACCCCGTTACAAAAAGGAAACATCATGTCGAACGTGTCACCCGTCTCCACTGCCAATTTTGACGCAGAGGTCCTCAAATCGGCCAAGCCGGTTTTAGTCGATTTCTGGGCAGAGTGGTGCGGACCATGCAAGATGATCGCCCCGTTGCTGGATGAAATCTCCGCAGAACAAGGCGACAAGCTCAAGATCGTCAAAGTCAATGTCGACAACGAACAGGCTTTGGCCCAGAAGTTCGGCATTGTTTCCATCCCCACGCTCCTCCTCTTCAAGGGCGGTGTCGTGAAGGAACAGATCGTCGGCCTCGCCCCCAAAAAGGCCTTGCTCGAAAAGATCAGCGCCCACTACTAAACCGGCGCAAGTCGAAATCAAAACAGGCGGCATCGCAAGGTGCCGCCTGTTTGTTTTTTATACGGACGGCGCACCAGAAAAATAACACTCCTCCGTTCCCGTTTGTAAACCCGGAGAGTTTACAGCCATTCCAGACTTGTAAAGGATGAGGCAACGGCGTTGCCGTTTTTTCGAGAACATCACGCCCGACCCGGCAGGGGGCGCCGCGAACTCTCACCACTCCACCCTTGCTGTGAGCCCTCCGGGTTTAGGGGAGGGATGGGAGTGGGGAAGGATGAAAGAAATAGTAAGGAGACGTCGCGGAAAAACGACGCAACGGAGAGGTGTGATGTCCCTCTTATTTCCCGTGGCTCACGCGAAGAATGGTTCCGTCCTTTTTGGAAATTTCGGCAAGAGCAGTATCGCCTTTCAAGCCTTCCGAAAGTGATCCGTGGACGTGCCAGACGCCTTTATCATCGAGTTCCGCAATGAACGGTTTTTGTTTCAATACTTTTTCGCCATAGATGGGAATCCAGACGGTTTGGGCGATGCGGATGGCGGTGGCGGCGTCGGGGACGAAACCATTGGGAGGGACGTAGGAATGGGGTTTCTCTGCGGTGGTGGGGGCACCAGAAATGAAGGTGATCGCGGTGATGGCGAGGAGTAGCGAGAGGAGAATTTTTTTCATGGCAGGATGATGGGGAGCCTGAATGTTGAGACGAGGAGTCAGATTTTACAACCTCCCCTTTGCCCGATCCCTCCGCTTCGGTTGGGATGACGGAGGGGCGCGATGGTATCGCGTGGACACACTCCCGGCGGCAGTGTGACGCTGCATCCCTGATTGCTAATGAGTCATGGTCTTGCGGTCTTCTGTAGGGCGTTTCGGTGAAACGCCATGGCGACTCACCGAGTCGCCCTACAGTCGGAGGGGATTTCGGCAGCCGGAGTCTGCGTTGCCGAGAGGCCCGGTCGGTGAGCATGCGCCCGCCGCTCTCGCCGCGAGCGGTTACAACGGAGGTCCAGATGGCGTGTCGGAGCGGAGAGAGTTTCGATTTACTTGTAGGACGGGACTGCGTCCCGTCGCGGCAGCTCGCAGAGCCGCCCTACAACGCAGACACATCAAAGGGGACGAGTTTTCTTTCCCGCGACGCGCAACGCGCGTCAGCTAATGGGTGCAGCGTCACGCTGCGGGAGCGGCGCACGCGGCTTGCACACCCGGCAGAGGCTTGACGAGGAGGAGTTCGTTGCCGGGGTCGCACTCGATGAAGTCGACGGTGGTGAAGACCAGGTTGAGGAGGTGGAGGCCGAGGCCACCGGGTTTGACGTCGTGGAGTTCGCGGCCCTTTAACTTGTCTTTGTCGATGGGGGGGCCGTAGTCGCGGAGCTTGAGGTGGAAGTCGTCGGGGGTGATGGTGACGGTGAGGGCGACTTTGTGGTGGGCTTCGTTCTGGTAGGTGTGGCGGAGGACGTTGGTGAAGGCTTCGTCGACGGCGAGGACGATCTGGCCGCGTTCGAGGTCACTGTAGCCGGCGAGGAGGGTCCAGCTTTCGATGTATTGGCGGACGATCTTGCAGTTGCCGGGGGCGCAGACGGTTTCGAGGGTGGCGGGGGGATGGGTGGCGAGGAGGAGGAGGCAGGCGTCGTCGTGGAGGTCGTCGGGGTTGACGAATTGGCTCCAGGCTTTCCAGGCGGAGTCGATGACGCGGCGGGGGCTGCTGCTGACGAGGCTTTCTTTGAGGCGGTCGAAGCCGAAGTCTTCTTCTTTTTGGTTGCGGCCTTCGTTGATGCCGTCGCTGAAGAGAATCCATTTGTCGCCGCTCTGGCAGGGGAAGATGGTGGCTTCGTAGGGGTATTGGGCGAAGACGCCGAGGGGGAGGGCGCGGGGAACTTGCATGACGTCCCATTTTTCGCCGGTCCAGTGCCAGGGTTCGAATTGTCCGGCGCAGATGACTTCCATGGTGGCGGCGTGGGGGTCGTGGAGGAGGAAGGTGGTGGCGACGAAACGTCCGGCGGCGAGTCGGCCGCAGAGTCCGCGGTTGATGCGGTGGACGAGGTCTTTGAGTCCGGTGTGGGCGAGGCCGGAGAGGGCGTTGAGTTCGCCGGTGACCTGCGCGGTGGTTAATGCGGCGGGGATGCCTTTGCCGCTGACGTCGCCGATGGCGGCGAGGAGTCGGTCGCCGGGGAGTTGGACGACGGCGTAGAAGTCGCCGCCGATGGTGCGGGCGGGTTGGTAGTGGACGAGCATCTCGGCGCGGCTGGTGAGGAGCTCGGGCGGGGGGAGGAAGGCGCGTTGGATTTCGTGGGCGAGGGTGAGTTCTTGCTGGAACTTGGCTTCTTCCTTGGCGCGGGCTTCGCGGTCGAGGCGGACGAGGGCGCTGGTGACGACTCCGGCGAGGCCTTCGAAGATCTCTTGGTCGATGTCGCTGAAGGCGGGGGTGCGGACGGGGTTGAGGGCTTGGAGGACGCCGATGCAGAGTCCCTTGTCGAGCAGCGGGATGGTGAGCATGGCGCGGGTGACGAAGGTGGATTTGGAGCTGACGCCGCGGAAGATGCGGGGATCGTTTTCGGCGTCGTCGATGCGGACGACTTCGCTGGTCTGGTAGACGAGTCCGGCGATGCCTTTGTCCCACGGGATGCGGGCGGTGTGGAAGTGTTCGTCCTGGCTGCCGCGGGCGGAGTAGATGATGAGTTCTTTGGTCTTCGTGTCGGGGAGGTACATGGAGCAGGCTTCGGCCTGCATCATGTCGAGGGAGTGGCGGAGGATGTTCTCAACGACTTCGTCCAGGGTGGTGAGGGTGAAGAGGCTGCGGGCGGCCTGGAGGAGGGCGCGGTAGCGTTCGTTGAGGAGGGAGTCCATCGGGGAAAGGGGGAAGTACTAGGTATGAGGTTCTAGGTACTAAGTATGAAGCACTTTCGTGAGTTTGCAAATGGTGGGTGATGGAAGAAGAGCACACACCCCGGCGCTGCGCATCACCCCTCTTGATAGAGGGGATTTCTGCTGCCGCGGCTCTAGGTTTGCCGGAGCAACACTCAGACGGTTCATACTCAGTACCTAGAACCTCGTAATTAGTACTTCCCTTAGTTCGTCGCGGGCTTGACCTCGATCACATTTTTGATCGGGATGGGCTCGTTGGATTTGAGGACTTGGGATTCGGGGGGAATGGGATTGGTGGGGCCGCCCCAGATGAGGCGCCAGGGTTTCTGGGCGAGGGTGGAGGTGAGGGCCTTGGCGTTGGTGGTGACGACTTTGAGGTTGTCGGTGATGACGCCGAGGTTGGCGAGGAGCTTGTTGATGCGGGCTTTGTTCTCGGGCGTGGTGGTGATTTTGAGCAGCGAGTTGGCTTCGACCATGATCTCGTTGATGTTCTCGGTGAGGGTGGGGAGCGATTCGTTGAGGAGTTGGCTGATGCCGTTGAGGTTCTTGGCGACGGGGATCATCTCGGTGATGAGTTCCTGGCCGGAGTTGGCGATGTCGTTGAAGTCGGCGCTGTAGTGGGCCTTGAGGGTGGCGCCTTCGGCGAGGAGGGGGGAGTCTTTACTGACGGGGACGAAGGCGATGTAGTTGGAGCCGAGCATGCCGTCTTGTTTGACGGAGACTTTGACGTCGTCGCCGATTTCGACATTGGGGTTGAGGGAGAGGCCGAGTTCGATGCAGTAGAGGCCGTGGCGGCTGGCTTCCTGTTTGTCACGGGGGAGGACGGTGATGGTTTCGACGCGGCCGATGGGGGCCCCGGCGAATTTGACGGGGGTGTTGGGGATGACGCCGGCAGCGGATTCGACCCAGACGTTGATGTGTTTTTGGCCACCCGCGTAGCGGAGCTTGCCAATGCTATAGGCGAGGATCGCGGTAAAGATGAGCGCGCCGAGGATGACGGCGGAGGCGATCAGGTATTCGGGTTTTTTCATGGGATGTCCTTATTTAGTCTACGCTGAGGAGTCGCTTGATGTAATCGTCGCGGGAGAGTTTGAGGGGGATGGGGCCGTCGGCTTCGCCCTTGATGAATTGCTGGAGGCGGGGGTCGGGATTGTTGCGGATTTCGTCGGGGGTGCCCTGGGCGATGATCTGGCCTTCGAAGAGCATGATCATTTTGTTGGCGATGCGAAAGGCGCTGGTCATGTCGTGGGTGACGACGACGGCGGTGATGCCGAGCTTGTGGACCATGTCGAGGGTGAGCTGGTCGATGACGGCGGTCATGACGGGGTCGAGTCCGGAGGTGGGCTCGTCGCAGAAGAGGAGTTCGGGATCGAGGGCGAGGGCGCGGGCCATGCCGACGCGCTTGCGCATGCCACCGGAAATCTCGGAGGGCTTGAGGTGCTCGAAGCCGGTGAGGCCGACGAGTTCGAGTTTCAATTTCACGACGAGGTCGGCAATGCTTTCGCTGACGTTGCCGCTTTCCAGCAGGGGCAGGGCGACGTTCTGGCCGACGGTGAGGGAGTTCAGCAGGGCGCCGAATTGGTGCATCATGGCAAAGCGGCGGCGGACCTTGGCGAGGCCGTCGTCGTCGAGCTTGGTGATGTCGGTGCCGAGGACGTGAATTTCGCCTTCGTTGGGCTTGAGAACGCCGATGAGGTGGCGCAGGAGGGTGCTCTTGCCGCAGCCGCTGCCGCCCATGATGACGAGGATTTCGCCGCGCTTGAGGGTGAAGCTGATGTCATTGAGCACGGTGCGGGGACCGAACTTTTTGACGAGTCCGCGCACTTCGAGGGCGTGGGTGGATTTGGTCTCGCTCATGTGGCAAAGAAGAAGATGGCGGTGAGGATGGCATCCATGCCGAGCATGGCGAGGAGACAGCTCACGACCGACTGGGTGGTGTTGCGGCCAACGCCTTCGGCGCCGTCGCGTACTTCCATGCCATAGGTGCAGGCGATGGAGCCAATGAGGAATCCAAAGACGAGGGACTTGAAGAGGCCGGTGTAGAGGTCCTTGAGGTCGACGGCCTGCAGCGAGCGGGTGATGTAGAGGAGGGGATCGAGGCTGAGGGAGTTGACGCCGAGGAGCCAGCCGCCAAAGAGGCCAAGCGCTTCGCCGATGATGGTGAGGCAGGGCATCATGATGATCATGGCGAGAAGGCGGGGAACAACGAGGTAGCGGACGGGATCGATGGCCATGACTTCGAGGGCTTCGATTTCCTCGGAGACTTTCATGGTGCCGAGCTCGGCGGTGATGGAGGAGCCGGAGCGGCCAATGACGACGACAGCGGTGATGAGGGGACCGATTTCGCGCAGCATGGCGAAGGAGACGAGATCGGCGACGCGCTCGGTGGCACCGAGCTGGGCGAGCTGCCCGGCCGATTGCATGGCGAGGACGAGACCCATGAAGAGACAGGCGAGGCCGACGGTGGGCAGGGAGTTGACGCCCACGTTGACCATCTGGACGAAGGTGGCGTGGACGCGAAGAGTGCTGCGGCCACTCAGCGAGCGACCAATGCTGGCGAAGGCGCGGAGCGTGAGACTCGTGTAGGCGAGGAGCACAGCTTGAATTTAAGTCTGGCGCGTTTAGCTATTCAACGCGGTCAGAGCGGAGTTGGTGTCGGGGTGAAGAGAGAAGATCTGCTCGAGGCGGACGATCTCGAAAACATTGCGCACCCGCGGGCTGAGCGAGGAGAGGGCCAGCTTGCCCTTGAAGGGCTGCGTGGCCTGAAAGTATTCGATGAGTGTGGCCAACCCCGAGGAATCGATATAGCTGACCCCGGTGAAGTCCAGCAGGAGCTTCGCGCATTTGGAGGAACTCTTGGTCTTGAGGAACTCCCGAAGTTTGGGCGATGATTCGAGATCGATATCGCCTTTGATGGTCACAACGGGGATTTCGCCTTCAAGCCGCTCACTAATTTCCATGTGGTAAGAGGTAACAAGATTTCCGAGAGTGGAAAGCTTTTTTTGTTGTTGAATTGGAACTGGTTGCTGCATGGAGCGATTGCTATGAATGAAACTTCATGGTCAGGTGTCGATTGTGTGTCGATGGAGATTGTCTGGAAGGGGGGATTCGCATTCCCATTTTTAACGAAGTGTCGGGGGTAACTTGCGTTTTTTTTCAGTTAATGCCGGGCTCCTTAGCCCCAAGCCCTCTCGATTATCGACGAGGTTGGTTTCATTCTGAGATAAATCTCACTTCGCGATGAGGGTGGAGGTTTCATGAGGGCTTCCGGGATCGCGATGCGACCAATAAAACTTCACTTTGTCGGCGGATCGGTCTTGAATCGAGAGGGGCTCATGAATTCGTTCCAGCTTTTTTTTATACGCGCGGTCACGTGGTTTTTACGCAATTTTCCATGGCCGATCCGGCGCGCGGTTCTCGGTTTTCCCCCCATCGAGGTGAGGGCGCAGGAGCGGTGCTTGCTGGTGCTGGGGACGCCGCGCCGTTTTCTGGAGGCGTTGTGGACGGCTTATGGCTGGATGCGCCATTTCCAGGGCGAACTGGATTTGGTGATCGTGGTGGATGGGAAGGTGACGGCGGCGATGGAGGGGGACTTCCGCCGTTGTTTCCGGGGTGGTCATTTGTGGGAGGCGGAGGATTACCTGGCCGATTGCGCGGTAGGTTCGTCGCGGCTGAATCGGTTCGTTCGCGAGAATTTTTACGGTCGCAAGCTCGGGGTGGTGCTGAAGTTCAACCAGGAGCATGCGATGTTGTTTTCCGATAATGACGTGGTGGTGTGGGAGCGGCCGGGGGAGATCATTGAGGCGGTGCGGCAGGATGAAACGGTGGTGTACAATGCGTCGGTGCAATCGCCGTATGCGCCAGCGGTGCGGGAGGGTTTCGCGCGCCGGGGAGTAACGCTGGCGGATGATTTTAATTCGGGCTTGATGTACGTGCCGAAGGGGCGGCTGGATCTGGATCTGGCGAATTCCGTTCTGGAGGATGTCCCGGTCGAGGACAGGCATCACTTTATCGAGCAGGCGGTGCTGGCGGGATTATGCAGCCGGGGACCCTTGAAGCCGTTGCCGATGGATCGTTATTCGATTTCGATTCGAAATATGTGGTTCTGGCAAGGCGACATTCCGTCGTATGCCGGATTGGTGTGCCGGCATTTTGTGGGGCCGGTGCGTTACTGGATGTATCGCCACGGTTACCCCCGCTTGCGCGAGCGGGTGTGCCGGATGGATCAGGCGGGGAGTTCTTCGCAGAGTCCGCGATAGAGCGCCTCGACCATTTTTTCGAGCTGCTCCTTCGTGGTGGAGTAGGGCGGCATGAGGATGAGGACGTTGCCCGCGCCGCGCGCGAGGAGTCCGTACTGCTTGGCGCGCTCGCTGACGTGGTAGGCGATGCGGCGTTCGAAGGGGAACGGTTTCCGTGTGGCGAAATCCTCGACGAGTTCGATGCCGAGGATAAAGCCGTCCTGACGGATGTCGCCGACGTGGGGATGTTGCCAGAAAATCTGGCTGAGGGATTTGAGCTGGGCGGCGCGGTCGCGGATTTTGTCGAGGGTGTGCTCGGTGTCGAAGAGTTCGAGATTGGCGAGAGCGGCGGCGCAGCCGAGTTGATTGCCGCAATAACTATGGCCGTGGTAGAAGGTGCGTTCGATGGGGCCGCGATAGCTCTGGAAAATTTCTTCGCGGATGAGCGTGGCGCCGAGCGGGAGGTAGCCGCCGGTTAATCCTTTTGCGAGCGCGATGAGATCGGCTTTTACGCCCTCGTGATCGGCGGCGAACATTTCGCCGGTGCGGCCAAAGCCGGTCATGACTTCATCAAGGATGAGCATCGCGCCGGCGTCCTTGGCGATCTGCGCGGCTTTCGCGAGGTAGCCTGCCGGATGCATCACCATGCCCGCAGCGCCTTGCACGCGGGGTTCGAGGACGAGCGCGGCGATTTCGGGACCGCGTTCCTGAAAGACTTTTTCGAGCGCGGCGAGACATTGCCATTCGCACTGACGATAAGTTCGGGCGTCGGCGCGTTCAGGCGTGGCGCGATTGCAGGGGCAGCGGTAGCAGCCGGGTTGCATCACTTCGACGGAGGGAAACATGAGGCTGTTGAAGTGGCCGGTGTGGAAGGAGCTGTGGCCGACGCTCATCGCACCAACGGTGTCGCCGTGGTAGCCATTCCCGAGCGAGACGAAGAGGCGGCGTTGCGGTTGGTTGATTTGGTCGAAGTGCTGGAGCGTGATCTTGATCGCGGCTTCAATCGCGGTGGCGCCGTCGTCGGAATAGAAGACGCGGTATTTGTCGGGGCCGACGAGCGCGGTGAGCTTCTCTCCGAGCAGCGAGCCGGGGCCATGGCCGAGGCCGAGGTAGGATGTGTGCGCGACGCGGTCGAGTTGGTCCTTGATGGCCTGGTTGATGACGGGGTGATTGTGCCCGTGCATGTTCGTCCAGATGGAGGAGTTGCCATCGAGGTAGGCGTTGCCCTCTTCGTCGAGGAGCACGGAGCCGCGCGCGCTGGCGATCATGACGGGCTTGAAGTGCGGATCGAACCACGCGTCGGTCGGAGTGAACGGATGCCAGACGTGGGCGCGGTCGAGATCAACGGAGTTCATGGGAGCTTCGAGAATAAACCGAAGCGGACGAATTGACGAAAGGAATTTCTGGGGACGGTGTTCCGCCATGGCGCTTCACCGAGCGCTCTACAATTTTCCTCTCTGTATATCCTACGGGATGTAGGACCGGAGACGTTCCAGTGGTGCTGAAACGTTACGGGGCGCAGGACTCAGCCCTGCCTTCGAGGATGGAGCGGAAGGCTTTGGTGAGCTTGGCGTGGTCGAAGGGTTTTTGCAGGAAGCCGGAGATGCCGGTGTCGGCGAAGCGCTGGCAGGCTTCCTCGGCGCTGAAACCGCTCATGAGCAGGATGGGCACCTTGGGTTTGATCTTGAGGATTTCCGAGCACGCTTCCTTGCCGTCGAGTTGCGGCATGGTGAGATCCATGAGGACGCAGTCGATGGTGTCCATGTGGGCGCGGAACTTGGCGAGTCCGTCGCGACCGTCGCAGGCGACGATGGTATCGAAGCCGAGATGTTTGAGAATGCGGGCAATCGCGGTGCGCACGCCGAGTTCATCGTCGACGACGAGGACGGTGCCGTGACCTTTCCATGCTTTGACGGGAGCCGGGGCGGTGATGGGGAGGCTCGGTTTGCGTTCACCGGCGCAGGGCAGGTGGAGGCGGAAAGTGGTGCCTTGGTTGGGCTGGCTGGAGACGGTGATGAGGCCGTTGTGTTGCTTGACGATCTGGGCGACGGCGCAGAGACCGACGCCGCGACCGGTGTTTTTTGTGCTGAAGAAGGGATCAAATATTTTCTTCATCACCTCGGGCGGCATGCCGCAGCCGTTGTCGGAGACTTCGAGGCAGACGTATTGCCCGGCCTTGAGGTGGGGATGTCCGCGGCCTTCCTTGCGGAGGAGGTCGTCGGTGAGATTGGATTGGGTGGTGGCGATGCGGATGGCGCCGTTTTTTTTGCCGATGGCTTCGGAGGCGTTGATGACCAGATTCATGATGATCTGGCGGAGCTGGGTCTGGTCGCCGAGGACGGCGGGCAGATCCTTGACGAACTTGTGATCGATGGCGGCGCGCTTCGAGACGGAGTGTTGCAGGAGGGAACTGGTCTCGCGCACGAGGGAGTTGAGGTCGATGGGTTGCACCGCGGCGGCGCTCTTGCTGCCGGAATAGGCAAGCATTTGCTTGCAGATGTCGGCGGCGCGCTGGCAGGAGTTTTCGATTTCCTGGAGATCTTCCTGCAACGGCGAAGTCTCGGGCACTTCGATGCGGGCGGCTCCGGCACTGCCCATGATGGCGGTGAGGAGATTGTTGAAATCGTGGACAATGCTGCTGGCCATGATGCCGAGGCTTTCGAGGCGTTGGCTCTCGAGGAGACGGCGTTCCAGCAGGGCCTTTTCCTTGGCGAGGCGCTTGTGCTCGGTCACGTCGCGGAGCGTGATCAGACGGCAGGGCTTGCCCATCCAGTCGATCTCGACGGCGCTCATTTCGAGAGTGCGTTCCTGACCGTTGCGCACGAGGTCGATTTCGACGGATTGGTCGAGGTTGACGGTGTAGTCGAACTGTTGCGCGAGGAGTTCGCTCTCGGATTTGCCGAGGAGCATTTCGGCCATCGGGTTGAGGAAGCAGATGGCTTCGTCTTCGTTCAGGATGACCATGCCATCGCGGGCGACGGCGACGATGTTCTGGAAATTGCTTTCGTGGCGGTTGATCTCACCGGCCTGACGCGCGATCTGGGATTCGAGCTGGTGACGTTCGACGGCATGGCCGATGGTACGGGCGATGTGGACGCCGTCGTACCGGCTTTTGACGAGACAATCGTGGGCACCGCGACGGATGGCTTCCGCCACCACGGCGGCATCATCAAGGCCGGTCATGAGGATGACGGGGATATTCGAGGTGGCTTGACGAATGAGGTCAATATTCTCCGGACCAGTGGCGTCGGGGAGGGTGGCATCGAGGAGAATGATGTCGATCGAGTGGGTTTCCAGAAGCTGGCAGGCGCGGGAGAGGCGCTCGGCATGGACGATTTCGAACTTCAGCTGTACCCGGCTGCGGGCCCACGCGTCGGTCAGGGCTCTCTGGAAGAGTCTCGCTTCGAGGGGGTTATCCTCGACGAGGAGAATCCGGCACGTCTTCAAAGCCTTCGTGAGTGGCGCGGGACTGATGTCGTGGCCATTCACTTCCGGCGGATTCTGGGTCGTTGACAGAGGTTTAATCAAAGCGGTCGGTCCAGGGTTTTAGGTTGTCGTACATCTTCCGTTCCTTCTGACTGGGTGCTTTCACCTCCAAGTCGCCCACCATGGCAATCGTCTTGTCTTGAGCAGAAAATTAGAAAAAGTTGTATGACAAACCAAAAAGAAGTCGGCTCATCAATACAAGCATTGAAGTCGTTGATACTGAATTCTTGCCGACGACGGAAATGACATTTTTGTAACCGGAAAATAAGTCCGGCGAGGGCCGTGTGGGACGCATTTATCTGGTGTCTACCCACCCATACGTCTAATGATTAGCACTAGTAATGCCTTCTGTTCTCATTGCTAATGCTAAAATCCTCCCCGATGCCGTGCCCCTTTTTACGGCGTGGCAGGCGCGTCATCTGGAGGTGCTCTCCCGATTCCCGGGTTTTATCAGTCGCGACGTCATTCCTATGGACTCCGGTAAACCCGGCGAGGGGTGGTCGATCCTTTTGAATTTCGAATCCGAGCTGGTGGCCACGGCTTGGCAGGGTTCAGCGGAACGGCAAACTCTTATGGCGGAGGTGGCTCCGCTGTTGGAGGGCGGTGATTTCACGGAGCGAATCCGTTCGACGGAAAGCGTATCGCCCGCGAGCGAGGTAACCGAGGTCATTTTTTCGAAGGTGCGGGCCGGCATGGAGAGTCGCTATTGCGAATGGGCGTCGCGGATTCAGGCCGCGCAGGCGAAATATCCCGGCTATCGCGGCATGTACCTTCAATCTCCCGCGCGGAGTGGGGAGGAGCATTGGACGTCCATCCTGCGTTACGACAGCGCGGAGCATCTGGAGGCGTGGATGCAGGCACCGGAACGGCAGGCGTTGCTCGCGGAATCGAAGGAGTTTATTCACAGCGAGAAACTCCTGCGGCTGGGCACGTCTTTTCCGGGGTGGGTGCCGGTTGATCCGCTGACAGGCAAAGGACCGCCGAACTGGAAAACGGCGCTGCTGGTTTTGCTGGGACTCTTTCCCATCGTGATGTTGGAAATGCGATTTCTAAGTCCTGTTCTGAGTGCCTGGGAACTGCGCGTTTCGCCCGCCATGTTTCTGGGCAATGTGGTGAGCGTGGCGTTGACGAGCTTTCTCACCATGCCGCTTTTCGTGCGCTGGTTCGGCTGGTGGCTTTACCCGAAGGGCGGGACGAATGCGGTCGCAATTCGCGGCGTCGGCCTGCTCTGTGTGCTTTTTGCCCTCGAAGTCCTCCTGCTCTGGAATTTGCTTCCCGGATGATTTTCGAATAGCTTCCCCATCGACCACGAATTCACCCACCCACAAAAAAACATGACCACATCCAACGCCGAACACGAAAAATTCATCCGTCGCGCCATCGAGCTGTCCGAAAAGGCGTCCATCGAATTCAGCACGGGAGGCGCTTTCGGTGCCGTGGTTGTGAAGGACGGCAAAATCATCTCGGAAGGAATGAATCGCGTCGTGGCGAGTCATGATCCGACGTGGCACGGGGAAATGGAAGCGATCCGGCTGGCGTGCGTCACCCTGAAAACATTCAAGCTGCCCGACTGCACGCTCTACAGCTCCGCCGAGCCGTGCCCGATGTGCCTGGCGACCTGCTACTGGGCGGGCATCAAGCAGGTCTTCTACGGCGCGACGGTCGAAGACGCGTTCCAGTACGGGAACTTCGATGATCGTCCGATCTACGAGCAACTGGCCTTGCCGAAGGAGCAGCGTTCGATCCCCATGACGCAGATCTTGCAGAGCGAGGCGGTCGAGGTGTGGAAGAAATATCAAGCCAAGCCGGACAAGGTTCCGTATTGAGGAGTGTGCCCCGCCATGGGCGCTGGTACGATAATCTCGCAATTCTTCCGATAATTCGGATATCGATTTTGCGTGTTTCCAGAGTAAAAGACCGATAGTTTCCAAAAACTCGATCCGAGTTTTCGGATCGATATCAATCAACCCCCAAGGAAAGTATCACCATGAAAGTAGGCGTCTTTACCGTCATTCTCGGCAGCGAACCTCTGGAAAAAGCCCTCGATTTTCTCGTCTCGATTGGCGTGGAAGCCGTCGAACTCGGCACCGGCGCTTACCCCGGCAACGCCCATTGCCCGACCGATGAATTGCTCGCCGATCACAAAAAGGCCGAAGCGTTCCTGAAGCAGATCACCCGTCGCGGTCTCGAAATTTCCTCCCTCAGCTGTCACGGCAACCCACTCCATCCCGACAAGGCGTTTGCCAAGGCGCACCACGACGTTTTCCGCAAGACCGTCGAACTCGCCAAGATTCTCGGCGTGCCGCGCGTCACCACCTTCTCCGGCTGCCCCGGCGATCACGAGAATGCGAAATACCCGAATTGGGCGACCTGCGCGTGGCCCGAGGACTACCTCAAGATCCTCGACTGGCAGTGGAAAGAAAAAGTCATCCCGTATTGGGAAGGGGAGGTCAAGAACGCCGAAGCCCATGGTATCAAGCAAATCTGCTTCGAGATGCATCCCGGCTTCGTGGTCTATAATCCCGAGACCATGCTCAAGCTCCGCAACGCCGTCAGCCCCGTGCTCGGCGCGAACTTCGACCCGAGCCATCTCTTCTGGCAGGGCATCGAACCGTGCGAAGCGCTCCGTGCGCTCAAGGGCGCGGTCTATCACGTCCACGCGAAGGACAATCGCATCAACGAGACGAACACGCTCGTCAACGGCGTGCTCGACACGAAGCCCTACTCGGACGAACTGAACCGCTCGTGGATCTTCCGCACGGTCGGTTACGGCCACAGCGAGGATTTCTGGCGTAACTTCGTTTCCACGCTGCGCCTGATCGGTTACGACGGCGTCCTGTCGATGGAGCACGAGGACAGTCTCATGACCCCGAGCGAAGGGCTCAAGAAGGGCGTTAGCTTCCTCCAGAACATCATCATGCGTGACCCCAAAGGTCAGGTGAGTTGGGCCTAGCCAGCGTGACGCTGGACCCGGTAACGCTTCGCCACGGGGGGAGCGTTACGGGAAGAGGCGCTTTTTCGCAGGACCTTCGATTGTAGCCGAAGCCGGTGGCTTCGGCGGGCGCAAGCTCGCGGTCGGGGAATTTCGGCAACTGTGAGTTTCGCTAGCGGGGATCTCGATTAAGAGCCTGTTTACGATCTTTTTGGGGTGGCGTTGCCAGGGATTTTGAAGCTGGGCAAGGCGTTGCAGTCGATCGATATCCGCAGCGATCTTGGTCGACTGCGACAACGCAGCCCAGCTTCAAAATCCCTGGCAACGCCACCCCAAAAAGATCGTAAACAGGCTCTAAGAGAGGACGCGTAGTGCCGGGGTGTGTGTGCCATTTCCCGCTTGTTCGCTCGCAGTCATCCGCGCTAACGTGCCGCCGTGTTGTGGAACGCCCGTTATCGCAAGTACGCCCCGGCCATTATCTGCGCGGGTTGTACGTTTCTCATGTGCCTCCTCTATTGGGTGGCCATTCGTTATGGGTATGACGTCCTCCAATCTCCCGAACAATGGTTCAAGGACAGCCGCGCCCGGTACGGTTCCCACACTCCGCGCACTCCGCAACTGACTTATCTCGCGATCGACGATCTTTCGATCAAGCTCACGGCGGCCTCTCCGGAGGAAATTCAGACCTCTCCGGCGCTGACCCAGATGCAACAGGGTTGGCCGTTCCCGCGTTCCGTGTACGCGCATACGTTGGATCGATTGATTGGGGCCGGGGCGCGACTCGTGATTTTCGATCTGATGTTCATCACGCCCAAGCCGGAGGATGTTCAATTCAAGGCCGCTTTGGACAAGTACCGCGATCGCGTTGTGGTGGGTTGGAACTATGTTCTTGCCGGGGGCGAGCGGGGGAAAACCTACATGACCTTGCAGACACCCACGGCCACCTTGATTCCACAGGATGGGAGTGCGGTGGATTCCCGGCTGGGATTGGTCAATGTACCGACAGATGCGGACGGCACGGTCCGCCGGATGCAATATCGGGTGCAGATGGAACCCTTTCCTGAAATCTACGAATCCCTTTCGGCGCGAGTCGTGGAGAAACTGGGCATGGCCGAGCGCATCCCCAAGGATACCCGGCCCCGCTACCTTCGCTGGCAGGGCGTTCCCAATTCCACATTCTATTCCGAGTCCGGCTTCGTCTCGTACTCGCTCTGGGAAATTTTCGTGCCGAAGCTTTGGAAGCAAAACTTCCAGAATGGTGAATTCTTCCGCGACAAAGTGGTGATGATCGGGCCGAAGGGCAACTTCCTTAAGGATGAACTCGTCACGCCGATGGGTGTCATGCCCGGCCCGGAGATTCACCTCAATGCGATCAATTCGCTTATTCACGGTGCTTTTATTTACGACACCCTGCCGTGGCTGGATCTTTGCGCGATCATTGGCGGGGGAATGTTTGCGTGTCTGCTGCTCTATCGCGAAAAATCACCGGGGCGACTCTTTACCTATCTGATCGGAATCAGCCTGTTCTACGTTGCGGTTGGTTTTCTTTTCTACAATCTGGCCGATCGCTACATCTTGATGTCGTATCCGCTGCTCAGTTTTCTGGGGGGCGGCTTTCTCGGCTTCACCAACGAATTCGTTGCGGAACAGATCGAACGCCGCCGCACGCGCGCGACGCTGGAGCGTTACGTCTCGAAAAATCTCGTGCGCGAAATCCTCGATAATCCCGCCACGTTTTACGACAAGGTCGGCGGGGTGCGTCTGCCGGTGACCGCCCTGTTCAGCGACGTTCGCGATTTCACGACGATGACGGAGCGCGCGGACCCGACGCAGATGGTGACGCAGCTCAACGAATATTTGCAGGAGATGACCCGTCTCGTCTTCCAATACGGCGGCACTCTCGACAAGTTCGTGGGTGATGCGGTCATGGCGGTGTGGGGTAACATCCGCACGGTCGGTACGGCGCAGGATGCCGAACAGGCGGTGCGCACGGCCCTGGCGATGCTGGAGAGTTTGCGCAAGCTGAATGAACACTGGCAGACGCGCGGGTTGCAGCAATGGGTGATCGGCGTCGGTATCAATCAGGGCGAGGCGATCGCGGGCAATATCGGTTCGAACGAGAAGATGGATCTCACCGTCATCGGCGACGCGGTCAACACGGCGTCGCGACTGGAAGGGCTCACGAAGAAATATCACGTGCCGCTCCTGATTGGTCCCACCGTCGCGGCGCAGGTGAAGGATCATTTCTACCTGCAGAGCGTCGATCGCGCGGCGGCGAAGGGGAAGAGCAATGCGCTCGATCTCTACACTGTCCTCGGAGATAAGGCGCAACCGCTCTCGAAGGAATGGCTTTCGTACCTCGAATGTTACGAGGAGGGGATTCGGTTGTTCCGGATCAAGAATTTCATCGAAGCGCTGGAGATGTTCGAGAGCCTCCTGCCGTATCGGCCCGACGATTATCTGGCGAAGCTCTACATCGGCCGTTGCCAAGAATACATCGCGCATCCTCCGGAGGAAAGCTGGAATGGCGTGGTGTTCATCACCGAGAAGTAGCCGACAGCCAGCGTGACGCTGGACCCACTAACGCGATCACTACGGTTGAGATTGTCGCAACGCTAAGACTCATGGAGCAAGCCAACTGATCCTTCGACAAGCTCAGGATGACGAGTTGAAAAAGTAACCTCCGCTCGTAACGAAGAGTTCTGGTGAGAGTAGAAACCTCCCCTCAGATATTACTTTCATTCCACGTCATCCTGAGCTTGTCGAAGGATCAGTTGGCATCAACACAAGAGGCAACGGATCAAAGAGAATCCGTCTCTTGCTTTTTGCTGGCCAGCCAACCCAGCCGCAGCGGTGTGGCTCAGCCCTGACTCTCGGGGCAATAGATGATCCGGCCGCAATTATCGCACGCCACGAGTTCCGGGGAAGACTTGGCGTTGTTGATCGCGGTCGAGGTTAGCTTGAAATGGCAACCGGTGCAGGTGCCGTGAACGATCGGCACAATCGCGGCGTCCTTTTTGCTCGCGAGAATGCGGCGGTAACGGCGCAGGGTCAGTTCGTCGACCTTGCCTTCCGCTTCCGTCCGGGCTACCAGAGATTGTTCCAATTCCTTTTCTAGCGTCGCGCGTTTCTTCGCGAGCTCGGTTTGGGCGTGGGTGACCTTGGTTTGAAATTCCTTGAGCGCCGCTTCTTCCGTGGCGGTGACTTTGAGTCCCTGATCGTAGCGCGCCATCAAGTCGAGTTCCTGGTCTTCCAGCGTCACGATTTCCTGCTCCGCGCGTTCGATCTCGTGGTTCAGCGCCGCGAACTCTTCGTTCTTGCGGGTCTGCTGCTGCTGGCCCTTGTACTTGATAATGAGTGCCTGCTTGGTCTGCACATCCAGCTCGAGCTTTTTGCGGTCGGTTTCCAGCTTGCGCGTTTCCGCCTTGAGCTGCTCGTAGTGGGCAGTTTGGGCGGCCAATTTCTTGGCCAGAGCGGCTTCGTCTACCGGGATGTGTTCGAGATCGGCGGTCAGTCGGGTCACGCGCTGATCCCTGTCCTGCAGGATCAGCAGGGATGCAATTAGGTCGCTCATGGTTTTAGTTTGCTCCGTGGGGTAAGGGGTGAAAATCACGTCATCACTCGACCGTGTTGATTCCAATCAATGCGGTGTTCCTTGGTGACGGCCATTAGTTCCAAATCGTTTAATGACGTAAAATACTCAAGAGAGGAGTCATAATCGGGCAGGTAATGCCACAGTGGCGGCAGGACATGATCCGTGGCCGTGGCGCAGGCCCAGAGGATGCGGGTGGCTTTTTCGATCGCGGCGCAACTGGCCTTCAGGTCTTCCAGCGGCACCTGATTATTGAAATCCACGATATGGGCGGGCCGGGGGGCGAGGGCAATGATGTCGCGCACACGGCGATAGGCATCCATCGTGATGGTACAAGTGGAATTGGCCCGTGCATGTTCCTCAAACTTGAGCAAATTGGGGACGTCGCGAAAATTCATAGAGTCGAGTCAGCCACGATGGTGTAAGCTAACAGCGAATGAGGGTACATTGCCAAGCCAAAATCTTGTCTAATCGCACTCCTTCGCCTACAAACTGAATAAAGATTAACTTCGGGTCCACCAAACGCCGATTCAATAATCAAATTCTACGCGCGCCCCGAGCCTTTGCCTAACCTCAATTCTACATCATGAAAAGCCTCCTGGAGCAAACTCTTGACCAGATTAATTCGGTCATCCTCGGCAAGCGCCACACGGTGCGGTTGACGCTCTGCTGCCTGCTGGCGCGGGGTCATTTGCTCATCGAGGACGTCCCCGGCGTGGGCAAGACGACTCTCGCGCATGCGCTGGCGAAGAGCTTGGGATTAAGCATGCGCCGCATCCAGTTCACGAGCGATTTGCTTCCGGCGGACATCATCGGCAATTCCATTTTCGATCGCAACGAGCAGAAGTTTGTCTTTCATCCCGGCCCGCTTTTCGCGCAGATGGTGCTCGCGGATGAAGTCAATCGCGCCTCGCCAAAAGCCCAGAGCGCGTTGCTCGAAGCGATGGAAGAACGTCAGGTCACCATTGACGGCATCACCCATCCGCTGCCGCAACCGTTCTTCGTCATCGCCACACAAAATCCGCTGCACCAGATCGGCACCTATCCGCTGCCGGAATCGCAACTCGACCGTTTTCTCATGCGCGTGGAACTCGGCTTCCCCGACCGCGAAGCGGAGCGCGGCATGTTGCTCGGCGGCGACCGGCACGATCTCGTGCGGGAGTTGAATCCCATCCTCACGATGGAAAATTTGATCAAATGGCAGGAACAGGTCCGGCAGGTGCACGTCTCGGAGCCGATTCTGGAGTATGTGCTCGACCTGCTCGAAGCCAGCCGCCGCAATCAACCGGCGGGTGGGGGACTCTCCCCGCGCGCGGGCATGGCGCTGCAACGTTGCGCGCAGGCGTGGGCGTTGATGGAAGGCCGCCAGATGGTTTATCCGGAAGACATCCAAGCCGTCGCCTCGAGCGTGATGTCGCATCGCCTCGGCCGCTCGTGGAGTGAAGCGGGCGAGGAGGGGATGACCGCGGCGGAACGTTTGATCCGCTCGGTGCCGGTACGGTGAAGCCTTCCGGAGGGATACCGACCATGACGGTGCGCCTCGAACTCAGCCGGTACGGGATGGTGCTCATCCCGGTGCTGCTGGCCATGCTGTTGGCGGCGATTAATTACGACAACAATCTCGTCTACTCGATCCTCTTTCTGCTGATCGGCGTGCTCGTCGTCTCGGCGCTGTACACCTACCGCAATCTCTCGTCGCTCGAAGTGAAGCCGGGCAACATCTGGCCCGTCTTTGCCGGGGGCACGCTGCGCTACACGCTGCAGGTGGTCAATCGCGGCAATCACCCGGTGCATAGCGTCACCTTCCGGCGGCAGGACAGCGACGCCACTTTCCGCGCGCTCTGTCCGTATCTCGCGCCCGGCGCGAGTCAGACAGTGGAGTTGATCGAATCGGTCGACCGCCGCGGTCGCTTTTGCATCCACGTCATGGAAATCGCCACGCTCTATCCCATGGGCTTGATCCGTGCCCGCTTCGAGGTGCCGTTGGAGTGGGACTACGTGGTCTATCCCCGGTTGTGGGGCGATCGGCCGTGGCCCGACATCGAACCCGATGTGCGCACGCAGGACGACGGCCATTATCGCGGCGGAGAGAGTTTCTACGGATTGCGCAATTATCGTCCCGGCGAATCGCAGCGCCACATCGACTGGAAAGCCGTGGCGCGGGGACGTCCGCTCATGGTCAAGGAATTCGCCAGCGGCGGCACGGGCCGGCTTTGGTTCGACTGGGTGCAATTGTCCGACCTCGACACGGAATCCCGCCTGTCGCAACTGGCCGTCTGGGTGGTGCAAGGTGATCGCGCGGGCGGTCCTTACGGACTCAAGCTCCCGACGCAGGTTTTCCAACCCGCGATTGGCCCCGGTCATTTGCAGCAATGCCTGACGGCTCTCGCGCTGCATCACGCGAACGGGGGAGGCCGCTCGTGAGTTGGTTGCGGGACAGGCACGGCGACCACGCCGTTTCGCTCAGCCGCGAGCAGGTCTACCGGCTGCTCGGCTGTTTTGTCATCAGCGTCATGCCGCAGTTCGGCAATATTCCGCTCTGGCTGTTGCTGGCCACGGCCGGACTCGTTCTCTGGCGCATTCAGCAGGAACGGCGCGAAAGCGAACCGCCCTCGAGCGTGGTGAAACTTTTGCTCGGCATCGGCTTTCTGCTGGGCGTCTATGTCGACAAGGGCACGCTCACGGGTCGCGATTCCGGTACCGCCCTCATGGTGGGGTTGATCGCGGTAAAGTTCCTCGAGTTGCGCAATCGCCGCGACTACATGGTGCTCACGTTTGTCATTTATTTCATGAGCGTGACGGCGCTGCTCTTCGAGCAAAGCATCCTCGTCTTTATCTATGTCGTCATCTGCTGCGGTTGTCTCACGGTGAACTTGATCACGCTGCACAGTCCCGGTCCCGACAACACCCCGGCGCGCAGTGCGGCGCAACTGGCGTTCCGGCTCATCGTGCAGGGATTGCCGCTGGCGCTGGTGTTATTCCTGTTTTATCCCCGCATCAATGCCCGGTACGGTTTTAATCTCGGGTCGTCGACTTCCGGCTTGCCGGAAAAGATTCGAGCCAGCTCTTTCGACTCATTGACCGAGGACGGCAGCATGGCGTTCCGCGCCGATTTTCCCGGTGGCGAAATGCCTCCCGCTACGTCGCTCTACTGGCGCGGTTTCGTACTCTGGGATTACAACGCCTCGACCAATGAATGGCAGGGCACCAGCCCCGCACAGGAATGGCGCGATCTCACCGACACGCCCGCCAATCTCGTCGGCGGCAAGCGCCTGCTGCAGCGCATCACCCTGCGCGCCCACTCGCAACGCTGGCTTTTCGCACTCGATTATCCCGCGGGCTCGGCGTGGAACGGTCAGGGCGAACTCGGCACCGGGTACGTGTTGCAGATCAATCGCGAACTGCATCGCAAGATTCAGTACCTCGTCACTTCGCTGGTGGATTCCCATCCGCTCGTGCAATCACCGACGATGCAACGCGCCTCCTTGCGGATCGCGGCGGATTTGATCCGGCCCGAGGTGCGACAGCTCGCCAAGGAACTGCGCGGGGCAGGGGAGTCAGACGAAAAAGTCGTCGCCAACATGCTCGCCTATTATCACAAGAACGGATTCGAATACACGACCAAGGCGGAGAACTACGGTGACGATCCGCTCTACGAATTTCTCTTCGTGAAGCGGCGCGGTTTCTGTGAACACTTCGCGTCGTCCTTCACCGTGGTTATGCGGCTGGCGGGCGTGCCTGCGCGCGTCGTGGCCGGATATCACGGCGGCGAATACAATCCCTACGGCAATTTTATCATCGTGCGCCAACTCAACGCCCACGCCTGGAGCGAGGTCTTCCTCAAGGGCAAAGGCTGGACCCGCGTCGATCCCACCGTGATGGCGACGGTCACGCATCTTCCAGCTCCCATCACGCCCACGGCGCGCCAGGCTGAGCCCTCCAACCGGATCAGCGAAGCGTTGGAGCGCAAATGGACGCCCGACTGGCTGCCGCCGCTCGCGATGGAAGGCCGTTTCCGCTGGCAGTTGGTCGAGGAAAAATGGGATCAATGGGTGCTCTCGTACACGCCGGAGTTGCAGAGCGATATCTTAAAGGACTGGCATCTCGAGCGCTTCTCGTGGGAATTCTTTTTGCTGGCGACCATCTTCGTTCTCTTCCTGACCATCATGCTCGTCTCGCGTTCGTTCCAGCGGCGGAGCACCAGCGAGGAAGCCTTGCTCGCGGTCTATGCCGATTTTTGCGCCGCGCTGAAAAACTCGGGCGTGCCGCGCTACCATTGGGAGGGCAGCACCGAATACTCGCAACGGGCGGCCCGCATCCTGCCCGCGGCCTCCAAGCCGATTTTGCGTTTTGCGCGTGAATACGCCTTGCTGCGGTATGGGAAGATTGCTTATCTGGAGCCAGCCTTGGGACCGCTACGGGAAAAAGTGGAGGCCGTGCGCGAAGCGCTCACCCAGGCTGAACTCCATTTGAATCAATGAACCCACGCCAAGTTGAACTCGAAAAGCTCGTGAAGTCGCTCCATGCCTGCGAGCTCTGCCCGAAGATGCACCGCCCCGCTGTCAGTGGCGGTCCCGTGCTCAGTAAAGTATTTCTCGTCGGTCAGGCCCCCGGCACGAAGGAGCCCATTGTGGGCAAGCCGTTCGCATGGACCGCAGGCAAGACAATGTTCAAATGGTTTTTCGAGCAGGCCAATCTCGACGAAGAAAATTTCCGCAAGCTCGTCTACATGGCGGCAGTCTGTCGCTGTTTTCCCGGCAAGAAAGAAGGCGGCGGGGATCGCGTGCCGGACGAGACCGAGATCGAGACCTGCGCGAACTGGATGAAAGCGGAGTTCGCGCTTCTGCAACCCGAGCTTGTCATTCCCGTCGGCAAACTGGCCATCCAGCAATTCATGGAAATTCCGCGACTCGATGAAGTCATCGGCAAGAGCTATCGCCTCGAGCGGTGGGGACATGCCTTTGATATTGTACCGCTGCCGCATCCGTCCGGGGCTTCGCCCTGGCACCGCATGGAGCCGGGCCGTTCGCTCCTGCGCAAGGCGCTGAAATTAATCGCCGCGCATCCCGCCTGGCCCAAGGTTCGCGTCGCGAAGCAAGGAGTTCTGCTATGAGTATCGAAGAAACCGAGCCGAAGGAAAGTGGCGGCTGTCTCGTCCGGGGGTGCCTGTTCTTTAGCGTGGTCCTGTTTGTTTTCGTCGGATTCTGCGGTTGGGGCGCTTACTCCACCTACAAGAATCTCTATGCGCTCACCTCGGACGCGCCGGTGGCCATTCCGGTCTACGAAGGAACGGCGGGTCCGGCGGTTCAGACGCGCTTGAATGCCTTCGCCGAAGCGCTCGAAGCCAAAAAGTCCGCCACGCTCCGGCTCGATGTGGACGATATGAATGCGCTCGTGCTGTTTGATCCGGCTTTCGGCCTGCTCAAGAATCGCGTCTATTTCGGCGTCGAGAAGGACTGCCTGACCGCGCAGATGAGCGTTCCGCTCGACCAGATGCGCGGTCTGCAGGGACGCTGGTTCAACGGAAAAATCACCTTCCTGCCGAAGATGGAGAATGGGCATCTCAGCTTGATTCCCATCCTCATTCAAGCTGGTGATCGCGAAGCGCCCATGGGCGTGATCAAGGCACTGCAAGCGTTCCCGTGGAGCAATATCTTCATCCCTAATCCCAAGACGGAAGAGCTCTTCTCTGGAATCAAAGCCATCCGCGTGGAAAAGAACGAACTCGTGATCGAGGCAAATTAAGCGGAGTAGGGGAAGTCCCCAGATTTCGCAGATTCACACAGATTAAAAGGCAAAAGATTTTTAATGGGGAAGAAGGAAAGAGAAAGCCTTTCCTTAATTTAGAGCTTTTTTCATCTAGATTTTCGCAACGCTCAGACTCCTGGAGCAAGCAACCTGATCCTTCGACAAGCTCAGGATGACCAGCGTGACGCTGGACCCAGTATTACGCATCTGGCGTTAGCTGTATTGGATGCAACGTCACGTTGCTCGACAAGCTCAGGATGACGGGTTGAAAAAGTAACCTCCACTCGTAACGAAGAGTTCTCGTGAGAGTAGAAACCTGCCCTCAGATATTACTTTCATTCCACGTCATCCTGAGCTTGTCGAAGGATCAGCTGAGATGGTTTAGGATGCGACAATCAATTTGAAACCCGCCCTAATCTTTTGCCTTTTAATCTGTGTGAATCTGCGAAATCTGCGGACCGTTTTCCGCTAAATCTTCGGCACGGCATCCAGTAGGCGCTTTGTATACGGGTCCTGCGGATTCTGATAAATCGCGTCGGCGGTGGCCGCTTCGACGATCTTGCCTTGATTCATGACGAGAACGAAATCGCTGATGTGCTCCACGACGGCGAGGTCGTGCGCGATGAAGAGATAGGTCAGGCCAAGCTCCTCCTGCAAGTCCTGCAGCAGATTCACGATCTGCGCCTGCACCGACACATCGAGTGCGCTGACCGGTTCGTCGCACACGATAAATTCCGGCTCTACCGCGAGGGCGCGGGCGATGCCGATGCGCTGGCGTTGACCACCGCTGAACTCGTGCGGATAGCGGTCCATATGTTCCGGTTTGAGCCCCACCTTGCCGAGCAATTCCGCCACGCGGGCGCGGCGTTGTTCCAGTCCCATCGCCGGGAAATGGATCTCCAGCGCTTCGCTGATGATCTTGAAAATCGTCAGGCGCGGGTTCAGTGAGTTGTACGGATCTTGGAAAATGATCTGGATCTTTTTGCGGTAGGGACGGAATTGGCTCTCGCGGAGAAAAGTGATGTCCTTGCCGTTGTAACGGATCGTCCCGCCGGTCGGATTCACCAACCGGATCAACGCGCGGCCAATGGTGGTCTTGCCGCTGCCGCTCTCGCCGACGAGTCCGACCGTCGTGCCGCGCTCGATTGTGAACGACACATCATCCACGGCTTTCACTTCGCCGACGCGACGCTGGAGCAATCCCGCCGTGATGGGGAAGTGGACCTTGAGATTCTCGACCTGCAGGAGGGGAGTCGTGGTGGATGGCATACGGAAGGATTTTTGACGAAATTAACGGAATTTACGAAATGGGGGAGAAAGGCATTTTTTAATCAGGAACTCAGGAAAGCAAGAATCTCTTGCAGAACCTTCGCCGGATATTGTTGATTCATAAATTGGTTTGTTTTCAATTTCGTAAATTCCGTTAATTTCGTCTCAGGCAGAGGCCTCGATTTCAGCGTGATCAATGGCGCGCAGGCGGCGCTGCTTCGCCCCGAGCTTCGGCACGCAATCGATCAAGGCGCGGGTGTACGGATGCTTCGGATGGCGCAGGACTTCGCCGGTTGGACCATCCTCGACGATTTTTCCCCGGAACATCACCACCACGCGATCCGCGATGTCGGCGATGATGCCAAAATTATGCGTGATCAGCATGATCGACATGCCGGTCTTCACCTTGATGTCGCGCAGCAGATCCATGATCTGTTTTTGAATCGTCACGTCGAGCGCGGTAGTTGGTTCGTCCGCCACCAGCAGTTTCGGCTGGCAGGCGAGCGCCATCGCGATCATCACCCGCTGCTGCATGCCGCCGCTGAGCTGGTACGGGTAATCGCCCAATCGCTGTGCCGGATTGCGAATGCCCACGAGATCGAGCGCACGAATCACTTCCGCCCGTACGTCGGTGACTTCCGGTCGGTGCAACTGGACCGCTTCGGCGATCTGGTATTCGATCGTGAACACCGGATTCAGCGACGTGCCCGGCTCCTGGAAAATATAGGCGATCTGTTTGCCGCGTACCTTGCGCAGATCGTTTTCCGAGAGCGCCAGCGTATTGCGGCCATTGAAAAGAATTTCGCCGCCGACATAGTGCGCGGGAGGCGTCGGCAACAGACGCGTCAGGCTGAGCGCGGTCACGCTCTTGCCGCTGCCGCTCTCGCCCACGATCGCAACGGTCTCCCCGTCGCGGATCTGGAACGAGATGTCATTGACGGCGTGGGTGACGGTGTCGCCGCTGCCGAAATCGACTTGCAGATTGTTCACCTTGAGCAAAGGACCGGATACGGATGTCATAGGATGATTTCTTTCACGCTGTGGGATGGATTAAACCTGCGTTTTCAGTTTCGGATCGACGATGTCGCGGACGACATCACCGAGGACATTGAACAGAATCACGGTGATAAAGATGGCCAGTCCGGGCGTCAATAACCACCAAAAATTGAGCATGAATACCTTCAAGTCCTGCACTTGCGACAGCATCAGGCCCCACGACGTGGACGGCTCCTGAATGCCGATGCCGAGGAAGCTCAGCGCCGCTTCGCCCAGGATATAGCCGGGAATGCTCAGCATCGATGTGACGATCAAATAGCTGAACAAATTGGGGAAGAGATGCTTCCACAGAATCGTCACCGGTCCCTGACCCAACGCCTCGGCGGCGTAGATAAACGGACGGTTGCGCAGGGAGAGGGTCAGACCGCGAATCACCCGCGCCGTTCCGGCCCAGCCGATGAAGCTCAGGATGACCACGATCAGGATGAAAATCTGGTCCGAATCGTCGAAGTATTTCGCCAGCGCGGCCCGCAACGCAATGATCAGGTACAGCCCCGGAATCGCCATGATCAGCTCCGTGCCACGCATCGCCACGCTGTCGAACACGCCGCCGAAGTACCCCGCCAGCCCACCCACTGTCAACCCGATCACAGTCGTAATCAGGATGCCGATCAGGCCAATGGTCAGCGACACCCGGCTGCCGTAGAGCAATCGCGAGAAGACATCGCGGCCCGTCTCGTCGCTGCCGAGGAGATAGAGCCGGGCCGGGGCTTCGACTCCGAACAGTCGATGCGAAACCGGGATGAGCCCGAGGAAGTGATACGTCGGCGCTTTCACCCAAAAATGAATCGGCGCGAATTGTCCCGGCTCCGCTTCGTACTTTGCGCAGGTCGGATCGACGAG
Organism: Verrucomicrobia bacterium Tous-C9LFEB; assembly: GCA_002304345.1. Lineage (GTDB taxonomy): Bacteria > Verrucomicrobiota > Verrucomicrobiia > Methylacidiphilales > UBA1321 > UBA1321. The sequence goes on from NEUU01000001.1 coordinate 165,630, forward strand.
TTTATAGAGCCGCACCGCGAGCTGTCCCTCATGCCACACCACGCCGGTGGGCGGATGATACGTCTTCGTCAGGTCCTGATCGCTCGTCGCGTAGGGCGCGAGCAACGGCGCGAAAAAGGCGGCGACGTAGAAGAGAATCAGCGCCACGAGGCAGAAAGCCCCCGCGCGGCGGCGCAGAATTTGATGGAGGAGATCACTTGTCATAGCGAATCCTCGGATCGACCCATGCCAGCAAAATATCCGCGATCAAATTGCCGATGATCAACATCGAACTGCCGATGATCACCGCCGCCATCACCACATCGCGGTCCTTGCGCATGAAGGCTTGGAAAATCAGTTGCCCCAGTCCGGGATAATTCATCACATTCTCCACCAGCACCGCGCCGCTCAGCAGACCGGAGAAGGCGAAGCCCAGACTCGTCACGAGTGGATTGATCGCGTTGCGCAGCACGTGGCGGAACATGATCACATTTCCCGGCACGCCCTTCGCGCGCGCCGTCATCACATAGTCCGACTGAATCACATCGAGCATGTTCGTCCGCATCACGCGCATCAAGCCCGCCGCGCCGCCGATGCCGAGCACGATCGTGGGCAGGATCAGGTGATGCACATAATCCCAGAGTTGACCCACAGGCGAGAGATAATCGTGATCAATCGCGCTCAGTCCGCCGGTCGGGAATCCGCCCCATTGCGAGGCGAAGATCACGGCCAGCAGCGCGAGGAAAAACTCGGGAATCGAAAGCGCCGCATAGGCGCTCAGTGCGCTCAATTTGTCGAAAATCGAATTGCGATACACCGCCGCGAAGACACCCAGCGGCACCGCGATGGCCCACGCGAAGACCAGCGAGGTCAGCGACAGGGCGAGCGTCGCCGGGGCGCGTTGGGCGAGCAGCTCGATGACGGGAATGCGATACGACCACGATTCGCCGAAATCCCCCCGCACCGTGCGCCCGAGCCAACTCACATATTGCATGTACCACGGGCGGTCCAACCCCAGCTCGCGTTCCTTCTTTGCGATGAACTCCGCGGGAATGTCGCGCTGCGCCTTGAGCACATCGAGGTAATTGCCCGGCGAGATATACACCAGCACAAAGACCAGCAGCGACACGCCGAGGAGCATCGGAATCATCAGCAGCAGGCGGCGGAGGATGTAGGTTTTCATGCAGTCGGTTACTTCAGATAATACTCATCCAGATTCCAGGTGATACCACCGGCCTTGGGAATTTCCACATTCTCCCAACGGTCCTTCACGCCTTCGTACGAATTCGGCGTGATCAGGTAAATGAAAGGGAGTTGCTCGCTCATGATCCGCTGCACCTCGAACCAATACTTTTTCCGCTCCGCCAGATTCAGCGTCTTGAGCTGCTTCATCATCAGTTCATCGATGCGCGCTTCCCAGGCGGTGGCGGGCTTCTTCTGGTTCGGATACCACTCATGCATGCGGCCCGAGCTCAGATAGACCGACATGCCGCCCACCGGATCGCCACCGCCCGTCAGCCCCAGCATGCCGCACTCGTAATCGTACGACTCGCCGATCTTCTTCACGAACGTGCCGAAATCGAGCAGTTGCAACTTCACCTCAATGCCGAGGTCCTTCATGTTCTCTTTGAACACCGTCGCCATATGCTGGCGGATTGGATTTTCCTGATTTGTATTCAAGGAAAACGACACGCGATTTCCCGCGCTGTCGAACAATTCTCCGGCCTCATTCCAACGGAAGCCCGCCTGCTTCAACAGTTCCCGCGCTTGCTCCGGGCTGTACGGGTACTTTTGCAAATCCGGGTTGAACCACTTCGTATTCGCGGGCGTCTCCGGTCCCCACAACGGCGTGCCGCGGCCGAACAAGACGCCCTTGATGATGCCCTCGCGATTGATCCCGTACGAGACCGCCTGCCGGAAGCGGACATCCTGGAACCACTTCAACTTGTACGGCTCCACGAACGGCTTGCCGCTCTTGTCCTTTTCCGGGTTTTGGTTGAACCAGAGGAAATTGCAGACGGTCGACGGACCGCGCTCATGCACCGTATAGTTGTGTGCCTTCTCGCCGCGCCGCACCCATTCCACATCGGCTGGGGAAACATTTTCAGAGTCACTCTGTCCGGTTGCGAAAGCCGCCAGACTCGCATTCTGATCGCGTACGAATTTCGTGATAGAGAGATCCAGATAGGGGAGTCGCTGCCCGGCGCTGTCCGCCCGCCAATAGTGCGGGTTCGGCTCGTAAACAAGGCGTTCGCCCGGCTTGAATGACGCGATGCGGAACATCCCCGTGCTGACGATCTCGCGCGGGTGGGTCCCGATATTCCACGCCTTCATCAACGTTCCGTTGTCGACGAATTTTTGCAGCGCATGCTTCGGCAGGATCGACCCGCCCCCCACCATCTCCAGGAAGGGCGCGTAGATGTCCGGCGTGATGAAGCGCACCGTCAGGTCATCGATTTTTTCCACCTTGAATGGCTTCCCGTCGATCGAGTAATCGCTCGCGTGACGGTTGGGGAAACGCTCGTCGTAAATGCACGCGTAGGTGAACACCACGTCATCGGCCGAGAACGGCGCGCCATCGCTCCACTTCACCCCTTCGCGCAGATGAAAGGTATAGGTCTTGTTATCGGGACCGATCTCCCACGACTTCGCCAGACCGGGAATGATCTCCTCCGTCATGGCGTTTCGCCGCACCAACCCCTCCAGAACCGTGCTGATGGCACCCATGGACGTCGCATCTTCCGCCACCAGATAATTGAACGTGTTCGGCCCGCCGCCCGGATCGACGCTGATGTAAATCCCGCCATAGCGGCCCGGCGGTTTCGTGGTGATATCCACATCCTTCGGTAGCGGCGGAAACTCCCGCTTCAATTTCTGCCGGGGCGCACAGGCGGGAATCAGCAACGCGGCCAGCGTAATGGCCACTCCACGAAACAGGGAATTCAAAACAGTCGGGCGCAGGGACAGCATGATTCGGCGGTTGCTTATAGCCGCCTACTATTAGGCAAGCCGACTACATGGGAAAGATAAAAGTCGGGTGTTGCTGACGGAGAGGTGTCTGGCGGAGAAATAATGTTCGCGAATGTCTTTCTGTAGGGCGCTTCGGTGAAGCGCCAGGACGGGATACCATCCCGCCTTATAAAAGAAAGAGGCTCTGAGGCCCTAATGGACCCATGCCCCCCCCAAACCACCCCCTTGCCCGACCCCTCGACTACGCTTGGGATGACCAGCGTGACATTGGACCCGGTAGCTGATTTGCTCCGCAAATCGCTTTTAGGTTGGCAATTCCCGTGATAGAGAGGGATTTTGGCAAGTGAGAGTCATGAAAGCAAGAGTCCCCTGGCTCTCTCAAAGCCTGGCCTGAGCGTAGTTGAATGGCAGGGGTGGCGCGCCGGGGGCAATCTTCACGGGAGTTCTCGCGATTGCGGACTTCACATTGTCCCTGACTTCTGGCGCTCTGTCGGTTTGAGATTCCGGCAGAGCCGGTTTGTTCTCTGCAATTTCACCTTGTCGCGAGAGCGTATTCTGGCGATAAATGACCCTTTACCATGACTATTCTAGATGACCTCCAATGGCGGGGCCTGTTGTCGGATTGCACTGACAAAGAGGCCTTAACGGTGCGGCTTGCTCAGGGGCCCATCACGCTCTATTGCGGGTTCGATCCGACGGCGGACAGTCTGCACGTGGGCAATCTGGTGCCGTTGCTGGCGCTGCGCCGGTTTCAACTGGCGGGACATCATTCCATCGCCCTGGCGGGCGGCGCGACCGGACGCATCGGCGATCCGAGTGGCAAGACGGTGGAGCGGCAATTGCTCACGGCTGAAGTGTTGGCATCCAATATCGCGAGCGTGAAATCGCAGCTCGCGCGGTTGCTCGATTTCGAGGCGAAGGATAATCCGGCCCGACTGCTGGACAATGCCTCGTGGTTCGCGCCGATCACGTTCCTCGATTTTCTCCGCGACGTGGGGAAGCATTTCACGGTCAATCACATGGTCGCGAAGGAAAGCGTGCGCGCGCGCATGGAGGATCGCGAGGTGGGCATCAGCTTCACCGAGTTCAGTTACATGCTGCTGCAGGCTTACGATTTTTACCACTTGAACCAGTCGCTGAAGTGCGAGCTGGAAATCGGTGGCTCGGACCAATGGGGCAACATCACAGCGGGTATCGAACTGTGCCACAAGAAGGCGCGGGCGAAGACGTTCGGGTTGACGTTGCCGCTTCTGACGAATGCAGACGGTTCCAAATTCGGCAAGTCGGTGGCGGGCGCGGTCTGGCTCGATCCGAAGAAGACGAGCGTGTACCGCTTCTACCAATTCTGGATTCAGACCGACGATCGCAACGTGATCAAGTGCCTGAAGTTTTTCACCTTCCTCCCGAAGGAAGAAATCGAAGCTCTGGAAGCACAGCACGCTGCGCGCCCGGAAGCGCGGGACGCGCACAAGGCGTTGGCGCGGGAAGTGACGAAGCTGATTCACGGCGAGCAGGCGGTGCATGATGCGATCCGCGCGAGCGAGATTCTTTTCGGTGGCGGACTCGATGGCGTGACGGAAGCGATCTTCAAGGACGTGGTGGGCGAAGTGCCGACCAAGACGGTGGAGGCGGCCACGCTCGGTGGAGAGGGAACGTCCCTGATCGATTTGTTACTGGTCTCGGGTTTGTGCCCGTCGCGCGGTCAGGCCCGGAAGGATCTGGAGGCGGGCGGCATTTATCTGAACAACGAACGGCAGTCGGACGTCGGTCGCAAGGTGACTTCCGCGGCGTTGCTTTTTGGCAAGCATCTGTTACTGCGCAAGGGCAAGCGGAATTACGTGGTGATCGAGGCGGTGTGACGCTCTGCGGGGTGTGGATTGTGTTTAAGGCAAAGGCCACACCTCCCCGGCGCTCTCTCTTGATAGGGCATTACCCGCACGTAATGATTTCATCAAGGACTCTCCGACTGTAGGGCGACTCGGTGAGTCGCCATGGCGTTTCACCGAAACGCCCTACAGAAAACCGCAAGGCATCGGCCTTCGATCATCTGTGCGGGATGCTTTAAAATCCAGTCAGGGCGGGCGCTCTATGATTTCGTCGGGTCGGTGCCGGGCGGAAGCGGGAATAAATCCGGCGGACAGCCGTAGAGTTCGATCGCTTTCTTACGGAAGTTGAGAGCGTCGTCGTAGTGGATCGTTTCGATGAGGAGACGGTACGTTTCGATGCAGGCCTGGGTCAGGTGCTGCCGCGCCATCGGATGATCCTTGAGCAGCGTGTAATTTCCATCGCCCAAGGCGCGGACGGCAGGCCGGTCGGGGCTGAGGAGATTATAGATGCGCGAGACGTTTTCCCATGTGTCTTTCGATGAGGGATCGAAGAGCAGTTGTCGAATCCAATAGATCACCGCGCGTTCGTAGTTTTTCTGCCGGGCATTGATTTCGCCGAGCATGACATTGGCACGATTGGCGTAGGGGTTGAGGTTGAGATTGTAGAGCGCGGCTTTCTCCGCGGCGGGATAGTTGCCCATGCCGATGTAGACGGCGGTGAGCAGTTCGTAAATGGTAGGGTTGCCCACGTTGCGGACTTCCTCCGGCTTCTTGCCTTGGCGGACGAATTTGGCGCGTGAGGTGGCATTGGCGTAGCGATCCACCTCCATGGCTTTTTCCAGCGCGCCGAGCGCCTTGTTGTAGTACTTCATCCCTTCGACGGGGTCCTTGCGGTTCATGCAATACTCCGCCTTGCGGGCGTAGTGGAAGGCGATGTTGATGTAGAGGGTGTTGTCCTTGCGCTCAATCGGGAGCGGAGGATTTTCCAGGATGGCAACGCCGCGTTCCGCGACGGCAATGGCCTGATCCGCGCCTTCTTCGGTATTCTTCGTGATGAAGCAATTGGAGAATCCCTTGTAGGTCTTGAAGCTGTTCGGGCAGGTCTGCACGGCGCTGGACCAGAGTGATAATTCGTCGTGCCAGTCCGCATTGCGCAGGTAGGTGCGCACGGCGAAGGCGATGAAAATCACGAGCGGTAGGGTGAAACTGGCCCACGCGATGGCGGGGTTGACGCGACGCAGGAGGTTGGACAGTCCGACGCGAGCCCATTCCAAGAGCATGCCCGCGATGAGGGCGAAGCCGAGGTAGGGCATATAGAGCAGGCGCTCGCCCTTGATACTGCCGATGGTGATCGGGAGGTTCGAGGTGGGGAAGATGGCGACGAAAAACCAGAGGATGCCGAAGGTCATTAAGGGATGCCGCTTGCGCTGAATCCACGCCATGGCGAGGAGCGCAATCACGAGCACGATGGAAACCCACGACTGGATATTCTCATGCCACGGGGCATCGGGACCGTAGAGCGGAATCTGGTTGTAGGACCAGTCGCAGGAGAGGTTCTCGGGCCAGACGAGCATCCAGATGTATTGACCGAGCACCTTGAAGGCGGTCATGCGGCCGGAGAAAAATCCGGCGAGTTCGATGGGATTATCGACGAAGGGATTTCCGTAAGTCGGCGAGGTGCGCATCATCCAGATGCGGGCGGAAACGAAAGTGATGAGTGCCGGGAGTACCGCCAGATAGCCGGGGTAGAGGACTTGCAGTCGGGCGCGCCAACCGGCGGGCAGTGGGGCTTGGTCGGAATGACTGCGGTAGAGCCAGTCGTAGAAGAACATGGCGGGGAGGATCATGACGCCGTTCTCCTTGCAGAGGACGCCGATCAGCGAAAGCAGGCCGAGGCCGAAGAGCCAGCCGGTTTTGGCGTTGCCGCGGCTTTTCGCACTCCGGGCATAGCACAGGGTGGCGGAGAGGACGCAGAAGGTGGAGAGAAGATCCGCCCGCCCGACGATATTGGTGACGCCTTCCGTCGCGACGGGGTGGAGTCCATAGAGTGCGGCGGCCCAATAGCCCACGATCTCGCGCGTGCCGATCTGCCGGAGTAGCCGGTAGACGAGGAAGACATTGATGGCATGCAGGATGAAGTTCACCCAGTGGTAGCCTTCGGAATTACCGCCATTGCCGAGGACGGACCAGTTCACCATGTAGCTGAAGGTGGTGAGGGGACGGTACAGGTCGGAGGCGAGGGTGGGCCACCAATAGTCCTTGGTGAAGATATTGATGATGTTCGGACTCCAGTCCGAGGAGCGCAGCCGGGGGTCGAGCAGGATGATCTGCTGGTTATCGAGGAGGAAGGCGCCGTCGAAGGAATTCGAGTAGGTCGTCAGCAAGGCGATCAGGAGGAGCGTGCCGAGGGCGATGCGCATCCAGAGTTGATGCGGGTCGCTCATGGCGACGGGCGGCTTGGCCTCGCTGGTGGCGTCGGTGGAAACGGGAGCCTTTCGGACGGACGATTTGCGTTTACCCATGTTTGGCGAAAGTAAAGGTCTGGGGCGGAACGGTCAAGACAGCTTGCAGGAAGATTGGGTAACAGGGTTGCTTCCGGTATAGGAAAAAATAAATATTGTCTCCAAACCGCTGCGAAGCCTGTGCTTCCCTCCCTGTCTTATTCTAATTAGCGTCTCCAAAAAGATCGTGGATAAGCTCTTAGTTGATGCTGAGTTGGGTGATTTCGTTGAGATTGATCACGCTGGAGCTTTGTGCCCAAGGCCGATGTTGTTCGGAGAAGAGCTTGCCTGACCGGACGGTTTCTTGAACGGCCTCATGGAGTGAGGTGACGTCATAGCCGCCGTCGTTCTTCGCGTTGCGATAACCTCGTATCCATTGATTTCCGATATCGCAGATGCCATCCGATGAGAGCAGCATGCCATTTGTCGTCAGCACGTAACCGCGAGTATCGCACAGACTCGTGATCACTCTCGTCCGGCGGCCTTCGAGATAGTCTAGAAACAATTCGTAGGAGCGTTTCATCAGCTCGATGGTGGTCTCGTCGTACTGGTTTCTGCCCCAACTGCTTTCAAGGAGTTGTCCATCGTTGGAGACTGTAGCCCACCCGTTCGAGCCTCTGATGTGGATATGGAATGGCCATTCGTTTTGGGTGGCATGGGTCACGGCAATTTCAAAAGCAAGGCCGGATCGGAACCAGCCGCGCGCACAGGCGGTGTCGTAGCTCTCGATGCGTCGGGCGCGGTATAATTCTCCTTGTACCGCGACGGGCTCGGCATAACCCGATTCACTGGAATCGGCGAGAAACATGATCGACTGAATCAAATGGGCGAGCGCGTTGGTGGCGGGGCCGTCGAAAATAGGATTACCCTGATGCGCCATTTTTCCAGCCCAGAAAGCGCGATTATAATAGGTGTCTGTGCGTGGCCAGCAGGCACCGGCTCGAATGGTTTTGATTTCACCGAAGCGACCTTCGCCGATCCATTGTTTGAGCTGCGTGGCCCAAGCCGAATTGATCATTTGAAAGCCAACATAAACATCCCCCAATACATCTATCGCTATCAGTTCATCCAGTTGTTGAATCAATGGGACGGGAGGTTTTTCAAGATACACTTTCAACCCCTGCTTCAGGCAACGCCGGGTCATTTCCGCGTGGAACGGAGTGGGGGTGGCGATGGTCACGGCCGAAAGATCCGGCTCGGCGTTCAACATCGTTTCGTAGTCAGGATAGACGTTGATCTTCCTGGCCAAGAGTTCGCCTTCCAGTGGGGAGTGCTTTTTGAGTGTTGGGTCGGCGACCGCTTTCAAGTAGGCGCGCCCCTGCTTCTGGAGAAGATCCATCGCCTGGCGGTGCGCTATGCCTACTCCGCCGGCTCCTATTAAGCCCAACGCATATTTAAATTTCATCGGGTTCCTATGTATTTGGAAAACGTTTGCCCAGGGAGTGTGCGTTACGTCATGGCAATGACTGAGCCTCGATCAACCAGGGTTACCGGATAGGAAGCGCAGGGGGGAATATCCTTTTTTTCGATCAGTGCGATCAGACCTTCCACGGTGGCATCAACCAACTTTGATATGGGATGCGTAATGGAAGTGATGGGCGGATCGGAAATCTGCGTCATGAAGGTGTCTTCGAGCGAGAACAGGGAATAATCGCGGGGTACTTGCACGTGATGGCGGCGCAAGCCCAGCAACAGTCCTATGGAGAGTAGGGCGTTACCACCAAGGCAAGCCGTGCACGAGGTCTTTAGCAGGGACTCGACGGCAGCCTCGCCGTCCTCGAGTTTCCAACCGGTTTGAATGATCCAGTCCGGCGAGGCTGCCATGGTCTGGCGCGCGTAGAAGGATTCGTAGCCGGTGATGCGGCTGGCGACATGCTCGGGATTGTGTGGGCCGGTGACGAGCGCGATGCGCCGGTGGCCTAGGGACCACAGATGATTCAATGCCATGTGCATCCCTTGCACCATGTCGTAGACGGCGGGAGATTCCTTGACGGAGCGGTTGTAAGTGATGATAGGGAGTTGCGGAGCGAGCCGGCTCAAGTCAGCCGTGCTGAGCTGCGGATGGAGGTTGATGATGCCGTCGAGCAGGTTGCGGACAAACTTGCCCAGCGAGGCGTCGCCCGGTTCTCGGCAAAGCCCAAGAACCAGTCCGTAACCACGACGCTCGAGAGATTGGCCAAACGCCTCCAGCACCAAGCCAGTGTGGGGGTTGTATAGTTCGCTGACGAGTACTCCGACTTGCTGCGTGCGTTGCGTGCGCATCATCTGCGCGGCGCGATTGGGTTTGTAATCCATCTTGCGCGCCAGTTCACGAATGTCCTCGGCTTTGCGGGCTACGCTGGGCCAACAAGCCTTGGTCTTGCCATTCAAGGCGCGGGAAACGGTGTCAACAGATACGCCGGCGGCGAGTGCGATGTCTTTAAGTTTGGTCATGCGTCGATGACGAAAGTAGCAAGTCATAACGTTCGTAAAATAAGAATTTATAGTTACGTTACGAAATTGCCAGAGAAATCTTGTACTCTTAGCGTAATAAGTTAATAAAAAGCCAATTTTAGCGATTTATGAGCTTGACGATGAGAGAGTAATTTTGCATTATCGTAACGTTCTTAAATTAAGCGTATGAAATCATCTCTCCTCTCCGTCGGGTTATTGGGTTTCGCTCTGCTCGGGTCTGTTACAGGTCTCCGGGCGCAAACGATCGATCTGTTGCATGACGCCAGTTCGCCGGTGCTGACGGCCGGGTCCTACACGTACTATGCGCGTGGGGCATGGAGTGGCACGGCCAATGTCGACGCTACTCCGTTTACGACGGTCTTCTGGCCCGGCTATTCTGCGACAGCGGCCTATAATCACAGTGGTACGTCCACTGGATTGACGAGCAATGAGGGGTATGCCACGACGATTCAGGACAATGGTTCGGCGACAGCAATCCCGATTACGGGCAATATTGCTGGCTACTCCGCCAGCCGGGGCAAGTTGACAGACGGGAGTGCATCCACATATGTGAGCGGTTGGCAGGGCGTGCTGAGTTCAAGCGGGACGTTCGACATCCTGATCGATCTGGGATCGATCTGCGATATTTCAACGGTACGCATTTCCTACACGGACTCCTCCGGGCGGCGCTGGAACTCCACGGTGGGAGCGCAGTCCGTTTATTATGCGACAACCTTGTCGGCGACTCCGGCGGATTCCGATTTTACACTATTGGCGACGGGTACGACTACAAACGGCGCATCGGCGGCGACGCTCGATTTCACCGGGGCGTCCACGGTATCGGCCCGCTATATCGATTTGCGGTTGTCCACGGGCAGTCTGGCTTATGGTGGTACTTCGTATGGTGGAATTCTCAACGAGGTGTATGTTCTGGGGGCGGTGCCGGAACCCACGACCATGGCGTTTCTAGCTGGCGGCGCAGGAATACTAGTCTTGGGCTTGCGCCGTCGGCGCTTTCAGGGATAAACACTCGTTTCCGAACCGCCTTTTCGTCCGATAATAGAGTAAGCGGCACGGCCCTAAGCTTTACTTTTGCACTGTGGTTCTCTGGTCGGCTAACGATTTCGCAATGAGATTTAGAACGACATCCCGGGATGGATTCACGTTGGTGGAAATATTGGTGACGCTGATGCTCATCATCACGCTGACAGCATTGCTGGTGCCTGGGGTGAAAATGGCCATGGAAAAGGCGAGTGCGATGAAATGCGTTTCAAACCTGCACCAGATCGGCGCTGCCTACATGGCCTACATGGTGGACAATGCGGGGAGTCCACCCGAGCCGATCGACTACTACAAGAGTAGCCTTGAAAGCCGCACCGCGTGGGAAGGTGGCACTATCAAGGCGGTCGGATTGGGCAAATTGCAGTACAGCGGTATGTTGGCCGACCTTCCGGGGGTGGCGGTAAAGGGGGAGGCTCGCTCGAAAGTATACCACTGTCCCAAGCGCACTGCCTCCAACGGCTGGGCCTACAGCAGCGACAACTGGATTGACTACTCGTATCTTTTGACCGGTCGTTATCTGCGGGATGTGTTTACCAAACCGTCGACTGCGATTGCCACGGATGTACAGGGCGGCGTGGGAATGGCGTGCGGCATCGCATACCATTACAACAACGCCAATGTTCTCTACGCGGACGGTTCCATCGGGCAGGTTCCCTACAGCGTGTACAGCACGAAATCACGCGGCGCGGAGATGTTCGATCGCGATTATGTGCCGAGCTACTGATTTCGCGCGACTTCACCTCTTCTTATCTATTCCAATTCTATGACTTCTTCCTGGCGCTACCTTTCGACCATTGTCTTGTTGGCATTTCTCGGCACTCACTTTGCCTTGGCAGAGGAGTTCATCGTTCGCGACGACTTCAGAGGCCGCTCCAACTGGTCGACCGAGTCCGGAAAAAGCTCTGTGACAAAATCGGAAGACGGGCATCTCCTGCTCAGCTCCATTAAAGATGCGGATGGCGGCCCCTTGCCCGCAGTGACGGCGTTAACGGTTGCATTGGAAAAGAACACGGATTATGCCGTCAAAATCCGCTTCCGATTCGAGAAGAACTTTCAAGATGCCTGGCCATGGTCCTCACTGGAGGTCTGGAGTGCGGAGTCAAAGTGGGACGACACTCCGGACAAGCGACTGGCGACGTTGAAGATCACGCCGAAAAAGGATTTCGACAATGGCCAATGGCAAGCGCTTGAACTGCCATTCAACTCCGAGGGTAATACCTCCGTGATCATCCGGCTGCGGAATAATCCAAAGATGATGGATCAAACCCACTGGGACGATTTTTCAGTGGAAAAGAAATAACAGGTTCATTGTCTACTTTTCCCGAGCCTTTCTATGAATCACCTTCGTCTCATCCTCTTTTTGATCGCAACCCTCCTTTCCGCGTCCGCGGTATCCCTGCAGGCCGAATCCACAGGTGATTTCAAAAACGGAAATTTTGAAAATGGCCTGACTGGTTGGTCGTGGGAATCCGGCCCCGGGAAAGCGCAGGGTGGCGTCGTCGCTCAGGCGGGTTTGGATGCCGTGACGGTATTTCAGATCGTGCAGGCCGGGGAGGGTGAGGCACGGCTTTCGCAAACCGTATCCGGGCTGATTCCCGGGGCGGGTTATTGTCTCACCGCATGGGTAAAGGGGCGTGACTGCTCTCAATCCTGGGCACAGGGCGGAGTCCAGCGCGTGAGTCTGCCATCGGGCACGTTCGATTGGACCAAGGTAGAAGTCATGTTCTGGCCTGACGCATCGCGGCAGACTCCGGTCGTTTTTGGAGTGGATGGAAAAACCGCGGAACTCTGGATCAGTAAAGTCAGTGTGAGTGCGGCCACTGTGGTGCCGTCAGGTAAGAATGCGGTGACACTGGATACGGCCCGAACCCGGCTGGCGTCGCTGGAAAAGCAGGCGGAAACATTCTCGACTACGGATGATTTGACCCGGGCAGGTCTGGCTGTGGCGCGACGCTATCTCCTGCGAGTGGAAACGGGAGGCCCCAATGGATCGCAAGGTCTGCGCAATGCAAAGCCTGGCGATCGAGAAGTGATGCATTGGACTCAACTCCAGTTGCAGGAAACCGCGTGGGTGCTGGACCAATTGGAAAACCGGTTAACGGCATTGGCTTCTGGCCGGATTAAACCCTATCGAAAGCCGAGTCTTGCCGGTGGTCGTATCAGCTACGACCGCGGCGGATTTTGGTTCGCAACGTCCGGTGGTGAACGACAGCCGGTGGTGCTGGGTGGTTATGGATTTTTCAATCAAGTGCTGCTCGATATGGATTTTCTGAAAGAAACCGGCATGACCTTCATTCAGCAGGAAAAGGGACCAAATAATCTCACTCGCGAGGGAACGCTTTCTCCCACGGCCCTCAATATTACACAGGTGATTGGCAAGGCCGAACAAGCGGGCATTTTCACGGATGTATTGCTGTCGCCTCACTATTTCCCTTCGTGGGTGGTCAAGGTTCATCCCGAGGTGCTGCTCGACCCGAAAATGGGCGGGTTCATCAAGTTCAATATAGATCACCCGTCCGCACGCTCAGCGCTGGAGCAATGGATTCGCACATTCGTGCCGGAAATCAGCAAGCAACCGGGAGTCTGGAGTATCTGTCTGTCGAACGAAGCCTCTTACACGAATAGTGGTCGCGATCCCTACAGTTTTCCAAAGTGGATCGCCTATTTGCAGAAAAAGCACGGAACCATTGCGATGCTAAATGCTCGTTATGGCACGAACTATCGTGAGTTGAGCGAGGTGCCGGTGCCGGAAACGATTTATCCGTCGCGGACTGAACTCATCGCGCCTTACTATGACTGGGTTCGCTTTAATCAGGAGAATTTTGCGGAGTGGCATCGCTGGATGAATGGGTTCGTCAAGGAACTGGCTCCGAACCTCGCGACACACGCGAAATTGGTTCCCGATGTATTTGATACCCGTCCGCAGGGCCAGCGTACTCACGGCGGGCGCGTTTTCCATGGCGTCGACCCGGAATTGATTACGGAGTTTACCGATCTGGCTGGCTGCGATAGCTGGAGCTTCATTACGCCCGAATCAAACGAATCGTACACGTGGCTTCGCACGCAGCTTTGGTACGACCTGCTCAACTCCTTCCAACAACGACCGGTGATCGACTCGGAATTGCATTTCATCCATGACCGTCACCCGGCGGAGAGCATTCCTCCGGGACATTTCTATACGGTGCTTTGGCAGGGGGCGTTGCACCATCGCACTGCCTTTGTGAACTGGATTTGGTCGGAACCAGTCGGCGCTAGTTCGCAGGGCTGCATTACGTTGCGTCCTGCCAACGTCTATGCCTCGGCTCGTGCCATGATTGACCTGAATCGATTGGCTCCGGAAGTCCGCGCGATCAATGAAGCGCCCGCTGATGTGGCGCTGCTTTATTCGATGACCTCGCTCATCTGGGAGGAGGATTATCCCGCCGTAATCAAAAATATCTATGGACTGCTCACTCAGCTCGGCTGCAAGGTTACATTTGTCAGCGAAAGGCAATTGGCCGCCGGTAAAATCCCCAGTGCGAAATTGGTGATTCTACCGCACGCCACGCATGTCGTTGAAGGGACTGCGTCCATCCTTGATCGCTTGCAACGCGAAGGCACGATCGATCTCCTGCCTGTTGGTAGCGGGAATCTGGCCTTTGATGAATATGGAAAACCGGCAAGCGTTGTCCCAAAACTTCCCGATTCATTGCGTTTGGGTGGCGTCGATGCGCGAACCGATCTTGAAGTGCTGGCGGTGGCGCTTGGAAATCGTCTGACGGCGCCAGCGCTGATTGACTCGCGGACTGGCAAGCGTGCTTTGGGAGCGGACTATCGCGTGATTAATTACAAAGGTCGGCAACTTGTCTCGATTATCAATCTGCTGCATCGACCCATGATTCTTAAGGTTGCGACGGAAGGCGTCGCAACGGATCTCATTGGAGGTGGTGTCGTGAAATTGGACCAGATAACGGCCGCTGCCCGAGAACCAATATTGCTCCGTATCGACAAGGGAGAAAAATCCAAATGACCAGCGCATCGTGCTCTCTAAAATGGCGATTCGGCTTTGAGTCGAACGCTTCCATTCCATCATGACTATCGAACGTTCTACTTATTGCGATCCGTTGACCGGAATCGAGATTACCCAGTTGACCAACTACAAGGGGCACAGCCACCACTTTTATTTCACTAACCCAGGTTGGTATGACGAGGGGCGGCGATTGCTATTCGCCTCGGACCGGGCAGATCGAACCAATCTCTTCGGGATCGAACTGGCTACTGGGGAAATTACCCAGATCACGGATATCGATCCGCAACCGCCAGGATTTCAGTTTATTGATGCGTGTAAGAATCCACTTCGCGAAGAGGCCTACTTCTGGAGGGGGACTGAACTTACTGC
Source organism: Verrucomicrobia bacterium Tous-C9LFEB (assembly GCA_002304345.1). Taxonomy (GTDB): domain Bacteria; phylum Verrucomicrobiota; class Verrucomicrobiia; order Methylacidiphilales; family UBA1321; genus UBA1321. The sequence goes on from NEUU01000001.1 coordinate 180,779, forward strand.
GGTCGATCTCGGCAATGGACAGTTGCGGACGATATGGCAACTGCCTCCGCGCTGGCAACCGCTGATGCTGAATGCAACAGCCAACGGACGTCATCTTTGTTTCTCCTCCTATCAAAAACCGGAACAAGAATTCGAGACGGATCTGCTTCGAGGATATGTCGGTTTTCGCGACCTCTTTGAAGCCCGGCCCTTGAGCCGCATTTTTCGAGTATCGATCGATACGGGCGAGGTGGAGACAGTCTATGAGGAGCGTGTCTGGATTGGGCACGTCAACACTTCGCCCGTCAATCCCAGTCAACTGACCTACTGTCATGAAGGTCCTTGGGAAAAGGTGGGGCATCGGATCTGGGGGCTGGATTTGGCGACCGGACGCACGTGGAAGATTGCTCCTCCCCAATGTGATTACTACATTGGTCACGAGTTCTGGCATCGCGATGGCAAACGCATCGGATTTCACGGATTTCGACCGGGGAAGGGTTATGTGATCGGCGCTGCCGATTTCGACGGACCCGGTAGCTGGCTCGAAACGCAGTCGTTGGAAACCGGGCATGTCTTTTCGTTTGATGATGATCTTGTCGTGGGTGATGGCTACGAGCAGGGAGTGATCAAACTCTGGAAGCGAGACGGGGAGAAAATGATGTCTCCCGTGCCGCTTTGCCGACACGATTCCACCGCCAAGATACAACAGCTGCACGTTCATCCCCGGTTCACGCCTGACGGCAAGGCGGTGCTCTTTACTTCAGACCGCCGGACTGGATACGGAAATATTTATCTGGCGCCGCTGCCAGACAGCGCTGCATTACCGTCTCTAAATGTGTCCAGAGCTTTGATTTAGCGAGGCAAGACTATATATACCCAGCATCCGTATTCATGATCTGGAAAGATAGCAAAGCGGGAGCATTCTCTTGGAGCGTCTTGCGATTGCTATCAAAGTAATTATGATGCAGCTGCGCTCTCGTGTATGGAAAGTCACGAGAGCCAGAAGCCGAGGTGCCGTGGGCGTCAAGGCGGTACCCGTTTCTCACGCGATTACGGACTAACAGGCTCTAATAAGTCGTGCGTCCGGGGAGATGGGACGATGTTTGTGATATTGAAGGCATTTTTCCTGCCACCAGGCGCGGTAATCTTCAATCGTCTGGACTTCGATTTCGTCGTGCTTCACCTGGGCTCCGACTTCGAGGTAAACATTGAGATTGGCGAGGTCGGGTTTCGGCAGTCGCCCTTTTTTGAAATCGTGCCACATCCCATGATAGAGTTTCTCCAGAGAGCTGACTAAGAGGGGCATATTGAACAGAGTGCAGGTGTCCCGTTTAGCCTTGAGTTTTTCGCGATAGGGTGTGAGTAAGCTACGGTCTTGGCCAAGTTCGACAGCGCGTTCGATATATTGCTGAACAGAGGTGCAGACAAGTTCAGGCAGCCCCGCCGCCCGCACCAAACTGCCACAAACGCGCGAAGCAAAGGAGCGTCCGCTCAAGGTGAGGACAGGAACTCCCATCCAGAGCGAGTCGGAGCCGGTGGTGTGCGCTCCATACGGGGTGCTGTCGAGAAAGAGATCGGCGAGTTGATAGCGGGCGAGATGATCGGCGTTCGGCAGTTTATCTGCAAAGAGGATGCGGCTCGGATCGATATTACGATCGGAAGCGTATTTTTTCAGGCGCTCATTGGTTGCGTCGGTTCCACCCAGCAACCAGAGGACACTGTCTGGCACCAAACTCAAAATCATCAGCCACCGTTCATAGGTGAAACGGGAGATCTTATGTGCGCCGTTGAAGCAACAGTACACCATGGCGTTTTCGGGGAGCCCGACATCCTTGCGCGTGACCTTGCGGTCGGAGACGATGCGCTTGCGGTTGGTGGATTGGTAGCAAGGGAGTCTCAGTACCTTCTCGGAGTAATAGATCTCGTGGTCAGGTGGAATGATCCACTCGTCGGCAATGAGGTAGTGATGATAGGGGCTCCCCATGGTTCCAGGGTAGCCGAGCCAATTCACAATGACCGGCGCGGGTCGCAGCGCAAAGAGCTTGGTCCGTCCTTCGCGCGTGTAACCATTCAGGTCGACGAGAATCTGGATGCCGTCCTCGACGATGCGACGCGCGGCCGTGATGTCGTCGAGCCCGGTGATTTCCAACCAATGATCACTCGTGGCCTTGAAGTTTTCATGAATAGGATCTTTCGCTGCGGGTCCGCAATAGTAGGCGTAGACTTCGACTTGTTCGCGATTGTGCAGTCCGAGGACTTCCGCCAGTAGGTGGCCGAGGGCGTGCTCCCTGAAATCAGAGCAGACGTAGCCGATCCGCAGCTTGCCTGTATGGCTTGTCGCTTTGGGCCACGAGTCGATGACAAATGGAGGGACTCCCACGTCACTCTTGTTGTAGTTCCATGCAATGGCCAGTTGCAGCATGGGATCGTCGGTATAGGCGGCCGCAGAGAGCGGGGAGATGCCCGTCATTAATGCTTCCTGACTGACGCGTTCCCATGGCGTGACAATGGGCCACTCGCACTGGCGCTGGCGCAAGGCGAGGAAATGCTGGGCTACTTCGCGCTGGCGGTTATCCAGTTCGAGACTTTGGCGCAGCATGCTTTCAGCCAGTTCATCCTGACCTGCCGCCTCCAAGGCGCGGGCGCTTTGATTCAGTGCCATGGTCTTGTGCGTGAGTGCGGGCCCGTTGAGCGCCTCCAATTTCGACAGCACGACGGACCATTGTGCCAAGGCCGATCCCACGGTCCCAATGCGTTCATGGATACGACCGAGATTGATGTGGGCTTGCAGGAACTCGGGGTTGAGCGCGATGGCTCGTTCGAGAGATTCCCTCGCGGCATTGAGATTGCCTGCATCCGATTGGACTACGGAGTAATTGAAGAGCACTGCGTAGATCAAGGGATGATCCTGATTGTGCTGAATCCAAGTGGAATAGAGATTGCCCACGGCATCAAGCTGTCCGTTTTGCTTGAGGGTCTCGGTGGTGTGGATGAGATCGGACACGCTCAGGCTGCGAGTCATGGATTGGATGAGTGCTGTGGATAGGATATTCGTAGACATGGTTTTTCTTTAGGATAAGGCTTCGTTCAAGGCGGCAATTTGTTCGACGGACATGCTGGCGAGCTGGGTGCTGGTAAGAGCGCCGATTTGGGTCCCATTGAGCGCCATCAACACGGTGGTGGTGAGCGATGCGACCGTGCTCGTACTCAGCGCATTCATGGTCGTGGTGGTGATTTCGCTGAGGCGACCGGCAATGGCGAGATAGTCGAGTTGCGCGCTGGCGAGATTGCCCAGCTCCGAAGGCGTCATCGCTCCGACCTGCCAACTGCTGATCGCGCCAAGCTGTGTCGCGGTGAGGCCGGTGAGTTGCGTGGCAGTGAGGCTCGCGATCTGAGTTGCGTTCAAACTGGAAATTTGCGTGGTGGCCAGCGCTGCAAATTGTTCGGAACTGAGCGCCCGTATCTGCGAGCGCACAAGTCCGCTGATCTGTGTTTCGTCGAGATCCGCAATCTGGGTGGGCGTTAACGCGCCAATCTGTGTCGTGGTGAGGCCCGCGATTTGCGTTGGTGTCAGAGCCGCTAATTGGGTTTCGGCCAAGGCGGTTATTTCGGTCGCGCTCAGACCCGTGATGCCGGTCGCCGAAAGTGAGGCGATTTGCGCGGAGGTTAACGTTTCGAGCTGGTTGGCGGTGAGTGCGGTGACTTGGGTTTGAGTCAGACCACTGATTTCGGTGGTGCTTAGGAGCGTAATCTGCGTGGTGGTCAAGCCTGTGACTTGCGCCGCAGTCAGTCCGGTAACACCCGTGACCGAGAGGCTGCTGAACTGGGTGCTGGTCAACGCGGAGAACTGTTCCGTGGTGAGTCCCGAAATTGCAGAAGAGGTCAGGGCACCGATTTCGCTCACCGTCAGGGCGACCAGTTGAGTCGTGTTCAGAGCGCGTATCTGTGACGGGGTCAGTCCACTGATACCGGTTGTGGAGAGAGAAGCGACCTGAGTTGTGGTCAAGGTTTCGATTTGCGATTGAGTGAGCGCGGCGATTTGCGTGGCGGTGAATCCACCCATTTCCGTCGTGGTCAACAGGCTGATTTGGGTCGTGGTGAGGCCGGCAATCTGGACTGCGGTGAGCGCTGCAATGCCCGTCGCGGAGAGTCGGCTGAATTGAGTCGTGGTGAACGCCTGGAGTTCTTCCGACGTCAGTCCGGCAATAGCCGTAGTCGAAAGAGCGGACATTTGCGTGGTGGTAAGCGCACCGAGTTGATCCTCCGAGAAGACGCCGATCTGGGAGGCGGTCAAACCTGCGATACCGGTATTGGAAAGCGAGGCGATTTGCGTGGTGCTGAGGGTTTGCAGTTGCACTGTATTCAGCGCCGCAACTCCGGTATCCGTGAAGCCCCGGATCTGACCGGCAGTCAGCGCGGCAATTTGCGTGGTGGAAATGGCGTCGATTTGAGTGGTGGTCAACGCGCCGACTTCCGTGGAGGTCAGAGAAGACAATTGCCGGCTGGTCAACGCGGCGAACTGGGTGGAGGTCAGTCCGGTCACACCCATCGTGGACAACGAGGCGATTTGCGTCGTGGTGAGTGCGGCAATCTGGGACTCTGTGAGCGTGCCGACTTCGGTGCTGGTCAGACCCTTGACCTGGGTCGTGGTGAGCGTGGCAAGCTGAGTGGTGGTGATGGCGGCCAACTGACTGGTGGAGAGAGCCCCAATTTGAGTGCTGGTCAGTCCGCGAATTTGTGTCGTGGTAAGCGCGGCAATTTGCATGGTCGCCAAGAGTCCCAATTGTGTCGTTGTCAGAGCCGCAAGCTGCACGTTGGTGAGCGCGGCAAGCTGGCTGGTGGGGAGGTTCAAAAATTGTTCGGCATTGAGTCCGCAAACGCCACGAGTAGACAGTGATGCAATTTGCGTGGTGGAGAGGGTGCTGAGTTGCGCTGTGCTTAGGGCCGATACCTGTGTGCTGCTCAATCCGCTGAGCTGCGTGGCGGTCAAGGCGTTCAACTGACTGGTGCCGAGGTAACCAAGTTGAGTGGTGGTCAACGCGCCGATTTCGGTCGAGGTCAAACTCTTGAGCCGCGTGGCGGTCAGCGCGGTGATGGCGGTGGAAGTAAGCCCGGTGATGCCTTGCGTAGAGAATGAGGCGAGTTGGGTTTCGCTCAAGGCCGCGAGTTGGGTCATGGTCAGGGCGGACACCTGTGTCGAGGTGAGTCCGCTCATTTCGGCGGCGGTTAACACGGAAATTTGCGTGTCGGTAAGTGCTCCAAGCTGAGTCGCAGCCAGGGCTCCGACTTGAGTGCTTGTCAAACTTGCAATCTGGGTGCTGGTGAGCTTGGAGATTTGACTGGCCGTGAGGTAATTCAATTGTGTTGTGCTGAGTGCGCGCAGTTCCGTGGCTGTAAGTTGATTGAGCTGTGTTGTCGGCAATTGCGAAAGTTGCGTGGCTGTGAGCGCGCTAATGGCGGTGGTGGAAATAGCGGCAATTTGGGTGGCATTGAGGCTGACAAGCTGAGTGGTGGCCAACGCAATGGCCTGAGTCTCGGTGAGTCCGCTCAGCTCGACGCTGGTCAGGGCTCCCAGTTGAGTTTGGGAGAGACTCTGGATTTGCGTCGTGGTGAGGGCACCAAACTGTGTGGCCGTAAAGGCAGCAAGTTGTCGCGTGGTGAGATCCGCAAGTTCGGCGACTGTCAATCCGGCAATGCCGGTTGTACTCAGCGCGGCAAGCTGTGTGGTGGTGATGGCCGCAAGCTGGGCCGTTCCAAGGGCTGCGATCTGCGTGCTCGCGAGACTCGCCATTTCGGTGGCAGTGAGAGAGGAGATTTGTGTGACGGTCAGGGCATTGATTTGGTCGGTTGTCAGAGCGGCCATGGCGGTGGTGCTGAAGTTGCGAATTTGCGTGGTAGTGAGAGTGGTGATCTGAGTGGCCGTAAACGCGGCAACTTGCGTGTCGCTGAGGCTGGCGATTTGCGTGGGACTCAATGCAGCGAGTTGCGTAGCCGTCAGCGCCGCTATTTCTGAAGTAGTGAATCCGTCGATACCGATGACAGAGAGCACGGAAATCTGATTTTCTGACATGGCCGCGAGTTGCGTGCTGGTCAGGGAGGCCACTTGATCATCCGTCATGCCGCTCATTTGCGTTGTCGTCAGGGAACTGATCTGCGTGGCAGTGAAAGAAGCGATCTGGGTTTCGGTGAGTTGGGAAAATTGCGCCGCCGTGAGGGAGGTCAACTGATCCGAGGTGAGCGCGGCCAGACTTGTGGTTGAAAGACTACTGACCGCTTGTGTGCTCAACGCGGAAATCTGCGTGGTGGTAAGTGAGGTGAGCTGTTTGATGTCGAGAGCAAGGATCTGTGTGGTGCTAAGCGCGCCGATCTTGGTGGCATTGAGCGCGGAGAGTTGCGTGGTGGACAGCGTCGCTATTTCCACCGCAGTGAGACCGCTCAGTGCGTTTGTAGAGAGAGCTCCCACTTGATTCGAGGAGAGTGCAGCGAGTTGCGCGGTTGAGAGAATGGCCACTTGCGTGTCTCCGAGGCCGGTGATCTGCGTCGTGGTGAGGACGGCAAATTGCGTGGCATTCAAACCGCTCACTTGCACTGTCGACAGGGCGGCGATCTGGGAGGAAGTCAGCGCTGTCAGTTGCGTGGTGGTCAGGGCGGCGAGATCGGTGGTGGAGAGTCCGGCAATTCCCGTTGTCGTGAGCGCGGCGATTTGGGTTTCGGACAAGACCTGAAGATAAGTCGTGGCCAGCCCCGCAATCTGGGTGGAGGTGAGGTTGGCCAGCCCGGTGGTGGTGAACGCCGCGAACTGGGTGGTGCTGAGTTCGTTGAGCTGGGCGACCGTGAGATCGCCAATCTCGGTGCCAGTCAGGCTGCGTAATTGGGTGGTCGTGAGGCTTTGAATCTGAGTAGGAGTCAAGGCAACGATCTGACTGTAGCTGAGGCTGCGCAAGCCGGTTGTTGTCAGCGCCGCGATCTGACTCGTCGTCAGGAGCGTCACCCCCGTGGTGGTAAGGCCGCTGAGCGCAGTGATCGAAAGCGCCGCGATCTGGCTAGTCGATAGCGAGCCAAGTTGTGTGGCGGTCAACGTGGCTATTTGCGTATTGGTCAGGCCGCTGATCTCGGTCGTGGTCAGGGCCGCGAGCTGCGCGGTGCTCAGGGCTTCAATCAGCGTGGTGCTCAGAACGCCGACTTGAGTGGAGGTCAATCCGCTCAATCGCGTGGTCGATAAGCTGGCAAGCTCGGTTGTAGTCAGGCCCTTGATGGCTGTAGTACTGAGAGCGGCCAGTTGCGTGGTGCTTAAGGCGTTAAACTGAGTACTGGTGAGCGCGGCGACTTCCGTGCTCGTGAGCCCTTTGAGTTGTCCCGTGCTGAGGCTGGCGATTTGCGCGGTGGAGAGCGCTTGCAGTTGTGTGGTCGTCAATGCGCCCATGACGGTGCTGCTCAGGCCGCCCAGTTGCGTCGTGCTCAGGGCCGTGAGTTGAGTGAGATCGAGGGCGCGAGCGGCAGTGGTGGTGAGCGCGCCAAGTTGGGTTGAAGTTAAGGCGGCGAGTTGGCTGAGGTCCAAGGCCAGGATCTGGGTGGTTTCGAACGCACTGAGGGCAGTCGTCGTGAGAGCTTCCATCTGCTCTGTGGTGATGGCGTCAAACTGCTCCGTGGTAAGCGCGGTGATGCCCGTTCCGCTCAGGCCACGGATTTGCGTGGTACTCAATGAAGCAATCTGTGTAGTCGTCAGAGAACCGAGCTGGGTCGTGGTGAGAGCCCGGAATTGCGTGGAGGTCAGGGCATGGAATTGCGTCAGGCTTAAAAACGAAATTTGAGTGGAGGTGAGACTCTGGACCGCTGCCGTGTTGATGGAGGCGATTTGATTGGAAGTCAGCGCAGCCAGTTGGATCTCGGTCAATCGACTGATGCTGGTACTAGTGAGACCCTTGATTTGGCTGGTGGTCAGTGCGGAAATTTGCGTGGAACTCAGCGCGGCCAGTTGCGTGGTGTTAATAGCAGCCAGACCAGTGGCCGTTAACCCGCGAATCTGGGTGACGGTCAAGGCGGATAATTGCTCGGCGGAGATGTAACCGAGCTGCGTAATGGTCAAGGCGCTGATCAACGTAGCGCTCAATCCACTGAGTTGAGTCGTATTCACGACGGAAAGTTGGGATTCGGTCAGACCTGCAATCGCCTTGGTGGAAATGGCGGCAAGTTGGGTGGAGGTGAAGCTGGCAATTTGCGTATCGGACAGTTCAGCGATATCGGCACTGCTCAGCCCCTTGATTTGGGTTGAGGTGAGTGCAGTCAATTGCGAAGTTGTCAGGAGATCGACCTGAGTCGTGTTCAGCGTGGCAACTCCCGTCGCGCTGAGTCCTTTGATCTGGGGCGTGGTCAGACGCTGAATCTGATCTTCCGTGAGGCTTTTCAATGCCAGCGTTGTCAGCGCCCCTAACTGAGTTGAAGTCAGTACCGCAAGTTGTGTTGTCGTGAGCTCACTGATATGCGTGCTGGTGAGTCCCTGCATCTGCGTCGTGGTGAGAAAAGTCAGTTGCGTGGTGCTGAGCGCTGCCAACTGCGTTGTGCCGAGCGCTGCGATCTCTGCCGCCGTCAATCCGCGAAGCTGGGTGCTCGTCAAGGCGGCGAGTTGTGTACTCCGCAACTGCTGGACCTGCAGTGTGCTCAAGGCGGCGAGTTGGGTGGAGGTGATGCCTGTCAGTTGAGTCAAAGTCAGGACGTCCATCTGATCCTCACTCAGTCCCTTGATGGCCACCGTGCCGATCCCGGCAAGCTGGGTCGAAGTCAGTGTGGCGAATTGATTCTCCGTCAGAACGCTCAACTCGGTGCGGGTCAATCCCGCAATTTGCGTCGTGTTCAGAAGCGCCATCTGGGTGACGCTCAAGGCCAGGATCTGATCCGTTGTCAGTAAGCCAATCGCCGTGCTTGTCAGGTTTTTAATCTGACTGACGTCCAGCGCTTCGATTTGATCTCCGGTCAATCCCGAGATGGCCGCAGAGGAAAGAGCGGATAGTTGTGTGCCGGTGAAAGCGGACAGTTGGCGTAGAGTTAAATTGCTGACCTGCGTGCTGGTGAGTCCCTTGATGCCCGCTGTGGAAATGGCGGTCAGTTGCGTCGAGCTGAGACTCGCTATTTGAGTGTCGACCAAGGCCCCGATCCCGGCGCTGGAAATCCCCTTGATCTGGCTTGTCGTGAGTGCTCCGATTTGAATCTCAGTCAATCCCTGAATCGCTGTGGTATTGAGAGCGGATAATTGAGTGGAGGTGAGGGCTCCTAATTGCGTCAGACTCAGCTTACTTACTTCATCTGCGGTTAATCCTACCAACTGATTGCCTAGCAGCGTTGAGATTTGAGCCGCGCTTAGCGTGGCAAGCTGCGCATCCGTCAGGCTGGCTATGGCTGTGCTTGTCAAGGCTCGAACTTGCACGGTGCTCAGCGAGGCGATCTGTGTCGTGGCAAACTCACTGAGTTGTGTCGTGGTGAGATACCGTAATTCCTTGGCTGTGAGTCCGTCAATCTGAGTCGTGGTCAGGGCGGCAATCTGCTCGGCGGTCAATCCCTGAATCGCTGCGGTGCTGAATGCGGCGATTTGCTGGGAGGACAGTGCCTGGAATTGAGAGACGGTGAGTTGGCCGACTTGCGTACTGCTGAAACCGGCGATCTGTGTGCTCTTGAAGGAGGCTATTTGCCGTGCGCTCAGCGCCCCCAGTTGCGTATCCTGCAACAGGCTTGCCGCATAGGCGCTCAGGCCGGCCAACTGGGTGGTAGAGAGCGCCTGGATTTGCGCTTCGCTCAACGACAGAATGGCCGTAGAGTTCATTGCGGAAATTTGGGTTGAGGTCAACGCCGAGAGTTGCGCGCCTGTCAGCTTTGTGATTTTGTCACCCGTCAATCCCGCAATCTGACTTCGACCCAGCACGGAAATTTGCGTCGTCGTAAGCACCGAAAATTGCGCATCCGTCAAACCGTCGATGACGGTGCTGGTGAGCCCCCGCAGTTGCGTGCTCGTGAGCGAGCCAAACTGCGTCGTCGAAAGAGAGTCCACCTGCGTCTCCGACAAGGCCGCCAGTTGAGTCGAGGTGAATCCGTCAATTTGAGTGACAGTCAAGGCCGCCATCTGGCTCGTGCTCAATCCCGAAACGGCTAGTTGAGTAAGGCCCGAAAGCTGGGTGGAGCTGAGCGAGGCCAATTGAGTCAAGGTCAACTGGCTCAGATTGTCGTACCCAAAACCTTTCATTTGCGTCGTAGACCACGCCGCGAGCTGTGTCGTGGTCAGGGCGGCGAATTGAGTCGAATTCAGGATGTTGATATTCGTACTGGTCAACCCTCTGGCCTGGGTGGAACTGAGGGCTCGAATCTGGGTCTCCGTCAGCCCCTGCGTCCCTGTCGTGCTCAACGCCGAAATCTGTGTGGAACTGAGCACCGCAAGCTGCGTAAGTGCGAGATCGTCGATCTGGGTGTCCGTCCAACCCGACATTTGGCTGGTCGTCAACGTTGCCAGTTGGGACGTCGTGAGGGAAGTGATCTGCTCATAGTTCAACGCACCGATAGCCGTAGAACTCAATCCGGTAATCTGATAGGGCGTCAAAGCCGCGAACTGTGTGACCGGAAGAAGTTCGATCTGAGTGGTCGTCAGGGCACCAAGCTGCGTCGTGGTAAAACCCCAGATCCGCGGAGTCGTCAATGAAGTGAGCTCATCGACCGTCAATCCCTGGATGGCCCCTGTGCTCAGCGCTGAAAACTGAGTTTGGCTCAATGCAGAAAATTGATCAACTTGCAGCATGCCGATCTCGGTGCTGGTAAAGCCGGATATTTGCGTGGTGGTCAAAATGGAAATTTGGGTCGTGGACAGGGCCGCAAGCTGTGTCGCGTCCAAAACACTGATGCCGGTGCTGCAAATGCTCCGGATTTGAGTCGTCGTAAGCTGGGAAAGCTGTTCCTCTGTCAGCCCCGAAACAGCCGAGTAAGTCAAGGTGGCCACTTGGCTGGAATTCAAGGCGTGGAGCTGGGTCAATGTCAACATGGCGACCTGATCGTGAGTCAATCCATAGATGGCCGTCGTGGTCAAGGAAGCCATTTGAGTTTCGCTCAATGCGTGCAACTGCGATTCGCTGAGGGCGGTGATCGCTGCATTCTCCAGTCCCTTGAGCTGTCCTGCGGTCAGGGACGATATCTGAGAGGTCGAGAGCCAGGTAATCTGAGAGGTTGTCAAATAACTCAACTCCGTCGACGTCATTGCGTTGAGTTGGGTGATGGTTAACGCGTTGATCTGCTCCTCTGTTAAGCCAGAAATCACCGATGTGGAAAACGAGCGAATCTGCTCGGCGGAAAGAGCGCTCAGTTGTGTGGTGGTCAGCGCGGAGATCTCCGTGCTTGTCATTCCTTTGATTTGCGTGAGGGACAAATCAGAAAGCTGTGTCGTCGATAACCACCCGATCTGCGTTGTACTCAGAGAGCCAATGCCAGTGGAAGTAATCGCCTCCAACTGCGAAAGAATCAATTGCCCGAACTGCTCCGCTGTAATACCTTGGATCGCCGTATAGGGCAGCCCCTCCATCTGTTTGACGGTCAGGGAGCAAAATTGCGTTGTCGTCAGATACGACATCTGTGAGGCGGTCAACCCCTGAAGCTGCGCCGCATTCAGCGAGATCAGGACTGTTGTCGTTAACCCCTTGATGGCTCCGGTAGAGAGAGCGGATAACTGTTCCGCCGTCAACCCCTTGATTGCAGTCGAAGTCAGGGCTCCCAGTTGAGTTGCATTCAAGCCCGCGATTTGCGACGTGGAGAATTCCTTCAGATCGGTGCTCGTCAGCCCCTGCAACTGAGTGACCGTTAGCGCCGCCATATCGTCCAAACTCAAGGTCTTCGCTTGGAGGCCATCCAAAACGGACAACTGCGCGACGCTAAAGACCGTTACTTGCTCGGGAGTCAGCGCTTCCACTTGTTCGGTGGAAAGCTGCGTAATTTCCGTTGTCGTCAGCGATACAATCAATGTGCTCGGCAATAACGCCATCTGATAAGGAGTTAACGCTTCAATCTGCGTTTCCAATAGGGAAGCGAACTCCGTTGTAGAGATATTTTTAATCTCTGTCTTCGTGAGATTCTCTATCTCCGTGGCCGTATATGATGATATGGATATTTCGGACATTTTGGAATGTGTCGCGTGACCGCAACGACTTTCCATTAGCCCATCGGAATGAGAAGTTAAAAAGTGCCCTTAATAAATGATAAATGGAGAGTGAGTGAACTTATAAATCCAACCTCTGTAAATACGGATGAATTCACTACTGTCCGGTTACGAGTCCAACCGAAATTAAGTTTATGGCCTCATACTTTGATCCCAATACCGGGGCTCGCTATGGAGAAGCTCTGGGATCATTTTCCTCTCAGATTACGAGTTCGAAAAACCTGCCAGATGCCGCGAGCTTTACCGGCTACGATACCTTTACGATTGTTCCCGAGCCTTCATCAATGGCGCTTCTCTCAACGGCTCTTGCGACGCGTATTGCATATGTGTCCTCTCATGCTTTCTGTCGAAAGCAGCTAGCATTTCTGTATGCCTAAGCCTATCGCCGTTGTTGAGTGGAACAGATATCAAAAGAAAAGCCCCCTCCAATTGTAGAGGGACTTTCCCGTGCTCACCTCCGAACCAGATCACGCGACAGGTGCAGTCCAGTAGGGAGATGAGGCAGCTCTCGACGATACTTGCAGGGCGCATTGAACACGAACAGTCCAAGGCGAGATGGCTGACAGCGGTGAGAGCGACTGAATCTCGGATGTCGACAGTGCTAGCCCGAACAGTTCGCTACCCGTGAAATATCCAGGTTAGCTGAGTGTGAGCTTCATCGTAATGATTTCAAATGGTTTGAAAGTCAGTTGTGTCGACTGCATTTTCCACGCGGTTTTGCGAAGCGGTTCCTCGAGCAGGTTGGTGCGAACGGCAGAGCGAACTGGAAGTGAGCTTCTCAATTGAGCTACTCCACGAGCGCCGTGGCATTCGTAGAGTCGCACGATCACGGCTTTCGAATCGGCCGCTTGCTTCACGGTGTCGAGAATCAGGTGTGGGCTATCGACGGTGAAGAGACTTTCTTCGGGCAAGGCTCCGTTGACGACGAGCAGCGGCTGGTTGAATTCATGAGCGCGACGCACGACCTCGGCTTCAATGAGGCCTTGGGCATGCGGATAGAAGGCGTAGCGAAAACGGTGGTGACCCAGATCCGCTTTGGGGTCGGGATCGGTCGGCCCACGCAGGAGGGAGAGGCGCATGACGTTGCCGTGACAGGCGTAGCCGTATTTCGAATCGGTGAAGAGTGCGGCGCCGAACTCGGGTTCGGAGAAATCCATCCAGCGGTGACCGGGGACTTCGAACTGCGCCATTTCGAGGGAGTTATTGAAAGTGGTCGGGCGGCGCACTAATCCGAAGGCGGTTTCGTACGCGGCTTCGCGCGCATGGACATTCACAGGAAATTCGACTTTGAGGAATTTGTGGCGATGCTGCCAGTCGACTTCTGTTTCGAACTCCAGATGTCCCGATCCCGTTTCCAAAAATATCCGCTGGGTCAGGCGGGTTTTGTCGAAGCGATAGCTGAATTCCAATCCGGCACGGAGAGGTCCATGTTCGATGAGACGGGCTTGGATGGCTCCTGGCAATTCCCGGCGCGTTTCGAGGTGGAAGGCATCCACGTCCCAAGCATCGAAGCACACTGGTCGGTCATCAAAGAGAACGAAGCGATTGCCCGTGGTTCCCGCAGGGAGAGTTTCCCGATTGGTGGCTTTGTGCAACAGGCGATGGAGACATCCATCGCGACCGAATGTGGCGATGATCTTTTCGTTCTCCAGAATAAAGCCATCGCGACTGGAGCGAGTTTGCACGGCGTCTTGGGGTGTGGTGGAGTGAAGAGGCGAAGCTGCCAGAGAAGGGGTTTCCACCCAGGCGATATGCGCGTTGTCGTGAGTTATTTGACTTCCGGATATCGGACTTTGCAGCCGGACCAAGCCGCGTCGCGACCAACCCAGAGCATTGAATGCCGAGAAACAATCCTTTTTAGTGCGGGTGAGTTTTTGAAGGCTTTGGGTTTCCAACTTTGATGCGCTGGCGAGCACTTCTGCGTAATCCCTAGCGGAATCCTGATACACTTCGGTAATGGAGGAGCCGGGAAGGATGTCGTGAAATTGATTCAGCAAGACGATCTTCCAGAGGCGTTCGATTTCAACTGCCGGATAGGCAAGACCCGCCTGCGCCGCGAGCACTCCGAGTAGCTCGACCCGGCGTAAAGCGAGTTCCGAGGCGCGATTGTCACGCTTGTTGGCGGCCTGGGTGGTGTAGGTGGCGCGATGATATTCGAGATATAATTCGCCTTCAATGACCGGAGCGTCGACGAGAGATTTTTCCAGTCGCTTAAAGAATTCCAAGGAGGCGCGCTGTTGGGTGCGCGGAAGACCCTGCAAATCCCGGGCGCGTCGCAAGACTTCCAGCATGTGACGCGTGGGCCCGCCGCCGCCGTCACCCCAACCGTAGAGGAGAAGACCTTCGGAAGTGCGCTCGAGATCCTGGTGGTTGGTTTCGCTGAACTGGAGACTTTGGACGGAATTGCCATCCGTCATGGCATTGTACGTATCAGCCGGGGGGAAGTGCGTGAGGATGCCGGTGCCATCGATGCCTTTCCAGATGAAGTTCTGGTGTTGAGGTTTGTTAAACTGATTCCAAGAGAGTTTTTGAGTGAGGAAATAATCGATGCCCGAGAGCTTCATGATCTGGGGGAGCTGTCCGTTGTAGCCAAAGACATCCGGGTTCCAGAATTCCTTGCAGTCCCATCCGAACTCGCCTCGGAAAAATCGTTTGCCGTAGAAGAATTGACGTACCAAGGATTCACCCGAGGGGGTGTTGCAATCGGGCTCGATCCAGGTGCCGCCCACCGGAATCCATTGGCCGCGTTTGATGGCAGTCTGGATGCCGGCATAAACAGACGGGGCGTGATCCTTCATCCACTGATACTGGAAAGCCTGCGAGCAGGAGAATTTGTACTCGGGATATTCGTCCATGTATTTGAGCGCAGAAGAAAAGGACCGGATGCATTTGCGACGTGTCTCGGCCAGGGGCCAGAGCCAGGCGGTGTCGATATGGGCATGGCCAATGGCGGAAAGTTCCACGGCGGCGGTGCCGTTTTTTCGGGCGTAGATGGCGTCCAACAGGGGGCGGGCCTTGGACCAAGTGGCGCGGTCTTCGGGATCAAGCACGTTGCAGAGGTCGTTTAGTCGGGCCAGAAGAAAGCCTTCAAGGGCATTCAATTTCGATTTGTCGGCGCGCTGGTCGAGCATTTTCCATGGGACGAAAAGATCATGATACAATTGCCAGGCTTCCGCATCGAACAAGGCGAGGGACGCTTCTTCGAAACGGAACTCTGCGTGGCCGGCATAGCCGAAAAGCTGATTGCACGACATTTCAACGGCGAGTTCAAACTTGCCGTGGCGGACGACGTTGGAGGGTAGGCGAAAGTCAATGCGATTGGAGAGTGGCCAGTCGATGGGGCCGGCGGGATTGAGGCCTTGCACAGGTTTTCCGTCCAGCCAGATGGTTCCTTCCGAGCGGGTGTTGAAAATCAAGTCGACGGTACCTTGGCGCCAGGCGCGGGGAATGACTCCCTGAATTTTAAACCAGTACGTGGAGAATCTCGGGCCGAATTCCTGCTTCGCCCGGACCGGAGTGTATTTCAACCGCATGGCTTCGGCGTAAGAAATGCGGCTCACGCGGGGAGAGACGGTGGGGCTAAGAGCGATCTTTTCCTTCCAGAATAAGGAGTCAAAGGAGGCGACGAGTTTGGAGATGCGTTCGTGTGTCAGCGTCCGGTGTTTAAGCATGCGGAGAGGATGCCGAATTGCCTTCTCCCTGTCTTGTCATGGACTGATGAAAAGGTACTCTGTATTGATGTCCTACCGGAAACTGCATTTGAATGCGGACGCGAAACCGGGTGAGTTTGGCACGTATCGCCGGCACCTGAGTCGGAATACCGAGTTGAACGGAGTGCATGTGCACGACTTCATCGAACTGTTTTGGGTGGAGAAGGGGCCGGGGCTGCATTGGATTAATGGAGAGAAGCGCGTGGTGACGCCTGGAGTGTTGCAGTTGGTGCGGGCTGACGATGCGCACTTGCTCTACGCGCTCCCAGGAATTGACTTCGAATGGACCAATGTCGCGTTTTATCCGGCAAGCTGGCATGCCTTACGGCGACGGTATTTTTCCAATGGAGTCCGTTTCTTTGACGTGCGTTCAGTTTCGGGGCGGGAATTCCGGCTTTCGAAAGATCAGCAGGCCACATTACGCATGGCGGCGGTTGATTTGGCCCATGGTGCACGGGATCTGGCGGCATTTGAACGATTTCTCTTCAATGCCCTTGCATTGATTTCGAGTGTGGAGCGGGTGAGCTCAGATGTGCCGCTTTGGTTGCAGCAGCTCGATCAGGAATTGCGCCAGCAGGTGAATTTCTCGCGTGGAGTGGCGGTGGTGGTGGGGGAGGCGGGCCGTTGCGCCGAGCATGTGTGTCGTGAGTACCGGAGGTATTTCGGACGTACTCCCACGGAGACGATGACGGTGGCTCGGATGGAGTATGCCTCGTCGCAGCTGGAGAATACGGAGATGAAAATTGTGGATCTGGCCTTGGAGGTGGGGCTGCAAAATCTGGGATATTTTTATCGCACCTTTGAGGCGCACTTTCGCTGTACGCCGCGGGAGTATCGGCGGCAACTCGCGCGCGCGCAGGGTGTGCGGCTTCCCCGGGAGTAATCGAAGTCAGGCAATTTCAATGGGCATGTCGGAAGTCTTGGTGATGGGAGAGGGGGCCACGATTACCTGAATTTCAGAGGGCGCTTTATAATCAAAATGGACACTTCCATCGGGGTTTAATTTTTGGTGCATGGTAAGCAGGCCCCAGGGGGTGCAAACGCTGGCGTCCACATATTCCAAGTCGAGGAGTCGGGGGATGATGCGTATTTTTTTCCAACCCGGCTCCAGAATTTCGAGGCCGAAGAATATCGAGGGTAACAGGTGGACGGGTGAGGCGGACCAGCCGTGGCAATGGCTGCGGGTGGGAAAAGGTTCCCCGTTGGTGAAGAGCATTTCCCAGCAGGTGGGGGAGTTGGCGTTGACCATGGGACTCCAGAAGTCCCGGATTTTTTTGAGGACCGGTTCTGGCTGGCCTTCCTGCAGGAGTGCTTCCAACAGGAAGTGCATGGCGAAGGGGCTGCCGACCGTGACTGTATTGGCGGGAGGGTGGAGGCAATTGTGCAGCGCGGCGCGCTTCCTGTCGGCATCGGGCAGTAGATTGAAAAGCAGGGCAAGGAATGAAGTGTGTTGCGATCTGATCGATCGGGGGCTTCCGTTTGGGGCGATGGCATCGGGGAAGCTGCGGGTAGCTTCCAACGAGCCGGCCAGGAGCATGCTGATGTGTAGTACGGTGGGTTGATCCTGATCGAGGCCTGCCCAGTCGAAAAAATTCCAGGTGGGGGCGCTGAATAAGCCTTGTTGGGTGCAAATTTTGAGGGCTGTATCCAGGGTGCTTTCCACTGCTGGCCACAGTTCATGGAGAAGATCGGTTTTTCCTGTTTGCCAGTAAGCTTCCCAGACGGACATGATCCAGAGGGAACTATAGCCCGGCAGCAGAACATCCCAGCCACTAGGGCATTGACCGGCGACGAGTGGCAGGGTGCGCAGTGATCCGGCGGCTAGTCGCAGGCAGTGTTCCGTCAGGTCATAAGCGCCGAAGGTCAGGCTCGCACAGGGGCCTTCGATCCGGGCGTCTCCCACCCAGAAGACTTGCTCATACGATGGGCAGTCAGTGAACGTATCTTCCATGCAAAGTTGAAGCGTGCGCTGACTCATGCGGAAGATGCGATTGAGGTTCTCATCCGAACTTTGGAATGTGGCGCGCCGTGTCGGGGTGTAGATCGATTCCACGACGCCGGGCCGATGAAGGGTAATGGGATCTCCACCGGGACGCAGGGTCAATAGTCCGTAGCGGAAGCCGCGGCGTTGGGCCGAAAGGAAGTGTGAACGCCCCTTTGTGCCTTTGAGGCGAAGGGCGTTGCGGTAAGACTTGGCCTCATTGTGGAGATATTGAATGGTGCAACCTGTCGGGGTGAGGTGGCAGTGTTCGAAGAAATAGCCATCCAGAATGAAGTCAGATTTTGCTTCGATTTCCGTCTGAAAGAAGCCATTGGTCATATCCTCGAGATCGAGTAGCACCCGCTCTCCCGGTTGCAGGGTCAGGGAGTTCGCCAGTGAGGAGGGATTGGTTTCGGAGGAGGCAATTTCTTCGTCGGTGCGGACGCAGAAATAGACGTCTTCCGGCGCAAAATGAGTGGCGGGTATGGGGTGAGCCTCGTGTCCGCAGAAACGCAGGAAATCTGCGGCGCAGGTTTGACTGGCCAGGGATTCGACGCCCGCCGCGACGCAGGAGCGTGTTTGGTCGAAGGCGTCGACGGACTCGTCGATTTTTCCATCGCGCGTAATCCGGCAGTTGGTATCCCGGTCTGCGCGCCACATCGGTCCGGTGGAAATCCACGGCGAGAGTCCATCGTCGAGGGGCGACGACCAGGTGAGTTCCTGATTTTCGACACAGCCGAGCGTCAACTCGGTAATGTGGTCGTAGCGATCACAGATGGCCAGGCTCAACCAGTGTTCTCCAGCCTCGAGAGTGGTCGTGTATCGCTTCAAATCCTGCTGCACTGTGTGCGATACAGGACGGCCATTCAACGAGAGAGAGTACACGGGGCCCAAGGCGAGAAAGGTGATGGTCATGGCGTGCGGTACGGTGAGGCATGTGCCGAGGACTCCGGCAAAACCATGAACGTTTATGCTGCGTGGGAATGGACTGAGATGCTCGCGAATATGAAAGGTCCAGGATGGCGGGACGGATTGGATGGAGGATCGGCGCAGGAGTGTGGGGAAGGGACGTTTGGTGGCGCCAAGTAGTTTTGTGTCGCGCGCTTGCAGGGAAAGATCCGTGTTGTTCTTGGCGGCAAGGGTGGCGCGGCGTGGCGTGAATGGTGCAATGGTCAGATCTACCTGTTCTACGAAACCCAGCTGACAACAGATGCGCGGTGTGTTGGTGCTGTGTGAGGCGACGCGGCTTGCCAGCCAGGTTTCATCCGAGATGAGCAGGCTTTTGCGATCGTCCCGGCGCAGTCCCACAAGCAGTCCCGGCTGGCTGCGAATCGACTGGAACGTATCCACGCCAAAGGAGGTGACTTCCACCTGTAGCCGGTTTGTACCTTCCGTCAGGAGATGGCCGATGGGATGGCTGTCAAAAAAGGGGGCATCGGCGTAGCTGCGGGCCGGGCCGTCATTAATCCAGGTGCCGTTCACCCAAAGTCGGTAGCGGGAATCGGCTGTGATATCGAGAATGAGCGAGTCGCACTCGCCAGCGGGTTTGGAGAATTCCCGCTCAAAGCGAAAGCGGGCATTGGTTTCGCCCGGGAGCCATTCATCGGACCAGATCCAGAGGGCGGTGGGGTGAGGCCAAGAAAGTAAGGGGGACATAGGTATAAAGGGGAGGGATATTCGTCAAGATAGCGAAAATTACTATTGACACAACAATAAATATATATATGTTTGCCCTACAACAAATGAGCTTAGTCCACGGTAAATTTACTTTGAATCGGGATTCTTCCCTGCCGATCCACCGGCAGGTGGAGAATTGGCTACGTGAACAGATCAAGTCCGGAGCGCTGCCTCCTGGTAGCATGCTTCCGCCGCGCAAGGAATTGTGCGACATGCTCGGGGGGATTAATCACCTCACCGTGCGGCAGGCGATGAGCAGCCTAGTACGCGAGGGGTTGCTCTTTTCGGTGCAGGGGCGTGGCACGTTCGTTGCTGATGAAAAGAAGAAAACGTTGCGTGTGGCGCTGGTTCTTCCGAATCTGGAAGACGAATTCACGCGGGTGATTGCCGATGCGGTTCAGGAATATTTCGAGCAGCAGGGAGTGGAGGAGGGTGGAGAGCCGCGCATTCGGTCGGTTATTTTCGATTCGCGGCGCGATGCGCAAAAAGAAATTGATAACATCGTTCATCTCGAGGATCTGCCTCTGGATGGGGCGATCATTCTGCCTGTATCGTTCGGCGTTATGGTGGAGCATCTGGCCCGCCTGAAGGCCGACCGCTTTCCGGTGGCCTTGCTGGGGCAGGTGCCGGGCATTCAATTTAATTCCGTGACTTCGGACGACTACGATGGCGGCTATAAGATTGCCGAGCACTTGCTGAAAAAGGGGCGCAAACGGCTCGCCTGGATCGGCAATAAAGGCGGTTCCTTCTCCCTCGCGCCGCGTTTCGAGGGTTACCGCGATGCGATTAGCGATCAAGGCTTGGTCTACGACAAGTCGCTGGTCTGTGACTTGCAATTGCCCACGCCGCAATCGCCCTACGAGGGAGCCGTGCATGCAGCGGTGGTGGAGTTGATGAAGCGGGATTCCCGGCCTGACGCCATTGTGTGTAGTAATGACTTGGAGGCTTTTGTCTGCCTGGAGTCGCTGCAAGGCCTCGGGATTAAAGTGCCGCAGGAGGTTTCGGTGACGGGCTTTGACGGCTTGCGCCATGCCCAGCATTGTCGTCCGGCGCTGACGACGATTCAGACTCCGATGCGGCAGCTCGGTTGCGAGGCGGCTAAGCTCATCCTAGCCGCGATGGAAAATCCCGAAGCGCCGGCGCGAAATGTGACGTTGCCGGTGTCTCTGGTTGTTCGTGAGAGCGCGTGATTGCCCTTGCTGTTTTTGTCCATCAACAGAACTCAACTTGAAAGTGTTATCGCATGAAATGCTTTATTAAAAGTAATGTCCGTTTCCTCGTCTTGATCATCGCCCTGGTTTTTCTGAGTCGAATGGCCGGTGGCGCAGCGCCCGTCAATATTCCCGGTTTGCCCACCGATATTTGGGTGGTGCAGAACATGGTCTACAAGACGGTCGCGGGCCTGGAGCTCAAGATGGATATCTATTTGCCGCAGGATTATGTCCAGCCTCCGCCCGGTACGGAGAATAACCAGTATCCAGTCGTCATCAATATTCACGGAGGTGGTTTTGAGGCCGGGGATAAAACCGCCATCTCTCAGCAGCTGGATCTGGCGATCAATCTCGTGCGGGCCAAGGTGGTGGTCGTCAGTATTGATTATCGTTTGAGCACGCCCACTCAGGCCACCTATCCGCAGGCGGTGCAGGATTGTCGCGATGCGCTGCGGTGGGTGGTGAAGTACGGTCCTGGCTACCGGATCGATACGAATCGAATCGCATTGGTGGGGCAGTCCGCCGGGGCGACTCTTGCCGCGCTGACGGGTCTGGCTCCTGACTCGATGTACAAGGAGAATCCTGATGTGGCCTCTACCCCGATCAAGGTGAAGTGCCTGGTTCTGTGGTGTGGGGGCTACGATTTCACGAATGCGGCGGAAGC
The DNA here is from genome assembly GCA_002304345.1 of Verrucomicrobia bacterium Tous-C9LFEB. Lineage (GTDB taxonomy): Bacteria > Verrucomicrobiota > Verrucomicrobiia > Methylacidiphilales > UBA1321 > UBA1321. The sequence goes on from NEUU01000001.1 coordinate 202,182, forward strand.
CAATCTCAACGAGAATCTGAAGCAATGGATCGGTGGCTCTCCTTACAACGCGACGTATGCACCCAAATATACTGAGGCGAGCGCCATCAATTACGTCACCGTAAATTCACCGCCCATGCTCATGGTGCATGGTACCACCGATTACGTGGCTCCTTACGAGCAATCGGAAGCGCTGTGGAAGCACATCAAATATGACATTGGCGGCAACGTGGCGGAGGGCAGCCAGATGCTTCAGGTCTACAAGGGCAATCACATGTTCGACCCGACCATCATCCAGGACCAGTTCCCGGTTTTTGGAAATCCGACTCGACTGCAGATTGACGAGATCACCCTGAAATTCATCAAGGATCATCTCAATAACTAAATCGTCACGACAAACAACCGCAACCACTCCACTGGTAAAAAGCATGAAAACAATGATGGGATCACTTGCACGCTGCACTCACACAGGATCGCGTCTGTTCCTTTACGTCGCGCTGGCGACAGGCCTGACAGTTCCAGTCCTGCAGGCCCAAACGGTTTGGTACGGGCCGAATGGGGATTGGTTTGCGGGTGGCAATTGGAGTAGTGATGTTCCCGATTCCAGCGATACCGCCACGGTTGCTGGAGGTGCGGGGGTGGTTTCGATCACCACGGCTGGAGCGGTAGCCGATCGGTTGATGATCGATGGCGCCGGAGTCACGCTGGATGGGGCGGGTACGTTGACGGTCAGCAATAATTCTGGCGCGGATGCCTTGGTGCTCAATGGTCCGGGAAGTGCCTTTGTCGTTTCGGGCGGGGCCCAGGTAAACAACACTACGTTGCGCGTGGCGCAATACACGGCGGGTCAGACAAGTTCTGTCACGGTGAGCGGAACGGGATCGAGTTTGATTAATACGGCGGATACGACCATCGGCGGAGCGGGCAATGGCTTGCTGCATATTAATAATGGAGGATCTGTCACCGTGGGCACAAGCGGTACGATTCTGACCTGGGTGGGTAATGCGGCCGGTTCCTATGGCGCGATCAACGTGACCGGAGCCGGTTCTTCTTTTCACTCGGCCTATGCTATTGTGCTGGGCGCTTCCGGCACGGGTGAGATGACGATTGCGGACGGGGCTTCGGTGACCGTCGATAGTGTCAAGACAGTGGTCATTGGCAACGGTGCCGGATCGAGCGGACGTTTGACGATTGGAGCGGGCGGTGCGGCGGGAACGCTGAATGCCGATTATGTTTCCTTCCGGCTTGGGACGACAAAGGAATTGGTTTTCAATCATAATGAGACTTCGTATTCGTTCGGCACGGCGGTGACATCGACGGCGGCGGGCGGGAAAATCATTCAACAGGGAACTGGTAAAACGGTGCTCACGGCGGCAGGTAATAATTTTGATGGTACGGTTCAGATTGATGCGGGCACACTGGCAATCACGAGCGATTTGGCGAATGCGGTTGTCTCTGTGAATGTCGGTGGAACGTTCAGCCCCGGCGACTTGTCAGTGGAGTCCCGCACAATCGAGGGCCTGAGTCTGGATGGCGGCACGGTGCGCTTTGATCTGGGCGCGGGTTTGACCTCCGACTTGATCACCATTGGCTCGGGCACGGCGGCTTTAAATGCGTCCACCCAGTTCTTCTTTGCCGATGCCGGTTACGATACGGATGGCGTTTATACGTTGCTGAGCGGCGCGGGGGTATTGGGGTTTGACACCGGGCTGCTGAGCTATGATTCGGATATTGCCGGTCTCACCGGAGCGTTCTCCATTGTGGGGAATGACTTGGTCTTTACGGCCACGGTTGTTCCGGAGCCCGGTTCGGCTTTATTGATGATCGCGGGCCTCCTGGGGCTTGGCCTGGTGCGTTGCCGCGCACGGGCTGGGATTTTGGCGTAATCACATCGCGGTAGCATCGAAGCCGAGTTCTGTCGCTTGAAACTGGAATCCATCGCCTCAGCCTCGTCCCGGGATGTGGACGAATGTCTCGATTCAATCCTGCGGGAAAAACGCGGGGAAGTATTGCGGGCGGCTTCCGGCCGCTTGAAACATCCGTATTTGGTTCCGGGCGGTTCCTACGAGCAGGCTTGGGATTGGGATAGTTATTTCATTGCGGTGGCGTTGGCGGACTGGGAACCGGCATGGCCGCATATTCGTGGCACGGTCGAGAATTTTTTTGCCGATATGCGCGAGGATGGCCGTGCCCCGCGCTGGTTGCATCCTTCGGATTCCTTCTGGGATTCCACCTGTGCGGGTGTTGGTTTTTCACGCGATCTGGCCAAGCCGTTTCTGGCGCAAACCGCTTTGGTTTACAGTCAGGCCACGGGATCGAGTCAATGGTTTCAGCCGTATCTGGAAAAGGAAAGGCTCTTTCTGGATCGTTGGGGCGCGGACCGTGGTGAGAACGGATTGCATGTCTGGGCGAATGGTTTGGAATCGGGTGGAGACAATCACCCTGATGTATTTGGTTGGCCGGATATGTCTGTGGAGGGCGTGGATCTTGCGGTTTTTCTGATCCGGGAGCATCTGGCGGCTTCGCTCTTGGCCAAGTCCTGTGGGAATTTTTCGCTGTTCCAGTTTTTCCTGGGGCGGGCCCGGTTTTTGTCGCACCAGATGCAGGAGCACCTTTTTAGCGAGAGTGAAGGGAAATTCCGCAACCGCTTCCGTCCTACGGGGAGGTTCATCCGGATCGATACCCAGACACAGTTTTATCCTTTTTGTCTCGGGCGTTTCCTGGATTTACCTGTAGATCTGTCGCGGGAGATTCTTTGGCGAAAGCTCTGCGATACGCAAACGTTCTGGAGCCCGCACGGTGTCCGTTCCACCAGCCGCCGCGACCCGGTTTTCAATAACCTCAACGGCTCTTGTCCCTCGAACTGGCAGGGGCCCGTGTGGATTGTGGGCAACGCCATTCATCTGAACAGCTTGATCCATGTGGGGCTTCACGAGCAGGCGCAGGAGCTGGCAACTCATGTGCAGCGTCTCCTGCTGCGGGACTTGCTCTCTCGCCAGAAAATGTCGGAGTGCTACCACAGCGAAACGGGAGAGCCTTTGGCGGAGAATGGATTTCTGAGTTGGAATTTGCTCGCCCGGCAGTTTACGCAAGACGTGAGGCGTGGGCAGGGACGATTGATGTTGCCTGATCTCGAATCGTTTTCTTTGGGATAAAAGCCATCGCTTGCCTTCGACGTGATTTCCGGGCGTTGGGTGCAAGGTGCCAACGCCCGGAGATGGTCGTGGTTACGGCAGGTACGCGCAAATCCCTTCCTTGGTCCAGACTGAGCTCAAGCCGTCGTACTCCACTTTCGACGTGGTGTAGAAGTGGCCATGACTGGGACCGCCGTATGCCCGGTAGAGTGGTGTGCCGCCGGAGCTTTCGCTGGTGAAGACAAAGCCCGTGGTGCCTTCCTGGATATAGCCAGCGAGAACGGCGCTGTTCTTTTCCGACTCACTGCCCGTATAGAGGTGGTTGTTGGAGGCGGCATGGTAAAGCCGGTAAAAGGGTACAAGTAACGGTGCGCTCAGTGAGCTATTGTAGACGTTGCCTGCGGGAGCTTCTTCCTGCCAGCCCGCTGTCACGCAGGCGTTTTTTTCGGCGGCATCTGCCGTGTAAAAATGGCGGCCCATTCCACTGTGATAAAGCCGGTAAAGGGGAGTGGGTGGCGCCTTGGCTGCATACGGGCCAAAGCAATAGTTGACCAAGTACGCATGGGCTGCGGGTGAGGTTTCCGGCAGGACGGTGGTGGGGTAGGGGTGCCAGTTTTGGATGACGATATGCCGTGGAATCGGCAATCCCGAGGCCACGTAGCGTTGGATGTTGACCTCGGCATTTTGCATCCAGGATTCGCTGGTGGTTTGGGTGCCGGTGGCATTGAGGATGATGCCGAGCGCGATATCATCCGGCGTGAGGAGATTGACCAGGGTTGGGATATCGCTTTGCCAGGGAGTATCCCAGAGCATGTCGACATGGAAGAAGGCCAGTGGTTCTCCCATTTCTGATTTGTAGGCCGCCAGCCATTGTTGCACAGTTGCCGCCCAATCGCTGCGTGTCATGGCCCCGATGGGTTCAATGTCTCCCACGATGACGTTGGGAAATACCGCCCGGAATTGCCGGATGTTATTGGCGACATTCGCCGCTAGTGATTGCACATCGGAGTGCGCGGCATTCGGACCATCGTAGTAGTGACCGTAGTAGAGTGGTTCATCCATCGCCAGATAGGCGAGATTGCCGCCGAGATTTTTGATGCGCTGCGCATAGGCGGTCGATTCGTTGGGAGCGCTGTAACCTTCCACATTGTGCCCCTTGTTATCCGTGGTGCTGTAGGTGAGGAGCAATCCTTCCAAGGCGAGGGCAATGTTGTTCTGGTTCAGATACGCAAAGAGATTTCGCAATTGCGCATCGCTCGAACGCATGAGGCAACCGGGATAAATCGTGAAGACTTTGATTCGGCTGCGTGCCGTGCTCCATTGGGAGGAGTAGGTAGTCGTGAATAGATTCCAATAATCGGTCGGGCCGCTCTTGGTCGGGTTATTGGGTTCGGCCGGACAGAACCAGGTTAAGTTCGTTCCGGCGGCCGATAACTGGCCGATAAACATTATGGATATTATTGCTGCGCAGGATGCAATTTGGATAAAACGTCGCATGGTGATGGATCTCCTGATTTTTGGGGCCGACTAACTTTCCCTGCCCTGACGGGCATCCCGTTTCTTTACAACCTGGTCAAAATGACGGTGCGACTGGAAGCGACAACCTTAGGGTTCGAGGGCAACGCCGATCGTGTTACGAAAGGAGGCGTTCGGCACGCCCGTCCAATCTCCCGGCCCGAATCCGGTGCGGAAGATCTGCATCTGATCGGGGGTGGAGTCCTTGGTATAATTCAGCTCACCCTTGATGAAGTACTTGAGATTGCCGGCGACATGGGACGTCAAGTCGGTCACTTTGTTTACGTCCTGGAGGGTGCCATTGGCTTTAACTGTGGCAAAGGGGGTGTATTTCTTTCCATCCACACTGACAGAAAGGACGATCGAGTTGCCCTCAGTCGCTTGCGGAAAAACGGTCAGCCGATAGCCGATTTGCAGAGTGGTGATTTTATAGTTCTCGGGTGCGCGAAATTCCCACACAAAGGAATTGGTGCGGCCTGCAGACGTGAAATTGCGTTCGGAGACCAGGGAGGGATTCTCGTCTGTTTTGAGACGCACGACGTTTTGGATGGCGTCGGCGGCGTTTTCGAAGCTCTGATCGGTGCGCTTGCCGTTGATGTAGGAGGTGTCTTCGAGTGTATTGTAATCATAACGGATGGTTCCGTCGGCGACATCTTCGCGCGTGAAAACAAGTGCGGCCTGGCTGGAGCAAGTAAAGGCGATGAAGAGGAGCGGTAGGAGAGGACGGATCAATTTCATGGTATTGGTATGGATGCGGTTGAAAGTGGGGTGGATGAGACTCAAAAAATGAAGCAGGATTTAAAAGGGTTTGTGGTGAGGATTGAGTAATGTATGTTCTAGAGCAAACATATATATAATATCGGTTGACGCAAGAGAAATTTTTGATATTCTAGCTACAAGATGATGATTTTGTTGACCCAATTTTCGCGTGAGGCGGCCTTCTGGAAGAGCGCTAAGGCTTGTGCTCGCCGGGGCTTTACCATGACAGAGCTGGTGGTGGTGATCGCTATTGTGGTGGTGCTGGTCTCTTTGCTTTTTCCACTTCTGAACACGGCGCAGACCCGGATGAAGGAGACGCGTTGCGCCAATAATCTACGCGTGCTCGGTACGGCGTTCCGGTTGTTTGCAGCGGAGCATGATAATCGGTTGCCTATGAGCTATGTCATTGGCAGTGATACGCCGGATAATAATTGGTGGTATCGCCTTAGTTCCTACGCGGGGGTGAAGATGAACGCGGATTGGTATTCAATTGGAACGCTCAGCATGCGCGATCCGTACCACTGTCCCGATGTGAAGTATCCAGATGCGAAAATCGGTGGCAATGCGTGGGTGAGTTACAAGATGAACGAACAGTTTCGGCGTGTGTTGGAAACCACGCGTGGCGGGGGGAATCCCGTGGGGGATATGGGTTTTCCACTTTCCATCATTACCAATCCGGAAGAAATCCTCCTGCTGGCTGAGGGGCGTAAACATTGCGAATTCAATACGCCCGAAACCAATGATATTGCCTGGGGGCTTTGGTATCCGCACGGCGGGCGGATGAACGGGCTTTTTGTGGATGGGCATGTCGAAGCCATGGCCTATGCGCAACTCAAGGCGCGTTGGGATGATTGTTTCTGGGTGGTGCCGTAGCACGACCCGCGCACCGATTTGGATCCAATGAAGAAGTATCGATTTCCATTGTGGGTATGTTTCATGGTCTCATGGCTTGCCGGGACGCTGTGGATGAGGGCTGTTGAGGCAGCGGCGACTCCGGCTGAAGTGCGCATTCCCGGCGCGGAATCGTTTGTTTACAAGACGGTGAACGGTGTGAATTTGCGGTTGTTTGTTTGGAAGCCGCAAGCTATCCCCGCTGCTGAGAAGCGATCTGCCATTGTTTTTTTTCATGGGGGTGGTTGGTCGGGTGGCAATCCTGTGCAATATCAACCGCAGGCCTTGTATTTTGCCCATCGGGGGATGGTGGTCATCTCCGTTCAGTATCGATTGTATCCGCAGGTCAAAGTGACGGGATGTCTGACGGATACGAAGTCGGCCATTCGCTGGGTGCGTACTCACGCGCAACAGCTCGGAATTGATCCGCAGCGCATTACCGCATGCGGAGATTCCGCTGGAGGGCATCTCGTGGCTGCAGCGGGAATCATCGACGGCTACGAAGAGTCCGGGGAGGATCTTGCCATCAGTAGTCGTCCGGATGCGATGGTGCTGTTTAATCCCGGCGTGCTGCTGGCGGCGTTTCAAGGTCAGGATTTTCCTCGCCTAGCCAACCAGACTCCGCAGGCCTTGCAGGAACGACTGGGGGTGGAGCCCGAGTTGCTCTCGCCCATCCATCACATTCAAAAGGGGAATCCACCGACGATTCTCATGCACGGAACCATCGACACCGTGGTGCCGTTTGGCACGGCCGTGTTATTTGCCGAGCAGATGCAAAAGCTGGGAAATCGCTGCGACCTGGTGCCCTATCCGGAACGCAATCACACCTTCTTTGATTACAACAGCACGCGGGAAGATTTCATTTCCACGGTCAAAGAGATGGACAAATTTTTGTGTTCGCTCGGCTACTTGAACGGCGCGGCGGACATTGAACAGATGATCAAGAAAACAAGATGAAAAACAACATGTTCCTTTGTGGCTTCAAGCCGTCACTCCGTCAATCGATTCGCCTGTTGGGTGGTGGTGTCTTTTTTCTGGCATTGGTCTGTGGCTGTTCGCGGGTGTCCTCCACGACGGAGGCTGGTGATCCGTATGCCTTCGCGCGATCAGGCGACGGCAAAATCTATCGGGTGCAACGCAACGAACACTGGCAGCCCATCACGCATCACTATGATGTGGAACCGGGGAGCATTCTGGATTTCTCGATCCTTCTGGACCCGCCTGCCGGCAAGTATGGCAAGTTGATCGTGCGCAACGGTCATTTTGAATTTCAAGGGCGGCCGGGTACGCGTGTTAAATTCTACGGCAATCAGGTGGGGCTGGAGGGGATCACCAAACCCGAGTGCGAAAAGCTGGCGGAGCGGTTTGCCCGCATGGGCTACAACAATGCGCGCATTCATGTCTACGATCAGGACCTGGCCAGTAAGACGCCGCCTTCCACCGATTTGGATCCGGAGCAGTTGGACATTCTGGATTACCTGTTTTACTGCATGAAGGAGCGCGGGATTTATCTCAGTATCGATTTGTATGTGGCGCGTGTGCTGACGGACGGAGAGATCGTGGAATTTCCGCGGAAGATGCAGCATGAGTTCAAATTTCTCGCGCACTTTACGGAGTCAGGGCATGAGAATTGGAAGAAGTTTTCCGGGAATTTGCTCAATCACGTCAATCCCTATACAAAACTGGCGTGGAAGGACGATCCGGCCTTGGGCACCATCAGCCTGATCAACGAGGATACACCTTACCATCAGATGTCGATGTTTCCCCTAGTCTGGGAGACGGTGCTGCGTCCGCTTTATCTCAAATGGGCCGAACAGCGGGGATCGAAGGCGGTCGATCAGACGGAAGATATCCGGCGGTTTCTCACCGAGGGGTTTATCAACTCCTACAAAAGAAAGATGCGCTTTCTGCGTGAGCTCGGCATTCAGCAGCCACTCTCCGGAGTCAGCTTCATGAATCACGTGTATCTCAGCCTGATTCGGGATCATTTGGATTTCGTGGATGACCATTGTTATTACGACCATCCCGTGGCGGTGGATAATGGGCCGATGGTCTCGGCACCATTGAAGTATCGCATGAAACTCAACGAACAGGATTTTGCCTCCTTGCCTCGCGTTTCAATCGCCTGCCGGATTGTGGGAAAGCCGGTTTCGTTGAGTGAATTCGGTCAGGTCTATCCCAATGCCTATCGCTCCTCCTCGGGTATGATCACGGCGGGGTATGCCGCCTTGCAGGATTGGGATTCGTTGCACCGCCTGAAGTATGCGTCTACGCCCTACGACCTCGACGAAGGGGTGAAGGTGCCCAATGGTTACACCGGAAATGTTTTCGCCATCGCCAATGATCCCATGGCGCTGCTTTCCGATAAGGCTGGCATCCTTTTGTTCCTGCGCAATGAAGTGAAACCGGGAAAGAATCTGTTTGCGATGGCCGTCACGGATAAAAGTCTGGAGCCGCTGGCCGCCGAGAAAGCGGAAAAGCTGGAACTCCTCTTTCGTCTTGGAAAAGGAAGCTATCCGGAGGGGTTTCAGAATCTGGGCTTGATCTCGCGAGTGGGAACGATTGTTCCCGATCAACCGCTCAAAACTCAGGTGCCCTATACCGCGCTTCTGGTGGATGATCGATTCAGCGGTCCGCTACCCGCTAGTGTATTGCGGCAAGTTCCCTGCGACGATGATCCCATCCGATCTCTCGCGCAGCATGGCTATCTGCCCAACACCGTGGCGGATCAAGCGGCGCAAGGTATATTTGCGAGCGACCAGGGGCAAATGAAACTCGATACCCGAAAGGGTTCCTTCGAAATTGTAACGGAGATGGCTGAGGGATTCTCCGGTCAGGGTGGGCTTTCCTGGGCAGGGCAAATGGCCAAGGTGACGAATGGGAAAGGATACGCCACCTTCTTTCTCGGGACCATGGATGGCCGTTCACTGGAGAAAAGTGGTCGACTGTTGTTGCTCTACCTGACGGACGTGCTGGCGGAGGGAACCCAGTTTGGAAATGCGGAAAGAACGCTCTACGTGAATCACGGACAGTTGCCGCACTTGATCCGGGCGGATCAGGGTACGATCATGATCAAGAATGGCGATTTTCAGAATACAGAAGTCTGGGCCGTTGACCTGGCGGGCCGTCGAATTCGCAAGGTCGAAACTCATCGGCAGAACAGTGGCACTACTTTTACCGTGGCGACAACTACGGCCTGTGTCTATGAGATCCTGCGTACGCCATCCATGCGGACAGGCGACCGTGCGGACAAATAGACGAGAGAATGTCGCGCCTGTCTTGAGTCCGGGTAAAGTAGTGACGCTAAGTCCTGCACAGCTCCTTCGCTTCGCTACGGTCAGAGGTGTCGAGCGATTTGCGAATAATTTCCTTTTTCCCATAGAGGGAGGGCGGCTCTTTTGGGTGCGCGCATATTGAGGTTAAAGTGGCCTTTACGCTCAAGTAAACCGGAGTCGCGGGGCATCGGAATGGGTTGGCTTTGTGTGACAGGTGCAACCTTGATGCTTTGATGAGCATGACTTACTTGAGTGCCAACCCTTTGCGAAGGGAATGGGACGAGGAGGGTTCTGACTTATTCTTTTCGCCTAAATTGCGATAGCGTAAATCGTTATATAAATCCAAGGAGCTCTTTATGCAACTACCTCAATTCAAATAGAATATTGCTAGACAATCTTTAGGAGGACTTCGGAATGGGAACGCTGGTTTCTTGATCGGATTATTCGCTGCGATTCTTTTCGGAATCGGCAGCGCTCCCGCGACGCTTTGGGTTTATGAGAGTTTAACTATGGAAGCGTAGGGAAGAATATTGCCCGCTCCCGCGCTATTTTTTGAGGGTTACAACATCAGCTATCTCAGAGGGTGTACCCTCGATCTTGTCGGACATACTCAGGAGTGCATCAAATGCTTCCAGGGCCATAGCCTCGCGGGTTTCAACGTTTGCCAAGTACTGCCGAATGATGTCGATAGAATATGGCTCGCGGTCGTCAGGTAGACGCTACAACTTATCTTGCCGAACTTTCAAAATCATAACTTTGTTGTGGCGCTCTTTCGGTATTGACTCGATACCATTGTAGATGATGACTCGACTCCTCCTAGGCCATCTGCCGAGTGCCAGCTTTCTCTAAAGGTCGTTCAGTCTAGCGCTTTCAATCCGAAACTGAGGAGATCATTGATCTCCTTTATATTGGATGGTGGTTGAATCGCGATTGCAATCAGCACCTATCAAGGTGATTGTTGACCGAGAATACCGACCTATTATGAACTATATCAGTTTCCGCTTTTTTTCTTTTCATAAAATTGTGGTTTTATCCATGCTCTGGATTTTATTTGGGGCGAATTATACGATGGCCGATGTGCTTATTGGGTTTGAAAAATCCAGCGGCTATGAGGCAAATGCCACCATCATTGGGGTAACGGATACAACGATTCCCGGGATAAAGCCATGGGCTAGCACGTTCGGCTCATCGTCTTTCAATGCGCTGCTGGAAATTTCCACGGCCAATCCCCAGACCGGAGCGCAGGCATTGCGACTGACGAATAATGCCGCGGGCACCGCTATTGGGGCTTCCCTGCAATTGGCGTCCAACGTAGATGTAAAAAAAACATTCAACATTCATTTTTCGTTGGCCTTGAGCGAAATCAGCGAAGGCACGGTCAATCAGGCTCAGGTCTATTTTGGAGCCAAGGGCTCCCAGATAGGAACATTCCCATACTGGTTTGGCCTCGTCTATAGCAACGGATCTTTGTCTCTGGCCCTGAACAGTTCCGATAACTCCACGGCGGCATTCTATATCGAACTAGGAAGCTATACGGACTATGCAAAGCTAGGGAGCTATATTACATTCGATATTGCCATTGACCCTTCCACCAACAAATTCACCAGCGTTAAATTGTCGGGTGCGCTCAAGACAGCCGACCTTACGAAATACGTCTTGTCCAGCGCCAGCGGTGGAACTATACCGCATCTTAATTCAATTCCGGACACATTTTTTAGCCTAGCGTCTGGTGGTAACGATACGGTTATTGCAGACCTGGACAATGTGTACATTACGGGGATTTCTCCTGCGTCGACTCATTAATTTCTGTGCTGGGATGAATTAGGCGTTTCTTCTCTGTGTGATGGATTGTGCGACGATCGGTTGTTGTTTTGACGCGATTAAGAATTACCTCCGTTTCCAATAAAATAGCCCGACTCAATTCTCTACCAGAAAATAAGCACGCGCTGGTCACATAGTGCTAAAGTTTAATTTATCGATCTATTTTTCTCGGTTTTGAAATAGTTGCGGAGATCATTGATCTCCCCGTTTAAATCAAATCATGAGAAATTAGTCGCCATGCAAACGGATCATGTCTGATACTGAAACTCATCAGATGGCACGAAAACAAACACTGCGATTTCACGGTAAATAGGTGAATTTGTCTCAGTTTGGATTATCATTTCCATTAATTATGCCTGAAAACCTTGCCATCCAAAGTCTGATCAAAGCGACGCGCATACTCTTCACCGTCGCGGGCTCGGAGCACGGAAGAACCGTTCACCAGATCGCCGCTTCCCTTGGACTTAAACACAAAACGGCGTACCGGTTAGTTCGTACGCTTGAACAAGAGAATTTTCTTCAGCGCAAAACCAATCCCGTTCGATTCCTGCTCGGATCCACGATCGGCGAACTCGAAAGATTGAACAGCGAACGCCATTTATTGACCATCGCTGGAGATATGCTTATCCGAGCCCAAGCCAAACTCCTTTGTGCAAACTTTCTCCTACTGGAGTTGAACGGAACCGAGACTTACCATCGGCTTTGCGTTATGTCCGAACGTCCGGGAGTTCTAATTAAGCAAAGAAGCCACACCATCCATTTTTATCATCATATCAGCTCCATATTACTGCTTGCTTATGCTCAACCCGAGACACAGGCGATGTTATATAAGGCGCATCCGTTCGAGGTGGAGGGCAAATCCATTTGGAAAACCCAGACAAAATTGAATGAATTTCTGTCGGAGATCCGCAGAACAGGGTTGTGTGCGTCTGTCGATCCCGACAATCGCCATTATCGGGTTGCTACACCCATCTTTTCAAAGGGCGGGGAGGTCATCGCCGCCATGGGAGGATATATGCCCGTAGGGGAATCAGCACGCTCCCGAAAGATTTTGGCGTATCTCTGTAAAACTACCGCCGCCGAGATTTCCGAGAAAATATCAAAATCCGACTGTGAATAAATCATTATGCATCAAGCCATCCTAAATCCATTAGCCCAACAAGTTTCTAGAAATCTGCTCTGCGATGATCCGGAAATCGAATTTCGTATTCAAAGCGGAATTGAGACTAATCGGAAAGGATTTGGATCGCTCAAACTGGTGGATGCCGGAGGGGGAGTGATCCCCAAGGCAGATGTTTCGTTTCGCTTGTTGAGGCATGAATACCGATTTGGCTGCAATGCGTTTATGTTGCAGCAATTCAAGGAACCGGAAAAGAATGCGCGCTACGAAGAGATTTTCGGAAATCTCTTCAATTTGGCTGTATTACCTTTTTATTGGTCTGATCTGGAGCCCGAAGAGGGCAACCCACGATTCAATATCAACAGCACTCCGGTTTACCGCCGCCCCCCACCGGATCTTGTTCTACAATTTTGCGACAAGTATAAAATAACTCCCAAGGGACATTTGCTTTGCTGGCATGATTTTGCTCCAAAATGGTTGCCCACCGAGCGCAGAGAACTGGAGGTCCGTCTTGAGCAGCGTATCCAGCAAATCGCCAGTCGGTATTCCGGAAAAATTAGTATCTGGGATGTGGCCAATGAAGCGCTTCAGTGGAATCCAGCCTTGCACTCCCTGATGCCAGAGCATCATGTCGAATCGGCCTTCGCGATGGCTCAGAAATATTTTCCAGAATCAACCGAGCTTCTCTATAATGACGGTCCCTGGGTCAGTTGGGATAGCTATCGTGGCGACTATACGCCACTCTATATGCTGGTCCGGCATCTGCTTCAAAAAAATTTGCCGATCCGTGGCCTCGGATTACAGTATCACATGTTTTCCAAACCCAGTTCAATGGTCGATTGGGCGCATCAATTCATCAACCAGCGGCTGATTTTCGCCAACCTAGATCAGTACGCAAAACTTGGATTGCCCATCAATATATCAGAAATAACCATTGCTGCGAATAGGGAGTTTGGAGATGGGGATAAATTTCAGGAATTGGTGGCAGAGAAATTATACCGGATTTGGTTTAGCCATCCGTCGACCAATGGAATTATTTGGTGGAATCTTGTCGATGGCACGGCAGCCTATGCTCCCCTTGGAAGTGAGGAAGGAGAGAATCAATATCGCGGAGGATTGGTATCCTATGATTTAGAGCCGAAACCAGTCCTGAAAACTCTTAAAAATATGATACAGAATGAATGGACAAGCTCAGGTTCCATTTCATATGAAGAAGGCAAGATCAATCAGTTTCACGGGTTTTATGGAGACTATGAGCTAACCATTCGCACGAATTCCGGGGCAGTGCGCAAGATGGTCACCCTCGCCAAAAATTCCAAAAACGAATTAAAGCTCACGGTATAATCCGCAGTTTTATTTCAAATAGGAGACTTGTTGTGAGTGAATTTCCTCCCATTAACGCCAAGCTGCCTGTTATCTGGTATGGAGCCGACTATAATCCAGATCAATGGCTTGATCGACCGGATATTCTAGCAGAAGACATCCGGTTGATGAAGGAAGCTGGATGCAATGTATTGAGTGTTGGTATTTTTGCTTGGTCGCGACTGGAACCCAAGGAGGGCGTGTATTGCTTTGACTGGCTTGACCGGATCTTTGATTCGTTCGAGGCCAATGGGCTTTACATAAATCTGGCGACGCCGAGCGCCGCTTATCCGCTCTGGCTAGCGGAGAAACATCCCGAGATCGTACGCGTTGACGCGCATCGACGCCGATTGCGCGGTCGCACAAGGGATAATTACTGCTGGACTTCGCCTGCCTACCGTAAAGAGGTTGGCCGGATGGATGCCGAACTGGCCAGACGTTATGCGCATCGGCAGAATCTGGTTCTGTGGCATGTTGGAAACGAGTATGGCGGCGAATGTCATTGCGAGCTCTGCCAGAACGCTTTTAGGAATTATCTCAAAAATAGATACAATGATTCGCTCGATGCCGTAAACAAGGCGTGGTGGACGAGTTTTTCGAGCCACCTCTTTACGGATTGGTCCCAGATCGAATCTCCGTCTCCGGTGGGAGAATCGTCCATTCACGGACTTAACCTCGATTGGCGCCGATTTGTGACGTGGCAAGCTTGTCAGTTCATCGAAAATGAATTGAATTCGATCCGTTTATTTTCCGCCAACGTCCCAACTACAACCAATCTGACTTTGGGGCCGGACCTAGATCCGTATAAGATTGGCTCTCTCTTCGATGTTACTTCCTGGGACAGCTATCCTACTTATCACTCGCCAGTGGGGAACATCGAAGTGGCTGAACATCAAGCCTTGTTGTCAGATCTAACCCGGGCAATTAAACCGAACAGGCCATTCTTGTTAATGGAATCGACGCCGAGTATTACTCATTCTCAATGGGCCAAGCTGAAGCGCCCCGGGATGCATCAGGTTGCCAGTCTGCTGATGACGGCTCTGGGCTCGGACAGCGTCATGCACTTCCAATGGCGGAAAGGACGTGGTGGTCTTGAGAAATTTCATGGAGCCATCATTGGTCACGATGGAGACTCTCGGCCCCGAACTTTCCAGGAAGTCAAAGCGCTTGGGAAAACGTTGCAAGGGTTAAGTGATGTGGTGGGCTCGCTTGTGCAGCCTCAAGCCGCCGTTGTGTTCGACTGGGAAAATCGTTGGGCATTGGAGGATGCGCGCTGTCTGACTGGCAGTCGCAGCTATTGGTTTGATTTTGTGCACCCGCACCACAAGGCCTTTTTCGAATTAGGCGTTGCCACGGACGTTATTTCACAGGATATGCCTGTGGATTCTTACAAACTAATCTCGGCTCCTGTTTTGTACTTGGTAAAGCCTGGCGTGGCGGAAAAACTCAAAAAGTTTGTAAGAAATGGCGGCACGTTGATCCTTACTTTTTGGAGCGGGATTGTTGATGATAGCGATCTCTGCTACCTTGGAGGCGCTCCAGGTCCCCTGCGGGAACTGGCAGGTATTTGGGTGGAAGAGATAGACACGCTCTATCGGGAAGATACGAACGCCTTGCGCCCGTGTTCGGGAAACGCCCTTCATTTAGTAGGTTCTTTCCCGGTCAAAACCTATTGTGAAGTCATTCATGCAGAAGGAGCTGAAGTCTTGGCCGCTTATGAGTCTGATTACTATGCAGGACTTCCAGCTCTCACCGTCAATAAGTATGGAAAGGGAAAAGTCTATTATCTCGCGGCTAATGCCGATGCGGCCTTTCTGAATCCGTTCTATGCACGCATTGCATTGGAAGCCCAAATTCCTTTTGCCGTGGACGGCATTCTTCCTCCGGGGTTGATCGCCAAACGTCGCCATGCTAACGGAACGGATTTCCTCTTTCTCCTCAATTTTGAGCACGAGCCGAAGTCATTTGATTTTGGATCGGAGCGGTGGATCAAGCTCGAAAGTCATGAAGTCCTATCCGGAACGCATTCCATTCCTCCGTATGGCGCATTCGTCCTGAAAAAAGTTTCTTCTTGAAGAAGTATTGTTTGGGTTCGAGGTGATCTTCTTTGAAACTCGTGCTTGAGTGAGACCACCTTTGCCTGCGGTTACTCCTTAACGAGTTCAAAAAATGGCGTTGGACCGTCCTTCAAGGCCGCTGTGTCGATGTGGATTTGGAGAGTTCCATCGACAAATGCGACGGGCAGCTTTCCCCGGCGAGTGCCATCCAGTCCCAGGGCATAGAGCGACATCTTGGCGCCGTTGATGTTTCGGAGAGACGCGCTGAGCCGACCGACGCGCATGAGGACTGGAAGCTTGCCTAAGTTCACCAACGTGGAGCGATCAGGTGAAAGTTCCATCTCGTTATTTACAACCTGCGTGGAATAAATCAGGACGATCCGCCCGCTCTCGTCCAGGTTTTTTTGATCAACGGCACAGGTGGCCACCAATGCCGGAACGCTTGTGTCCGAGACATTCAGAAGACCGATGGATTCGCCTTTATTCCCCTCCATCGCCACCGCTTCGCTACGAGAAGTCACCACCTTGATGAGATTTTCCCGGCTTCTCATGGTGATTTCACCGGTATCGGATTGAAATATTCCTTTGGATGGATCACTGATATTCGATTGGGAAAGCAGTCCCATTTCTTTCATTCTCGCAACGGCGGCATCAAGGGAAAATTTTGTGGATTTCGAATCTTTCCCGCTAATCGCCCATCCGCCTCCGGCGGATATAAATTCCGCGCCACTGTCGGGCGTCAGGACTAGATCAGCCTGCGGTGCCGTGCCGACTCCCTCGGCGCGCTTTGCCCAGGGAAAGGCAATGCTGAATCCGGTCATGAAGGCTATCCGGCCTTGATCGCTGGAAACGCTGCGACCGCCGTTGCAATTGGTCTCAAGATATTCCTTGGGAATCTGTAACTCCACGCGATGCGGTGAGGCCTTTACGTCACCACGCAAAAATAGGCAGCTTAATAAAAACTCTCCCGCACGTGAAACCGGGGAATATCCCACATTGAACACATTGACGAGGGATTTCTCCGCATAGTAGAAAACCGGTCCCTCATGAATGAATACAGCATCGAATGAATTGAGGGCAGCATAGGCGCCAAAAACGATGCCGCATTCGTACTGATACGGATTCCAGAAGGAGTGATTGTACTCCGTTACGATCAGCGGCCGGTCGGCGAAGCGCATGCAGGAGATGCTGCGTGAATACCATGCGCCCGCGCCAATGGAGCTTTCCTGGCCGCACTTTGAACCCGGGTTATCGAAAGCGGTCGGATGATTATGATAGGCATTGGCGATGGTAACCTGCGATTCCTCCCATCGCACTTCCTGTCCGGCTTGCCAGTGAGACATGTTATACTGAGCAACCATGCCTTTATATCCGGTGGCCCGAAGGACGTCACGCATCCACGCCACGCTCTCACGCGAAAGCTCGGCACAAAACAGGATGTAATCGTTATCTCTGGCTTCCCTTCTACTAAACGGGAATTCCTCGGGAGTCATAACGCTTTCAAAAGAAGCTGGGGCCTGCATTCCCCACGCCCTGGATAAAGTCTCTACAGTTTTGTATTTCTCCTGTAACCACAGGCGATATCTCGTATCAAATTCAAGCCGGGTTTGTTCCGCGAGCTTCGATTTTGGATAAAAAAATCCCCATTCCTGCTCATTAAAAAGTTCTATGCAGGCGATGCTTGGATCATCTTTCCACGGAACGCCTGTATAGGCATTCACATGGTTCATGAGTGCTTCTACTCCGTATTTCCACGCTTTGCGAACCTGTTCATCACCCAAATACATGCGCAGTTTGTAATCCCGGCGTTCACCTTGGAGGAGGGGACCCCAGGCATTTTTGAGATAGACCCCAGATGCGCCAACGGTCAGAAACGTATAACCGCCATTTTCCGCGAGAGTGCTTGTGAAATAATCAAATTTATCAAACTGATCCGGTCGGATGTTCATATCCTCGGGGTAGACAGCATCCGTGCTCAACCGCAGAATGTTGTATCCTTGCAGCCGCGCCTGAAGAATTTCCCGCTTCCAAAGCTCCTTCCATTCAGGATCTTTCATTGACTTGTCAAATATGCGGGGAGTATTCACTCCACCTCCGTGCAATTTCACCGTGATATCCGGACGTCCCTCGACAACAATCCTTCCCGTTGGTCCGACCTCCAGCCGAGGAAGTTTAGCGGGTGCTTTAACCAAGCCCAATCGGCTCAACAAGCTTGTGGGTCGAGGCACTTCGGAAACCTTGCGTAGATCCAGAGCGCTCCCTTCTTTGACGAGCAGATCATCCATGTTAACAGCTTTCCACTCGTTACTGGGTTGAAACCGGACATTTGGTCGTGTCTCGTGTGGCGCTGGGGCGCCATAAACGAATCGCCATCCGTCCGCTCCGGCCAGAACTTTTACTGCCAGCAGGTTTTTTCCGACTTTAATCGGAACATCGAAACTAAAGGCATCGGGAGTATAAGGCTTTCCGGCATTTCCAGATTTCAACGTATTAAAAACGGGAGTGCCGTTGATATAAATCTCCATCCAGTAATCCGCGGAAACTCCAATACGCATGACTCCAGCCCGCTCGCTGCTGAACTCATTATAGAGAATGGCCGCGCTCTTTTCCTCGAAGTTTCCTTTAGTCTGCTCGGCCAGGTCAATAAAACTGCCGCTGAGTTTGATTTTCTGCGCGAGTATCTCCTTGCCGTCGGCCTGGAAAAGTTTTTCGGGAATCTGGCTGTACGACAGGATTTCCGCAGGCTTCAGAAAGAAGACCCATTCCTCATTCAAGTTCGGGGGGAGACGATCCTGGGACTGCGCGGACACGCCAAACGTGAAAAGTGACAATAATAAAAGAGAGAATCTCATGACAAGTCTATGTAAAGGTAGATTGTTTTCTTTAAGTAAGTATGAGTCAGACCAAGGTGTCCGAAAGATAAACCGCAGCGATTACTCTGTTTCGCTTTCAGAGAAAAGGAATGAATAGTACATCTCGGCAGGAGGAGCTCAGAATTTACCCTGCAATAGCGGCTCGCGATGGCTTTTCAAGAAGCCCCGCGAAAAGGTTCCGTTGGGCAGATCCGACAATCTCATCGAGATCACCCCCACTGTTTGGGAGTGGTTCCTTGACTAAGACTGACGCTTCCTTAAGCAATAGATTCCCAGAAATCCAAAAGAAACCAGTGCGATCATAGAAGGCTCGGGAATGGTGGAGATTTGCAAGTTGTCAAAATCAGCCGTAATTGTGTCATTGCCACCCGACGCAAATACAATATATGTATCTGGCGTTGAGGTCAGGTGAGGAATGGTTCCTCCACTGGCGCTCGCTTGAACCGAGCTGGTCAGGTTGCTGGTTTTCAGCTCTCCGGAAACCAACACATTCGTAAATTTAGACGTGGATGGATTGATGGTGAAATCAAACGTGATATAGTCTCCAAGATTTGCATATTCCGTATAGTTTCCAAATTCAATATAGAATGCCGCCGTGGAGTTGTTGGAGCTATTTAGAGCTAAGGCGAGTTTTCCGTCAGAATAAATCAAGCCAAACCAATAAGGCAAAGTTCCAACCTGACTGCTATTTGCTCCAAAATATATTTGAGCCTGATTGCCCGTATTCGCACTAATGCCACTGAGTGCCATACCAAAGTGAATGTTAAAGGGTTGCGTTACATCTACTGCAGAACCTAGCTGCAGCGAGGCCCCGAGCGCACCTGTAGCGGTATTTGTCAGGCGCAAGGCTTGTGATCCTGATTGAGGATTGGCCGTGGAAGTTTGCAGGTTGCCGTTGAGAGCAGTTGTATTAAACGTATTACTCCATGCTGCCGTACCGGTGATTGTCGAGTCATCGACACCAACAATAGTGGTGTTTGTTCCGTACCCACTGGACGTTTCAAATCCGATAATGACATCTCCCATGGTACTAACGGTTCCCACCATCGCCCAAAGTACGAGCGGCGCCAATAGTTTGAGAGTAGAGGTGCTGTAAGTTTTGATGTAGTTCATGGCAGAATTTGGTTGTTTTTCATTTATCAAACAATTGCGCTAACGTAGCAATAATCAAACAGTTAGAAGGAATGTTTAAGGAGATCATTGATCTCCTTAAACCTGTTGTTTGCGGTGAAATTTCTCGCCAAATAGCTGCCAGGGTGACTCAAATTGCAATCACTCAATCGATCGCGCGAATGTATCCATTCTCCCCCTGAAAAATAAAACGGCATTTGTCATGAAACGCTCTGCTTTCGGCCTCATTGAGCTATTAGTAGCTCTTTGTATTATCAGTATTCTGATATCGTTGGGCATCCCGGCATTCGGTTCCGCAATGAGCCGTTCGCGATCAAGTAAATGCCAATCCAATTTGCGCCAAATCGGCATCGCCATGTCGAACTATCTTGCGGATAACGATCAGGTTTATCCCCTGGCTTACGGAGTGGGCACTCCTCCTCAATCGACAACTTGGATGCAAAAGCTGGCACCCTATTTGGGAATTGGGGATAACGTTTTAGGCTCGGCACCACTTTTACGATCCACCGGTATCCTCAACTGTCCTGCTTATCGTCCAACGGGGCGCTTAGTCTCCTATGCCATGAACGTCAACATTACCGATTCCAGATGGAACTTTCGAGCGCTAAGGACTCCCGATGCTTCAACCTTTTTAATTGTGGAGATTAATGCCAATGCGGAATTTTTTCTACCGGGAGGCACTAGCGATGTCTCCCGTCGACACCCCTTTAGTTCCGCTAACTTTCTATTTGTGGATGGTCATGTAGAAAATATCAATACCTCGGTACCAGCCAGCGATAACCGCTGGTATCCGCAATAAGACATTCATTTAGCTATATCCATTTTCAACTATGCTGCTCAATCGCCATCACTTCACAAGCCCCCCTCGTTTTCGTTTTGTGCCACTGGCTTCTAGCCATTTTCCTCGGCGGGTGGTGCTGGTAGCGAGGCCATTGATGATGACGAGGAAGAGCAGGCACGGGACACCAATGCAGACATTGGGGACGAAGGTCAGGGCTCCTTCGGGGAACTGAAATTTCCAGACAAACGATAGGTCATTGTCAGCGAGCCGCTACGTTTACGATAACGGCCTGCAAACCAACGAAGCTGCGCATGGAAATAGGCCGGCAAAGAACAATGATCGCGTGTGGTTCAAAAAACTGGCGGCTAAAAAAGACGTTGGGAATAATAGGTGATCCTGTATGGAGCTAATTATTCATCCAGAATATTGCGTCGGTATGATCCGTCCAATTTTTGATGGTTGTCTCAAATGGAACGCATTCCACATGACCGTCGAAGAACAGAAAGTTGCTTGCGCCATTGTGCGGAATGAGCCCTTGATAATAGATGTAGCCCATGCGGCTGCCGAGGCAGTAGCTGGCTTCTGAGAGGATGACGGTTTGCGAGGGGCTTTTGATACGGGCCAGAGGGCAGGGAGTCTGCCATCCGGTTTGGTTGTCTCCCATCGGGCCGCTATTGAGACCGTAGGAATATTTGTGAGAGTTTACTTCGGTCACGGTTGGCGGGATTCTGAATCCAGTGGCGTTGGCCGGACAATGAAAGATATTTTTGGGCTGCGTTCCCGAACTATCGAACGAGTTGGTAGTCAGTCTGTCTGAGTTATACCCAGCGTAAGACCAGACAAGCATGCACCATGTGTTGGGATTCGGCGGTCCCCATCGGTCGCTTGCACCTGGAATAAAGCCGTTATTGTCCGCCGCATAGGCCATTAAGGCGATGTGGATCTGGCGCAAGTTTGCGGCACAGCCGGATGTTTTGACTTTGGTGGTGGCCATTTTGATCCCTGGGATGATGAGCACGGTCAAAACAACGATCACGCCAATGACCACGAGGAGTTCGAGCAAGCTGAATCCTCTGCGGAGATGTGCTGGAGAAGAGGACCAATTCATAATGGTGAGGGTGGCCGGAGTAAAGTCAGCTTACTTGATTTCGGTAAGTTCCAGGAGGTTGACGGATAGTGGTGGAATGAGAATTTCGTTCAATACGGCGTCGCGTGAAAGCGACGGCAATGACGTGATGGAGATGGTGCGTTCTTTGAGGGTATTAACGGAGTTGCGGTCGGGAGCGGTGAGTTTGTAACCCGAGCGCAGTTGGTAATTCGATCCGAGGGCGAGCTTGGCCTTGCGCTCTGCGCCCCGGTTGACAACCACCAGAAAGAGTCCTTGTGGAGTACTCACGGTGGCGGCAATAAATTCGAGGTCGGGCCTGTTGGGATCGGTGCCTGAGCCGCTGATGGTGGTGGCAACGACGTTTCCGTCAGGGAGTTTGGAGAAAAAACGGAAGAGCTCGGCCATGCCGCTCGTGTATAATTTTCCGGATTCCGGATCGCAGAAGAAAAGTCCCCATGGGCCGGTGGTCAAGGCGTGATAGCTGGCCGCAGTGATCTCGGGGCGCGACAGGCAACGCACAAGGAATTGCGCAGTTGAAAGGCAACCGTCAAGGGAATGGGTTTGAAACCAGTTGTCCTTCCATTCTCCCTTTTTGGGCGTTTCCGGCCAACGGGCATGTTCGGAGATGTAGACGCGGATGCGATTGTCTTTGGTGATATCCTGAATGTCATCGCGGATGCGGTCAAGATAGCGTTCAATCACGCACAGAGGATTACCGTCATAGTAGGGGTGAAAGGAGATGTAATCGATTTCAGGGCCGAGTTTACGGAGCAGATTGCGGTGCCAACCAGACCAACTTGAGCCTGAGAATTCCTGATGATTTGGGGACCATGGAGCGGTCAGGGCGTGGACGGCGAACTTGGCCTTGGGATCCACCTGGCGTATGGCTTGAATGGTTTTGCGGCACGCATCGATGTACTGCTCAATGGTCAGTTTGTGCGTCGAATCCCAGTCGACTTCATTGCCCAGTTCCCAAATGGCAACCTTGACCGGTTCCTTGAGTCCAAGGGCGACTCGCTTCTGCGCCCAATCGATAGAGCCCCGAGGCTTGCCTGGTGTTCCAGTGAGGAATTCGGCTAGGTCGGCGTGGTCCTCAGGAGTGTCTTGAAAAAGGTTCAGTACCCACGCGGTCTCCGTTTTGGGATCGATGCTGCGCAGCCATTGTTCCATTTCGACTGCTCCCAGGGCGAGTTTTTCGCTAGTGGCCCATGGCCAGAGTTTTTGGGGTTGTCGCTCGGCGTTCGGTCCGATGGCGCGCTTCCAGCGGAATTGCATCGCCTCGGAGCCACCGGAGCGGACGAGGGGCAGCGGGATACCATGCAGGAGATGGGAGGCCTCGGGATCAATCTGCTGGGTGCCAGGCAGGAGGAGGGTTGTTTCGAGGGCGTAGCGGTCGGTGTTGAAGCCGAAAAGTTTTTTCTCCAGGGGGCCAATGATCCGTTTTTTGTCGACGGTGATGGTGGCCGTCAGAGGCCGAGACGATGTGGAAACGGCGCTTTGATAGGAAGCGCTGATGTCAACTCCGCTGTATTCCTGGCCAGCACCAGGGCCAGCAACTGCCTCTGCCGCTGGAGCTGTTGTCCATGACGGCAGCATAGCGATTAGGCACATGAAAAGAGGATGGTATCGCGAAGAAAGCATGAATGGCGTAGTCCAGTTGGTTTCGCAGGCGTAGGGCATTATTCGAATTTCAGGGAGAAGTCATCGAAATCGGCGCTTCCCTTGGATGAAATCAGCTGGAGATTAACGTCGATGGCGATCAATTCACTATTGGGTGGGATGATGTCGGCTACCTTGAAAGTGATGCACACTTCCTCCCATTGGTTAATGGCGCTGACGATGGGAGTGGTCACTTTTTCGGTCAGTTTGCGACTGGGATCATTCGTGGATTGAAAAATCAGTATGGCGAAAATGGCTGCGTTGCCGCCGTCGGGTCCGTTGCGAATTTTACCTTTGAGCGCGAGAGTGCCTCCCGGATTGGAGCGAATGGCTTGAAGCTCCGGAGTTTGAAGTGGGATGTGTTGACTGAAGTTGAGCGTGCCTTTACCACTCGAGCGGCTGATCTGGATGTAACTCTTGCCGCTAGCTGCATCGTTGGTTTCGCGGACGGTGCGAATCACCGGGTCCGAGGACGTAGACAGGGAGTTCGGATAGGAAAACCAGTGGTCGGCCCGGCCATCGCCATTGCGGTCTTCTTCAAAATCGGCGTTCTTTAACAGCTCCTGAGTCTCAGCGGCCAAGAGGGGTAAGATCGCAAAACCGAGAAATATGAGAACGCCGGCAATGGCCGTCGCGGTGGTTTTCATAGCTAGAGAAGGGGATTAGGTGCTGACCTTTCCTCGAATCATGGTTTCTTCTGGAATGTTTTTTTCTTCGGATACGAGCGATTGAAGGTTTGTAAAAGCGCGGTAACCAATTTCCTCGTACGGGATGTGGTAGCGCGTGAGCTTCATATTAGGGATGTCTCCCAGTTCCGCTCCGGGATCGATCTGCGACAGGTCGAAGTCATCGATTCCGGCCAGTTGCACGTCTTGAGGAATGAGGAGACCCTTTTTACCGGCGGCGAGAATCATTCCAGCTAGGAGCATGTCATCGGCGCAGACAATTGCATCGACCTTCGGTGAACGTTCGAGAAATTGTTGGGCCAGCATGGCCGGTTCGATCAATGGCTTTTCAAAATCGGCGTGCATGGCGTGCTGGCTATTGAGTTCGACCCAATCAGGCTGCACTTCGATGGCGGCATTTTCCATGGCGGTTCGATAGCCGTAGTAACGGTCGCGCATGTATTGGGCCCATGAGAAATTTGAGAAAAATCCAATGCGCTGACAGCCTTTTTGGATGAGTGCTTCTGTCACGGTCAATCCGGCGTGTCGGTTGTCAACCAATACCGAGGACTCGCTGAAGCCGGGAAGGCTTGATCCAGCCAAGACAACGGGTAATCGGCTTTTTTGTATGGCATGGCAGATGGTGAGTTGGTTTTCGGGTGTATCGATTGCCGGACATGCTACGACACCGCGAATGTCGAGTTCGGAGAAATGCTCGAAAAACTCGACTTCTTTGCTGAAAGTGGCTCCTGTAGGAAGTATGACCATGCGCCGTTGGTATTTTTCCCCCGCGATTTGAAAGCCGCTCGACATCCGCGCGATTCCTTCGTGGTGATCACTCGGATAAACGAAAGCCAGGGCGTTCAACTGCGTGCTGGATTTTTCGCGTACGGTCAAGCCTCCCAGTACCTTGGTGCCCATGCCAGGGCGTCGCTCGATGAGCTTCTCGTGTACGAGCAAAGCCATTGCCTTGTTGACCGTACCGGCGCTGCACTGATAGTGCGTGGCAAGAGTTGAATCGGTAGGAAGCTTCTCTCCTTCTTTCCATTTCTGACTCAGTATCGACTGGCGCAACTCGGTATAGATGAGCGAAATTTTGTTGGTGGCGTTAACTTGCATTGCGTTACACATCCCATTCTCCATGAGTTTAGTCAAAAGATATTTATTTATCTTCCCGTTCATGAAAATAAGGGTGTTGCGAGGTTGATTTGGATTAACTTATTGATGAATAGGCGTTTAAGCTATTTCATTTGTTTGACTCATTCAGATAACAGGCTTTGGCGGCGTTGGAACCAGGAATACTGAGTAATTATTTATCTTGGCAATCGTGGTGGCCTTTATCGGCAGGCAGCCACCGGTTCTCCGTCGACTGGTATCCGATGCCCGGTGTCGGTGAGTTGTCCGTTGTTGAAGGTCAGGGTGGAAAGCGTTCTGAGTCGAGTATGGGAGACCACTAGCTTGCGACCATCGGGGGTAAAGAGCGCGAACTGGGGGGCTCCCGTGGTGGTTTGGCTGGAGTGAACGCGGATTTCTCCCGCGTTGTTTCGTTTAATCAGGTAGAGGCGCGCGGGTTGTCCGTAGAGCGGGTGCTCTTTGTTGGCGATATTTGCGCCTTCCATGCAGTTGACGACGATCCATTCCCCATCGGGACTGATGTCAATTCCCTCGGGTAGGTTGCCAACCTGAATTTGCTGCGTAATGGTCGCGGGACTGCCTTGGAGATCCAGCAGGGTGAGGGTGTTGGCTGAGACGTCGGCAATGACGGCCCATTTGCCGTCTCGATTGATGCGCACTGAGTAAGGACTGGGACCGGAAGGGATGCGCTGCACGATTCGCAAGGCGAGGTTGTCTTGTATTTCCAGGAGAATGGTTTCGCCAGCTTGTTGCAGCGTTGCCAAGGCATGGCGTCCATCGGGACTGAGTTCAATGTGTGCGAGGGAGTCGGTGGGTTTGGCTATTTTGAATCGGGTTACTTCCTTGAGCGTGCGCTGATCGACGCGGATAAGCGAGACGGTGCCGTCCGCGCGATTGGCAATGTAGGCGTGCTTGCCGTCCGGATGAAAGGAGAGGCCGGTGGGTTGCAATCCAACTTCGATTTGGTCGAGTAATTCCAGCTTTTGGGTCGAGTCAAAACTCAGAAGAGAGACTTTACGATTGGGGATGTGTTGCCAACGGTTATTGATTTTTTGCGAGCGCATGGCGCAGGTCACTACGATCATGGGGCGGTTGGGTACGCGCGCGATGGAGGTGGGAGGGCCGATGACGGAGCAAGGAATGGATTGGATGGTCGAGGCGGCGGGAGGCGTGGCATCAAGGTCGATCAATGAGATGGAGCCGAGGCGGGGATTTTCTAGAAAAATCATTTCGCGGGTGGCGTAGGTGACGGTCTGATCGTTGGCGCAAAATAGCAGGGAGTCACTTCTCGCCAGCACGCTTGGCATGCTAACTAGATTGGCCAGGAGGAAAGCGCTCAGGCTGATGGAGGCGAGGTTCATGTGGCTTGAGGGCGGTGTTGTTGAATGATCGCCAGAGCGGAGCGGGTACGGGCGGCGATGAGATTCCACCGGTGATTGTCGATGTCGTCCGTGGGCGCCAGCCAGGAGCCTCCGATGGCGGTGACAGTGGGAATTTTCAGATATGCGGCACAGCTTTGTTCGGTGATACCGCCGAGAACAATGAATCGTGGTTCGAGGTGTAGAAACGGGGAGGTCATGACTTTCAAGTGAGCAGTGCCTCCCGAGGTTTCGGCTGGAAAGAATTTCATCAGACGGCATCCATTCGCCATGGCCAGGGAGATGTCGCTGGGCGTCATGACTCCTGGGACAAAAGGCCAGGAGAGTTTTTGCGCGGCTTCGATTACGGGCTGGTTGATTCCGGGGCTGAGCCCGAAATCAGCCCCGACGTCCCGCGCGATGGATGCTTGATCTGGCGTGAGTATGGTACCGACTCCGAGTTGCAGTTGGTCGAACTCTTTGCGGACGGCCTGTAGCGTGGTCAGAAAGTGGGGTGTTCTCCACGCGAGTTCAACGGAATCGATTCCGCATTCCATCAGGCAGGAGATCGTTCGGCAGGCCTTGTCCGGGGAGTCGATCACCAAAACGGGAATGAGGGCCGAGGACTTGGGAATTCGTAACGTGGAATCGGAGGGTTTGGGATTTTCGAGGAAAGCAGTCATGGAATTTAGGGGCAGACCGGTTTTTCGGCATCGATGAAGAACCAGGAAGCAAAGGCGATGAGGTAGGCGACGGCAAAGATCAGGAAAACGGTGTGATAACCGCCCATCAGACCGTCACATTGCTGGGCGGAAGTCAGGGCCGTTACCGGTGTGTTGAGTCGCGCGGCGTGGAGTGAGAGATGATGTTCGAGGACGTAGCCGGTGACAATTCCCGCCAGCGCACCGAACAATCCCGCCGTCGTGTTCATGATGGCCGAGACAATCGCGGTGTAGCGGTGGCCGATGTCCTGACAAATAGCCCAGGCGGACGGCACGGAGGAATCGGTGAAAAAGGCTGCCAGCGAGATGACCAGGAAAAAGCCGAACGCTGTAGTCATATAGGGGGCAATCAGAAAGCAGCACACGCATCCGGCGTGACCGACGAGCCCACAGATTCGGCGCCCCATTTTTCGGCTAGCGGTTCGCTTGACGAATCGATCTGTAAGAATCCCTCCCAGCAGGCAGCCGATGGCACCCATCCAGAGAGGACCTCCTTTATAGATGGAGCCGACCAAGCTATCGGGAGTGACGTGGTATTGCTGTTCGAGAAAGCGGGGTAGGTAGGTGATGTTGAAATACCAGCCATAGGCCTGGCAGCCATACATGAGGCAGAGGAACCAGAGGTTGCGGCTGGAGAAGATGCGCTTCCATGGAACTTTGCCGTGTCCGGCTAAAGCGGCTTTTTGCCCGGATTCGATTAGCTCCAGCTCAGCATCGTTGACGGCGGCGATCTCACGGGGATGGTTGCGGAAAAACTTCCAGAAGAGCAGGCACCAGACCATGCCGATGACGCCGAAAAGGAAAAAAGCCGAACGCCAGGAGGGAAGTATCGGCGATAGGGTCAGCGATGCACCCAGCGGCCGCAAGTCGACACCCTGCACCAGGATCATCCAAAGAACGGGGGTCAATCCCCCGGCGAGTTTGGCGCACATCCACAACGATCCCTGTGCCAATCCCCGCTCCTCTGCAGGAAACCAGCCATACAAGGCACGATTCAAATTGGGGTAGGCTCCGGCTTCCCCAATTCCGAAAATGGCATTGACCAGGATGAGAAATCCCAACCCCAAAACGATGCCACCGATCTGGAGCCCGGTAGCGCCGATGAGTGCGACGCAAACCGACCACCAGACAACGATGCGCAAGAGCGTGTGACGCGGGCCTCGCATGTCTCCCCACCACCCGGTGGGAATTTCAAACATGGCATAACAAAAAGCGAAGATGGCAAAGGCCCACTTCAGGTCAGCGATCGAGTTGAGGTGGAGCGTCTCCACGATGGATCCGGAGGCAACGGATAAAGCCACCCGGTCCACATACGTCAGCATGGAAAGCGAGCAGGCCAGGGCCAGGATTCTATAACGTACAGTGGTGGGGGCTGACATGGTGATTAGCGGATGCAATGTCCGGATCCGTTGCTCGATAGCATGGACTCCACGTCTTTGCGTGAGGAGTAACTGACATCGCCCCGAATGGAGTGAGCCAGGGCAGCCGTGGCCGTGGCAAAGTCGAGGGCGCGTTGCGGTGACTGTAAATCCGGGGTGCCTAGCGCATATAATAACCCTCCGGCAAAGGCATCTCCCGTTCCCAGGCGATCCACAATCTGCGTGATGTGATAGGGATGGTACGCCTCCTCCGCTTGCGGAGAGAAATAGAGTTGCCCGCTGCGGCATTCATAATAGGCCGCGCCCCAGGAATGTTCACAAGCAGAGAAAAGGTGACGCATCGTTAGCGCGATGGACTGCAACTGGGGGTAGCGCTGCGCCAATTGCCGGGCGATCTCCAGGCAATACTCGGGGCTTTGCGTAAACTCTCCCTTGATTCCGAGAAGGTCGCGGGCTTGGTCGCAATTTGTAAATAGGATGTCGGCTTCTTTCAGGAAAATATCGAAAGTTTGACGTGCCAGTTCGGTGGGAGATGCGGATTTCGACCAACGCCAGAGCGTACGACGGTGATTGGGATCAAACGCCACCGTGACACCCCGCTTCCTGGCTTCCCGAATGGCGGCAAGCGTAGTCTGGCAGGATTGCTCAGAAACGGCCGGAGAAATTCCTGATGTAAAAAAGTGACTCGCCCCGACAAAGATCGCGTCCCAATTGAAATCGGATGGAGTGCTCGTCGAAAAAGCGGAAAATTCGCGGTCGTAGACAACCTGTCCGCTGCGCTGGGAAATGCCGTTCTCAACATAGAAAACACCCAGACGCGAATGAGGCTTGAGTACGCAATGGGAGACATCAGTGCCGAGTCCGCGGAAGTAGTGAAGACAGGTCTGTCCGATAATGTGATCCGGCAGGGCTGTTACAAAAGTGGAGGTTCCACCGAGCAACGAAATGCAAGCCGCTACGTTTGATTCGGACCCGGCGAAGGTCAATTCGAGACTTCCCGGAACGGACTGTTGGAACTTCAGATGCCCAGGTGGCATCAGGCGGCCCATAACCTCGCCAAAGCAAATAACCATGCGATAGGTATGACATAGCTGGTATTCATTGTGCTAACGTTTTGTTCTGTTATTATAACATGCCATGGATCGATCTAACCTCCATTCCATCGCGGCAAAGGCTGGTGTCTCGGCTATGACCGTTTCCCGTGTCCTACGAAATTCCTCCAAAGTAAGCATGGAAACCCGCAAAAAAGTACAGATGGCATTGCGGCTGGCCGGTTATAAACCCGACCCACAAATGTCACGGTTAATGTCCATGATCCGCGGGCGCAAAACGAGGAGGGTTTGCTCGGCTCTGGCTGTTATCCGCTACGACGATCCCGACGGGGCCTTGCGCGACCCGGCTTATCAGTATGTTTCCTTCGACGATATACGGCGCAGGGCGCAACAGCAGGGCTACGATGCGGAACCCTTTCACTTGGGAAACTCTGGATTGAAGTCCCGGCGTATCGAATCGATTTTGAAAGCGCGCGGCATCGAAGGCATCATCGTGATGCCCCAGTCGTCGACGGGCAAGGGGCCCGAGATTGATTATAGCCGGTATGCTGCGGCAACTTTTGGATATGGACTGATTGCTCCCGCCTTGCACCGGGTGAGTACGAACATGATGCAAGGAGTCTTGCTGGCAACGACGAATCTGGCCGCGCGGGGTTACCGGCGGATTGGACTGGCCGTCACACAGTGGGTCGACATGCGGGCCGATCATTCCTATGCGGGGGCAATGCTATACTATTATCAAACGATTCCTGCGAAGGATCGACTCCCCTTACTTCTCTTTCCGAACAATAATCTGGAAAGCGGTCGGGACATTTTCTGCCGCTGGGTCAAAGCGCATCGTCCGGATGTCATCATCTCGTTTCATCGGTATGTGTTGGACTGGCTGACGCGGCACCTCAAGCTGCGTGTCCCCGAGGATATCGGGCTGGTCGTGCATGACTGGACGGATTCAATGAAAGGGCTGGCCGGGATTTATCATAGACGCAACGAGGTGGCTGCCGCAGCCGTAGACGTCGTTTCGCGCCAGCTTCTGCAAAATGAGAGAGGCATTCCGAAGGTGCCTCGGCAAATCCTGATTCCGGCTGGCTGGATGGAGGGGGGCAGTATCGCACCACTCACCGAGAGCAGGTAGTTTCTCGTGGGGAGATTGGCTTGTGAATTAGTGTTATAATAACACGATAAACTCTTTGCTGTTCGCTTCGTCTGGCGGCATGAATAAGCGTGTCAAAACGTTCGTTCGATTCATCGCAATGGCCTATTATATTTCATACCTGAAGGTTTGCTTTGCGGCGCTAGCTATAATGGCCTGCATGGCTTGGTGGGGCAGCCTCTTTACCTGGGCGAATGAACCGGTCGTCGCTCAGCCTGCGGTGATGGAGGTGGTGGATAATCCCGTTCCGCGAATCGGTTTCTTTTCCAACGACCCGATTTATAATAACGGTCTTTATTCGAAAGAACGGGTTTATTTGTTTGATCCCAAAAAATGGCCGTATTCGCGGCCAGTTCCTCCAATCCCGACGTTGCTGGATGGGAAGCTTTACTTCCAGATGGAGGCGGATCGCAGCCATCGCTACAAGTGCTTGAAACCGGGAGTCGTGCAGGCGCTTGTGCCGGCGGAAAAAGGTGAGGATTTGGGCCAGTTTGGTTTTGCGCGAGTCGAGGGGCAACCCGAGATTTCGATGCGTGGCACCGTGAAAGAAATTCCAATGGTGTTGTATCAAAAGGAATGTCAGGAAGGAGTTGAGTTTTCCTTGCCCGCAGGTGTGGTGCTGACCGGATTTGAGGTGATTCGTGCAGGGAAAAATCATGGGGGCGAGGTTCTTTATAACGGCATTCAGTTGGCAACAGTCTGGCCGCCAAAGGTGGCGTGGGCAGGCAATGCTCCGATAGATCCTCCCTATCTGGCCAAACCGCCGAAGGTCATCCCGATTCAGGTGGGGCGCCAACTTTTTGTCGATGACTTCCTAATTGAGAAGACCGATTTGCAGCGGGAATATCATTACCCCGAGAAGTACGCAGGTAACCCGGTGTTGAAGCCGGACACGGAACTGGAGATCAAGGGAAGGGGAGCTCGGTTGGCGGCGGCTTGCCCCAAGAGCGGTGGCTTGTGGTGGAATCCGGACAAGCAGCTCTTCGAGCTTTGGTACGAAGCTGGCTGGCTTGGTACCATCGCCTATGCCACCAGCAAAGATGGCATCCACTGGGAACGTCCGCCGCTTCAGGTCAACCCGCCCACCAATCAGGTTCTCGCCCAAAACATCGTGCCAGATTCATGGACTGTGGTGAAGGACTACCACGCGAGCGATCCTCAGCAGCGCTTCAAGATTTTTGTGCGGCGCCCCGGTGACCCCAACCGCGCGTTGGGTTTTGTGAGTAAGGACGGACTGGATTTCGGCAAGCCGTTTGATGGTGGAATGTGTGGAGATCGCAGTACCATGTTTTACAATCCATTCCGTAAGGTCTGGGTGTTCAGCCTGCGCTGGGGTGATGCTCATGGACGCGTCCGCTATTACGCGGAGTCAGATGATTTTCTTGAGGGAATTCGCTGGATGCCGGATGCGGTCGTGCCATGGGCACGCACAGATCGGCTAGACGCGCCCAATCCACAAATCGGGGACAACCCACAGCTCTACAATCTGGACGCCGTACCGTACGAAAGCATCATGCTGGGCTTTTTCCAGATTTTACACGGGCCTGCTAATGAAATTGGTGCCGCCAAGGGAATCCCCAAAAGCACGGGATTGAATTTCGCCTACAGTCGGGATGGATTTTATTGGAGCCGCCCCGACCGGACCATTGCTATCGACTCCACGCGACAGGAGGGCTGGGATTGCGGCTACGTTCAATCTCTTGGCAATATCTGCGTGATTCGCGGAGACAAAATCTGGTTTTATTACACGGGCTTTGCCGGGGATACCAACCGCAAGACAGGTGACCCCGGTGTGAAGGACTCCATGAGCTCAGGGCTTTATGCGAATGGCGCCACAGGGATTGCCACATTGCGGCGCGACGGTTTTGTCTCCCTGAATGCGCAGAACAAGTCTGGGCAAGTGACCACGCGCATGGTGAGTTTCCCGGGGAAATATCTATTCGTCAATGCGGACGCTTCACAGGGTGGCATCATTGCTGAAGTGCTCGATGCTGAAGGGCGGGTCATCGAACCCTATTCGGCACAAAACTGCGTAGAGCTAAAAACGGATGCCACCATCACTCAGATGCGATGGAAGGGGGCTGACGATCTCGCTCGACTTGCCGGCCATCCTGTCCGCTTTCGATTTACTCTCACTCACGCCAAACTATATGCCTTCTGGGTCAGTTCCGAACTCAACGGGCGCAGCGACGGATACGTGGCTGGTGGAGGCCCAGGATATACCTCCGATGTCGATACGGTTGGCGTGGCAGCCCTCGAATCTGACAAAGAGCTGTTCGCGTTGCCAATAAAAACTCTTACTAAATAAATATTGTAATAATATTTATTTATCTTGATATAAAATAACTAACTCACTACCCTACATCTACTATGAATGGCATTCATCGGCTAATCCGCTCAGCGAGAAAAGTTCATACCTCTCTATTAATTGGCCTTCTTGGAATTACTTCCAGTCCTGCCACTCTCATCACATACGACGCTTTTTCGGCTGGCTCCGGGGGATACAACACCTCATCCAACCTCGTGAATCAGAATCCCAGTACGAGCACCGGCTATACTGGCATCTGGAGCGGAAGCACCACAGCATGGTTTAAACCTGTTACAACCAATTTGACTTTCAGTGGCGTGTCGGGAAACGCCGCCAGCACGGGAGCCTTGTCCTTGGCTCCACTAAGCAATGGCAGCTACTCCCGCGCAGCATCGCGTTCCTTCACTTCTGCCACCACGCAGTCGACTCTCTGGTTTAGCACGCTGTTGCAGGCTGATGCGAATACCTTGAACTCCGCGAATGGTGCCACCGCCATGATTGGCTTTACGACGGGGGCTCTGCCAACGACTGCGGCGAGTAGCACCACTGGTGCGACGTGGACAACTGCTAATGGTGGCGCGCTGGGCGGATTTGCCTGGGGCTTGTCCAATGGGAATCTGAGTGTTGCCTACCAGTCCGACATTTTGGGCGCGGGGGCGGTCACGCTTGCCAACACGGGATACAGCATTACCGCCGGAACCACTTACCTGCTGCTCGGGAAGTTGATTGTCGATGCTTCTGGAAATGACGTCCTGAATATTTGGGCGTTGACCTCACCTGTGTCTTCGGAGGCTGAACTTGGAGCCGCCACATGGAGCGTTTCCAGCGCCGATCTGCTGGCTTCGAGTGGACTGAATACGCTCCTCGTCTATGCCGGTTCGATCTCCGCGACTGGCACTCCGACAGATACCACACTCTTTGATGCAATCGCAGTCGGAACCTCTTTTCCTGATCTGAACGTTGTTCCAGAACCGAGTGTCA
This sequence comes from Verrucomicrobia bacterium Tous-C9LFEB, assembly GCA_002304345.1. Lineage (GTDB taxonomy): Bacteria > Verrucomicrobiota > Verrucomicrobiia > Methylacidiphilales > UBA1321 > UBA1321. The sequence continues at coordinate 236,396 of NEUU01000001.1, forward strand.
ATGCCGCCTTGTTTTTGTCGGTCGTGATTCTGAGCTGGCGAGCCATTCGCCGACGTAACGACTTTCAACCAAGGCGCGGCGGCCATGCCTGAGCAATAACGAGACACCAAGTCCGCAAGAATTCCGACAAAGACGGATCCGCTTTCATTAGATTTCTCTATGAGCCAGCCCTGAAGCATCCTGGCGATGACCTCGGGGCCATTGTCACCGCTTCTGCGGACGGCTTAGCATTTTTTTGTGTCACCGCCTCCAACACCCGGATGTTGAGCAGTTGATCGGCCACGAGCTTCTTGAGTTCCGCGTTCTCCCGCCCCAGCTCTGGGTAGCGTTTGGCGTCCTTCAACTCCATCCCGCCGTTACTTCTTCTTGCATCGGTAAAACGTCGTCGACCTGATGGTGCTTTGACGGCAAACTTCCTCTGCCGTCTTGCTGCTGTCGGCTTGCCTCAGTATTCGAATGATCTCCTCGGTGCTGTGCCTTTCCTGTTTCATATGTTTGGATTCTTCCTGCCTTTATCCGGTCTAATCCTCTCACTCAATCAGGACCAGTTTCTGGGGACTCGATCACCTGCACAACCTAAATCAGATCCATGCTGGGTTAATGAATTATGCGTTGGAAAACTCTAATCGTTTGCCACCTTCCTTTGGTCCTCCATATACCAGTCAGGAGACGGCGTGGTCTTACTACACTTGGCCCTATATATATGGCAGCTATGCCAGTTTCAAATATCCAGAGAACTGCGTGCAAATGGGTACGCCAGTCTATCCGATCTGTAAACCGAACAGTTTTCGCTGTCCCGCCACCAAGGAGAAAATGGTGGCCGCTCCGACTGCCGGGCCTCCCTTAACCGCTCGATTTTCCTATGGTCTGAATGATAGCCCCGCGCGGACGGCCGCCTATTCGGTCAACGGTGTCTACTTAGTGCCCCTGACAATGGTTACATCGCCCGCTTCAGCCGCCCTGGTGATCGAGTCCAGTCATCCGATGGGAAATTATTCTCGGTACTTTGATGAAAACGAATTGATACCGCATTCAGGCGGAATGAACGTCCTTTATTATGACGGTCATTGCGAATGGCTATCTTTCACTAAAGTGCCGCGCACTGCTGACGATGTTTTCTGGATTGGTCGTTGAGATTGCTGCGAGAGCAAGCTTCTGGTCGGTGTTTGGAATGCCAATATCGCATGGCTCGCGCTTCAAAACTGGAAGCATCAATCACAAGCCAACAGGAAAACACAATTTCTATATTGGTCTACCGATTCTATTCAATGACTTGTTGATTTGCTATATACTCAAGTTTGTTTTTTAAATAAATATTGTAGTCGAATGCTACAACCCTAAGAAAGGCGTCGATATTTCTTAGCCTATTCTGAAAATGTCTCCCCTGCAGTGGGGATTCTTTATTGTATAGCTGCTGAATTTTTAAATTCTGCCAACTTCCGCCGCTTTACGTCCTCGTAATATTCCAGGGGTAGGGTGACCACTTCAGCTTTTTCCGAATACGCGAGATGAATTGTCTTACTTCCATGCCCAAGGTGTGCCATGGCCTCGCGTAAAGACATGCTTCCATTTTGGAGGGTTGATCCCAAGCGTAGCGATAGCTGCGGAGGCTCACGCCTTAAATTCGAGCCGGTCGCGCCGTTTGCAGAAGCGCGAAGCTCGAATTTTGTCGTCTCGCAGTGCGAGGCGAGGGAATAAAAAGCCTTCCTGCGGCAATCGAGAGAGTAGTTGTCGCAGCGCGTTACCAAGAACTGCAGCAGTACGCAAGGCATTTCTGATGCGGGTTAATTCAGATTCTCACGCTGAGTATAAATGTCCTCATGATCTCATCTGGAAAGATCTTGTAGAAACGTTGAAAAAAAACGGCGTTTCCAATTACTCTATTTATCTCAATAAGAACCGTGATGTCCTCTTTGGCTATGCCGAAATTGTTAGCGAGGCGCAATGGGACCGCATTGCCACAACAGCTATTTGCCGGAAATGGTGGCACTACATGAAGGACATTATGCCTATAAATTCAGACGGGAATCCGGTGTCTGAATCTCTGCAAGAGGTATTCCATTTGGAATGGAACTTGGGTTTGGATAGCTAACTTATCCTGCAGGCTAGGCTTGCGGGTAAACGACTTGCGAAGTGGCGGACGGGGGATACGAAACATATCGGGAACTTTGGAGGACAGCAAGTGGGGCGCTTTGACTATCTACATGGCATCTAGGAATCGATGTGCTTATAGCGCTTAAATGAAGCCCCGTTTTTTACCGGCAACGCTTTGTCTGCGAACTTGGAGCGGTATTTCCTAGGTGAAAGTTGTTCTAGTCGACGGAACCATGAAGAGAACTTGGACAGGTCATGGAAACCAAGTTCGTAGGCGACCACTTTAATCCGGCTGTGGGCCTCGAGCAGACGGCGGCGAGCATATTGGATACGTCTTTGTTCCTGAAAACCATGCAGGGTTTGATGGTAATGATCTATGAACAGACGGTTAAGGTGACCCACGCTCAGGCCGGCCGCTTCGGCCGCTCCTTGGAATTCGGTTAGTTGTTCGACTTCCGATTGCATCATCACCCAACGCCGGGCGGCTTCCACTCGAGGATCGATCGCGCGATCTGATTTGAGGTCGGGAATATGTTGACGCCAGAGCCGGATGGCGTCGGCGAGCCAGGTGCGGAACCAGCCGTCCATGTGCAGGACGCTATCAATGTCACAACGAGCACCGCGGAAGTGCCATTCATATATGCTGGGATTTCCCGTCTCCTGGCGAAGGGACTCGACGCGTTGGTCGAGCAAAACGGCTGGGCGGAGCTTTAGCCCCGGACGAAGATCCAACACGGGACGCAGGCTGTCGGGCCAGTAAATTCGAAACGCGAGCGATGTGAGTTGGGCATCAATACTGAATTCCTGTCGGCGGTAACCGATTCCCAAAAAAAGCCAATCTCCAGCGTGAGCGATAAATTCTTCCTTTGAGGTTTTGACCGAGACCCGACCACGTTCCAGTCGCCACGCCGTGAGATCGTTGGGGGAGCATTCCAGTTTACGTCCTTCTTCAGTGGGCGGTCCCCACCGCAAGCGCAGGAGCTGTACGTGACATTCCTGCCATTGTTCAGGAGATAGTAACTGCCCCTCATTCATAAGTAATATGAAAGCAAAAATGTTTTTAAAACACAAGTTTTGCCACAAAACAGAAACTCAATCGAATTGCGAGATTCACTCCCGAAGAGCATTTTTAGGTCGTGAATAAGTCGTCGTCCGTCTGTCCGTTGTTAGATCTCACCGGGAAAATCGCATTAGTGACTGGAGCGGCTCAGGGGTTGGGGCGTGCCACGGCTGAGACGCTGGCGGGTTGTGGGGCCCAAGTGATTGTTAATCATCTCAATCAGCCCGACGTGGCGGAGATGCTTGCGAACAATCTCGGAAATGGCGCGTGGGCTGCGCAGGCGGATGTCTCAAGCGAGGCTGAGGTGGAGCGCTTGTTCGAGACGATACGTCAACGGTGTGGGCGTCTGGATATTCTCGTCAACAATGCTGGCACAGCTCGATCTCAGGATATTTTTGAAACATCGCTGGAAGATTGGACGCAGGTTCTCAATACGAACCTGACGAGTTGCTTTCTCTGCTCACGCCGCGCGATGGAATTAATGCGCGAACAGCGATCTGGCCGCATTGTGAACATCAGTTCTGTCGTGGCTCATCGAGGTGCGCTCTTCGGTCATGTGCATTACGCGGCGACGAAGAGCGGCATCCTCGGCTTCACCAAAACGCTGGCCCGCACGGGCGCGCCGCTCGGGATCAATGTCAATGCGGTCGCCCCGGGCATCATTGAGACGGAATTGTTGCGGCGCACGCACGGCGATGAGGGTGTGGCAGACCTCGCCCAGACGATTCCTCTGGGGCTGGGACGTCCCTCGGACGTGAGCAATGCCGTGGCATTTTTGTGCGCGGAAGCGTCCCGCTACATCACTGGAGCGACGCTCGACGTGAATGGTGGGGCGTACTTTCGCTGAAAGATTTTTTCTATGAAGATTACTGCGCTGACTCCTTTTATTTGTGACTGCTTTCGAACCAACTGGGTTTTCCTGAAAGTGGAGACCGACGCTGGAATTCACGGCTGGGGCGAAGCTTCGCTGGAATACCGCGAGCACACTGTGGCTGAGGCCATGCGCGAAATTGGGCGCACGATCGTCGGTCGCCGCGCCGGAGAGATTGAATCCATCTGGCAGGAGGTCAACCGCCAGGTCTACTTCCGGGGTGGCCCGGTCTATATGTCAGCGCTCGGTGCGCTCGAGATGGCTCTATGGGACATCAAGGGCAAGGCGTTGGGCGTCCCGGTCTGCGAGTTGCTCGGTGGTCCGGTACGCGACCGGATTCAATGCTACGCGAACGCGTGGTTTACGGGAGCGAAGAAGCCGGCGGAATTTGCCGCCAAGGCACGCGTCGCGCTTGAGGCGGGCTTTAAGGGGTTGAAGTGGGATCCGTTTGGTTCGGCATATCTGGAACTGACTCCGGCAGGCTTCAAGGAAGCCGAAGCGTGTGTGGCTGCTGTTTCGGAGGTGGTGGACGGTCGCGCAGAATTATTGATCGAAGGTCATGGCCGTTTTGATGTGCCGACGGCAGTTCGCATTGCCGGGATGCTGGAGGCATTCCCGATCTCGTGGTTCGAGGAACCGTTGCCGCCAGGCAATCTTGACGCACTGGCCGATGTGCGTCGCCGCAGTAAAATCCCCATCGCCGCGGGAGAAAGGCTCTACAGTCGCTGGGATTACCTGCCGTTCTTTGCAGCTCATAGCGCAGACTTCGCGCAGCCCGACGTCACCCATGTGGGAGGTATCGCGGAGTTGCGCCGCATCGCGGACCTTGCTGAAGCGCACTTTATTCCATGTTGTCCGCATAATCCGAGCGGGCCGGTGGCGAATGCGGCGACGTTGCATGCCGCCGCCGCGTCTTCGAACATCCGTCGTCTCGAAACCATGGCAACGGATATTCCCTGGCGAGCAGAGATTTGCCGAGAGGAGACTCGCTTTGAAGACGGTTGCCTCACCATTCCGCAGACGCCGGGATTGGGCGTTGAAATCGACGAGGATGAACTACTAAAGCATCCCTATCAACCGCATGAGTTACGTCATTACAGCGGAACCCTGACGGATATTCGGCCCGACAACGCGGGCCTCACTTTCACCAAATAACATTCCATTCCCATTTATGAGCACGGCCCTATTTCCCACTACCTGCGTTTTTCAGAATAAATACATTGAACTCGAGATCGGTCCCGACGGTCGCCTCCTGCTCTTGGTCAATCGGCACACCGGTCATAACTACGCCGGTGGAGGTTATCTCTGGCGGCTATGTTTGCAGGACGGCGACGAATTCGATGTGGAAGCCACGGCGGCAGGGTTGACCCCGGAGATTGTACTGGAAGGAGGCAATCGCGCCAGTTTGCGCTACACGGGCTTGCAGCGAGATGGCCAACCGTTGGCGATGAGTGTGGAAATTTCCGTCGAGCTATGCGGCGACGAGATACATTGGTCCATTCGGTTGAAAAACAACGAGCCAAAGTTGGTTGTCCGCGAATGTCATTTCCCGTTACTGGGCAATGCTCAGATTCAAACTGTACCCACGCTCATCACCTCGAGCAACGGTGGAGAACGTATTGCCGACTTGCGCCACAGGTTGACCTCACAATGGAAAGGTTACGTCACATCGGATCACCTTTTCAGCGCCTTCACGGTGCATTATCCCTCTCCGGCGGCGACGAATTGTTTTGTCCTCGCGGGACAGACGGAAGGCCTTTACTTCGGCTGTCACCAGTATCCCGTCGAATCGACACTTCATCAATTCCGGCTTTATCCCGGAGAGAAAATTGAAGCGGGTTTCGTCCGTTTTCCCCACCTCGCCGTAGGTCAGGAATGGGAGTCGGATGTTTACGTGGTGGCAGCCTATCAAGGCACCTGGCATGTGGCCGCGCGCAAATACCGCACTTGGGCTGACACTTGGTTTCAAAAACCGCGCCCACCGGAATGGGTTCGCCGACTCAACGGCTGGCAACGGCTCATCATGCAACATCAATATGGCCTGCGCCACTACAAGTACGAACAGATGCCGCGCATCCGTACGGAAGGAGAGGCAGCCGGGATCAACAGCCTTTTCATGTTTGGCTGGCAGAAGGGGGGGCACGATAACAACTATCCCGACTATGAACCCGATCCGCGGTTGGGCACGGAGAAGGAGATGCGTCACGGAATCGAGGATTTCAATCGTCACGGCGGTCACGTTTTGCTCTATGCGAATGGCCGGCTTATCGATACCACCTCCGAATTCTACAAGACCACCGGCAAAAAAATCTCCGTGAAGGATTTTCACGGCAACGAGGTGCGCGAGAACTATAAGTTCCAAGGTGCGGGCAATTTTACCCTGACGGCGGCGCGAACCTTCGTCATGGCCTGTCCCTCCTCGCCCGAATGGTATGCGATTTTGCAGGGACTTGCCGACAAGGCGTTCGCGTGGAAGTGCCATTCCCTCTTTCTTGACCAGATGGGCTATGGTGAATACCCCTGTTGCGATCCAACGCACAATCATCCGCCGCTCTGGCGGGGCATCATTCAGGCCAAAGCAGAAATCTTGCGCCGTCTTCACGATTACATGCGCTCGCTCGATCCCGACTTTGCCCTTGGCATCGAATGGCCCTCGGACGTCACCGCTCAATACGTCGACTATGTGCACAGTATTACTGGCGCGGACGCTTTCCTCGACTGGTTCCGCTACACCTTTCCGGAAGTCATTCTGAGCGACCGCGATATTCGCGACGACACGGACGTCGAGCGCCGAGTGAATCTCGCTGTCGCCAAGGGCTTGCGCAGTGATGTGGAAATCTATCGATGCCGCTCGACGATTGCGGCCACGCCAAATTATTCCGCATGGCTCGGACAGGTGAATCGCCTCCGTCAAAAACATGCGGACCTTCTTCTCGAAGGCACCTACATCGACACGGAAGGATTTAGCCTTGATAACGCTGACGTCACGGCGCGGGCATTTCGTCAACGGGATCAACTTGGGATCGTCGTCACGCAGAGCCATTCCGAAGAAGTTGCCGCTTCCATTGAAGTTTCCGGTTATCAACTCGAAAGTTGGGACTCGGTCGGCAATCCCGTTCCACTCAGTTCCGGGGAAAGAGGGCGGCGGGTGAGGCTAACGTTGCCCTGTCATGCCCTTGTGCTGCTTCGGTGGAAGAAAGTGAAATGAAGCGGGGCTTTTGAGATTTCTATAATGAGTCGCAAGTAATAAACCAAAACTAAAAAGTATATAGCATGAAAAAATCAATCGTTTCGTACGCCTGTGCTTCAAGAGTCATTATAGTTGTTTCATTATTAATGACATTGTCTTCTATGCGAACTACGGCAGGCACTTTATATTGGGATAGCGATGGCAATGCGGCAAACGGGCAGACTGATGGATCGGGTACATGGACCGGCGGCACCAACTGGCTAAGTGGTGCCAATGATGTGGCTTGGGTCAGCGGTAATCCGATCGTATTTGGCGTGGCAGGCGCTGTCGTGGGTAATAGCTATACGGTCACGAATACGGGAACGGCATACAGTGCGGTGCAACCCGCTTCCATTACGTTTCAGGGGGGATCGTCCTACACGTTAACGGGAAACAGTTTTAATATCCAAGGCAACCTGATCGTTGCCGCCGATGTGACTTCTGCTCAAACCATCAGCGCGGCCATATCGTTTGGTACGACTGGAAATACTACCGCCACCCTGAGCAATAACGCCGTCAGCAGCGCGGGGACAATCAACATGACCGGAAGCAAGATGCTGCCTAATTCCAGTGCTAGCGGTGGGACTCTAATTCTGACTGGCACTGGCACGGGAACGAATTTGATCTCGGCAGCCGTGACACAATCCGGGACAGGAGCGGTCGCGGTCAATGTGACGGGTAGCCGGTGGAATTTTACTGGAGCCAATTCTTATTCGGGTGGAACGGTGGTAAGTGGCGGTACTTTAAACATGGGCAGCGCCACGACGATGAAGTTGGCTGCGGGCGCACTGACGATAGCGGGCGGCACGCTGTCCAGTTCGGTTGCAACTACGACCGTCGGAGGGAATGTGGTATTGAGTGCGGGCCACCTATCTCTCAACGATGCTGCTGCCGGGACATTAACTTTGGCCGTGAATCAGAATTTCACAATGAGTGGTGGTGAGTGGGACATTTCACTAGGTACCACATACGATAGCATAACTGGATCGGGGACGGGGATATTCTCAATCACGGGAGGCCTGTTGATGCTGGATGTAACGGGAGCCGGATTTTCCTACACAAACACCTATGATATTCTCAATGGCTTCAGCAACGGCAGCCTCACGGGTTTGACGATTGATGGTTATGATCAGGAGAATTATCTCGCTACGCTCAGTGATACGGGCGTTCTGAGTTTTACGGCTATTCCCGAAGCAAATACGTGGAGCCTGCTGATGATGGGGGTTGGGTTGTTCTGTGTGGTGCGTTTGTTCAAGGATGGTCGAGCGAAGGGCCTCACGGAGGTGTTGGATTGAGCCAAGGGTGATAGTGGGTTACTGGTGGAGTAATCGATTTAATGCATAGCTTCTTTGGCCGATGGATCATGAGAATGATAGCAAACAGGCAGCGAGTCATGAGAGCGAAGTTCACTTCAGGTGGAAGTGCGCGCTTACTGCAGGATTATCGCCGTCGTGGAGGTTTTAGCTTGGTTGAGCTCTTGGTGGTGCTCTCCTGCATTGCCATCCTGGGGGCGATGCTGCTGAGTGCCATTCCGCACGTGTTGGCTCGTTCACGCTCCAGTCGTTGCCAATCGAATCTGCGGCAAATTGGGCTGGCAGCGCAGCTTTGGGCGGTAGAAAATAATGGGCGGATTGTACCAGTCTTTGATCCATCGGATGCCACAGATCCATTATCCACGAATCTGTGGCCGAGCCTGCTCTGTCCATACATGGGAAAGACGCTACCACTGAAATCAATGACGGCCGTTTCCGTCTTCGTTTGTCCATCGACTCCGACACGTTTCGGCTACGGATACAACTACTACTATTTATCCTGGCCCCAGAGCACATCGGTCAACTTGTCGGCGTGGGCGAATATCGTTCAGATCGCGCGTCCTTCGGCAACGGTTTTCTTTACCGATAGTACTTGCCCTTCCCGTGGAGCCATTGGCTGGCGTCCGTATGTTCGCCCTCCATTTTTGTCTTACCTTCAGGACAGTTATGTTGATTTCAAACATCCCCACAGTACGGCCAACGTTTTATGGTTGGACGGGCATGTGAGCACCGAATCGAAAACCAGTGACTTTTCCACGAATGATCAGGTGTGGGATCGCAATTGATCCTTTCACACTAAACAACCCATGGAAAATTTCTATTTCGTATGATTCATCCACCTAAAATCACGACCGGTTGGAGCTTGATGATGAAGAGAACTGGAAACTTTGATCTGAAATGTCTGTACTTATTGGTGAATCTATAACCCGAAAAACAGTTATGAAAACAAAAATACCAAGTTTACTGGCGACGCTTTGCGTCGGATTTTTCCTTGTACTGACTCCCGGCGAAGCTGCCACTGTTGTAGTCAATGTAGATGCCTATGGTCTCTATTGGGACAGCACTCCTCTGAATGGAGCAACCAGCGGGGATGCCAACTCGCAAGCAGGTCCATTGACTGTAGGCAATCGTGCGGATGCCACCTATCTGCGACTGGAGAGGTCATGGCTTTCGTTTGCATTGCCTTCCATCACCGCAGGAGAGACACTGGTGTCCGCAAAACTGAGAATCTACTATGATTCCAAATCGTTTTCGTCACCCAATTCGGATGTCTCCGGAGATGTCTCCCTATATCATAATCCGAATCACAACCAGACAGCGACGCAGGCTTCGACAAATCAGGCGATCTACAATTCTGCGAATTTTGCTAACACCGGGCTGACTGTAGCCACTCCAACCACGGACACTGGAACATGGATTGAGCTAGATGTCGCCACACAGGTTCTGCTGGATTATGCGAGTGATCCCGCCGCTACGAGGTATAGCAGTTTCCGGTTGCAAAACGATACACTGACAGCGATTACTGCCGGATATAATCTTTATACATTCGGAAGGTCGGGGGAATTTGCCCCGCAACTTATTCTCACTTCCATACCTGAGCCTTCAGGAGTTGCCATGGCAGTGGCGGGTTTTTCAGCGCTCGCTGTGTGGACTCGAATTCGTCGGCACGAACGCTAGGTTAACTTTTTGCGAAAATCATTTTTAGACATACCCGGCATGATGTGCGGGAATCTTCACTTTTGCCTCTATTTCAATCAATATAATGACTGTCTGTTCCTCTTTTCATTTGTTTTGCTTCACCTTGCTTTCAAGTTTGGCCCATGCTGGACTCGTTCAATCGGAGGCGAATATAACCATCAATGCTTCCAAGCCGCGAGGCGAGGTCAATCGCATGATATTCGGTCACAACATCGAAGCGGGTGACACCTTCGGCGTTTTTACTCCGGATCATCGTGATTCCAATAGTGCCCAAGGTCTGTGGGATGCTGCAAAACGGGAGTATGTGCCTGGGATGATCGAAGCCGTCGAGGCATTGCGCATGGGATCGCTCCGGTATCCCGGAGGTTGTCTAGTCCATAACTTTAACTGGAAGGCTGCCGTTGGACCGTTGCCGGAGCGGCCGAATTTTCAATTCGGAATTGATGAATGGATTCAGTTATGTCGTCGTCTCGGAGCGGAACCGGTTTATACCGTCGCTGACTATTATGGAACGTCGCAGGAGACCGCTGAACTGGTTGAGTACTTGAATGCTCCCGCCATACCGAAGCATCCGTGGGCAATGAAGCGCGCGGAGTGGGGACATCCGGAACCGTATAAAGTGAAGTGGTTTGAGCTCGGAAATGAAAGCGACCACGGGAATCATTCCTGCAAACCGCCCCGGAAGTTTACTCCGCAGGAATATTCCGACTGGGCAAAGGAATATGCGCAAAAGATGCGAGCGGTAGATCCTGCAATTAAAATCGGTATTAATACTCCTCCGGGTGATGGACGATACCCGGAGGAACCGTGGAACCAAGTCGTCTTTCGCGAAGCAGGTCCCATCGCAGACTTCGTGGTGGTTCACTTTTACGCTCCTGCGGCATCGTTCTGGAAGGAACTTACCCCAGAAGAAACACAGGCTTTGAATGAAGCCTGCATGGCAACCAACGATCAGCTCTCCTACCGTATCCGGCAATATAAGGAGGCCATCAAGAAATACTGTGGTCGTGAATTGCCCCTGGCCATCACCGAGTACAATGCGATGACAGCAAATATCAAGAGCCCTGTGCCCTACCGGTTTTCATTTGCTCCGGCGTTGCAGTCGGCAGATTTTATTCGGCTCTGCCTGGAACCCGAGCATCAAAATGACATTAACATGGCGCAGTACTGGCAAATTGCCAATGGGCATTGGGGTGCCTTGCGCGATGGCGGCAAGGTCGTTCACCCTGCCTATCCCTTATTCCGTTTGTGGGGCGGGCATGTAGGCAAAACGTTGCTAACGACAACGGTGCAAACTCCGAGCGCTTCGTTCGGAGGCTTTCGAGGCGTTGACACTGCGAAAGGGGATAGTTATCTCCAGCCGGGTATGGGACGCGTGACGCTTCCAGGACGCCTGCCTGAAACGAATTTCAATAAGCCGGGGGTTTCAATGGTTCCCACAGAAGAGGGGTTCATTGTGAACTTTGATGGCTACAACGCCGAAGGTTATCCGACCCTTTGTTTCCTGAAGAACAGTTCTGATTTGCACTATGGCATGCGGTACAATGTCCGCTTCGAAGGACGCATGAAGTTGACCCCAGCGCTGGGACAGTCCGAAGATATTGGTCACTTCGGAATCGGAATCGAGGATTCACGCGGATGGGGGAAGGTGCAGTCTGCCGTGGCGATTTCTGGAGTGGAGAAGGCGACGGAATGGCAGAAATTTCAGGGGACATTTCTAACTCGGCCCGATGCAAGAGGAGTTCGTTTGAGCGTGCGCTTGATCGCGAAAAAGGCGATCTCCGGAACGATGGAGATTCGAAATCTTGTCGTTGAGACGCCGTTACCTGAGACCTTTCCCGCATATCCTCTTTTGAGCAGCACTGCGACGAGATCGGCGGATGGAAAATCGGTGTACCTGATTGTTTTCAACAAGAGTCTTAACCAGTTCATCAAAACATCAATTGATCTCGCTGGATTTAAGGGGCGTAGCGCTTCTTTTCGCCAGATAACTGGAACACCGGAATCCATTGCGACACCGGAGGAAAACTCAGGAAAGTTGGATCTTCAAAAGGAGGGATCGCTTATACATACGTTTCCTCCCTCATCCATGACCGCAATCACCATTAATCAATGGTAGAGTACGATTTTTTGTTTATCTCAGGTCCTATAGGGAAATTTCTATTTCGTATGATTAATCCATCTAAGATCTCGACGGACTGGAGTCTCGTCGCCATGACAAGCATACTGATTCTCAGTGGCCTTACTGTGCTGAAAGCCCAAACCGCGTCGTCTTCGTCGAACTCGAATCGTCTTCGTGGATTCACCGCAAACAAACTGACGCCTGAAGTCTTGGTCGACGCACGCCATACTTGGAATGCCAATTCCGTGCGTTACATGTTTCCGCTCGATCTCGTCAGACGGCGTGACAAGCTGACTCTGCAGCAGGCGTGGGACAAGCTTATCGCGGAGTTGCCAGCAGGCTTGGATGAGGCCAAGAAAAATGGGTTAGTGCTGATTATTGCATTGCCGCAACAAGGCATTCTTTCCGACGAGCCCACCACTTCCGTAACGGACAAGCAAGTCCGTTTTTGGAGTGACGAAGCCAGTCTGAAATGGATGATCGAATGCTGGAAGCAGGTGGCTATTCTATGCGCCAAACGCGGAGATCAGGAGATTTGGCTCGATATTCTTAATGAACCGTTGAATCGAAAAGAATTTCCCGCTTATCCGCGCCAATGGCCATCGTGGGCACAGAGAATGATCGATGAAATTCGAAAAATTGACCGCATTCATCCGATCGTAGTCGAGGCGGGGCCGGGTGGTTTGTGCTGGGGGTTCAAGGACTTCCCGCGGATGCATGGGCAGCCCATCATTTATTCGATTCATCAATACCAACCGCATGCGTACACCCACCAGGGCATTACCGATCTGAAAAATACCGATTTGGCCAAAGCCTATATGCAATTGCAGCGGACGTGGCCGGGCCAATTCGATGAGGATCGTGGCTATTGGAACAAGGAACGCATTCTTGATGAGTTAGAGCCGGTGCGAATTTTCCAACAGCGCAATCCCGATGCGCGCATTTACGTGGGCGAGTTCAGCGCGGTTCGTTGGGCTCCCAATGCCGCGCAATACTTGAGGGAGAATATTGAGATCTTTGAAAAATACGGCTGGGATTGGACATACCATGCGTTTCGCGAATACAACGGCTGGAGTCTCGAAATGGACAGTCAATATCTCGGAGCGCAACCGCCGACGCCTGTGGAAGGTCTTACGGATCGAGGGCAGGTCATCATGGAATTCATGAAGCAAAACCGAGGTATGAAGTAATGAGCATGAAAAAAATATATTGGGGTGGTCTGCTGTGCCTGTTGGCGTTTACAACGGCGTACGGCGATGAACTTGTCATCAGGGATGGTTTTCAAACGACTCGGAATGCGTCCGCATTACAGGGACGGCCTTTGGCAGAGGGCGGGGTGACTTGGGAGTCTACCCCCAATCTTGTCGTTACAAAGGGAGAGTCGGAATCAGCTGTGATGACGACGGATGAGAAGGCCATTCTCGCCAAAGTACCTTTGACGTTAGAGGCGGACTGCGTAGTTCTGACTGCGGAGGTGCGGCCGAGTGGGCAGACGGATGATAAAAGCTCCTGGTTGGGGATCGGTTTGGGAACGGGCAAGAGCATTACCTGGGACGGTGGTTTGTTCTTTCTATTGCACGACGGCGGGGTGATGGAGTGTTATTATTGTCCACCGGGAAAAAATCGGATGCAAATTAAACTTCAGCGCGCGGCTTCTGTGAAGCCCACTACCACAGCGGTGAAGCTCAGCCTGCAATACCAAAAAGGGAGCAACACGTTGACTGTGTGGGTCGATGATGTGAATGTGATTCGCAATTTTAAGTTGGGTGATTTTGTGCCGAATCTCAACTTTGCGGGTTTTTCTGGAGTGCATCTCAAGCAGGGAGTTCCGTTGGTGACCAGTTTCTCGATGGTGATCACGAAATAATGGACGCAGAATTGAGCGGTCGGCTTGATTCGTCTCTATGCCCAGTGCGTTGTGTCGCAATTGATCGATTTAAACTAATCCCCCGAGGCAGGCATTTGCTATCGTGCCAATGAATCTGGCGATTGGAGGAAAGCTGCTCTTGCGGGGTAATCTGAAATCTTCTCGTCTGCAAAATGGTGAAATTGTTGAAGTGGCAGGCTTCGGCGAAACGGGGTCATTCGGTTGCAGGATGGCCGCGTATTGCCGGGAGATTTTCGACGGTTCGCCTATGGCTACGCAACGACTTCCCATGCCGCTCAAGGCAAGACGGTGGATCGCGGCATCCTGATTTTGACCGATGAAGGCATGAAGGCGGCCAACTTGAAGCAAGCCTACGTCAGTAATTCCCGCTTTCGGAAAAGTCAGGCGATTTATGTTACAGACAAGATCAAGACGCGTGAGGCAATGGCGGCATCCGCAGATCGGGAATTGGCAATGGAGCTGATTGCCAGATCGCAGCTTGTGGAAAAGCTTGGACAAAGGACCGCCCATGAGAATGAAGCTAAATATTCTCACGAAGCAGAGAAGGTGCGCAATTCCATTACTCCCAAGCAAGGAATCAGGCCTGAATTTATTCTATAAATTAGTTGGTTCCATCATGGAGTAGACCAACGCAACCATCGATTCCTTGTCCTAGTCGTTCGAGCATATTTTCGAGATTATATACAGAGATGTAGTAACCAAGGTGAATCGGCTTATATAAGTAGTTCAGTTTTTCTAGGGAAGAAACTCGATTATTTACCTCGACAACTATAACGCGAACACCAAACCCTCCGCTGGACCGCATCCGCCGATGCCATTCTTAAGATCGTAAACAGACTCTAAGAAAATTCATCACTTTTGTAACGAACTTGTCGGACAGGACACTAGCGACGGTATGGTGATGATGGACAAATCCAATTCTGGATCGGCCAGAAAGGCGCAAAAAAATCCGTATGGGCTGCTTCCTGCCGAATTTTCCGCAACGCCCCGCACTCGTGCGGCGTCGAGATCGCAACAGGCTACAGGCTGGCAGCGCTCGCGGTTTCCGCAAAGTATTGGCAATACACCGAATCCTGCCGAGGCCGCAGACATCAAAATTGACGGGGTGTTTTATACGCGGAGTGTTTTGATGCCGGGAAGCGTCCTGCCGGGACGCCAAGGCGGGTCGATCAGAAGCACGTAGCGCCGCGGAGGAATACCCATGCGGTTGAGTCTGAGCAGCGCGTCGAGCTGGACCACGGCCTCCGTGTAACAGGATTTAACGTATTCGAACCCGGCGGTTTCGCCCCGGCTTTCCAGCAGTTCCAAGGCGACGAAATGCATGGTCTCGGGGATCCGCAGACCGGCGGCCCGGAGAACTTCGAGCGTTTCTTCATAGCGGGAGATGACGACTTCTGGACGGTGACGGCGAGCCCAGCGGACAATCTCTCCGGGTTCGGAATGGGGATGAGCATTACAAATGGGGATGCGCTTGGAGGCCGGCAGATTCAGTTGTCCGTAGGAATAGGCTCCGATTTCATGGGAGTGCAGGCGCCGGGTCAGATCGTTCTGAAGCACGGCACCGACGCGGCAGTAGCCTTTCGCGAGAAGGGTTCTCCACAAGCGCCCCACGGCACAGATGTGGTTGGCCAGGACATTGTGGCAGAGGAACCCAGTGGCCCCGGCATCCACGGCAACGACCGCGAATTTGCTCCAATCGAAAAAGAACCGCTCCGGGTCATGGCTCCGGGTAGTTCGCCCGATCAGGACGCCGGAGATGCCTCGGTGATAGAGAACCTTACTGAGGGCCGCTGGATTGCGGTAGTCCGAGAGGGCGAAGGTTTCCACGGTATACCCCAGGTCCGTCGCACCTAGTTTGCACTGCTCGATGGCTTCGAGTTCCCCGGGATGATAATCGCCGGGCTTGGATGTTTCCAGAATGAGGGCGATGCTGGTGAGTCCCGCCCTGTTTCGAGGCGCCCATCGGTAGGAGACCAGGGACTTGAGCGAGGGATCTTCGTGGTAGCCTAGTCGACGGGCAGCGGATTGGACGGCCTCCTTGGTGGAAGCTGCGATTTGAGGATGGTTGTGCAAAGCGCGACTTACGGTGGAAGGATTGAGCCCCAAAGTTCGCGCGATATCCTTGGTGGTGATCCTTGATGATTTGTCCAAAAGCATAGTCTAGCCTAAAGGCTGTCGTCGATAAGACAACGGGAAAGTCTATAACTGCATATGGATGCAGCTCGGGAGAATTGCTGCTGATGCCGTCTAGGATCAATGATTGCCTCATGAACAAGAACGACTCCACGTTGCGCCGGATCAAGGTGCTTTCTCTGGTGCTACTGCTTGCCATGAGTGGCAATTCCGCCACTGCCGCCGTCATGGCGGTGTCGAACTATACGGCAACAAACTACACCTTCACTTCGCTGACCATCGGGGAAAATATTTACAGCGACCTGACAGGATCAACCGCGAATGTGGTGGCGGACGCAGGCGACCTCATCTATTGGATGCAGGGAACCACTCCGGCATATTCCGGTACGGGTAACGCGAACACTGTGGCCTCCGGATTGAGCTACCGGGAGGGTATCGGCAACATCAATGTTGGGAGCACTTTTCAATTCGGCAGGACGATTACATCATTAGATTTCATCTTTCTCACCGACTATGGGACCACAGAGCCCGTCACCTTTCAGTTGGTCAATTCTTCTAACACGGTGCTAGGAACCTACAGCATCAGTATCACGGCAGCGCAGTTCGGGACTTCGGATTTGATTGCATCGACCACGTATTCGACAGTTTTCAATTCCAGCGGGAGTGGCTCGGATATCACGGGGGGGCAGCGGGCGGTGGCCTTCCAACTGGCCGACTTTGTCGGCACCGGGGATTTATCAACCGCCACCGGCATCCGGCTTTCTGCCCAAGGTGATGGTGTGGACCCGAGCGTAGTCGGATTGGCAGCGATTCCGGAACCATCGTCTTTTCTCCTGCTGGGCCTGAGCGGTGCGCTGTTGCTTCTGAACCGCAGACAAGGTCCGCGGTTCCGTCTCAGTTAAACTACTTGCTTGAGACGGATGGTGACCGCTTCTTTGATATTCCCCCTTTTTACACGAACCGCCAATCATGCCACGCCGATTCCGAAAAGGCCGTCCGAGGACGGCGCGCGCGTTTTCGATGGTCGAGATGTTGGTCGTCATGGTGATCGCCGTGATTCTCGTGGCGCTTCTCCTGCCGGCGCTCTGGCGGCTCCAGGCGGGGGCGCAGTCCGCCAAATGCCAGTCGCTCCTCCGGCAGATCGGAGTGGCGCTGACCACCTATAGCGCGGACCACGAAGGTGCCCTGCCGAAGGTGTATGATTCGAAGACGCAGCTGTTTTGGTTTCATCAATTGATGGGCGGAGCAACGGGGTCGGACGGGGCGTATTTGAACTGGCGGCAGGTGCTGATCTGTCCGGGATCGAAAGGCAGAGCGAGTATGTTCACTCCGCCGAGGGTGGTCGGCTACGGGATGCTGGACGCATACCTTTGGTATCCGACGACACATCGTTCGCAGGAAGAGCCGCGCTTGATGCTGAAGATCCGGAAATTGGCAGAATGGCCACTGATCATGGATGCGAATTATCCCGCCGTGTATTCGCTCGATAACCCCGTGGAAGGCGCGGCGACGGATTCCCGCTTTGATGCCCGGCACAATCACTGCGCCAACATTCTCATGGCGGACGGGCACATCGAGCAGGCGGCTTACGGAGACAAGCAATGGAATCAGGGAAACCTCAACAAGAACATCCAATGAGGACCGCCGGGAAGCTGGCCAGATGGGCATGCGGGCTTCTGGGGATGCTCGTTCTGCAGGGCGGGAACCTGGAGGCCGCGGAGGCTTCCGGCGACTGGGAGATCCGGATCACGTCGGGCCTGCCCTCAGGGGTCGCCTTTCCGGGAGAGAAGACGGAGTTTCGGGTGACGGTTTTTAACCGTACGGATCAGAAAAAAACGCTCACTGTCACGATCGGCGTCCAGGCGCCCGGAGAAAAGGAGCGACTTGAAACGTGGACGGCCGAAATCGCCGGGAAGTCCGCCGTGGGAAGGACGCTGACTTTGCCGACGGATGCCGTCGGATACTGGGGCATACGGGCAAAAGCGGGCGCGGGAGACGAAGACGTGGCTAGGACGCAGAGCGCGCTGGCGGTCGTGCCGATTCCCCGCAATTACGGCCAGACGGATGCGGGCAGCTTCTTTGGGAGCATGTTCAATGAAGACCCCGAGGCGGGGCAGCGGATCGGGATCAAGTTCGAGAGGGTGATGGCGCCTTGGGAATGGTTGGCTCCGGGCGAGTCTTCGTATTTCTGGGAGCGCTTGGACGCGCGTCTCGCCCTTCTCAAGAGCCGCGGTGTGCTTCCCGTTCTCAATATCCGTCCGGAAATGCCACCCAAATGGGCGAAATGGAAGTCGCTTCAGGAGCTCGGCCGCCCCGAATTTCTTCCGTATTTCAGGAAATTCGTGCGGGACCTCGTGGAGCACTGCGGGGACCGGGTGGCGGCGGTCGAGATGATGAACGAACCGGACCTCGAGTGCGCGAGGGGGCTCACGGGAAAGGCGACCGGCGCGCAGGTATACGCGACGCTGCTGGATGCGGCCTACGGGGCGGTGAAAGAGGTGGCGCCGGAGCTTCCCGTGATTGGATTGGACGTGAGCGGAGTGGATTTTCCGGGGTTGCCCTTCAGCCGGGCGGTTCTGGACGAAGGCACGAAGGCCCTGGAGATCATTGGCGGGCATCCCTATACGTCGAGCCGTTATGTGGGAGGAGGTGCGCAGGCGGAATCACCGGACGCCATCGACACGCGGGGGCGTTTCCTCGCGATGGCGGATCTCCTGCGTGCGCACGGGATCGAGCCGCGCATCTGGTCCACGGAGCTCGGATGGGCCCTGCACAAGGACGAGTCGATGAATTCGCACGCAGCAGAACTGCAGGCGGCGTACGTCGCCCAAGCGATCGCGCTGGTGCGCTCCGTTCCCGAGGCGGAAAAGTTGTTCTGGTTTTCGTGTCGTTTCCCCGGCTACGAGGGGGCGGGGTTCACCTACGCGCTGTTCTGGGGAGCCCCGGACAGGAAGTTCCCGACGCCGGGCGTGGCGGTTTTCGCCACGTGCGCGCGGTTTCTGGATGATGTGCGGTTCGTTCGCGGCATTGCCCTGGGCGGTTCCGCGAAGGCGCTGCGGTTCACGGACCGCCGTTCGGGCGAGGGCGTTTTCGTTCTCTGGCTGGCGGAGCCGAGGTCGGTCGGCGGAGAGATCACGCTGGAGGGTCTCGGGAAAATGTGTGCGGGATGGGAGGCGAGCGACGGCTACGGGCGTCCCGTGCGTGGCGATCTGCCCGTGCGCGCGCTGCCGCTGTTCATCCGGGTCCGCGCCGCGGAAGCGGATCGTTTCGAGGGAGCTTTGCGGAGCGTGCGGTGGAAGGCCGGGAAGACTCTTCTCGTGGAGCGGGCCTTCCTTTCCGATCAGGCTACGGTGATGGTGGATGTCGTGAACAACAGCGGATCGCCCCTGCCGGTCAAAGTGTTTTTCAAAGGACAGCCCGACCGCGCGATCTCCCGGCGTCTATCTGTGGGAGCGTCCACGGTTCGCCTGGCGCTGGACGCTCCGCTGGCAGGCAAAGGCGATCTGCCCCTGGAACTGCTGGAGGAGACAAGCGGCGAACGGCGCGAGATTCCGCTGTCCTACGATCTGGTGCCGATCGTCGCGCTTTCGCAGGTAACGATCGACGGAGAACTGAAGGAGGTTTCCGGGCTTCCGTCGCTCTCGGCGGACCGCAGGGAACAGGTGCTCCCGGCCGATCCGGGGATCGATTGGAAAGGGCCCGGGGATCTTTCGATGCGCGTCTGGAGTGGGTGGACGGCGGCGGGCCTTTATCTGGCCGTGCGGGTGACCGACGATGTTTTCGCCGGGGACCCGCCGGGCGCCAACTTTTGGGAGAAGGATTCCCTGCAGATCGCCTGGGATTTCGGCAATCGCGCGGAGGCCGGTTACGGGGCGCACTGCCTGGAACTGGGCGTCTATTCTGCGGGATCGCGGGCGGAGGTTCGGGAGACCTATCCGGAATCCCGGATCCGGAAGGATGTTCTTGCGGCGGTGCGGCGGGAGAAGGACGCGACGGTTTACGAGCTTTTCGCGCCCTGGAAGGCGCTCGGCGAAGCGGAACCGATGGCGGGGCGAATCTTTCGGATGAACGTCATCGCCAACGACAACGACGGCCGCTCGCGCAAATGCTGGATTGGCCTTGCTCCAGGCATCGGGGAAAGCAAGCGCCCTCTCGCTTTCCGGCAGTGGATTCTCAAAACCTCCCCATCCGGTCTCCCGAACCCCTGATACATTCCAAAAATACACTAAATATCCCTATACGATGATACCTCGCATGACATGGAAATGGACAACCGTCGCCGCAGTCGCCGGCGGTTCCCTACTCGGCTCGCTCCAAGCAGCCGTCATCACGTTGGAAAATTTCACTGGAGTAGCCGACGGTACGCTCCTCACGAGTGTTCGCAGATGGACGCTCCAAAGCGGCTCGCCTGGCTCGCCGACCTGGGGTGCGCTCGTCTTCCGCCGTTGGCGAAGCTGCCGGGCGACCACGCTTTTGGCCGCAGCCTGCCTCTTCGCCGCTCCGGCCGTGTTTGCCGAATCGGTCGCATTCGAAGAAACCTTTTCCGCCGCGCAGGACGGCTCGGCTTTGGTGGAAGCCGAAGGCTGGAAGCTCAGCTTCGGGGAAGACTCCAGCGCCAGAGTCGAACTCGCCGCCGGATTCTCGGGCCAGGGTGCCCGCATCGAACGCAAGGAACAGTACCAACGCCTGATTCCCGAGGACCATGTTCACTTTCTCCAAGAAGGAATTCCGGGGGAGTTCCGGATGAAAATCCGATTCATGACCCCGAACGATGGCTACACGATCGCCCAGGTTCTGATCGGCCGAAATGACGGTATCCACGGCCTAGCTCTCCGCTTCAATGGCGGCGAACACGACGGCTTCGCCGACAATTTCCTGCAGGTTTCCCGCGGCGGAAAAAGCTGG
Organism: Verrucomicrobia bacterium Tous-C9LFEB; assembly: GCA_002304345.1. Classification (GTDB taxonomy): domain Bacteria; phylum Verrucomicrobiota; class Verrucomicrobiia; order Methylacidiphilales; family UBA1321; genus UBA1321. The sequence goes on from NEUU01000001.1 coordinate 257,709, forward strand.
GGGGTAATCGAATTCGCGAATTTCAAGGCCGCCACTTGGCAAAAGCAAACTTGGTACGAAATCGCCATCACCGACATTCTTCCCGAAGCGGGATCGGGATCAAATAAGGTTCACGCTAAACTCACCGTGCGCGAGGTTGACGGCGCGCAGACAGTCCTGCTCGAGGCCGTTCCAATCGAATCCGTGGGCACAACCGGCGGCTTCACGAAGATCAACGTCGTGCTTGTTGGGAACTGCGGCGCCCCCAGCGCGTTCGACATTGACGACATCAAGGTCCAGGCGGGTCCCTCCAAGTGACCCTAGACCGCCCGGAAAGCCATGCTGACGTCGAGCAGAACGCCTTTTACCGTCTGCTGTGTGCAGGGCTTCGTGAACCCAATTCCCTAAGGTTGAACGACCATACCCAAAATCCCGCCATACGAAAAAATTCGGAATGAAAAACCTCTTCATCTTCACGCTGCGTGCATGGGCAATCACTTTCGCCTGCACCAACCTCCATGCCGACGTTACATTGCCTGCGATCATTTCCGATCATATGGTTCTCCAGAGGGCTTCTCAAGTGCCTGTCTGGGGGAAGGCTGATCCGGGGGAAGGCGTTAGCGTCACGATCGAGGGCCAGAACGTAAAGACCGAGGCGAACTCTGAAGGGCGGTGGGCCACCAGCTTGAACCTTGAAAAATTTCCGGCGGGTCCATTCGAAATGACTGTGGAAGGAAAGAATAAGATCCTCATCAAGGACGTGCTTGTCGGGGAAGTTTGGGTCGCCTCGGGACAGTCGAATATGGAAATGACCGTGAAGAGCACGCTGGGTGCGAACGAAGTCATTAATAACTCGGCCAACAATGCGATTCGGGAGTTTTCGGTCGCCAAGAAAGCTGCTCCTGAACCGGTGGAGGAAGCGTCCGGACGGTGGGTTTCGGCCTCCCCGGAGAAGACCGGCTCGTTTTCAGCCGTCGGTTATTTCTTCGCGAGGAAACTCAACGAAGATTTGAACGTGCCTGTCGGGATCATCAATACGTCCTGGGGTGGCACGCCTTCTCAATCCTGGACGAGCGTCGGAGCCATTGAGAAAATTCCCGAGTTCAAAGTCTTTCGCGAGCGCATTATCCCTCTGGTGAAGGAACATCCCGAGAAGAAGAGAGTCTTTGTGGAACAACTGACGGCGTGGATAAAGAAGAACCAGCGTGAGGACAAGCCGGTCGGGGATGCCGGGAAATATGCCGATGTGGATATTTCCTCCGAGGGATGGGTTCCAGTCACACTCCCCGGACCCGTCACCGCAGCAGGCTTGCCGGAGGCCGGGGCTGTCTGGCTTCGCAAAACGATCGATCCTCCGCAAAAAAAGACCGGCATCGGGCTCTCGCTCCCGATCGATGGTTTCGACAGCATTTACTGGAATGGGAAACTGATTGCCCGAACTTCCATCAACAACTTCCCCGGCCTTGGTTTTGTCCGACAGTACGGAGTCTACACGATTCCAGTCAGCGAGGTCCGCGACGACAAAAACGTGCTCGCGATTCGATTGTATCAACCTGTCGGACCTGCGGCGTTCTCGGCCATTCCCAAAGCCGGGGCGACTCCTTTGCAAAATGGATGGATCGCTAAGGCGGAATTCGCGTTCCCTCCGGTGGATGAAAAAGAAAAGAACATGGCTCCTTCCGCCCCCAAGCAAGCACCCGCCGCTCAAAATGCGCCAGCTTTTCTTTTTAATGGAATGGTGAATCCAATCCTTCCTTACGCCATCAAGGGAGTCGTCTGGTATCAGGGTGAGTCCAACGTTGGCCGCGCCTATCAATACCGCACGATATTTCCCTTGTTAATAACGGATTGGCGGGAGCATTGGAAGCGGGGCGATTTCCCATTCTATTTCGTGCAACTCGCCAACTTCCAGCCCAAGAAAGATATTCCTGGTGAAAGCGCATGGGCGGAACTTCGTGAAGCCCAGAGCATGACCCTAAATATTCCAAACACTGGACAAGCCGTCGCCATCGATATTGGGGAAGCCGGAGATATTCATCCACGGAACAAGAAAGATGTCGGGGAACGCCTCGCCGCCATCGCACTGGCGAACGACTACGGAAAAAATGTGCCGTTCTCAGGCCCCATTTACGAATCCATGAAGATCGAAAGCGGAAAGATAGAATTGGCGTTTCGTCACGCGGAAGGCGGGCTTGTTGCCAAGCCTCTTCGTGACTTCTACGACGTAAGGACGATTACTGAGGAAACCGCGCCGCTCGTCCGCCACAGCCTCCGAAATGAGCTGGAAGGATTCGCTATTTGCGGTGAAGACAAGAAATGGGTTTGGGCCGATGCAAGGATCGTCGGCGACAAGCTCCTCGTTTGGTCAGACGCCGTTCCCAATCCTGTGGCGGTGCGCTATGCGTGGGCGGACAACCCCACGTGCAATTTGTACAATGGTGCCGGCCTTCCCGCCTCGCCATTCCGGACTGATGAGTTTGGAAGTGTCACCAAGACCGCAGATGATAGGCCATGAGGTAACACTGGTCCCTTCGGGCTATACAACTTGGAGACAATAAATATGCATGCAATGATTCTAGACGAAAAACTGAATTTTTCCTGGCGCGAAATGCCGGACCCGATCCGCAAGGCAGATGACGTGCTGATCAAGGTCCACGCGGCGGCGGTCAACCGCGCTGACCTGATGCAGAAAGAGGGCTGCTACGCCTCTCCCGAGGGCTGGCCGCAGTGGTGCGGGCTCGAAGTGGCAGGCGAGGTTCTGGAAGCGCCCGCCGGAGCCACCTCCAAGCCCGGCGATAAAGTTTGTGCGCTTCTGGGCGGCGGCGGATATTCGGAGCTCGTTACCGCACCAGCGGGGATGGTCATCCCGATCCCCGAAGGGCTGTCGATGATCGAAGCCGCCTCTCTGCCGGAGGTCTGGAGCACGGTCTACCTTAATTTGCAGATGGAGGCCGGTGGCATGAAGCCGGGTGACGTATTCTATATGCAGGCAGGCGCGAGCGGCGTCGGACTGGCGGCGATCCAGTTTGCCAAGCAGATGGGGGCCGAAGTGATCACCACCGTCGATTCTCCCGAGAAAGCGGAGTTCGTCCGCAAACTCGGAGCCGACTATGTGCTCGACTACCGCAGCGACGATGTGCGCCCGGTCATCGAAGCGCATCCTCCGAGTGTCGCGCTGGACTGCATCGGCGGCAAGCTGATGGGCGAATGTTTACGCAACATGGCGTTTGGCGGCCGCTGGATTATGATTGCCACCATGGGCGGCAGCGAGGCAGTGATCAATCTTGAAAGCGTCTGGCGCAAGCGGGTTCGCTTGATCGGCAGCACGCTGCGCAGCCGCACCCCGGAAGAGAAGAGTGCGATCCTTCAGTCGCTTCAACAGAAGTTGTGGCCCCTCTTCACGGCGCGTAAGCTCATCACCAACATCCACGCGGTGTTTCCGATTCAGAAAGCGGACGAAGCGCACGGCGTGCTCCGTCGCAGCGAAAACATCGGCAAAGTGGTTCTGGAAATTCAAAGTTGAAGTGAGTACCCAGCCATGACATTTGAAAATAAAATAGCCATCATTACGGGAGCCGCCTCAGGGATGGGACTGCTCGCGGCGCAAGAATTGGTGAAGGCGGGAGCCAAGGTCGTCATTGTTGACGTAAATAAAGAGGCGGTGGAAGCCGCCGCCCAAGATATCTGCACGAGAGGTGGAGAGGCTCTTGGACTCCAGTCGGATGTCCGCATCTACGCACAGGTAAAAGCCGTGGCAGGCGAGGCATTGAAAAAATATGGCCGCATCGACATCCTGTTGAATTTCGCGGGCGGAGCCGAAACCAGGATGTGCAATTGCCATAAGCCTTTCCACGAGTTACCCGTCGAAGTCATCGATTGGGGGCTCGACGTGAATCTGAAAGGCGCGGTTTACTTCTGCCACGCCGTCATGGGCGCGATGATAAATCAAAAGAATGGAGTCATCGTCAATCTCGGTTCCGTGACGGGAGTAGAAGGTTCCGCCGGAGCGGTGAACTACAGCGCCGCAAAAAGCGGAATCATCGGGCTCACCAAAGCCTTGGCACTCTCCGGAGCGCCCCATGGGGTCAGAGTCTGTTGCGTGTCTCCCGGTCCGGTGTTGACCCGGCCAGGCATGGCCAACATGCAAACTCGCTTGGGTCGCACCGCGCAACCGATAGAAGTAGTGGACTTGATCTTATACCTCTGTTCCGACAAAGCGGCGTTCATCACGGGTGCGAACTATCTGATCGATGGTGGTCGCACCTGCGGCGGCATGGACTGAAGAATACAGGGAGTGTCTCTTAAGAATTTCAAAGGTAACATGTCTAGGATTTGGAAAATTGGAATAGTGAAGGACAGTTCGAAGCCGATGCTCGGACTCCATGCGCTCCATGTCGCGTTTCGAGGACTGCCGAATGTAGAGGTCGTCGCCCATGTCGACTCCAATCCCGCCAACCTCGGACAGAAAATGGCTTACACTCAAGCCAAGCGCCATTATTCCGACTATGTTGAAATGCTCGATCAGGAGAAGCCGGATATTGTCGTCCTCTGCTCCAGGCATCCAGGGGACCACTTCGCCCAGATCAAAGCGGCCGCCGAAAGAGGATGCCATATCTATTGCGAAAAGCCACTGACCGCCGACCTGCGCGAAGCCGATGAAATTGTCAAACTTGTTTCTGAAAAGCATATCAAGATAGGCGTCGCGCACCCGGCACGATACTCCCTCGCATATCTGACCATGAAGAGGCTCATCGAAAGCGGTGAGATTGGAACACCATTCACTGCCTACGGAAGAGGGAAGTGTGACCATCGAGGAGGAGGAGAGGATATGATCGTTTTGGGCACGCATATCCTCGATCTACAAACATTTCTCTTCGGTGAACCCCAACGCGTATGGGCCGACATCAAGACAAACGGATGCGCCATATCCAAGCAAGACAGAGAGAAGACCGTTGAGCCAATAGGCCCAGCTGTTGGCGATGACATCTACGCATGCTTCAACTTTCCAAACGGCGTTCGAGGAATCTTCGAAAGCCGACGAAATCTTCCTGGCCCTTCCAGCGGAATTGTGCAGATGGGCCTGACCGTCACCGGCTCGAAGGGGGCACTTTCCGTGCGCTTCAACGATTCCGCAACGCCAGTCTGCAACCTGCGCATGAGCAGAAAGCCACTCCCCCCGGAGGATGAAACTGGATTTGAGGAAGTTCCTTTGACCGAAACTCGCTCCATCCATGGAGCTATGCCTCTGGACTATTCTCTGTGTGGCCAGCCAGACATTCCCATCGCGAGTTTCTTTCTCGACGCCAACCGATTTGCCGTCGTGGACCTGATGGACGCCATCGAAGAAGATCGGCGCCCCGTTTCTAATGTCTTCAATGCCAGAACCGCACTGGAAATGATCTACGGCGTCTACGCGTCGAGTTTGGCAAAGCGGGAAATTGAACTACCTCTTGCCGACAGGTCGCATCCGCTCGAATAACGAACGTCACGATCATGTCCGAGGACGACTATGCGCCGAATCAGCTTCGTAAAGCTGGAATTCCGCCAGCCGGTATCAAATATGTCATTATTTCGTACCTGCATTCCGACCACGTTGGAGCGTTGGACTCCTTCCCGAGCGCGCTTCATTTTATCCAACGTTCAGAACTGGAATATGCAGACAATAAACAGGCCGTTGAAAGGCTTGGTCTAAAACTTCATATTCTTGAGGGAGAGGATTATTACGAGGTTTTCGGGGATGATTCCATAAAAAATATTATTCACGCCCGGTCACGCCCCAGGACATCAATCGTTGTTGCTTGGTTTCCCGCAGGGCAAAAAAACTTTGTTGGCAGGAGATAGCGTCTACGTCGATGAAATATTAAAAGAAGAAGCCTTGCCTGGAATCGCTTGGAACTACGATACAGAGAAAACCACACTTACCCGCATCAGGCTAATGGGAGTCGATGGAATCAGAATCATTTCGGGCACAGTTCCACTTCAATCTAAACCGGAATACAATTTTGTGAAGGAAGGCGAAATTCCGCTGCCCATCCAGCCATGCAAACCATGCGCGATCTCCTGCGCTCTGACCGCGCCTCAGCCGAAGTGATGGGTCATAGCCTGAGATATGGAGACTGACTCCCGTAATCTTCAGTTTTCGGCATTGCTTGGCGAAACGGGAGGCGCGAATTCCTTCGGGTTGCAGACGGAGTCGAGGGAATAGGAAACCTTCCTTTGGCAGTTGATCGAGGAGATGTTGGATGTTTGGTCCAATGACAATGGCGGCACCATGAAAGAGTTGGGTTTGGAGTTTCTTGCGGCGATAGGTGATTCGCTTTTGATCCGCGTCGATATTGTCGCGCTGGAGACACGCAATATCGGTTTGCGATCCGCCAGTTTCCCATAGCATTTGGAGGTAGAGTTTGAATTCGGGTTCATGTTCTTTGGCGACGAGTTGACAATGCTGGTCGTAGGTGATGGCTTGCATTCGCTTGGTCAGAATTTTGGGCCAGGCGCGACGAACGAGGACTGGGGAAAGCAACCAGCCCAAATCCATTGCCCGGTTGTGCATGATCCGAAGCCATTTATTGGTGGACGTTCCGGCTTTGGGATGCCGCAGTACCGCTAGGAAATGAGCGCTCTCGGTGTAGAGCAGGGGAAGATTGCGGATGATTTGAAACGGAGCGCAACGCATCATTTTCTGCCAGCGGATTTTGGTGCCATCCTGATATCCTGCTTCCATGTCTCTCATCACGTCGTCCCAGGTGCGGGACATCAGTTCTGGGGATTTGGAGGCGAGATAGACCCGCGCCATGGCCAAGTTCATTTGTGGTTGTTCGACGGACTGATTTTTTCCGGCGAGCAATCGTTTGGCCTTAGCCTCTTGTTTGGTGCGGAGGCTTTGCTGTTTGCCGGTGAGAATGTCTTCCAAATAGAAGTTGCCCTTGTTGCGGCGGTACATCCGGTAACGATCCTGCATGGTGTTCTCCCATACTGAATCTTACCCGAGGCATCCGTTGTCGCGTCAGCGAGCAGTCGGACACTGCACTGGCGATTGTAACGAGCAGTGAGCACGCTCAATCGTTCGGCGCATCTTACTGGCAAATGGGCCAAAAATCGCCTTTTCCTCGAAGGCGAGGCTTGCAAGTCAACAACTTGCAGGCTGGCGGACGGGGAGGGATTCGAAATCTATCTGAATCCACTGGCCTCCGTGGTGCGCAAACTTTGAAGTTACAATTTGTCGACAAACAAGTTCATTCTTTGCCGCCGGCTGCGAGATTCTACTGGAAATCGCAGTAATTTTTAAGGGGTTACAGATCTTTTTTTGAGAAATTCATTGACGTGAAGCACATTCTTTCGTACTAATCCCTATCTAACCTATAGGAATAATAGATAAGGAGATTGCTTACATGAAATTCATTCGTACAGAGAGTCTTGGGGGGATAAAGGGAGTGAGGGCCCGCAAGCAATTAGGCAAAGCGTTATTGCGAGTTTTAGCGCTTTTGATAGTGTCGGGAGCGACTTACAGTGTGGCATGGGGGCAATCCACGACGACGGCGTCGACGACGCAAAAGCCAGCCACGACGCAGGCTGATGCAGGCAAAAAGAAGCCAGCAGTACAAGCCGATACGATTGTGGTGCAGGATAGCGCGGTGACTTCGGAAGAAGTGGCGGCACATGAACTGGCTACCGTGGCGGGCGGCACGAGCTTGATTAATACAGCTCAACTGCTCAAGGGGAGGGTGGCGAATGTGGCGGATGCTCTGAAAATGCAGCCCGGCGTTTGGGCTCAATCCCAAACGGGTGCGGAAGCGACGCGGTTGTCGATTCGCGGTTCGGGCATTACACGCGGGGCGAATCTCTTTGGTTGGGGCACGCAAGTCTTGATCGACGGGCTGCCGCAGTGGTCCACCTCCGGCTTCCCGTATGAACATATCGATCCTTCGGTAACGAGCCGCATTGATGTGTTGCGCGGCGGCAACGCTTTCAGTTACGGACCGCTTTCGTTGGGCGGCGTTGTGAATTACGTGACGCGAACCGGGTATGAGGCTTCCCCTTTCGAGTTGAGAGTGGAAGCGGGCAGTTATGGCTACTTCAAACAAGTGGCGAGCTCGGGTTTGGTGGAAGGCCCGGCGGACTATTATCTCGCGGTGGATCACATGGATCTGGGGGGATATCGGACCAATTCCGAATCGACGTCTTCGCGCGTGGTGACGAATGTGGGGTATAAGATTAATGAGGATATTTCCACGCGTTTTAACTTCCGCTATGCACAGCAGTATCAGGAAGATCCCGGTACACTGACGAAGCGGCAGTTGGAAGCGAACCCGCAACAAGCCAACCCGAATTACAACAACCAGGTTTTGACTCGTGCGAATCCGGGCAGCTTCCTAGCGGGAAATACGACCAGGGTGCAGCTCGATCCAGATTCCTCTCTCGAGACCGGATTCCAGTACAATAACGTTCCGATCAACGGTCTCGGTGGTAATAATCAAACCAACTTTGATTTCGATGATTTCTCGGGTTCGCTCCGCTTCAACCGGGATGACTTGCTCTTTGGCGATCACCAGAGCAAGACGCTCTTCGGGTTCTACGCTTGGACGCAGTTGAACGCGACGTTTGATAGTTTTGATAACAACTGGAAAGCGACTGGTCGTCGTCCGTCGGACGCTTCGGACTGGACGTGGGTGGCGCAGAATCAATTGGAAGTGGTTAAAAATCTCTGGTTGGAAACCGGCGCATCAGTGGCGTGGCAGACGCGCTGGACTCAGATCGAGTATTCGAGCCTCACGGCCGAGCAGAAGGAAGTCAGTGCCGAATACCTGAACTTTCTGCCCCGTTTGGGCGTGCGGTACGAATATGCGCAGGACCAGCAGGTTTTTGCCAATGTGACGCGTTCGGTGGACGCTCCGTCCTCCAACAGCTTCATCCGCACCAATGGCGCGGCGGGCATCCCGGTTAATACGGTCAATCTGAATGAGCAGTCGGCGACCACGGCAGAAATCGGTACACGTGGAACCTCCGGCATCTTCAAGTGGGACCTCAGTCTTTACCACTCGTGGGTTTCAAACGAATTGTTGAACGTGAACGTGACCCCGAATGCGGCAGCCGCCACGATCATTGCTTCCAATGCGTCGGCGACGCACCATCAAGGCGTCGAAGCGGGATTGGACACCACGTTGTGGAAGGACAAGGAGATTCCCCACAATAAGGATGCCCAGCCCAGTCGGGTGGTCTTCCAACAGGTCTATACGCTGAATGATTTCTACTTCGATAACGATGCGACGTTCGGCAAGAATCAGTTACCGGCGGTCCCGGTGCATTTCTATCAAGCGGCGATCAACTACGAGCACGAGTCGGGCTTTTACTTTGGTGTGAATAGTGAAGCCTCACTGGTACCTTACTTCGTCGACTACCAGAACACGATTACGGCCGATCCCTACGCCATCTTCGGGACGCGTATCGGCTGGCAGCAGCCGGGCAAGGGGTGGGAAGTGTATCTGGAGTTGAAGAATATTCTGGATGAAACGTATGCCTCTCAGGTGGCTCCGGTTTACAAGGCCAATGGGGTTGACCAATCGGCATTCTATCCGGGCGTAGGCCGTACCCTGACCGGTGGCGTTTCTTACAAGTTCTAGTCAGTATCTCCTAGGTTAATAGTGCATCACGCCAGAGGAAGAGATTCCTCTGGCGTTGATGTGTAGAGAGGAAAAGACGATGACACATTCTATAGTAGCACCATCCGGTGCGTGGCACTGGTTTCATAACCGCTGGGCTACGCTCACACTTTTTGCCCTCCTTTTTCTCGTCTGCTACATCGACCGTTTTATTCTGGGCGCGCTCCTCACTCCGATCAAAGAGGAGTTGGGCATTACGGATGAACAACTCGGACGGCTCAATGTGGTGTTTGTTCTCGCCTATATCGGGATCGTTCCGCTCTGGGGCTATCTCGGCGACCGCTTTTCCCGTAAATGGTTTATCTTCGCCTCGTTGGTGCTCTGGAGCTTCTCTTCAATAGGCAGTGGCCTGGCGGCGACCTTTGGTTCGTTGCTCATCTGGCGCGCCCTAGTCGGACTTGGGGAGGGGATTTTCTCTGGCATGGCTCCGGGTTGGATTGCGGATACATTTGGGCCCAAGCTGCGTAGTTTTGCCTTTGCTGTGGTGCAGAGCACGAGTCAGATTGCGGCCTGGGTTGCGTATCATTATGGCGGGAAAATCGCAGCGGAATCGAGTTGGCACAACGCGCTCTTCATCGCGGGAGCCCCCGGCTTGGTTCTGGCGTTGGGCGTGATTTTTTTACGGGAACCCAAGCCCGGAGCTGCAGATACGGTGGCGCAGAAGAATGAAACCAAGCCATCGTTTTCGGAGATACTGACTTTTCTTAAGCAGAAGCACTATGTGCTCTATGTGAGTGCCTATACGGTACGCATGCTGGCCGTGAGCGGCCTCTTTTTCTGGGGTGCCGTTTTGTTGCATCGTGAATTTGGCGTGAGCAACAAAGAGGCGACCAGCTTCATTGGTGGTGCGTATTTCTTCGCCGGCGTGCCGGGGATTTTCTTTGGAGGAATTCTCGCGGGACGCCTTGCCCGCCGCCTGCGGGGCGCTTATGCTTTCTGGCTTGTGGGAGCGGAAGTGCTGGCGGGGATTGCGGTGGCGACTGTGCTGACGTTTGTACACGACATCGAGACCGCCAAATGGCTTATTCTGGCGCAAATGTTCTTTGCCGGGAATAGCTGGGGTGTGATCAATCCGCTGCTATTCGACTTTGCTCCGGCCCGACTGCGCAGTATCGCGGTCTCCGTGGCGTTAGCGGTATCGACCGGGGGCAGCACTTTTCTCTACGCGCAGTTGCTCGGATACGTCTCCGATTTGCATGGGATTCGGGTCGCCCTCTACCTGGTGCCTGCCGGATATTTTGTGGCGGCGACGTTGTGGTTGATTCTCGGCCTCAGCCAAAACCGCGTGAGACCGGAAACCGACGTTGCGGTCCAGACTTTGGAACCAGCCACCGCGGCATGAAGATCAGATCAGTGCGTTCTTCGGCGGACGTGTGCCATTGAGCACGTAGTTGCCGAGGAACTGGGTTTTCCAGCGGATCGGATCGTGCAGTGTGTGCGTTCGGGCATTGCGCCAGTGTCGATCGAAGTTGAACTTGGGGAAGGTCGACTTGGTGCCGCAGAGTTCAAAGAGACCGTTGGTGACCAAGAGAGCGGCGTGATCGGTTGCGATCCGTGCCTGGGCGACGGCGAAAGAGGCGGCGAGCGATGTTTCTTCGGTGGTATTGGCACGAGCGATATCGGTCAGCTCGGCTCCCCGGCGCAGGAACAAACGGGCCGCATCCACGGCCTGTTGGAATTCGCCCACTTTCTGAATAATGAGCGGCTCGTCCGAGAGTCGATCCAAGCCGCTGCCATGCCACGGGCGGGCCTCTGTTTTGACATAGTGGATGGCATCCTTGAGCGCTTCCTCGGCGATGCCGAGATCAATGGCGGCGTGGGGGATTTGACCCCACGAGTGGCCAACTTGGGGCCGTTTCAAATCAAAACGAGGAAAGAGTTCATGTTCGGTGACGTAGACGTTATCAATCGTGATGGTCCCGCTGGCGGTGGTGCGCTGTCCCATGCTGTGCCAGTCATTGTGAATGGTCAGCCCCGGTGAATCGCTTCGGACGTAGGCCATCCAGAGACGGTTCTGTTCGTCGAGTGTAAAGATCGGAATCCATTGGGCGAAGAGAGCGCCCGTGCAGTAGGCCTTTTCTCCGTTGATGCGGTATGCTCCTTTGACCTTGGTGAGACGCGTTTTGTAATCGGCCATGCCCTTCGTGTTCGTTGCTTCGGAGAGGGCGTTGCCAATCCGCTCGCCCTTCAGGAAGCGGCGGAAATAGAATTCCTGCTGGGTCTGCGTGCCGTCGCGGACGCTCTCGACAAAGGCGACGTGATTCTGCGGGATCTGGCCCAGGCTGGGATCGGCGGCAGAAAGGATGCGGAATACCTCGGCAAGCGTGACGGCGGTGATTTCAGCGCCGCCGAATTCCTTGGGAACGGTGGCACCGTAGAGACCGATTTCGGAGAGGAGTTCGACCTCGCGATAGGGGAGATCGCGATTACGATCACGCTCGGAGGCGGTGGCGCGAAAAATCTCGGCGGCCTCCTTGGCGGCGACTATGGCCTCCTCGTCATTGCGGAGGATGCGGACCGGTTGTGGTTTCGGTTGAGTTTTTTTCTTCTTTCGAGAAATTCCGCGTTGATAGGCCGTCGGTTTACGGAGCAGGGAGAGGGACATGATGGAAAAGATTACGCCACTGCGGCCGCTGGCTCCGGGGCGTGGGTTTTGTGCTGTCGGACATCGGGACGCAGCCATCCGAGCGGACCGGCCACGTCGTGGGCCAGACGCTTGAGGAGAGTCACTTTTTCGTCGAACTTCAATCCGGCGAAGGTGAAGTAGAAGAGAAAATCGGTGAATCCGATGCGCTCTTCCTCGGCGCGTAAAACTTTCACAATGTTGTCGGGATGACCTTTGATCAGGAGCTGTGAACTTTGGTGACGTTCGCGCAATTCGTCGAGAGTCTTGGCTTGCTTGGTCAATCCGCGCTTGAGATTGACGAGTGCTTCGCTCTGCGTGATTTGCCAGTAGCGTTCGAGCGCCTCTTCTTCGTTATCCCACGGAAAGACGATGCGCCAGATGCCGATGCGGGGCTCATGCGGTCGAGTCCACGCGGAACGAAATGCTTCCGCTGCCTCGGCATTGGTCTGGCTGATGGGGAGTTCCCATCGGCCCTGGTCAACGTTCAGGAGGAGGTTCACCCCTTCGCGCGCGGCAAAGACGGAGCGTTCCCGGCTGCCGCTGGCCCACCAGACACGTTGATCGAGGCCGTTTCCGGGAGGTTGAAGAAACGCTCCGGTGGGAGGCAGCGGTTCGCCGCGTAGAGCCTTGAGGAGTTTGCTCAAACCTGTGACGGCGCGTTGATGGCGTTCGTCAAAGGGCACGCCGAACGGCTCGAATTCCTCTGCGACGGGTTCGCCAGCTCCAACTCCGAAGGAGAGTCGGCCTTTAAGCAGCAGATTGGTTACGGCGGCGTCTTCCGCGAGGCGCAGGGGATTTTCAAATGGCAGTGTGACAACGCCAGTGGCGAGTTGAATCTTTTTCGTGTGCTCGGCGGCTTTGACGAGAAATGGAAAGGGCGAGGAGAGTCGCGCGCGAAAAGTCTGGAAGTGGAGTTGCGACACCCACGCGGTATGGATGCCGACTTCTTCTGCTATGCGAATGAGTTCGAGTGTCTCCTCATAAACTTTTTCGGTCGGACCTTCGCCGGTGGGGTGAATGAAGACGCCTGCTTTGACTTGGCTCATAAATGAATTCAGTAAGTGATTTGAATGGAGTAAATCTAGACGGTGGCTGCAGCCGGGATTGGTTCCGGAGTCACGAGTCGTTGCCGCCACGTTTCGCGCTCGGGCCGGGCGAGACCGATATTTTCGCGCAAGGTTTTGCCAGTGTACTCGGTGCGAACGAGCCCGCGCTTGCGCAATTCGGGGATAAGGAGCCGCACGATGTCCTCGGTGCCGCTGGGGTTGTAGGCCGTGCGCAGCATGAAACCGTCGCATGCATAATTCTCGAACCATTTTTCAATTTCATCGGCGATCTGCGTGGGAGTGCCGACGAATCGTGCAAACGTTAATCCCGAAGCGAATCGACGGGCGAGTTGGCCAAGCGTGAGGGAATCCTTGCGTGCAATGGCCGCGAGAGCGTTGACGTGGCCTTGCATGCCTTGTACTGCGATGCTGGAGAGAATGGGTTCGGCGGGTTCATCAAGCGAATAGCCGCTGAGATCTTTCTCTATCATGCCGGAAAGCTGTACGAGCGCTTGCCGGGCATCATTCAGTTCGAGCAGAAGGGCTTCCTTTTCGCGGGCAATGGCTTCGTTTTCGCCGACGATGATCAGCGCCCCGGGCAGGACTTTGAGTTCCGAGGCCGTGCGGCCAAACTTGGGCAGACGCGATTTGAGGTCGGTGTAAAACGCTTTGGCGACGTCGATGTTTGGCTGCGGGGTGAAGATCACTTCGGCCCAGCGGGCGGCAAAGTCGCGGCCTTCTTCGGACGAGCCCGCTTGAGCGATAACCGGACGGCCTTGAGGGGGACGGGGAATATTGAGCGGTCCCTGCACATGGAAGTGCTCGCCATGGTGATTGAGTTCATGGACCTTGGCGGGATCGATGACGGTGTTGTTCTCTTTGTCGAAGATTACCGCATCATCTTCCCAAGTATCCCACAGGCCGAAGACAGTTTCGACAAACTCATCGGCGCGGTTGTAGCGCGCGGAGCGTTGTAGTTGCCGGGCGAGGCCGTAGTTGTGGGCCTCGGCATCGTCGTGCGACGTGACTACGTTCCAAACGGCGCGACCGCCGCTCAGGTGATCGAGCGTGGCGAGAGAGCGGGCTGCGGTGAAGGGGTGTTGGTAGCTCGTGGAAAGGGTGACGGCGAGGCCGAGGTGTTTCGTCGCCCCGGCCAGCGCGGCGACGATGAGCAGGGGATCAGGATGTGCGGCTCCCCACGTTCCAGTGCGGAGAGCCAATTCGCGCGATTCGGGATTGCGGCCCGGAATCGCGAGCTTGTCGGCGAAGAAGATGAAGTCAAAGCCGCCTCGCTCCATGGATTGCGCAATCTCCACGTAATAAGGTATTTCCAGGAAACGATGATGCTCGGCTTGAGGGTGCTTCCAGCCACCTTGGACGCCAGTTCCTGGGCCAGCGGTGATGATCGAGCCTAGGGCCAATTTCTCTTTATTTTTGCGTGCCATATATAATGTCTATAATTCCTATAAGATAGATCAACATAAGAATGTCGGGTCGTCAACAGAATTAAGTAATAGAGAGGCGGTGTGAGTGAAAAAAAGAGCGGAGCGCTCTTGGAGGCGCTCCGCTCTACGTAAGTAAAATCGGGGATGACGTCGTTACGATAACATTTCGATGAAGGTCTTGATCTTGGTGATTTGTTCTTCGGTTGGCGCTTCCTCGGCATGGACGTTGTGTTCGAGTGCCACCATCGGAATTCCCTGTTTTTTGAAGTAGTCGCGCTCGAGTCCTTGCACGACGCTACCATAAGGACAGCCGGTGACGGACGCGGAGAGGATACCGCGAGCATTGGTTTGCCTCACCAGTTGTTCAATCCCGGTTTTGCGATAAATCGCGGAAGCGCCCGCGACTTCACCAAGTTCACCTTTGACTTGGGCTTCAAACAGATAGTGTGCGATCGATTCCAGTGGTGGTATATCCTCGCGGAAATCGGACGTACCGTGCGTGGCCCAGCCCACGATGGCCCCACGCGATTCTTCCACGATCTGAAGTAGTCTTGGTCCCGAGGCAAAGCCTCCGGCAAGCACGAGCGGGATGACGGCTTGGGTGGGAGTCTGCAGCGGGGCAGATTCCAGCTCCCCGATAAGTTGGTCGAGAATCGCGAGGAAGCGATCCGGATCACCATAGTAGTGGCTGGATGCTGCGAGTAGTTGGCCCGTAGGGCCAGCTCGTAGATAGAGAGGGTTGTGAAGTCGCAGATTGAGCAACTGTCGCATTTTCGCGTTCACTTTGTTGCGGAGCTTGAGTTCTTCACGGACTCGATCAAGGTCGACTGGCTTCCCGGTGAGCCAGATGGCGACGCGTTCCAATTCGTGGACAAGATACTTCACCAACTCTTCCCGGCATTCGCTGGCCTTGAACGCGGTGGCCGCATCAATGCAGAAGAGTTCGTAACCGTCGTTCTGGGCGAATTCAAATACCATGCTGATCGGTTCGCAGGTGGAGCCGAAGTAGAGAACACGCTTGATTGCGTTGTTCCTCCGTAAGTGCAGGCGGCCTGCAATGGCTTTGATCATCGAGCAGAATTCTGATGGGATCTGGTGATAATTTTCGGCCACGGCTTCAGCATGGAGGCTGTCCTCCCGCCAGAGTTCGTGAATGCCGATGGGGATCGTGTCGCAGGAGCGAATGAGTGGCGCTTCCCACGAGTTACCTCCCCAGATCGCAGATTTACCTTGAGACACGAGCTGTTCGATCTCGGCGACGGTATGAGATCGGGCCAGCGCGGCGAGTGCCTGCAGACCTTCCGAAGTGGGAAGATGATGAGCGGAATTAGCAGTGCGACGCGGTGATTTAGGAGTGAGTGTAGTGCTCATGGGCGGACCGTTTCCTTTCATGGAGGACATCGATAAAGGCTTCAATGCGGGTTTTGAGCTGTCCGTGATCGCTCTCGGAGTAGTCACTGGAAATTTCCAGTACGGGTAAATTCTGTTTCTGAAATTCCGTGATGAATGACTTTTTACTCACTCCGTAGCAGGCGCAGAATTTCAGGAAGACATAAATGACACCGTCGACGGCATATTCCCGTGCGAGGCGGGACGAGAAGTCGATCCCATCGCTGAGCGGTTTCATTCGCGCGCAAGGCGATTGATCGAGATATCCGTTGGCCAATGCCTCATAGGGATCGCCCGTATCTGGAACATTGTGATAAAAGGGGCGAACTCCGGCGCAGTGATCTTCCACTACGACGCGAGCACCCAGCTCACCCTCGATGATGTCAAGTAATCGCCGATCACCGTCGGCCATGATGCTGCCGGAAATCAAGAGACGGAGCGGACGGGCCCCCCGTTGCGGTACGGATTTCACATGACTATGGATTTGTTCCAGCGACTGGATGAGCTTTGCGGGAGGGAGATAATAGAAACCTTTCGCCAGATCCAGAAACTCTTTGCCGGTGAGTCCTGGCTGTGAACGCTTGCGTAGTTCAGATATTTTTCGCAGCCAATGACGGGCCTGATTATAGAGGCGAATTTGTTCGTGTACGGACTTGTCGGTAATCGGGTTGCCGGTGAGTTCTTCCAGATCTTTTTTAAAGTTCAGGATTTCTTCGCGGAAAAAACGGCGGGAGTTCGTCTCATCCCGAAGCTTGGGCAGATTCAATAATTTGGTGGGAACGAAAGCCTCGATGACTTCTGAGGCGCGTTTCATGGAGGCGCAGGTATGGAAGTTGTAGACTTTATCGAAGGATTTATAAAAAGGATCGTTCTCATGGAAATGACCCAGGCAGCTCTTCGTGTAATCGCAAAAGACGCTTTGGGTGTAGAGTTCGCCTGAAGCGACCGTTTTGGAGCTGCCCGCCTTGAGCAATCGCGCGTGTCTGACTCCGGCCGCTCCGAGTAGTTCCAAGGGAGTGTAGTTGCAGAGATATCCCACCTTCTTGATATCTCGGGCGTCGATGACGGCTTGCTGCTCTTCGGCAATCAGGTTTGAGAATTGGCGTAAGTCGATTTGATGGGAGACTTTCTTCCGCTTGGTGCCACGGCTGGACTCTGCCAAAAATTTAGCGGCGTGAATCGCCGCGCCCAGCGCTCCCGCGTAAATCAGGTCGAGTTTGGATCGGATGAACTTCGCTTCGAGCAGTTCTTCCAGGACGTGCCACATGCCGATGTTGTTGGACACGCCACCCGTAAAAACAAGATCCGGTTCCAGTCCGACTCGACTGAGAAGATTATGGACGCGGCGGGCCGTGGCATGGTGAATGCCCGCCGCAATATTGGCGCGCACTTCCTCGTGTTGATTGTCGCGGTCGCCCCGAGCACGCAGGGAAATGACTTCGGACTCAGCGAAGACGACGCATTGACTGCTGATTTGGGCCGGCCGTTTTGACTGCAAGGCGATCTCTCCAAGCTGATGAAGCTCGATGCCAAGGATGTTGGCGGTCTTTTCCAGGAACCGTCCTGTCCCGGCGGCGCATTTGTCGTTCATGACGAATTCCACGACTTTGCCTGTGGTGGGGTCGACCTTGATCGCTTTGGAATCCTGTCCGCCGATGTCGAGAATGGTGCGCGTGCTGGGGATCAGCGCGTGGGCACCCATGGCGTGGCAACTGATCTCAGTAACGACTTGGTAGGGGATGGCGTCGTACTTCAGCGAGATGCGACCGTAGCCAGTGCCAGAAATATAGGCGATATCCTGACGTTCCAATCCAGCCAGGCGCAGCAGCTTCTCCAATAGTTCATCTGCCGTCTCCTGCATATAGAGACCAGTTGGGACCAATGTGGTGTAGATTTGATCCCGATAGAGCAGGGCGCCTTTCGAAGCGCGGGAGCCGAGATCCAAGCCTGCTACCGGACGGTTCGGCCCAAAGTTCCAGGGGCGTGAGCCAATTAATTCGGTCAATTTCATTTCAAACTCCTCATTTAGCAACAAAGGCGCTCATTTGCTCATAGATTTTCACGCATGTGTTGCAGCGACACGCGGCCGTGGAGGTCTCCGGATCACCGCAGAGCATGATTTGCACTTTAGCTTGAACGCTATTCTGAATATGGGTGGCGACGTCGTGGTTTCCTTCTCCTGTCGAAGTGGATTTGATATGAGGACGCAAGACCTGTAGCCCGGCCTTGAAGGCATCGAGAGCGAGAATGACATCGGTGAGGTAATACTCCTTCTCGGCAAAGCGTTGGCCAACTTCATCGATGCCACGAGTGAGCCCTTGAATGGCGGCCTCTGTTGCGTCGACTCCGGCCGTGAGTGCCTCACTTGCGGCGGCAGCGGCGAGTTCCTCTTCGCCTGAAACCACGGCGTCGCTGAGTTGTTGCAGAAGATTGCTCATACGATCAAATCTCCCAGCTCCATCGTACTGTGTTCTGGTACGATGATGAATTCGTCATCCCACGGCCCTGCGAGTAGTTTGACGAAAAAGTCGATCCGACCCGGCACGACCTCGTGTTGCAGCTTCAGATCGCGCGACATTTCATCGGCGGTAACATAGTAATCAGGGGTGAGTTCCACGCTCTCGGTGCGGATTGTGCTGATATGCTCGTAACCGGCGAGCATGACCTTGAAAATCTTGTCCGCTTTCACCTCTCCATACTTACTGCAGCAACGCTTGTAGTCGCTCCAGACGCTGCCTTTTCTCAACCAGCCGGGAGTAATGTAGTACTTGCCGGTTTGCTTGGCGTGAGGGTGCAATAACATAGCGATGCAGTCGGCGGATTTGGGGATGATCAATCGAAACGCCCCGGTTTTAAGGCCGGCCACGGCATTGCCGCAAAAACCGAAACTCAGAATGACGGTATCAATTTCGGAATCCGAAATGAGATCAAGCTCTCGCTGGATCGACTCACGCAGGTTGTCCGTGCAACTATGTGCGGCGGAGTCAACCCAGCGAATCTCGTAGTCCAAACCACATAGACGTTTGGCATGCGCGAGTTCTTCCCGCAGTACATCGCAGGAGAGGATGATTGTGCTCATCCGATGGACTCCGTTTCCGCGACACTTTGATGGACGGCGTCGGTGAAGGCTTTGATATTTTCGATCGGACTGGTGGTGCTCAAGCCGCAGGCCGGGGCGATCACATTGATGCCCTGGTGTACGAGTGTGCGGGTACGTGCGGTGATACGATCGATCGCACCCTCTTGATCGAGTAGATAGGTGCTGAGGTTGCCCATGGTTTTAATTCCAGGGAGTTCCTTTTTAAGTTCCGCAAGACTGAGCATGGCATCGGTGCTGATGACATCGGCTCCGATCTTGGGGAGGAGATGTTTCACCGGCTTGATATCGCCGCAGATGTGGACAATCGTGGGTGCTCCGGCTTCGTGAATGGCTGTGACTGCTTCACCGAGATAGCGCACGACATATTCGTCGAATGTTTTAGGGCCAAGAATCTCCCCCGTGGCGGTGGGATCGGCGAAGGTCACAATGTCGACACCGTTCCCGATGGCGAGTTTAGCGAAGGCGATCAGGAAGTCATTCACATAGGCAACCACTTTGTGACTGGCGGCAGGATTTTTCTTGAGATCTTTGAGGAAGACGAGCGGATCAACGAGCGAGGCGGCGAAGCTGATTGGTCCGGTCAGTGTGAGACTGACGGGAATATCGGGATGCCACTGCGAGAGCTTGCGGGCCGCTTCAATGACGGCAGGAACGCGTCCTCGTGTGAGCAGGAGATTGATGTCCTCGTAAATCACACTTTGGTTGTCCGGGAAACGTTCCTTGACGATTTTGGGCTCGCATTCGAGTGTGCCGAAATCGACTTCACTCCCGGCGGCTTCCGCCTCGACGGTCATGCAAAACGGAATTCCGAAATTATCGAAACCGGTTCGCTGCTGGACAGCCTCGGCGAGTCGCGCCATCAGTTCGCCGTCATGATGTGCGGCGGGCAGGGTGATGCCTGTCTCGTTCATCACATCAATGACGGTAGCGCTCATCATGCCGCCGGGGCAAATGACGGGTGGATAATCGACGGGACGGTTTTCGACGACAGCTTGGAAGCGTTCTTTGGGTGTGGGCATAGAGATCAGGCGGTTGGGACAGTGAGGGCCTCTCCGGTTTGGGGTTGAGGGGTGGAAGTGGAAGGTGGCGACGGAAAGGCAATCGATTCGACAAAGAGTGATTCGTATCCGGGGTAGACGGACAATTCGAGGTACTTGGTGCGATCAAGCACGGCATGCGCCTCTTCTTTGTAGCGTCGCGATAGTAGGCATTTGACGGCCCCGGTTTTGGAGGTGTTGCCAACGAAGGACACCTTGTTGGCAAACGCTGGCGGAATCATTCCGAGCAAAGCGAGACTCTCGATATTGAGGTGCTTGCCAAATGCTCCGGCAATGTAGACATGCTGGATGCGCGCACTCCGCTCGCCGAGTTCGCGTAAGAGCACCTCAATGGCTGAGGCGATGGCTCCCTTGGCGAGTTGGACTTGTCGGATATCCTTTTGGCTGATGTAAACGTTGCCGTCTTCGGTGAGGTTGAATTTCTGTCCACCATCGTTACGCAAGCGATCCGCATAGAGTGTAGCGGCCTCTTTGCTGAAGCGGCCATTGGACTGAACGATGCCGGTCAGGACAAGCTGGGCGACGACATCGACAATGCCGCTGCCGCAGATGCCATTGGCGGGGGCATGGCCGATCGTTTTGATGTCGACCTTGCCGGGACTGATGCGCACGGCTTCGATCGAACCCGTGATGGCGACGGATCCGCAACTGATGTTCATGCCTTCGAAGGCGGGACCGGCGGCGCAAGAGCAGGCGACGAAGCCGTCCTTGGATCCGAAGATGATTTCGCCATTTGTACCGATATCCACGAGCAGGGCGGGTTCGTCGGCGAGATGCATGTCGGTGGCGATAACCCCGGCGACAATGTCTGCGCCGACATAGCTCGATACGCTCGGGAGCAGGTACAGGATACCCGCTTCGGCGATGCGGAGGCCTGTTTCGATGGCACGAATGCCCACGCTATTGCGGAAGACGGCTTGATATGGAGCCGTGCTGAGTGAAGCGGCTGAAATGCCAAGCAGCAGGTGCAACATGGTGCTATTCGCGGCGATGGCAATTTCGTAGATGGAGCCGACATCGATCTTCGCGGTCGTTGCCGCTTGTTCTACCAGGCTGTTGAGTTGCTCGATGATGAGTAGGCGCAGCTGTTCTTGTCCACCCGCCTCGGCATATTGAATGCGAGAGATGACGTCCTGACCGAAACTACGTTGTGCATTCACCGCAGCCGCCGAGCCTATTTCTTTCCGTGTATTGAGGTCAATGATGGCGGCGACTACGGTAGTCGTGCCGATATCGACGGCGACGCCGTAGAGCCGCCGAGTGGTGTCGCCCGGCTCTACATCAATGATTTCTCCGTTGTAGAGAACGGCGGTTACCTTGTGGCGACTATCGCGCAAGACCACTGGCAGTTTGCGCAGGAGTCGAAGATGATTGCCGTTATGGTAGTCTGCGCCCACGCGAGAAGAGAGCCGTTGCTCGTCGGTCCCATTGTCTTCGAGTGTAGGGGCGGGTAGCTCGACGTAGATTTTTTCCAGCGACGCACCTTCAATGTCGGTATTTACCGTGAGGCCGTCCTCCAGCACGCGGACGGTATCGCCCGTGTTTCGTTCGCTGACGATATCGAGGGCTAGATCATGCTGGATACGATGCAAGCACGCGAGTCGAATCCCATCGCGAAGTTCGTCGGATTCGAGCAGGCGCAATTCATCTTCCAGAGGAGCTGGCGCGGTGGCTGGATCGAGCTGCACGCGGCATTTGCCGCAGCTGCCCATGCCATTGCAGGCATTGTCGATGTCGAGGTTGGCCTCAATAATCTTCTCGAGAAGATTATCGCCGTGATTTGCAGTGAGCGTCTGATTCTTGGACGTAAAATGCAAGTGGAGTGTGGACATTAATTGATGTGGTCATATCAGTGTACCCCCTACACTGGATTGGTTTTACCGGAGTGTTCCGTGGCTGTATTTTTTGACGGCTTTGATATAGGCCTGAATGTTTTCGACTGGCACATTGGGCGAGAGTCCGCAACTGGGCATAATGATGGCCCCGGTCTTGAAGCGCAGGCTCTCGATCAATTTCTTCGTGTAGGCATCCACTTCATCGGGGGTACCGAGGAAGAGCGGTCCGGTGACGACGTCCATACCACCGGCGACCGCATGACGTTGCACAAAGATCTTTTGTGCGACACTTAGGTCGACCAATTCGGTGAAGTGCAGGATATCCGCTCCCGTGCGGGGGAGTTGATCGATGATCGGATACTCTCCGCCGCAAGGATGGTACTGGGAGATTGCACCTGTCTCGCGAATCGCACTGATGAGTTTGATGTGATGCGGTAGCGCATGCTCCGCATATTGCTTGGGAGAGATGCATGCCGGTGACGACGTGGCGTCAGGCATGCCGATGTAGTCCGCGCCCGCCTTGACCTGCAGTCGTAAATGATTGATCGAGGTTTGCGTGATGGCTTCGCCGAGTTTCCAGACCAATTCTGGATCTTGCGCAAGAAAGCGCATGAGCGCTGCCGTGCCGGTCAACTCCCCGGCATAGTTATAGACGCCGTTGACGAAGCCCATGATGAGCGCATCAGGTCCGAGCTTTTTGCGCACGATGCGAATCGCCTCAAGGCCAGCCGCCACGCGAGGATCGCGGGCAAGTTCTTCCTCCGAGGGAACGACGAGCCGGTCGACGTCTGCGCGACTTGTGATGACCGGTTCCAGAAACATCGGATAGTCGTTTTCGGGCCAGTACAGCTTGGTGTTGGCGAGCACTTCGAGAGCGCCGCTCGATGGGACCCGGTCCGCATCGGCTTCAAAGATTTCGGCTTGCTTGAGTACGGTCGCGGCAATCGCGTCCGCATCATGCAGATAATCCCGACCATACTTGCGGCCGGTGAGCTGCGGGAAGTGGCCACCCGCGAAGGTGGGCAGTCGATCTACCGGCTTCCATTTGATGGTATTGAGAACGCGTTGTTTGGAGGTTAATTGGCTCACGGTATTTTTCGCGCTTATCGCAACGATCCTTTGCTGTATTTTTTGACCGCCTTGACATAGGCCACGATGTTTTCGATCGGAATGTTGGGCGACAGTCCGCAGCTCGGCATGATGAGTGTGCCCGTCTTGAACTTCAGTCCTTCGATCAAGGTTTTGATGTAGGCGTCCACTTCGTCCGGTCCTCCGAGGAAGAGCGGGCCCGTAACGATGTCCACACCGCCCGCGACGGCATGACGTTGTACGAAGATCTTCTGGGCGACACCGAGATCGACGAGTTCTGTGAAGTGGAGGATATCAGCCTTCGTCTCAGCGAGCTGATCGATGATCGGATATTCGCCGCCGCAGGGATGAAACTTGGCAATCGCTCCAGCATCGTGAATGGCTTGGATGACCGCTTTGTGATGAGGCAGAGCGTGCTTGGTAAATTGCTTGGGAGAGATGCACGCCGGGGAGGATGTGGCATCGGGCATGTGGATGATGTCAATGCCAGCTTTCACCTGCAGCTTCACGTGATTGATGGTGGTTTGTGTGATGGCTAAATTGAGCTGCCAAACCAATTCGGGATCTTGCGCGAGCCAGCGCATGAGTTCGCTCGTGCCGGTGAGTTTTCCTGCGGAGTTGAATGCGCCTGTGGCCATGCCGGTGAGGGGAACATCGGGGCCGAGCGCTTTACGAACAATTTGAATCGCTTTCAGACCTGCGGCGACGCGTTCGTCCTTGGCTAATTCCTCCTCGGTGGGAACGTGGAGATTGTCGACATCCTCGCGGCTTTTGATGACCGGCTCGAGGAACATCGGGTAGTCGTTCTCCGGCCAGACTTGCTTGGCATTGGCCAGTACTTCGAGAGAACCGCCGGAGCCCACGCCGACGGCATCGGCTTCGAAGACTTCCCATTGTTTGAGCGCCGTTTGCGCAATGGCGTCGGCATCGTGCAGATAGTCACGGTTATAATTACGGCCGATCAATTTCGGAAAAGTGCCGCCTGTGAATACGGGCAGTCGATCGACTGGCTTCCATTTGATCGCATTGTGAACGCGTTGTTTGTGAGTAAGAGTGCTCATGGGGAGAGAGTCTAGGCTGCGACTGCCACGAGTTTTTGCGCCAAACGCACGGCTGCAACTGCATCGACGGAGTAGCCGTCCGCTCCAATCTCATCGGCATAGCGTTGCGAAATGGCGGCACCGCCGATCATCACTTTTACTTGTCCCCGCACGCCTTCCTCGTTCAGAAGCGCGAGTACCTTTTTCATGTTAACCATAGAGGTGGTCATCAGCGCCGATAGACCAAGCAAATCAGCATTGGTTTCCTTGACCTTGTCGACAAAAGCTTTTGGCGAGACATCCCGGCCGACGTCGATGACTTCGAATCCAGCGGCACCGAGCATGATACCGACAATATTCTTGCCGATGTCGTGGGTATCCCCCTGCACGGTACCGATCACAATCTTGCTAGGCTTGGTTCCCTGTTGAACCTTGATGTGCGGCTGAAGGATTTTCACGCCCGCCTTGAATGCTTCCGAGGCGACGATGACTTCCGGCAGGAAGTACTCTTGGCTTTCAAAATATTCACCGACGATGCCCATGCCCTTGGAGAGACCGTCCACGATGGCTTCGGTCGCGTCCAAATTGGAAGCGATGGCTTCATTGGCGGCTTCCACGGCGAGATCCTCGTCTCCGTTGACGACGGCGTCCGTGAATTTCTTCAGAATCAATTCTTTGCTCATATCATTTCTTGTTAATCAAATTGGGGCTCATGTTAATATTAGAGAATCTTCAGATATAATATGATTTACTGAAGAAAGTCTTATCTTGCGCAACGTAGCACAGAATCTTTTTGGAATGCAATAGTAATTTATACTAAATCTATTGACTTAATATAGATTAGGCGTAATTGTCTGCTTTCTACTCTGTAGTGAGCGTCGTTACTGAGGAAAAAGAACCTTAGATCAGAAAAATTTGTCTTATGTCTATCAAAACACTGTGGTTTACCCGTTGCCCCGTTCCTACGGCCTTCAGCATTGCCATCCGTCTCGGTTGCCTGGATGAAGAGTTTTCGGCGGATGGTATTGAATTTCGTTCCTTGTTGGATTCAAAGGATCGCGAAGTACGCGAATCGCACTTCAGTCACACGCAACCGAACTCCTTTCGCCATGGTGGTAATGCGCCGCCCATTTGGGCGCGTTCCGTTGGGCACGATGTGAAAATCATCGGGCTTTCGTGGAATCCCTATTCCAATCTCGTCTTCAGTCTGCCGGATCGCGGAATCAAGACTGCGACGGATCTCAAAGGACGTCGGCTCGGCGTGCCGCGTTGGGGGAGCGACTCGATTGATTTTTCGCGCTCGATCGCGCTGCAAGCCTACGAGACGGCGTTGGCCTCGGTCGGCCTCACGTTCAAGGATGTGGAGTTGGTGGATATCGTGATTGGCCGCCGTTACATCGACCAGGCTGGGCGGCCGGACAAGACGGGGTCCCTGTTTAACGCCAAACAAGGACGCGGTTTTCATCGCGAAGAAATCCTGGCCTTGATCAAAGGTGAGGTGGATGTAATTGCGGCAGGCGGACCGCGTGCCTTGGACAACATTGCCTTCCTCGGTGCCAACGTTGTCTATGATGTGGCCAGTAATCCGAATCGCTTGGCGCAGGTGAATAACGGTTTTCCGTGGACCTTCACGGCGAACGGATCGTTGATTCAGGAGCGCCCGGATCTCGTGTCGCGAGTGCTGGCTCGCGTGATCGAGGCGGCGGAATGGGCGAAGTCACATCACTCCGAGGTGGTTCGCATCGTAGCGCTGGAGCAAGGGGTGGCGGAGGAGTTCATCGAGCTGACGTATGGTGATCGCTTGTCGCAGGAACTGGGCGTGAACTTGTCGACGGAAAATGTGGAAGCGTTGCGTGCTCGCAAAGACTTTCTGCTTCGCCACGGATTCCTCGCGGGTGATTTCGATGTGGATGCCTGGGTGGACCATCGTCCGCTCGCAGAAGCGCATCGTCTCGTGGCTGAACGTCGCAAGGCAGCTGGCGCGACAACGAAAGTGCCTGCCTCACAGCCCGAATTAGCCGGGACGAATGCGTAATCAAACCTCCAATTCCAAGAGGGAGTCAAACCTGAAGAAAGGATTTCTATTCAAATGAGTGTCGAAACAATTTCCCCAGTTCCTGTCGTGACGCCGGCCAAGCGTGAGTCGTCGCATTGGTTTCACAATCGATGGTCCACGCTGGCTATTTTTACCGCGTTATCGATGGCCTGCTCAATCGATCGGTTTGTCTTGGGCGCACTCCTGACTCCGATCAAGGTAAGCCTGAGCCTGACGGACGAACAGTTGGGGCGCTTGAACGTGGCGTTCACGCTTTCAACGATCCTCGTCTACCCGATTTTCGGGTATCTGGGCGATCACTTCCGGAGGAAATGGCTGATCTTGTTTGGATTGGTCTTGTGGAGTCTCGCGACGGTGGGCAGCGGCTTGGCGGCAGGACTGACGGTGCTTTTAGTCTGGCGTTTTTTAGTCGGACTAGGGGAGGGGGCTTTCTATAGTCTGGCTCCGAGTTGGGTGACGGACACGTTCGAACGAAAGATTCGTAGCACTGCCTACGCGATTTTTCATAGTCCGGGGCAGATCGGTGCGATGATCGCCTTGGTGGTGGGGGCCGCCATCGCGGCAAAATACGGATGGCAGAGTGCCTTCTTCGTCGCCGGTATTCCGGGATTTTTCCTGGCAATCATTCTGCTCTTTGTAAAGGAACCGACGCCGGGGGAAAGCGACGGTCATCGCGTGGCTCCACCGAAGGTGTCGCTGCGGGAAAGCGCGGCGCTGTTCAAGCTTTCCAGCTATCAGATTTTTCTGGCGGCCTATAGTTTTCACATGTTCAGTCTGGCAGGGCTCTTTTTTTGGGGGCCGGTTTATCTCCATCGTCAGTTCCAGGTTTCCAATGTCGTGGCCTCATCGGCCTTTGGCAGTGGATTTCTCTATGCGGGCGCGCCCGGGGTATATATTGGGGGTATTCTCGCGGGCTGGTTGTTTCGCAAAACATTTGCCGGGTATTCCCTGTGGTTGCTGGCGGGCGAGGCGTTGGCGGGGATCATGCTGGTCATCGCATTGGGCGCGGGGAGTTTCACGGTGGCTCGAAATGCCATCTGGCTCGAAATGTTTTTCGCCGCTTCCTGCACGACGATTGCCATTCCGCTCCTTTTTGAAACCGTGCCGGTGAATCTGCGCAACACAGCGCTGGCAGGCGCGTCGGTAGTAGCTCAAGGCATCAGCAGCATCTTTGCTTCGCAGGGGATCGGCTGGCTGTCCGATCACTACGGATTGCGTCATGCCTTGTATTTGCTGCCTGCCGGATATTTTGTGTCGTCTGTCATTTGGATCGCTTTGGCCTATCGCCAGTGGCGTGACAAGGCTCCCGATTTTTTCATCACCGATGTCGAGGATGCGGCAGCGGCCGAGTCCTGATCATTCACCTCAAACCAAACCCAATCCATGAGTAAAACGAATCGAAAAAATAACGAAATCATCTACACCATTTGCCCGGTACTGGTCGCCTCGCACGTTGCGGTGGCCAAAGGCTGGCTTGACGAAGAAATTAAAAAAGCCGGAGGCTCCTTGAAGTATTTGCGCGCGTTGCCGTGCGAAGATTGGCTCGCGCACTTCACCCACACTCGCAGCGATTTTTTCCGTGACGGAGGTAATATCCCGGCGATTTGGACTCGGTCCGAAGGGCGCAAGACCAAGCTGATCGGACTGACGTTCACGACGGACGGCGGCCAGATCGTGACGCGCACCGACTCGGGGATTAACCGTATCAGCGATTTGAAGGGAAAGAAGATTGGTCTGTTTGATCGGCGTAAAACGGATCGCGTGGACTTCTGGCGCGCGACGGCGGAACGTGGCATCGAAGTGGCGCTGGAGCTCAATGGGCTGAGCCGTAAGGACGTCAAGATCGTGAACCTCGTGCAAGAGGGCCCCGATTATGCGTCAACACAACCGGTGCGCAACCCGGCGGAGTTCTGGAATAATCGGAGCGTGAATAATCTCACCAGCAGTCCCGCAAATCGACTGGAGATCGACGCGTTGCTCTCGGGCGAGGTCGATGCCATCTACGCCAGCAATGGTCGTAGTCAGGGCTATCAGGCGACGGGTGAAGTGAAGGCGATTGAAGATCTCGGCCGCTATCCCGACTGGACCGCCCATATTGCGAACTCCCCCTATACGCTGACCGTGAGTACGGAATTAGCCGAGGAGCAACCGCAGATTGTGGTCGGTTATCTTCGTGCCGCGATTCGCGCCGGGAAGTGGATCAAGCAGAATCCTGAAAAAGCGGCGGAACTTTTTGCGCCGGTCATTCCCTACTGGAGCGGTCAACAGGGACTCGCGCAGGAAATTGCCAAGTACGACTTCGTGCCGAATCTCTCACCGCAAAATCTGAAGGGAATCGAAATCAAAAAGAAGTGGCTGATCGATCATGGCTACCAGAAAAACGATTTCGATGTGAATGCGTGGGCCGACTCCAGTTTCCTCGATCAGGCGCTGGGATCGAAGAAGGCCGTCAAAACACCTCGTGTGGTCAAAGCACGCTCGGGCTCGGCGCGTAAGGTCTCGCTTCTGTCATAACTTTAAGCACAAACGAAATATCATTTATGAGTATCAGTAATCTGACCGTTCATCCACCGCGCAGCCCTCGAGTTCGCCTCGGTGGCTACGCTATTCTGCCGCGTATCCTCGATAAGGGACGCGCGAAGCTGGCCGGGACTCTCGGAGAATATCAGTATCCGGGACCTCTCGACACCCGCTTTCATACCTTTGCCGGTACCACGCCCGAGGAAATTCTCGAGCAATTGGCGGCGGGTAAGGGGGATGGCGAAGTGCTCAAGTGGATTCAGGAGAATGCGCGCAACAAGCGCACGGATTCCGAAATCGCCGCGTGGAGTCACTATCAGGACCATCGCGCTCCGGCCAATAATTCCTATCGCCGTCACTATGCGGACAGCGTGGAAAAACTGGCCCCGCATCGGGAGGATTTGATCACGTCGTTCGACCTACTGGATCTCGACGACTTCGTCAGCTTCGGCGGGAAGCCCTGACTAGATCATCGCTGCAGGATCGAGCGGATATGGATGATCCTCCGTATCGGATCGGTCCTGCGGTCGTTGGGGATGGGGTTCCTTGAAGCCAATCAAGGCTTCGAACTCGACCAGTTCGGTGATGCGGCCGTTGCGCGCAAAAGGCTGGAGAGTGGCTTCGAGTTCTTCCAGGAAATCTGGAAGACGCGATCCTAATTTTTCAGGAGACGTGCTCGACATCGAGAGTGCGCGGTCGGTCAGTCGACTGATCGGCATGCTCAACTGTTGCAGGATCGAGACGCGCTCAATCCGATTGAACTCGGATTCATGCAGGAGTATTTCATCGGGGACCCACGCCGGGTTATTGCGACCAAAGGAGCCGTGCACCTTGTCGGTGCGTCCATAGGAATCGAGAACGGACTGGTAGGCCTGTTTCCATTGGTTGATTTGAAAGTGCGCGGGATGGGAGTCGCCGAAAAGTACGATAGCGCCCTTGGGGGAGACGTGATCGGCGAGGTTGCGAAGAGTCGCGGCGCGGTTCATCCAGTGAAAGGAACGTCCCATGACGATGAGATGAAAGAGTCCGAGCCCCGCCGGGAGATCGTAGCTGCTGCCTTGTAGAAAATCGATTTCCAGGCTCAATGCCCGGGCATGCTCGGTGGCGGCTTGCAGCATGGCGGGCTCGGGATCGACACCGATGACTTCGCGGACGTAGGGCTCAAAGGCAAAGGCGAGAAAGCCGGGACCACAACCGAGGTCGAGCACGCGGCTTCCTGCGGCGAGTCGCGTGGCATTGATCACGCGGCGAATTAATGTCCGGGGGTAGGGGAGGCGACCTCGTACATAGTGATCCACTGTGGAGCGGAAGCGGTGGGGTTCGAAGTCGAGGGTGTGCGGTTGGCGATTGGGCGTAGAAGAAGGGATCGAGATCACGAGAGGCTCCGGTTAAAACATTCCATATGGAGTCGACACGAATGGTTGGCTGAGGTGGTAGTGAATGGGATTGTCATGGTTCTGGACTAAAATGACAGGGGCGCTTCCCCTCCCGGAAAAGCGCCCCCTCGCGGTGATTGCGGCGTGTTACTTCAGTGAGGCGAGTGCTTCTTCCAGGTAGGTGTGGTCGGCCCACTCGTTGACATCGAAGTCGTTTTTCACATAGCCATGTTCGATGAGGAACTTTTTCTGAATATCAATCGCTGCCAGATTCTTCGGTGAGAGTTGCGGCACGAGATCGACGTCCTGTAATAATTCCTCGATGAGCTTTGCATTCGGATAGAACGTCACGCGGGTGAAAATCTCGGCAGCGGCCGCCCGATGCTCGTTGATCCAGCGTCCGGCGCGGATTGCCGCACGGAGGAAGGCGACGATCACTTCCGGATGCGCTTCCGCGAACTCGGTATTCACGGCGGTGGTGTAGGGACCATTGGCGACTTGGAGTGTCCAGTCGGGATAATTGGCCAGATCTTCGATCACGGTGTACTGACCGCTCTTCACCAGTGCATCGCTGCGGCCCGGATTACTGTAGATCGCATCGACACGACCTTCGCTCAGGGCGAGGAGATCGACCTCCCGATGCGAAGCATTACCGTGCGCGAAAGTCTGAGCCCAGAGCTCCGCAGGCTTTTGCGCAATGGCGAATTTCGGTGTATCGGCATCTTCCAAGTCGACGATCTGCACATCCTTGGTGGTAAGCCCGGCCAGTTCCAGCGCGAGGAGAATGCCGCGGTGAGCCGTGGCGCGGACGAAATCGATCTTCTGCGTGTTCAGACTGCGGAAGAGTCCGATCTTGCGGCCTTTGAGATCGGCCACGCGATGAATCCCCGAGTTGGCGCGAACCAGAATCTGGCCGCCGCGCTGAGCCCAGGTCAACCCGATCAACTTCGTGCTCGTGCGGTCCGCGCGTGATTGAATCGTGGGAATGGCGCCGCCATCGCGGAACAGGTTTTTAAAACCGTGCGTGTAGTGCGGAATCCAGCCGGCGTTGTTCGCGAGTGAGCGCAGATAGACGGCTTTCGCGCCGACACGCTTGAACTCTTCATCGAACCAGCCGAGTTCCACGGCCACATTGGAGGCCACGAAAACCGGGCAGATGGTGTAGAGGGCTTCGACGACTTTGGGCTCAGTATGTTTGGCTTCTTCGAGGACAGTACTCATGGTGTTCCTTTGGATTGAAGGTTGGTTGGGAATAGGACTTGCAGAATTAAATTCAAATCTATACTATGTCAATAGGAAAAGTAGTATATCTATTGTCGCGCAATGCAAACGAATCTTTCTCATTCTCTTTTAAAGTCTCGAAACCAACGGCTTCGGATTGGATTGGCTCTTTTAATTGTAACAGGCTTGGTGGTGATTTTAATCCTATCGCGTCGCACAGAAACTGCACCAGCAGTAAGCTCCCGTGTTGTGGACGTGCCGGCGACTCGTCTGCCGGTAACTCCCGCTCCGCTTCCTGTGGCGGTCCCAGCGCCTGCTCCAAGTCCGGTCATCTCGGAACCGAAAGTGGTAGAGACTCCGGTTGAACCGAAACCCTATGTCTCGACGGAGATTCTATTATCGGACGCGCCTCAAATTTTCGAATTTGTGATCAAAGCTCCCGGCAAAGTGGAGCCGATTCGGGTTCGAGGCGTGGCGGTTTCGTACGATGGCAAGGTGCTCACGTTCGCGCCTTACTTTTCACCCAGCCACAGTTTGATTTCGGCGCAGTCACTGGGGCAGTCTGCCTTGTTTCAAGGATGGCTGGCGCGCGATGAGGGGAGTCAATGGCTCATCGTTCGCTCGAAGATCAACAAGTGCACGGCGGCCCAAATTGTGCATCGCGCGTATACGCAATTCGGCGCGGCGGAGGAGTTGTTGCTTCCTGTTCCCACAGTGGA
Organism: Verrucomicrobia bacterium Tous-C9LFEB; assembly: GCA_002304345.1. Classification (GTDB taxonomy): domain Bacteria; phylum Verrucomicrobiota; class Verrucomicrobiia; order Methylacidiphilales; family UBA1321; genus UBA1321. Next base: position 289,867 of record NEUU01000001.1, read on the forward strand.
AAATCCCAATCTGGCGCGCACGATGAGGCCGGTGGCTGCACCTGATGGCGCGGTCGTCGAATCGGCCTCGGAGGGTTTCTGGATCACAGGTACGCTTGATGACGTGGTGCCGGGTTCACCCTTGCTCAATCGGAGTAAGTATCTGTTGGGGCTCGTGGACGAGGTGCGCTCGGATCTGGGGCTGGCTCATGTGAAACGCATTTCCGGTCCACTGGCACTGCTGAATGAGGCGACCAACCAGTTGCGTGCCTTTGATTGGAACGAAACGCCGTCGGAGGAAAATCTCGGCAAGCTGACGATCGAGAAAGATCACGATGCTGTATTACTGAGCGAGATTGCCAATAAGCTCACTGGTGCGGCACTCGAAGAGCGTTGCAAGCAGCTTCTGGATCGGCGAGCCGAATCGCCTCAAGCCTGGTATGCGGTATCAACTGGCTACGCTCGCGACGGAAAGATCGAGTACGCCATCGCCAGCGCGAAGATGCTGACACAGGTCGCTCCCAAGGAATGGGAGGCGTGGTTTTTGTACGGCAAGCAACTGGAGCTGGGAAAGCAATTTGGTCAGGCGCTGGATGCGTATCAAGCCTCGGCCGATTTGAATGGTCCCTTGCGCCGACTGGGTGTGCCGATGGCTCGTTGCCTGTACCGGGGGAGGGACGTGGTGGGCACGCAAGAAATGCTCCGCCGTGTACTGGAATCGGATGCAGACAATTTCGATGCGTGGATGTTCTCGGGTAGCTTGTATTTGGAAAACAAGCAGGGCGAGGGGGCCGTGAAGGCGTTCACGCAGGCAGCCTCGATCAATCCTCAAGCTCCCGAAGCGTGGCAATCTCTCGCCCAAGCGTACGACAGCTCTACCGATACCGCCGAGGCGGTGCGCGCCTACAAGCAGGTGACCTTGCTTCAGCCGGGCAACGCAACGGCGTGGAGTCATCTGGGGGTGGCCTTGGTGAAAACCCATCAGGATTCTCCGGCACGTTTCAGCTTGCGTCGCGCCATTCAGTTGAATCCCGACGATACCGAAGCCAAACGCTTTCTCGCCCAGCTGGAGAATACGAGCGTGGCGGAGAATCAGACGAAATATGGCAAAAAAATCGGAAATTGAAACTGAGTCGTAATCATTTTTCCATCAAAAGATTACAGAATAATGTGACGTAGATCGACGCACAAAAAAATCAATGACCGCTTGACAAAAAGACGATTTGGATTAAATCTCTATAAATCCAATAGATTTAATCAAGAAAATGAAATCCTGTACGAATTCTCACTGCTAAATCCTCTCTGATCTGAACCCAATTACTCCAATTTTCTTATGCTTATGACAACACCCCTTTTAGCCAATATCGTAACCGATACCTTCATCAAAGGAGGGCCGATCATGTGGCCCATCCTGCTGACATTCTTCATCGCCGTCACCGTGCTCTCCGAGCGCATCATTTGGTGGACGCGGCTACGCCTCAAATCCGAGCCGGAGAAAGTCGAGCAGATCTACACCGCGATTGAAGCCGGCGAGATCAAGAAGGCTTCGACGATTGCCCGCAACTCGGAAGATCCGGTGGTGCGCGTGATTTGGCACGGACTGAATCATCACCACACCTCGCTGGAAAATGCGTTGCAGGTCGCGGCGGGCATTGAGATCGAACGCGCCGGCCGCTTCCTCACCATTCTCGACACGATCATCACCCTCGCACCGTTGCTCGGTTTGCTTGGTACGGTGACCGGTATCATGCACGCGTTCCACTTCGTCGGTAGCGAGGAAGTGGCCGCGGTCAAAGTCTCCGGCGGTATTGCCGAAGCGTTGATCGCCACGGCGGCGGGTCTGACCATCGCGATTCTGACGCTGCTTCCCTTCAACTACTTCAACTCGGCCGTGGCCCGCTTCACTTTCAAGCTCCAGACCGCCGCGACCAACATCGAAGTATTGCTCAAGTCCGTAAACTCCAAACGTTCCTCCGATGAAACTGCTTACTCCTCTGCCTCATAAAAAAGCCCGGATCGAGATCATCCCGCTGATCGACATCATGTTCTTCCTGCTCGCCGTGATGATGCTGGTGAGCCTGAACATGGTGCAGATGAAGGGCATCAAGCTCAACCTGCCCACGGCGGCGACGGCGACTTCGGAAAACCGCTCGGATTTCATCACGCTGTCGGTGAAGGCCGATGGGTCTCTCTACCTTGACAAAACGGCCATTCAACGGCCTGCCTTGGTGGAGGAACTCAAGCGGCGCAAGGCGGCGCAACCGGATCTGCGCCTCTACATTCAGGGCGATTCGGACTCTGTTCATGGCGACGTGATTGCCGTGCTCGACCGCGTCCGCTCGGCCGGAATTCAGAAGGTGGCCTTTGCGATCAAGCTGGACTCCAACACCGGCGGCATCATCGATAAATCTCCCAAGTCGCACACTCCCGCTCCGGCTGCGGCCCCGGCGGAAGCGGCTCCAGCCCCTGTTACCTCCACCAGCCCCAACCCTCCCACCCCCTAAAACCTATGCCACTCGTTACCGAACTTCCCCCGTTACCGTTGCATCAGGCCGCTCACGATGTGAGTCAGCTCTTGGATCACGGTGTCAAACGTACCCACTCTTTGCTCATCCGTGCGGAAGCCGAACTGGATGAGCATCATTGGCTCAAGCCGATCCTGATCGCGGTAGGACTGAACGTCGTGATCTTCGCGGTGGGCTTTTACAGTCCGAAGAACACCCTGCTGGAACTGATCTCGCAGGGTGAGCAATTGGCGAATGCCGCGCCTTCGGTTGAAGAGATGACTCGTCAGGAAGTTGAAATTGTCGACCTCGCGCCGCCGCCCCCGCCGGAAGCGAACCCGGAATTCATCAAGCCTGAGGAGAAACCCAAGATCGCGGAAGTAAAGCCCGAGCCGAAACCGCGGCCGGTGGTGCAACAACCCCGGACCGAACAGGCCTCCCTTAAATTTGCCGCGTCCAATGTGGTGATCGGCAATAAAAACTTCCCCAAGCCGCTCTATCCTTACGTCGCGCGGGTGAAACGATTCCAAGGGACGGTGATGGTGGGGATCTCGGTGATCGGTGGTCGCGTGGTGAGTGCAGAAGTCCAAAGCTCCTCGGGCTATGGCGTGCTCGACGTGGCCGCCTCCAGCTGGATTCGCGAGAAATGGAATTTTCCCGAAGGCACCACCACCACGATCACCATCCCGGTGAAATACGAACTGAGCAACGGTTAGTTCTTGCGTGGATTATCGAACACCTCCCGGCCGTGTTGGCCGGGGTGTGAATCGGCGGCGTCATGACGACTGCACACCCTTATCGCGTGGCGCTGACTGCCTCGCTGGCCTTATTCCTGGTCATTCTCGACAACACCATTGTCAACGTGGCCATGGTGCCCATTTCACATGCATTGCGCGAGGATCTCGGTGCGGTGCAATGGGTGATCACAGCCTACTTTCTCGCGCAAGCCAGCGTCATTCCGATTGCCGGTTATTTGAGTCATCGCGTGGGCATCAAGCAGCTGTCGTTGATTTGCCTGGCGCTGTTTGGGCTTAGTTCCATTTTGTGTGGATTAGCCCGTACCAATTCCGCGCTGATCCTGTTTCGCGTGATTCAGGGCGTATCCGGTGGCGCTTTGTTGCCGCTTTCACAAGCGATCACCTTTTCCGTTTTCTCCGGGCCGGACCGGACCAAGGCCACTTCCATCATTATGGTCCCGGTTCTCATCGCTCCCGCTTTTGGGCCGACGCTTGGCGGCTGGCTCACGCAACATTTCGGCTGGGAGATGATTTTCTTTGTCAATGTCCCGGTGGTGCTCGTGGCGCTATTCTTGTCATGGAAAATTTTCCCGGAAGACCTCCCCGCGAGCGAGGCCGCATTACGGCACAAGTTTGATTATCTCGGGCTCTTTCTCTGCATCAGCGGTGTGCTGGCGGTGACCTATGCTTTCACGTTGGTCGGTCAGGTGGAGTCCGCTACGATCGACGTGCTGCATCCACACGGAGTGCCGAATGGCTGGCTGGCGCCCGTGGTATGGGAATTCTTTGTGTATGGGCTGCTCGTGTTGACCGCCTTCGCGTACCGCGAGTGGGTGGTCAGTCCCGAGCCGGTACTGGACCTGCATTTACTGCGTCGTTACGAATTTGCGTTGGCCAGTCTGATTGCCTGGATCAATGCCGGAATTTTCTTTGGCAGCATGTTTCTCCTGCCTGTTTTTTTACAACAGGTCATGGCCAAGCCCTTGTCACCCCTGGAAGCCGGGCTGGTCTTGATGCCGCAAGGGGTGGGCGCTGCGATTGCCGTGGTCTCGTGTGGTCTGCTCTACAAGCGGCTGGGGGTGCGTTGGCTCGGCGCGACGGGAGCGTTACTGCTGGCGCTCAGCGCTTGGCAGATCAGTCGAGAAGCCGCGACGACGAACGGTTGGTCATTGGTGCCGTGGATTTTTATCCGCGGTCTCGGCTTTGGAGCGACCTTTCAGTTGATGCAGGCCAAGGCAATGGAAAGCGTCAGTAATCTGGCGCTGCCCAAAGCAAGCTCGTTGTTCAACGTCATGCGCCAGATTTTCAGTTCGATTGGCTTGGCGGTGATTGTGACGTTGCAATTGCAGCTCACGTCCACGCACATGACCGGCTGGTTGCGGGACAATGCGGCTACTGGCTCGACTGCAAGCGGGCAGACGTGGGCGGGAGTCGCTGCATTCCACGATATTTTCATCGGGGTGGCCATTGGTTCTGTACTTCTCTTCCTCCTGACATTGATGTTGCCGCAACACATCAAAATCAGCGAGAGCCCGGTCGTGATTCGCGCTATCGAGGAGCGCGAAGGTCAACCGGTGGGATCGTAGTCCACACGCAGTAAAGCGACGGTCCTACGCGAGGTGCTCGATGACGTGGGTCGGGTCGAAGCGGACCTTGGGTGCTGAGGCATATTTATCCTCGGGATCACGGTAGCCTGCGGCCGCGACTACGACGGATCGCAGACCGCGCTCGGTCAGTCCAAGCACCTTGTCGTACTCGGCGGGGTTGAAACCTCCAATGGGGCAGGCATCCACACCGAGCAACGCTGCGCTGGTCAGGAAATTGCCCAAGGCAATGTAAGACTGCTGCGAAGTCCATTCGAAGATCGTCTTGGCTTTCGGTCCTTCCACCAAGGTGCTGATCAGTCGTTGCCGGTACGGTTCGAGCGATTCGATGTCGCTCTGACGCACCGAGGCGATGCGCCGGATATAGTGGTCGATATCAGAGAGAGTGACGGTGGCATTGGCCGCAAAAAACACCAGATGCGAGGCGTCGGCCACCTGCCGTTGCCCGAAAGTGTGGGCAACAAGCTGTTCCTTCAACTGGCGGTTCGTGATGACGAAAAATTTCCACGGCTGCACGCCGAACGAGGAGGGGGTTAGCACCAGTGCCTGCTCAATCGCCGTCCAGATTTCCGGGGCGATGACCTGCGCGGGATCAAATTTTTTGACCGCATAACGCCATTCGAGCTGAGTTAGAAGTTGCGCAATGGAGATGTGGGTTGTGGTATGCATGAAATATGAATGTGAAAAGTAAGAGCGGCGGAAATATACCGGGTGCCATCAATCACCCAGTGGATTCCCGCCGCTGTACGACTTGAACAAATGGCTGGTTAAAGCGCTTCGGCCAATTCCTGGGCTTTGGGCTTGGACGTAGCCGTTTGCTTGCGGTGGGCCGCGACGATGCGTTTGGCTTCTTCCAGCGGACCAGTAACGATCCACTGATCGATGTCGAAATCTCCTCCGAGGAATCCATGCTTGAGCAGGAACTCCTTGCGGAGGCGCAAGGCGGCGACGTTTTCTGGGGAGAAGTTGACGTCGAACTGCTGTGACAGGTTTGGACCGAAAGAGCGTTCCACGAATTCCTCCGCCACGCCTAATTCCAATGCCACGATGCGCACGGCATCGGAGTGGTGGGACTTCGCCCACTCGGCGGCTTCCAGCGTTTTCACGAGCAGGCGAGTGACCAACTCAGGCTGTTCTTCCAAGAGCTTGCCACTCACGGTAAACGTGTAGGGATAGCTGTTGTTCACCCACGCCAGGCGATTCGGATTGGTGGCCGCATCGTAGATCACTTGCGCTCCGAGCAAGGCTTGAAAATCAACCGCGCGAGGACCGTTCGAACTGATCACATCCACTTTGCCTTGCAGGAAGGCCGCGATTTCCTCGCGTTGAAAACTACGATTCTGGAAGGCATTGAATAGGGTTCCGTCCTTGGACGTACTGCCCGAGTCATCGAGGTATCCGCGATCCACGACAATTTCCACCAACTCGACATCCTTCAGGGTCAATCCCGCCGTGGCCAGCGCGGTTTCATAGGATTGCAATGTTCCCGAGCGGGCGAAATCAATCGAATCGAGCGTGCGGCGTGGCAGTGCCAGACGGCGACCTTTCAGATCGGCGACAGACTTGATGCCGCTACCTGGGAGCGTGAGCAGGACTTGAGGAGCGTCGGTCCAGGAGAGACCAATTAACTTCACATCCGAACCCACCGAACGTGCCCAGATGGGAGGCGCATTTCCTCCATGACGGAAGGAATTGGCCTGCGTGTGTGAGAAGTGGGACTCGCGCACATTGCGGTCGGAAGATTGGAGAAGCGAGGTGATGGAAATACCATCGGCTGCGAATTCCTGATCCAACCAACCAAGCCGAATGGCCAAGCTGAATGCGGTCGGAACGGGGCAGCGGGTGTACCAGAGATTGGTGTTAGACATAGGGGCAGATCTTTCTTTTTTAGATAGGGTGTTGAGAACTGAGGTGTTGATATTGGGATTAGCAACATCGAACGCCGGGACATCCGAGGGATTGACCTAAGCGAGATGGGGTGGCGGTGGATTTCATTATCTATATAAAACCTATAGGATAAATATAGATTTATGCAAGAGTTTTTTATGCGTTGAGTTGGGGGGTGGTACGAATTGCAATCTTTTGATGCGAGATAAAGGGGGCGTGAGAAAGAAGAAATTCCCGAGTGATATAAGTCGATAGCCGCATGAAGAGGTCTGTGCTGGCGCTGGAGAATGCCGATCACGCCGAAAAAGGGCTAGGATGCGCACAGGAAGGTGTCGGCCTCAAAGGCCTCATTGTCTTCCCCCCTCACTCCAAATCAAAATAGGATTCTTGGGTATGCTTGTCACCCAAACGTCACTTGTCAGAAGTGGGGTGTTGGAGGTGAACTATTAGGTTATGTTCGAAAAGCAGTCGCCGAGTCACGCCATCGATTGGGCGGGTCATGCCCAGCCGGGTCTGGCCTTGGGGCAGGATGTGACGTTGGAGGAGGCGCATCAGGAGATGTTGCGCTTGGGGAGCGACTTTGCGGTGGTGCTGGATTCCCGGCGGCACGTGCTGGCGCTGGCGTCGTTCAAGCGGCTGGCGGCGGTGTTGAGCGCGAAGTATGGGCAGGCTCTTTTCTCGCGGCGGCGGCTGGGTCAAACGCGGGTGCATAGCAAGATCGTCGGTCCGGCGCGGTCGCGACCGGAGGAGGACGATTATCTGGCGGTGGTGACGCCGATCGAACATGCGATGGTGCTGCTTCCGCAGGACGATTTTTTCGAGGCGCAGCGGAAATATGGCCGGCGGCCAGAGGGCAATCATTTCGATGACATCGTGCTGGTGGATGCGTCGTCGCGCTACGCGGGGATGATCCCGGTGCGGGAGTTCAACCGATTGCAGCACCAGATGTTGCTCTGGCAGGAGGCGGAATTGGTGCAGCGCAACGAGGCGTTGCAGAAGACGCTCGACGAACTTTCCCGCACGCAAGGCGAACTGGTGCAGGCGGCGAAGATGGCGGCATTGGGTGAACTGGTGGGAGGAATCGCGCACGAGATGAATACGCCGCTGGGGGTGCTGTTGAGCACGCAGGAGATGGTGGAGATGATTTTTCACCAGTGGCTGAACGAAGCCAGTACGCCGGAGCCGATCCGGAGGATGTCGGGCCTGATCGACGCGCAGATTCAATTGGGGCGCGAATCGGGCCGTCGCATCTCGCGGATCGTGGAGTCGTTGCGGACCTTCGGTCAGGGCGACCGCGATGGGCGTCAGGCGGTGGAACTCCTGGGTCTGCTGGAAAGCGCGCTGGTGCTGCTGGCGAACCAGATCAATGGCAGCGTGACGGTGGAGCGGGAGTTTCCGCCGGAAGATATCATTCTGGAGAATTGCTTTGCCGGTCAACTGAGCCAGGTGTTTGTCCATATCCTGACGAACGCGGTGCAGGCCATGCACGGGAAGGGAACGCTGCAGATTCGCGTAATGGCGCGTGGAACGAACTGGGAGATTTCGATTCGCGACACCGGGCCGGGCATTCCGCGCGAAATCCGGGAGCGGATTTTCGATCCGGGGTTCACGACCAAAGGCGTGGGCGTGGGGACGGGTCTTGGACTTTCCATATCGCGCAAGATCATCGAGATCAATCACGGCGGCAAGATCGAGGCGGAGAATCATCCCGAAGGCGGGGCCGTGTTTCGTATTCAACTTCCGTCCGGTGTTCCGGCCCTCGCACGGATCGACCGGGCTCAGCTCCTTTCTGTATCGTGAAGAAGATGTCCATTCTGGTGGTCGACGACGAACCGATGATGACGGATGTCATCAAGATGATGCTGTCGTTGTATCTCGATGCGCGCGTGGTGACGACGAATTCGCCGCACGAGGCGCTGGAGATTCTGGCGGGTGATCCGGTGTCACTCCTGATCACGGATTATTTCATGCCGGGTATGAACGGGCTGGAGTTGATCAAGACGGTGCGGGAACGGCAGTTGTCGATGCCGATCATCGTGTTGACGGGGTATTACGACAGCCCCGAGTTGAAGCTGGGCAATCAGACGTTCGGGACGTTCGAGATCATGGGCAAGCCGTGGAGCAATGCGAAGCTGGTGGAGCGGATCAAGTTGCTGACCGCCACCGCCGCGGCGACATAGAGCCCGCCATGCGGGAGAGCGTGGCGCGTGGCGATTGGCTGGCATCGCCCGGAGTTGACACCGGAGTCGATTTCCATAAGCATTTCTCCACTGCCAGACGTACGGGCTGGCGCGCAATCCCTCCACAGGCGGACACAGGGGCCGCTGTCATACTCCATACGAAAGGGATCAATAGATGGCAACTGTTCAAGCATTGGTGGCCTGTTCCGACCTGACGGGATTTGTCAAACTCACCAGCAAATTAAGCGAGGAGGAACTTTTCCAAGTTCTCTCCGATTACTACGAATTCGTCGGCGATACGATCGCGCCATCGGGCGGTCGTGTGATCAAATTCATGGGCGATGCGGCGTTGATGCTGTTTCCAGAAGAACAGGCGGATGCCGGGGTGCGTTCGCTGCTGGAACTACAGGAAAAGGGCGACTGGTTCGTCTCGAATCTGGGCATGGCGTGTCGTCATCATCTCCGCGCACACTTCGGCCCGGTGCAGTACGGCGAGATCGGGACGCGCACGGACAAGCGCATCGACATCATCGGGGCGACCGTCAATACGCTCTTCCTGCTCAAGGCGGCGGAGTTCGCGATGACCCCGGAGGTGTTTCGTAAATTGAACCCGGAGACGCGGCAGCTTTTCAAGAAGCACACGCCGCCGATCACGTACATTCCGACGAGTCAGCCGCACCGGGATTAAACAAATTCTAATGGCTTTTGCTTTCTGCGCGAGGGCGGTCTACAACAAGAGATGACTCCGTTCGGACATACCTCGAAATCGAAAGCACCTCGCAAGGGCGGTTGGGCCAAACAAGCGCAGAAGGATTTGAAGGCGGCGCAAGGTCGCGTCTATGCGGAGAATCAACGGCAGGGGTTTGCGATTCATCCGTGGAAAAATCAGAAGCCGAAGAAGTCGGCGTAGAGGTTTCAGGCGTGTTTCGACTGTGGTCTGGGATTGACTGTCCGTTGCGGCGTGATAAAAATGAATCTGTCGCCCAAGGCGATGCCGTGATCGCTTGTTCTGGTTGGGTTATTGGTCTACGAACGTCTGAGTAGAAATCAATAGAGGTCCATGCTTATGGAAACGCACTTTGCTCCCGCGGAGAGAAGTAACGACGAGCAGCTAAAGGTGGAGATCCATTCGGTCAGCGATAATCCCGTCATCGATGGACTCCTCGGCGCGGTGGGCGGTCTTCTCGCCGTGCTCAATGAGAAACGCCAGATCCTGGCGCTGAATGAAAAGTTGCTCGCCACGCTCGGTATTACCAATGCGGATGAAGTGCTTGGGTTGCGACCGGGCGAAGCGATTCACTGCATTCACGCTCACGATGAGCCCGGCGGTTGCGGCACGTCAGCGTTTTGCTCCACCTGCGGCGCGGCCATCGCGATTGTCTCGAGTCTGGGAGAGAATAAGCCGGTGGAACGGATGTGCGCGTTGCAGGTGGAGAAGGCGTCGGGGCCGGCGGATTTATACCTGCGCGTGCGTTCGTGTCCGATCCGTTTTAATGACACCCGATTGTTGTTGTTGTTCCTGCAGGACATCACCCGGCAACAGCAGTGGGCGGCGCTGGAGCGGGTTTTCTTTCACGACGCGAACAACCTCCTCTCCGGATTGATGTGCAGCAGCGATATGCTGACCGATGCGAAAGGGAAGGAGCGGAAGGAACTGACGGATGCGGTGCAGAAATCGGTGGCCCGCCTGGCGCAGGAGATCAAGCTGCAGCAGTACTTCGTCAACAGTGACCTCAAGAGCTATCAACTGCTCTCGCAGACGACGTCGATCCATGAGATCTGCGATGAGCTGGAGCAATTTTTCATCGGTCATCCCGTGGCACAGGGGAAGTATCTTCGCCTCGATCGACCGAAGGAGGATTTCACGTGGAAGACGGACAGTTGCCTGTTGAGCCGTATTCTCGGGAATATGTTGATCAATGCGTTTGAGGCGACGGAACCGGGCGGGGACGTCCGATTCTGGAGTGAGAAGCAGGAAGGGTATCTTCTCTTTTGCGCCTGGAACAAGGCCGTGATACCGGGGCCGATTTCCAAACGAATTTTCCAGCGGAATTTCAGCACGAAACAGGACATGGGCCGGGGCTTGGGTACGTACTCGATGAAGCTGTTCGGCGAGGTCTTTCTCCACGGCAAAATCGACTTCACGACATCCGAGAGCGAAGGGACGATTTTTCGCTTCCGGCTTCCCCTGAGTGCGTGAGAACCTACCCACCCCAAAAAGATCGTGGATAGGTTCTGAGAAAGCCGGTGCTGATTTCCTCTGTGCCGCGCAAAAGTGCTGGTGTATAGGTTAAATTCCGATGGTGGCATTAATCGCTTGCGGACGTGCGGAATTTTTGTGATGTAGGAGGGTCGTGATTTGTTTCTAATAACCTTCTTCCCCCGCTATGAAACCTTCTTATTGCCTGATTCTTCTGAGCTTCCTGACGAGTTTGATTCTGCCGTTACAGGCAGATGTCACGTTGCCCGCCATCATCTCCGAACACGCGGTGCTGCAAAAAGCCGCCAAGGTTCCGATCTGGGGCAAGGCGGACCCGGGCGAAAAAGTGACGGTGATGCTGGATGGCGCGAAGGCGGAGACGACCGCTGGTGCGGATGGCAAGTGGAAGGTGACGCTGGATTTGAGCGCGAAGGGACCGGGGCCGTTCGCGATGACGGTGGAGGGGAAGAACAAGATCGCTTTCACCGATATCGCCGTGGGTGAAGTGTGGGTGTGCTCGGGTCAATCGAACATGGAATTTGTAATAGGCAACACGATTGGCGCGAAGGAGGAAATCGCGGCGTCGGCGAACCCGATGTTGCGCCAGTTCATCGTGAAGAAAAATGCGATCACGACGCCGACGGAAGTGTGCGAAGGGACTTGGGTGGCGGCGGCTCCGAATACGACAGGGGCCTTCACGGCGGTCGGTTACTATTTTGGCAAGCGGTTGAATCAGGAACTCAAAGTGCCGGTCGGTTTGATCAGCACGTATTGGGGCGGCAGTGCGCTGGAGGCGTGGTTGAGCGGTCCGACGACGGACAAGACTCCCGACCTGAAAGCGACGAAGGACCGGATGCTGGGGGAGATCGCGTCCATGCCGCAGCGGATGCAGGATTACGAGACGCAGTATCGCGCGTGGGAGGGCAAGTATTCCCGGCAGGATAAAGCGGTGGGCAAGGCGGCGGATTACGCCGGGTTGACGGTCGATACGTCGACGTGGAAAAAGGTGACGATGCCGGCGACGTTCGCGAAGGCGGGATTGCCCGATGCGGGCGCGGTCTGGCTGCGGCGTACGGTGACGTTGCCTCCCGATATGGCGGGGCAGTGGACGAATCTGGAGCTTGGCACGATCAATCAGTTCGACGAGGTGTACTGGAACGGTGAGAAGCTCAACGAAACGACCGTGAAGGTGCCGGGCAGCAATGCGTATCGTCGCTACGGCATGGCGGGAAAGTTTACCAAGGCGGGCGAGAATGTGGTGGCGGTTCGCGTGCTGGCTCCTCTCGGCAATGGTGGATTCATCGATGAGAAAGCACCTTTTAGAGTGGGCGTCGTTCCGCTCGCGGGCGAGTGGTTGGCGAAGGTGGAGTACGAATTGCCTCCTCTTGCGGAGACCGCCAAGGCGGAGTATCCGAAGCAACCGCCGAAGCTCCTCGACAAGCAACATTGGCCGACGTGTTTGTATAATGGCATGATCCATCCGATTTTGCCCTACGGCATTGCCGGGGTGATCTGGTATCAGGGCGAGACGAATGCAGGCCGGGCGTATCAATACCGTTCCTCGTTTCCGCTGATGATCACGGATTGGCGCGAGTTGTGGGGGCAGGGTAATTTTCCGTTCTATTTTTGCCAGTTGGCGAATTACACGCCGAAGCAACCGAATCCCGGCGAAAGCGGCTGGGCGGAATTGCGCGAAGCGCAGTCGATGACGCTCTCGTTGCCGAACACGGGACAAGCGGTGTTGATCGATATCGGCGAAGAGGCGGACATCCATCCGCGCAACAAGCTCGATGCGGGCAATCGTCTCGCGGTGATCGCGTTGGCGCAGACTTACGGCAAGAAGGGCACTGTGTTCTCCGGTCCGGTGTATGACTCGGTGAAGATCGAGGGCGACAAGGCCGTGATCAAATTTAAGTACGCGGAGGGCGGCCTGGTGGCGAAGGCGATCCCGGCGACGTACCAGCCGAAATCGCTTTCACCCGCGACGGTGCCGCTCGTGCGCAATGTGCCGAACAGCGAGCTCGAGGGATTCGCGATTTGCGGCGAGGACAAGGTTTGGAAATGGGCCAACGCGAAGATCGAGAAGGAGACGGTGGTGGTTTCCTCGCCCGACGTGCCAAAGCCGGTCGCGGTGCGCTATGGCTGGGCGAACAATCCGATTTGCAATCTGTATAATCAGGCCGGATTGCCCGCGTGCCCGTTCCGCACGGATGATTTTCCGGGCGTGACGATCAATAATAAGTACTAGGCCGCGTGTGGTGATGGAGCGCGGTTGGTGTTTCCGCGCTCCACTTAGATATCCGTAAGAAGTCTGGAGCAATGCGAAGTCCGTATTCGCGAGAACTCCTGTGAAGAGTGACACACCTCGGCGGCAGCGTGACGCTGCACCCATAGCGCCACCCCTCTTGGTAGAGGGGATTCAAGCTTGCGAGACCTCACAGTTGCCGAAATCCCCTCTACCAAGAGGGGTGGCGCGCAGCGCCGGGGTGTGTGTGTCTTTTCTGTTATCGATTCCCGGTAGAGGGCATGAAAAAGGCGACATCGTGTGTCGCCTTGATCAATTCGAAGAGAGCGTCACCTGTAGCGAAGCGTCTTTGGGTGCAGGGCTGAGCCCTGCTAATCCATGAAGCCTTCGGACTTCAGATAGCGGAGCATCTGGAGGCGTTGCTTCCAGGAGAGGTCGCCGTCGACGCGGAGAAAGCGTTTGCCGTCGGATTCCATGACGGAGACGGTTTGCTGGCCGTCCTTGACTTTGAATTGGGCGACGAGCTCGGGCTTTTTCGTCATCACGTTGCTGGCGAAAGCGGCCGCGCTTTCCATCGGCGTGGGGCGGGCCGGGGGAATGGGTTTGTTGTACATCAAGCGTTCGATTTGCTTGAGCTGTTTTTGCATGCGACGCAGCCAGGCGACCCAGAGCGTGGCAAAGATAACGGAGGAGGCAAGGGCACCCAGAACGGCTGCCATGAGGAGGGAACCAAGATCGCTGCTCATTACAGAAATAGTCTAATCTATTTCCGGGAAACTCCAAGCAAAGATTAAAGAATTATTCATCTACAGGATCAGCCTCGGCGAGCATTTTACGTGCTATCTCGAGTTCTTTCAGCGTGGCGCTGCGGCGCTGGTAGCGGCGTTCGACGTTATCCACCAAGTCGGCAAGATCTGCCGGGCTGGGTTTGCGGTCGTAGTCCCAACCGTCGGCGCCTTTTTCGCGAAACTGCAGTTTGAACTTGCCGGAAAACCAGTAGACGCGGACTTCGTACGAGGTGCCGTCGTCGCGCTTGGTTTTCCAGTTGATGTCGCGGTTCATGACGGGAAAAGGTTTTCAGTTCGAAGTTTTCAGTTTTCGGTTGGGAACACTCCCAAGTTTTCGTTTTATCTCGGGAGGATGAACTTGACCGGGACGAACTGAAAACCGAAAACTATCGCACTGAAAACGTGCCCTAGAGTCCTAGAGTTCGCCGCGCTGGATGGATTCGAGGCGGAGGCGTTCGGCTTCGGCCTGACGTTCGCCGGTCTTTTTGGTGACCCAGTCGCGCCACGATTTACCGTTGGCGGGATCGGAGCCGGAGAAGGCGACGGAGTGGATGTCGGCGCAGGGAACGATCTTGGGTTCGTTGCTGCCTTTGACGTAGAGTTGGACGCGGGGCGGGCGGCCGGTGAAGTCGCGGTTGAAGAGGTAGCCTTCGACTTTTTCACCATTGGTGAGTTCGAGGGTGATGTCGCCGCGGTATTCGAACGCCTGGTTGATGGCGCTCTGGAGGTCTTGTTCGTTGCGGCATTCGAAGACGGATCCTTCGAGGGAGCCGGGGGCCGCGGGGGCCGTTTTGGTATCGCTAGGCATGGAAGTGTAAGGCAAATGATTCGGTTGAAGTGAGTGGATCAGGAGTTGGCCAGAGTGGCCTTGACTGTGCGGATGAATCCGGGGAAGGAGCTGAAGGTGTCATCCACGGCGGAGGCTTCGTAGCCGCAATGCACCATGCAGTCGGCGCACTTGGGGTTGCCACTGGCGCGACCGTAGTTGTCCCATTCGGTTTCTTCCATCATCTGCTTGAAGGTGGGCGTGTACCCTTCCTGGAGGAGGTAGCACGGTTTCTGCCAGCCGAAGACGTTGTACGTCGGGTTGCCCCAAGGCGTGCATTCGAAATCGATCTTGCCCTGGAGGAACTGGAGGAAGAGGGGGGAGAGGTTGAACTTCCAGCTCTTCTTGGGGTGCTCGAGGATCTTGCGGAAAAGTTCCGTGGTGCGCTTGCGACCGAGGAAGCTTTCCTGATTGGGCGCCTTGTCGTAGCTGTAGCCGGGGGAGAGCATCATGCCTTCCACGTTGAGGGCCATCATCTCGTCGAAGAATTCGCGGACGTGCTCGGGGTTGGCTCCTTCAAAGAGGGTGGTGTTGGTGGTGACGCGGAAGCCACGCTTGACGGCTTCCTTGATGCCTTCGAGGGCGGTGTCAAAGGTGCCATCGCGGCAAACGGCGGTGTCGTGCTCGTCCTTGAGGCCGTCCATGTG
This sequence comes from Verrucomicrobia bacterium Tous-C9LFEB, assembly GCA_002304345.1. Lineage (GTDB taxonomy): Bacteria > Verrucomicrobiota > Verrucomicrobiia > Methylacidiphilales > UBA1321 > UBA1321. Next base: position 305,464 of record NEUU01000001.1, read on the forward strand.
GACGCTGAAGGTGAGGTATTTGGAGGGCTTGAAGAGGTCGATCTTGCGCTTGAGCAAGAGGGCGTTGGTGCAAAGATAGATGTACTTCTTGCGCTCAACGAGGCCTTCGACGATCTTGTCGATCTCATTGTGGATGAGGGGTTCGCCGCCGGGGATGCTGACCATCGGGGCGCCGCATTCTTCCGCCGCGGCCCAGCATTGCTCGGGGGTGAGGCGTTTGTTGAGAATGTGGTCGGGGTACTGGATCTTTCCGCAGCCGGCGCAAGCGAGGTTGCAGCGGAAGAGGGGTTCGAGCATGAGGACGAGAGGATAACGTTTGCGGCCTTTGAGCTTCTGACCGATGACGTATGAGGCGACCGTCCAGGCTTGGGAGATAGGAACCATAATGAGTTTTTCTGTAAGCGGTTTACAGTAGCAACTATGATGACCTTGTCAACCTTGCTTACGTAGGTGGTTGACGACGCGCCAGGGCGGAGCGGGTGCGTGCTCCCAAGGTCTCCGAAGGTGGACAATCTTTGGAAGTTGTTGAGGTGGTGTGGCGCGGAGAAGGGCGCGGCCAATCTCAAATTTGAGATTGGAGATTTCAGATGGGACCGGGCTGTGCATGAGGGTATTGAAGCACAGATTCGCGGGAGGCGGTTGCGTTAGGTGAGCTATATGAGCTACGTGTGCGATATTTTTGGTAGCGGGACGCTGCCAAAGTGCGAAGTTCTCAACTCTTCCCCAACTGATGATCGTGAGTCAGCGGGAGGAATTCCAAGAGGAACTTGTTGAACTCGTCGGGATTTTCGAGCGGGCTCATGTGCGCGGAGTGGGGGATGTAGCGGAGCATGGAGCCGGCGATGCCGTCGTGAATTGTCTCGGCGAGCGAGGGGGGCGTGAAGGTGTCGAGTTCTCCGGCGAGGACGAGGGTGGGGATCTTGATGCGGAAGAGGCGGGGGACGAGGTTGGGCCGCGCGGCTTGGGCGAGGAGCGCGCCGCACATGGCGAGGGGGGCCATTTGTTCCATGGTTTCGCGGATGATCTGGATCTCTTCCTTGCGGGTGACGAAGCTGGGGCGGGCGAAGACGGTGCGGAGGAAGGTTTCGACGAAGCGGCCGATGCCGAGTTGCTTGATGCGGACGATGACGCGTTCGCGCCAGACGATGTCCTCGTAGTCGTCGCCGTCGGCGCGGGTGTTGCTGAGGATGAGGCCGCCGACGCGTTCGGGGTGATCGAGCGCGGTGCGCATGGCGACGGCGGCACCGAGGGAGAGTCCGCAGAGGGTGACGCGATGAATCCGCAGGGTGTCGAGGAGGCCGATGAGGTCCTCGACGAAAATTTTCTGGGTGTATTGACCGTCACCGACTTGGCTCTGGCCATGGCCGCGGAGATCGACGAGGAGGACGCGGTAGTGCTCCGACACGGCGGCGATCTGGTGCCGCCACATGCGGTGGCTGAAGCTCATGCCATGAAGAAAGACCAAAGGCGGAGCCTGGGGCGATCCGATATCTTCATAGAAGAGTTGATGTCCGTGTATCTCGGCAAACATGGATTTCAAGAATAAGGAGCTATCGGCACCAGATCACGAACATAAAAATAAAAGTGGCGGGCGTGGAATCGCTCGGTTACTTTGTGAAAGAGGTGGTACACGGTGTTCATGGAGGTTAAGCGCATGCCTCATCTCGCCGGCAGTCTGGTCAAGATTGCCGCGTGCGGGATTCTCTTGCTCGCGGGCACGCAGCGTTTCAGTTCCACCTATACCGATTTTTCCCGCTGGTTCGACCTGTCCACGATCGATGCGCCGAAGCCTTCCGTCGTACGAGTAGCGCGGACCGAGCACGGTTATCAATTGATGCGCAATGGCGAGCCGTATTTCATTCGCGGTGCGGGCGCGGTGGGGGCGGTACATCTGGATTTGCTGACGCGGCTGGGGGGAAATTCGATTCGCACTTGGGCGGCGGATGGTCTGGGGCCGGTGCTGGACGAGGCGAATCAAAAAGGAATCACGGTGATGATCGGCCTCTGGGTGGCGCACGGGCGGCACGGGTTCGATTATTCCAATCCCAAGATGGTGGCGGCGCAATTGGAGGAGTTCCGCGCGAAGGTGCGGAAGTACAAGGATCATCCGGCGCTGTTGATCTGGGGCGTGGGCAACGAGGCGGAAGGCACGGGCGAGGATAAGGATTTCTGGCGGGCGCTGAATGACATCGCGGCGATGATCCAGCAGGAGGACCCGAATCATCCGACGTGCACGGTGGTGGCGGAGATTGGCGGGCCGAAGATTTCCATGATCAAACGGTTGTGTCCGGCGATCGATATTCTCGGAGTGAATTCGTACAAGGGATTGCAGACGTTGCCGGATCGCTTGCTGAAGGCGGGTTGGAACAAACCGTATATCATGACCGAGTATGGACCGCCGGGGCCGTGGTCGTGGGAGGTGCCGACGACGAAGTGGGGCGCTCCGATTGAAATGACGAGCACGCAAAAGGCGCAGTATTACGAGAAGGGCTATAACGCGGCGGTGGCGACGCAATCGGCGAGGTGTCTGGGTTCGTACGCGTTTATTTGGGGCGACAAGCAGGAAGGGACTTCCACGTGGTTTGGCCTGCTGATGCCGGATGGCCGCATGCTGGCGTCGACCCTGAGCGTGGGAAAAATGTGGACCGGCAAGGAGCCCGCCGAGCAAGCGCCGGAAATCATCAGCCTGCAGTCGAAGTCATTCGCGCGCGAGGTGAAGGCGGGACAGGTGATCCGGGTGGCGTTGAAGGCTCGGCACGCGGTGAATGAGACATTGACGGTGAAATGGGATTTGCGCGATGAGACGGCACCGCGTCGTCCGGGCGATGACAGCGAGCAGGAGCCGGCTGCGCATGGGATCGACGCGGTGCGTTCGAGTGATGAGTTGCTGGTGTTTCGTGCTCCGGAAAAAGAGGGGGCGTATCGGTTGTTTGTCTATGTGGTCGATGCGGCGGGTTATGTCGCGACGGCGAATATGCCGTTCTATGTGGGCAAGGTGCCGCCGCCTGCTCCGGTGAAGAAGTAGGGAGAGGAAGGGGAGCGTCCGCAGATTTCGCAGATGGACGCAGATTAAAAGACAAAGCATCTCGATGGGGGTGTTAGTAGAGGTGGGCTGAGGGCGGAACACCCGATTAAAAGGCCCCGCCCCTTCCACCCGATCCTTCGCCTGCGCTCGGGATGACCAGCGTGACGCTGGACCCGCTTTGCTGATTGGCTGCGCCAATCGCGGAAGACATTCGCTTTCACACTCTGTCATCCTGAGCAAAGCGAAGGATCGGGTGGAAGGGGCGGTTGTCGAGGGATTGCTTCATCGGTTCTTCAAGCGAAGTCCTTTTCCGATTCTCCATTTCACGATAACACTTTTAAAATCCTTTGTCTTTTAATCTGCGTCCATCTGCGAAATCTGCGGACCCTCTGTTTCTCTTAGATCCATGAGCGCGATCAAGGCGTCGCGCTCGTCGTGCTGCTGACCGTGGCGGTGGTGCCGTAGGTCTTGGTGTTGCCTTCGGGAGTGGTGACTGAGCCGGTCGCGCTGCGGGTGACGCTGCCGTCTTCGTTCTTCGTGTAGTTCACGCTCTTATCGGTGGTAGCCGTGTTGCCATTCGGTCCGGTGACGGTTCCGGTCGTGGTGTGACCGCCGTTGCCGGTGGAGGTGACGCTCTTGTCTTTGCTGACGGTCTGGCCATTGGCTCCGGTGACGGTGCTGCTGGAGTTGTAGCTGCCATCGCCGGTGGGTGTGACAGATTTGTTGACGGTGGAGATGTTGCCTTGGGGGCCGGTCGCGGTGCCGTTGTAATTATAGCCGGTGTCGGTCTTGGTGACGGTACCGGAGCTGGAAGTGGTTTTGCCGTTGGCCGTCGTGGTGCTGGATTGGTGGGTGCCGGTGCCGCTTTCTTTATCCCACGTGTTATTGGCGGTGCGGGAACCTTGGCCGCCCTGGTTATTCTGCCAATTGGAATTGCGGGTGCCTTGACCGGATTCGCGCGTGACGTTTTGGTTGAAGGTGCCACCGCCGCCGCGCTGGGTGGAGACGGTGCCGCTGCGGGTTCGTTCGCGGGCGTGGGCGGGGGTGATGACGAGGAGGGCGAGCAGCAGGGTGAGGGCTGTGACGGCGGGAGAGAAGGTGGGGTTCATAACGGATCAGACGCCGGGGAGAATGGGGCGGTTACATTTTTTTGGCGTGATCTCAATCGAATCCGCTCTCACTGGTGAGAGTACTGACCTGCCCCTTGCCCGATCCCTCGACTACGCTCGGGATGACGGAGTTATTGTTCTCAATAAGGAGAGAAGCATCTACAGCCTTTCTTTGCGCCTTAGCGAGCTTTGCGAGAAACTTCGGATTTCCCGATCGCGTGATCCGGGCACAAAAAAACCGCTCTCCCGAAGGAGAGCGGTTTTTCTTGGTTAAGCGCGAGGCTTAGTAACGGTTACGACCGCCGCCGCCGTTGCCGCCACGTCCGCCACCCGAGCGTCCTCCACCGGAGAACTCGCGGCGAGGGCCACGGGATTCCATCGGACGGGCTTCGTTGACGGTCAGGTTGCGACCACCAATGGACTGGCCATTGAGGGCTTCGATGGCGCGCTGGCCTTCTTCAGCCGAACCCATGGTGACGAACGCAAAGCCGCGGGGGCGTTGGGTGTCGCGATCCATGATCAGGTTGGCTTCAGTGACCGTGCCGTGTTGGGCAAAGAGGTCGTTCAATTCTTGTTCAGTGGTCTGGAAGGACAGATTTCCTACGTACAGTTTCATTTGTTTTTCTTTTCCTTATTTGGAGGTTCGGACCTCACGCCAACTTTGAAGAGTGTGGGACTTTTCACACATGGTTTACCGTTGGGAGCGAACAGGAAATTGCCTGAGACACCTACTTGGCTTCAGAGGGAAGCGATTGATCTTTCGTTGAAAGCGAACATTGCGGGTTCGCGGCTGCGAAGTAAAGAGAAATCATGAGAAATTATTAAATATTTTTTGCTACACGCGACTAAACTAATTTATCCGTGGTAAGCGTTGCCGTTCGAACACTAAGACAGGTTCAACTCGGTGGCTCGTAGGTGCCGAGTACGTCGCCGAGCCACCAGCTGAGGCCGCGCATGGCGAGTTCGAGCAGGGCGATGGGGTGGCGCTTGAGGACGGTCATGATTTGAGAGGTGAAATCGTGCTGCGGTTTTTTCAGGGTGCCGGAGAGGGTGACGGTGGCCCAGTGGAGGCCGTCGCGTTTTTCGCTGAAGACGGTGGTTTGCGCGTCGGGGAGCCAGGTGAGTGAGGCGGCGGGAAGTCCGATCTTCACGACGCCGGAGAGTTTTTCGTCGGGAGCGAGGGTGACGTTGCCGCGCACGCCGATTTTTCCGGGCGAGAGGACGTCGATGGTGCGGAGGGTGAATTGGGATTGGTATTGAGCCCAGTCGACGCGGGCGCGGGTGAGGGGAAGCTCGAGGTAGGAGTCGGTCTTGAGAAAGCGGCAGAGGGATTGCTGCAGCTTGAAGTCGGTGAGGCGGCTGTCGCTGAGCTGGAGATAGCCGCTGCCATTGCCGCGGGCCATCTTGCCATTTTCGCACGACCAGTCGATGCGGCCAGAGAGATTGCCGGTGACGTGGCGCTCGAGTTTTTGCGGGAGCCAGGCGTTGATGCGCTTGAAGTCGTAGGTGAGGTTGAGTTGGAGATAATTCTGGTGCGTCCAGGTGGCGGAACCGTCGAAGTCGACGAGGTCGGCGGCGTGAAGCTGGATGTCGTGGACGAAGAGAAGTTGATTTTCGTAGGTGAAGTCGACGCGGGCTTTTTCGAAGCGAATGTAGTCCGGCACGCGAAGGGAATAGGCACCGAGAATTTTGCGCAGGCGCACGGGGTTGCGGATTTCAGTGTCGTCGAGGATGAGGTTGCCCTCGGCTTCGGAGTCTTCGAGTTGTTTGACGGAGCCTTTCCATTTCACGTGGCCGCGCAGATCGGATTCGACGCGCGGTTTGAATTCCTCCGGCAGCCACGCGGCGAGGGGGATGTCGTCGATGTCGACATCGAGTTCACCGCGCTTGGTTTTCCAATCGTAGGCAGCGCTGCCCCGGGCGCGGAGTTTGCCTTGGGCGTTGAGGCTGAGGTTGGTGACGGCGAAACGGTCGTTCTCGTAGTGGAAATTGCAGGTGGCGTCGGAGAAGTCGTAGATGAGGAGGTCGGGGTTGTTGTGGAGGCGGGAGAGTTCGGCGAGCCAGGGCCAGGCTTTCAGGCGGGTTTCGGTGAGTTGAAGTTTGCCCTCGGAGATGTTGTGTTTGCCGGAGATGTCGGTGTTCCACAGCACGCTGCCGGTGAGTCGACCGGTGAGGAGTTCGCTCATTTCGGGCGGGAGGGAGAATTGCAGGGGGAGCTGCCAGACCTTGACGTCGGCGCGGATGCTTTTGTCCGAGCGCATGCCGAGGCGGGCATTCAATTCCACGCGGGCCGGATCGCCGTTGAGGCCGCGCAGGTAGGCTTGCTCGATGTCGGCTTTCTCGCGGGTGATGTACATGACGAGCCAGTCGACGCCCAGCTCGGGCATATAGGGCAGCACGACGGTGCCGCCGTCGACGAAGTACTTGAAGTCGCGCGCGATCATGGTGGCACCGAGATGGACATTGCGCAGGCCGCCTTTTTTTCCCGCGAACTCGAATTCGACATCGGCGGAGGGCGTTTCAATCCACTCGCAGTAGAAGCGCGAGGGCATGATGAAGGCATACCACGGTGGTGCTTTTTTGGCCGGGTGCCGCTTTTCCGCGTCGTTGGGTTGACGCAGGACGAAGCGGCCCTTGCCGATGTCGATGCGCTTGACCTGCCACACGCCTTTGAGCACGGCCCAAGGATCAAAGAGGCCGGTGACGTCCTGCGCTTCGAGCGAGCCGATGGCTTCGCCGGGCCAGCCGGTGCCGAGATAATGGGGCGTGGTGAGGGTCCACTTGTTGAGCTTCATGGGCGGGTCGAACTCGCCGTCGAGCTTCATCGACTTGGAGACTTCATGCGAGAGCATGCGGCGAAAGCCTTCGCCCTCGGCCCAACTGTGCAAGAGGCTATAGCCGTAACGATAGCCTGAGTAGATCCCGACGGACAGGATCACGAGGGCCATCAGCGGGTAGAGAATCCAGCGCTTCACGTGACGGCAACATAAGCGCTAATTGGAAATAGGAAAGCTCGGAGAGAGTCTATGCCAGAGCGAGTACCGCCGAATGGGAGTGGAATTCATCTTTGTGGCGTCTTTTCCTTTTCGATGCCGAGGCCGCAGCTACCGTAGTCCATCCTAATTTTTTCGGGAGTGATGTAGACCACCCGCTGCGTGGGGTTGCCTTTATTCCAGAGGAGTCGAAAACCGCTGTTTTCCGCGACGGCAATATCGAGGGAAAGGTAATCGGAGGGGGCCAGACTTTTCAAGGGTGTACGGTAGCCATCGGGCAATGCGGTGAGCATGGTGAAAGGGAAGTGCCAGAGAATGATGAGGGGATGAGTTGGCGTGAGTTCGGGTTGTCCGGATAAGACGATCCGATAATCGGATTCTTTGATGTGGGAGAAAGGGATCTCTTGGTTGCCAATTTTGACGGATTGCAATGTGGCATTTTTAAAAGGCAGGGTGATGTTGAGGTCTTGGTATGGCTTGGGGGATTTTTTGATGAAGAGTTCCGAACGCGCGCTGACTTGCTCGGACGCGAGAATGGTCCACGTATCGTTTTCGGTGACCACATAATTGAAGCGAACCATCTGGGCGTTCAAACGGGCTTGCAAAGTATTCATTCCTGAACGCGCCAAGGTGACGAAGAGGGCGTAGCCCAAGAGCAGGAACAAGAGTAATCCGATGCTCCAAGCGAGGATCGTGATTCGTCGCGATCCGGTGGGCGGTTTCAGTAGGGATTCGGGCGTGCCAAACATCGACCAGCGGAATCGTTGCCACAGCCCCTTGACGGTGGGTGGGCTTTTGGGACCGAGATAATAACAGGACACAACGGCGGCAATGGTCAGGCCAATGCACATGCCAGGATTGAGTAGTAAGCCGAGTTGTGGCGCGTGCTGCAGTAGCGTGGGGCCGAGCGCATTGCAGGTGACATGAAGCAGGACGGCACACCAGAGATTGCGTGTCTTAAGAAACACGATGCCGGAGAAGAAGCCGAGGATGAAGGTTTCCGTGAAACGAAGCAGATTGAGGTGATAGAGTCCAAAGAAGATTGCGGTGGCGAGTACGGAGGTGCGATTGCTCCAGATTCGGTTCAGACTATTCTGCAGCATGGTGCGAAAGAAGAATTCCTCGCATAACGGCGCGACGATCATTAGCAGTATAATTAAGGGAATCGACAGGCTTCCCAGCGTGTTCGCGCCGGAGAGATCCACTCCAGTAAGTCCATGGCGCGAGACCACTCCTTTGTAAACGGCAATGGTGGCAGCGCAGAGTCCGATCAGTGCAGTCAGGAAGAGTTGTTTGGCTTTGGGGCGCGCGAACACTGGTACGTCGAGATTCTGGCGATGTCGGCGCAGAACAAGTCCAGCAGGGAGGGCGATGAAGACGATCTCAGTGACAAGCAAGCCGAGGGTTAAGTCGTAGCGTTGGATTCGACTTCCGATAAAGATAATGAGGACAAGCGACGAGATAAACGCCAGAAGCGAGTGCAGTGCAAATGTGTCGTGCTTCTGCAAGTTGACCGATGGATCGGTATGGGGCGTGATAGCGCTCACAATGCGATGCTCCGATTAAAACGGGAGGATACCAGAATAAAAACAAAAAAGCCGAAGTGAGGGCACTTCGGCTTTTTTTGAGTTCGCGATGAAGCGAGGTTTAGAAGGGGATGTCGTCTTCGGCAGGCGGTTGGTCGTGCGGGGGCTCGCTGGGAGGCCGCTGGGGAGCGCCGCCACCGGAGTGGGAGCTTTCGCCACGTTGTTCGTAGCCGCCGCCTTGTCCGCCGCTGGATTGGCGGGCGGGACGGTTGTAGCCGCCACCTTGTTGTCCACCGCCACCGCCGCCTTGTCCACCGGCGGGACCGCCGAGGAATTGGATGCGTTCTGCGACGACGCGGAGCTTGCTCTTTTTCTCGCCATTGGATTCCCATTGGTCGAGTTGGAGCCGGCCTTCGACGAAGATGGGGCGTCCTTTTTGGAGGTATTCCTTGCAGGTCTCGGCCTGCCGTCCCCAGACGACGATGTCGACGTAGCAGACTTCCTCGCGGTTTTGCCCGTCATCGGTGCGGTAGACGCGGTTGATGGCGATGCTGAGGTCGCCAACGGCCGAGCCTTTGGGGGTGTAACGCACTTCGGGATCACGGGTGAGATTACCCATGAGCATTACTTTATTGAGGTCGGGCATAAAGCGGGGAGGTTTGGGGGGACGGTTAAGGCTTCCGAGTGAAGGGGCGGTTTATTTGGCTGCCGCTACGACCGCTTCCTGGCGGAGGTAGAACTGGCGATAAACGGCGCTGTTGAGGGTGAGCTTTTGGCGCAGGGCCTCGACCTTTTCCTCGATGAGGGAAAACTGGATGTTGACGTAGAATCCGGAGTCGATCTTGCCGGCGGTACGTTCAAACTTGCGTTTGTCCATCTTCTGGGTGCCGGTGATTTTACCGCCCAGGGTGGTGATTTCTTTTTCGATTGTGTCAATGGCCTCTTTAAGGCCTTCATCTTTACCCTGGATGTTCAGGATGTAGAGTCCGTCGTAGTTCATAGTTTCACTTTCCTTATTTTGATTCGGGCCGCATGCGGCCATTGAATCGGTTCATCGCTACCTCAATTCCCTCTTGCTGGCAACAACGAAGCGCTTCAAGTGCGGTTTTCACCAACGTTTGCCGCGCTTCCTGTTCGCCCGGGCCGAATCGGCCGAGGACAAAATCTTCCAGTGCCCACATCGGTGGCTGGGGGCCGATGCCGCAGCGCAGTCTGGCGTAGGCATTGGTTCCGAGCTGCGATTCAATCGACTTGAGTCCGTTGTGGCCTCCGGCCGATCCGCCATTTCTCAGGCGTATGTCTCCGAGTAGCAGGGCTACGTCGTCGACAATGACTAACACGTCCTTGACGCTGAGCTTGAGCCAGTCGATCCAAGCTTTGACGGCGAGCCCGCTTTCGTTCATGTAGGTCAAAGGCTTGATGAGAGTGGTTTCCCCCAGACGGGCCATTTCGACCGGGCCGCGCTTGTCTTCACGGAAGGGGATGCCTTCATCGCGGGTCCAAGCGTCGAGTACGTCGAATCCCACATTGTGGCGGGTGTTGGCATAAGCCGGTCCGGGATTGCCGAGACCGACGACCAGTCGTTGCGCCATGATGCGGAAATTGCGGTCGTTTTCCGGTGAGGGATCACGACCGCAGGGCAATTATTTCTTGGCGTCCTTTTTTGGGGCGTCTTTCTTCGCGTCGGCGGCAGGGGCGGCAGCTTCGTCGGTCTTCTTTTCCTTGATGACTTCGGGCTGGACGGCTTCCGCGGTGGCGGCACCGGGCTTGGGCTCTTCTTCTTCCTTCGGCTTGGCGACGGAGAAGACGGAAAGTTCCTTGTGGTTGAGGACGGTGACGCCTTCGGGGAGGGCGATGGCACCGACGTGGATGGATTGGCCGATTTCGAGGCTGCTGACGTCCACGGTGATGCTTTCGGGGAGATCCTTGGGCAAGCACTCGACGTGGAGGGTGCGCAGGAGGGTCTCAAAGATACCACCGCTCTTGGCGCCGATGGGCTCGCCGACGGCCGTGACGGCCACTTCGGTGCGGAGCTTCTCGTCCTGGGCGATTTCGTGCAAATCGATGTGGATGATATAATCTTCCAGGGGGTGATGCTGGACGTCCTGAACGAGGGCGAGGCGCTTTTGCGACTTGTCGGCGTCGTCGAGGAGTTCGAGATCCAAAAGAACGTTTTCGCTGCTGGACTTATGCAAGACCGTGGTCAGCTCTTTTTCGTTGATTTCGATGGGTTGCGAGTTCTGCTTCCCGTAGAGGACGCCGGGGACTTTACCGGCTTTGCGGACTGCCTTGAGTTCGGTGCGTCCAATCTGTTTGCGTGTGTGAGCTTTGAGGAACAATGTCTTGGCCATAAATGTGTCTTCTTTCTTTAGCTAAATGCGAGTCGGGTATTAAGGAGAAGGGGGGGAGGAAAGTCAACCTGCAATTTTAAGAGATATTGAAAAAAAGTAAAAAAAGGTGGTGAGGGAGGGTATGGGCTGGGAAAAACGGTGTCCATTGTGTCCCGTTGTGCGTACAAAAGGGTTGTGGTGGTGGTGTGTTTTGCCTATGACTGGTGGTGAAGGGGGCTGAAGTATCCAGGGGACGATGTGTCTTGTCTTAGACAAGATGGGGTGTACTCGGCTCAAGATCAGTGGATCGATGTCGAAATGATGAAATAGCCCATGGATGCGCCGGTTAAAATTTTAGTGGTCGATGATGACGCGGGCTTTTTGAAGTTGGTGGTGACGGCGTTGTCGGAAAGCGGCTATAAGACGATCCCGGCGCAGTCCGAGGTGGAGGCGAAGTCGTTATGCGAGACGCACGCTCCCGAGTTGATTATCACCGATTACCGTTTGCGGGGTTGCTCGGGCATTGATCTGGTGCGGTATTTTCATGGTCTGGACCCGTCGCGGCCGGTGATTTTGACCACGGGCTATGGCAGTGATGAGGTGGCGATTCAGGCCATTCGCGAGGGTGCCTATGATTATTTGTTGAAGCCCTTTTTATTGCCGGAACTTTTGGAGATGGTGGCGGCGGCGTTGGAAACGCACCGGGCGCGGGTGTCGAGTCCGCAGCCGGGCAAGCCGTCTCTGTCGCAATCGATCGTCGGTCACAGCCGCGCGTTGCAAAACGTTTTCAAGGAAATCGGACGGGTGGCGAACAAGAAGGTCACCGTGTTTATTCGCGGAGAAAGCGGCACGGGCAAGGAGTTGGTGGCGGCGGCGATTCACCAGTACAGCGACCGGTCGGACAAGCCGTTGGTGACGGTGAATTGCGTGGCGATTCCGGAGACGTTGCTGGAGAGCGAGCTGTTCGGTCACGAGAAGGGTTCCTTCACCGGGGCGCATGCGCGGAGCATCGGGCGGTTTGAGCAGGCGAACGGCGGCACGATTTTTCTGGATGAGATCGGGGATATGAGTCTTTCCACGCAGGCGAAGTTATTGCGGGTGTTGCAGGAGGGCTGCATCCAGCGGATCGGCGGCAAGGAGGATGTGCGAATCGATGTGCGCATCATCGCGGCGACGAACCGGGATCTGGAGTCGGCGATTGCGAAGAAGCTTTTCCGGGAGGATCTCTTTTATCGGTTGAGCGTGGTGGATATTTATCTTCCCGCATTGCGCGAGCGGGCGGAGGACGTGCCGGATCTGGTGAATCATTTTCTATCGAAGCACAGTCAGGAGCTGGGTTATCGTCCGGGCGTGATCTCGGTGGATGCGATGCAGTTGTTGCAGCAGCATTCGTGGCCGGGGAATGTGCGCGAGTTGGAGAATGTCGTGCGCAAGGCGATCCTGTATGCGCGGGAACAGCCGATCACGCCGGGAATCATTTCGAATTTGTTCGCGAAACCGGGCCGGACCGACAGCAGCGAATCGCAGGCGATCTCGGAGATTATCAGTCAATTATTGGCGCGGGCCTCGGCGGGCGAAATCTCCGGTGTGCGGGATATGCTGGATGATTTGGTGGAGCGGGAGCTTTACTCGCAGGCGATCGCGCTGGCGCGGGGAAATCAACGCAAGGCTGCGGATTGGCTGGGGGTGTCGCGCCCGACGATGAAGGAGAAGTTGGTGAAGTACGGGCTGTATGATAAGTCCGATCCGAGTTGATCTCCGGCTACAGATTTAACGAGCGGGTAGAGGGATCGGGTGCAGAGGTCGTGGGAAGAAATCATCTGGAGTAAGCGCCTCGGCGCGATGCAATCGCGCCCTACAAAAAGACATTCTGCTCGCACAACCCATCACATCACGAGACACGCTCCACTAGGGACGTGTGACGCGCACGCGCATGAAGCGTTTGCTGGTGGCGCCGATGGGTTGGGAATCCTTCACTACGATTGTTTCCGTGCCGACCGTTGGCGTGTTGTCGGTCACGCTGAGTTGGTTGGCGACGTTGAACGGGTCCATGTCGGTCCACGGGCCGTTCGGATCGCTGGCGACTTGGATGCGTACTACGAGATCGGTCGCGCTTTTATTGTGCGTGAACGTGCAGGTGAGATATTGGCTGTTGTCGAGGGTCTGCTCCTGCACATAGGGCATGCTGGTGGGCGAGACGACGATGGGGTGTCCCTGGGTGTCGTAGATGCCGAGGCCCAGCGCGCATTTCATGAGGTTCGTGATGCCGTCGCGATGCGGTGTGTCGAGATCGCCGCTGACGCCGGGTACGACTTGGGGTGAGCCGAACTGGATGTAGCGCCAGCCGTCGCTGGTGGAGGGGACGTAGGGAGTGGTGGAAGCTATGGCGCTATAGGCGGAAGCGCTGACGGGGTTGGTTGCCTTGACGCGGTAATAGTAGAGCGTGTCGCGGGTCAGGTTGCCATCCGTATAGAAAAGCGTCGGCGCGCTGACCGTGGCGACGGTCAGGAAGCCGCTGTTGGATGCGGTGGAACGTTCGACGAGATATTTTTCTGCATTCGTGACGGCGCTCCAGGTGAGTGTAATCGCGGCGGCTTGCGGTCCGGTGGCGGCATTCAGACTGGCAAAGGCTCCGACGGGATCGACGTTGACCGTGACGGTGACGACGCCGGGAGCGCTGGTGACGGCACCGTCATTGGTCGTGAAGGTGAACGAATCGCTGCCGCCGTAGCCGGGGGCGGAGCGATAGGTATAGGCTCCGGTAGTCGAGTTTATTGTGACCGTGCCATGCGACGCAGTTTGAGCCAAGGCGTAGGTAATCGTGTTGCCTTCCGGGTCGAGACCGGTGACGGTGCCGGCGGTGTCGGTGTTGGAAATTGCGGTGATGGTTTTACCGTAGGCCAGCGGCGGGAAGTTGGCGGGGATGACATTCAGAGAGCGGAAAGCGTCGCGCTTGTTGCCGAGTATGTCCGTGGCGACGACGGTAAGCGAATGCCAGCCTGCGCTTGGAGTAAAAGTCCACTTCCAGACGGGACCCGAGGTGAGGGCTCCCAGCCAGGTTTCGCCATCATAGAAATCCATGGAGGCGAGGGCATTGATGTTGTCGAAATCACGCGAGTCCACTTCGATGACGACCGAGGCTCCTGCCAGTACCGGCTCGGCAAACTGCTTGGGAGAGACGATGCGTAACGCGGAGTGGGTGGGAATGGCAGCGCGGGAAACGAGATCGGTTGAGGTCACGGCCCGGTAAAGTCGCGCGGTGGTTTCGTTGGGCAACCAGGAGGCGGTGCCCGCCGTTCCGGAGTAACTCGCATAGGGGGAAATGGGCGTGAAGACGCTCGTGACGCCGGGGGTGTTGGCTCCAACGAACGTTGTGCGGTCACCCAACCAACCGGAAGCATCATTGATGTTCAGTAAGGTGGGGAAGGTGCCAGCTGGTGCGGTGGTCGAGGGCACCATGGGGCGCGGATAGCGTAGCTTGGTGACTTCGACCATCCAGCTTAACATGGCTTCCCATCCTTGATTGCCGCCCGTGTTGTGGGAGATATTCCAGTTCACGCAATAGGCCACTTGTGCCCCCTGACTGCGCCACCACGTAAACATATCCTGCACTTTTAGCGGATAGGTTGATCCATTGGGATCGACTGAGCCGGGCAGGAAAAGCCCGGGCACTTTTTTGGCGGCGGCGGTCAGAGTGGGGCTGGACCACTCGCCACCGCAGAAGGGCACGAAGGTAATTACACGTTCCGGCCAGTTGTGGGCGAGATAGCCGGAGTCGTATGCTCCGCGCGAAAATCCTGTGATGCAGAGGGGAGCATTGGAGATTTCGGGATGCCCGGAAACGGCGGCAGCGCGGTTGAGCACCTCCTGTACGGCGGCTTTGAGTTCGACTGGATAATTCACGATATACGCTATGCCCATGGTCATGCGCGCCGAGGAGGTGTATCCGATCAGCCCGAAGCCCATGGCTCGCGCGGCTTCCTGGGCGGCGAGATCATGCGCCAAAAACTGGAAGTTCCCGCCATCGCCTGGGCCAATGAAGATGATGCCGCGAATGATCGGTTCGGTCGTGGGAAGCCAGAGTCGGAAGCTGCCAGATTCTGAGTCGCCGGAGGTATTGCTGTAGGTGGCGGTAAAGGTCCAGTAGGGTTCGGCCAACAGCTTGGTGGAGTCGGCGTTCACGCGCAGATTATCCCACGAGGTTGTTGCCGCCGTGCCGGCGGTGGTCTCTCCGGTGCGAACTGTTTCCAGGACCACCGCGGAATCTCCCGTCGTACCCCATTTGCTTCGGTCGAGTTGATGGGCACCGGTGAAACGCATGACATTGCTGCCCCGCGTATTGCTGTTATTGGGGGGATCTTCGCAGGAGCCGATGAGTTGATAGCGTTTGCTGTTGATCGAGAGATCGATGTTATTGAAGCGCACGCTGCCAAAATAGACGGAGGCATCGGCGGTGGTGCCGTTATAAATATACTTGTTGGCGGCCTGCCAGGTGTCTTCGGGGTTGATGCCGGAGGCGTCCATCTTTGCGGCGAGGGTAATGTTGTTATCGCTACGGGCGGCGATCACCAGGGCGTCATTGGCGGCCGTGGCTGAACCCGCTTGAGACGTCAAGGCGAAACGCGACCGCGCCATGTAGGTTTGCGAGGTTGTGCCGCTGATCGTATTGGTGACGCGGAAGCGCAACTGTTGATCGAAAAAGTTGAATCGCGACTGCGCCGGTGTCGTGGTGGTAACGAGGGTATAATCCACCGCCGCAGAGGTTGCTTTTTGCAGGAGAACTCCATTCGCTTCGGTGACTGTACTGGTGAAGGGAATCGTTGAACTCCAGATGGCGGTCTCCACGTCGCTGTCGGTGATGTTATTATTCCCAAAGGCGTCCTGAAAAAGTCCCGGAGGATCCATATTGGACACGAGAAAATTGGAGGCCGTGGCGGTGGTGACCTGTCCTGCTCCGGCGGATGAATTGCGCACGGTTTCGAATTGCATGGTCGCCTTGCCATCCACGCCCCATACCACGGCGGACATCCCGTGCGTGCCGCTAAATGTGGACGCCCCGGTGCCTCCTTGATAGCGAACTACGAGGGTGTACGTGCTCGCATCCAGTGTCAGCTCAAAGCCAGTCGCCGGGCCGCCGAGCGCGACGGCATTGACCAGCTTAGTCCCGCTTTCGACGCCCGAGTAAGACTTGTCCAGCTTGTAGCTTAATGTCACCTTCTGATCGCCGGTGAAGAGTACGGCGAGAGCATCTTCCTCGTAATAGATACTGCCGGGTCCGCCCGAGAGGGCGAAGCGGAGATTGCTTTGGTTCAGGACGGCTCCGGTCAGGTTCACGTCGGCGGAGAATCGAAGCTTGCGCTTGAAGAAATTATACTCGTCCGAGGGATTGCCCGAATACAAACGCGGAGCAATCACACCCCCGTAGGTGGAGGTATCTCCTGCCGTCATGATCAGTTTGCTGCTCTCGGTAATGGCACTATAGGTGTTGGTAACCGGTGTCCAAAATGCCGTGATGGTATCGCTGTTGGAGACCACCCCGTTCGAGAAGTTATCGACAAAGATCGGTATCTGCGCGGAGGTTGGCACTGCGGTGATTGCAGTCAGACTCAGGAGTCCTGATCCCAAGCTTAGCAAGGTTGTAGCCGTGCGGAGAAGCGACTGAGTCATTAGCCGATGAAAAAATGAAGAAAGTGCCATGCTAATCGTTTAGAAGGAGTGATCGATCAATGTTAAAGCGATTGCTAGAATTAATATATAGCAATCAATAAATCGCAGCAATTGAATTGCATATTTCGATATAAATATATTATAAGTAATTAATTATAAGGTTAATGCGGAGCGTCATTGTGTTTACATTAAATTAACGACCGTCTCGTTAATTATTAATAAACGATTATTTGATTGAGCGCAAAAAAAAACTCCTGCATGCGACCGCTTGCAGGAGTGGGTGGGAGAGGCGACCGCTAAACGGCGATCGGAGCTTTGATCGCGGGATGGGGATCGTAGCCGACGACTTGGATATCCTCGTAGGTGAAGTCGTGGATATCGGTGATGGCGGGATTCAGTTCCAGTCGTGGCAGGGGACGAATGGAGCGGGCGAGTTGTTCGTTCACCTGATCGAGGTGATTTTTGTAGAGATGAAGGTCGCCAAAGGTGTGGACGAAATCGCCGACTTGCAGGCCGCAGACTTGCGCGACCATATGGGTGAGGATGGCGTAGGAGGCGATGTTAAAGGGAACGCCAAGGAACAGATCGGCGCTGCGCTGGTAGAGCTGGCAACTGAGCGTGCCATTGATGACGAAGAACTGGAAGAGCGCGTGGCAGGGCGGGAGGGCCATGCCGTCGACTTCACCGGGATTCCACGCGGTGACGATGTGACGGCGGCTGTCGGGATTCTTTTTGATCTGCGCGATGACCTGGTCGATCTGGTTGATGGAGCGGCCATCGGTGGTCTTCCAGTCGCACCATTGCGCGCCGTAGACACGGCCGAGGTTGCCCTCCTTGTCGGCCCATTCGTCCCAGATGGTGACGCCGTGTTCCTTGAGGAAGCGGATGTTCGTCTCGCCGCGCAGAAACCAGAGGAGTTCGTACGTAATGGACTTGAGGTGAACTTTCTTGGTCGTGAGCAGGGGGAACCCTTCACGCAGGTCGTAACGGGCCTGGGCACCGAAATAGGAGAGGGTGCCGGTGCCGGTGCGGTCGCTTTTGCTTTGACCCTTGTCGAGGACAAGGCGAAGGAGGTCGAGGTATTGTTGCATGGTCGACTGGGGAGGGAATTATTTAACGCACGACAGTACACCACGCCACGGCGAAAGAAAGGGTTTCGTGGGAACTGGTGAGGAATTCAGGGCAAAAAAAGAGCGGGAGGTTGAGTCCCGCTCGGATTTTCGCTTCGCTACCGGAATTCACCCGGAGCGAAGCCGTGTATTCGTGCTTAAGGAACGATGAACTTTTTGTTCGTGTAGGGGCAGCGAACAATGGTGCCGCTGGAAAAGCCGCGGACGTCGACGGGGGCGGCGTATTGGGCGTAGGGGCTCTTGACGAAGCCTTTCTTGCCGGGAATGGCGATGGCGGTGGGGTATTTGGGCGCGGCGGCATTGGAGGCCGTGTTGTCAGCGGGAGGCGTCCAAGGCTTGGGCTGGGCTTGCGCGTTGGGCGTCGGAGTGGAGGTTTGCGAGGTGTTGGCCGGAGGGGTGCTATCCGCAGGAGCCACGGTGGTGGAAGTGGTTGTGGTGGTCGCTCCGGAATCCATTGTGCTGGAGGTCGAGGGCGGGGGAGAGCTCGTGGAGCAGGCGGCAAAGGACAAGGCGACGATGCAAAGGAGAAAAAATGGATATTGCTTCATAGCTGGGATGCTTCTCTCACAAAATCGGGGATTCGGCAAGAGGGATTGCAGGATAGATTGCAGTTTTAAAGTGGGGAACGATTGCGATTAAAAGTTGGTGGAGTTGAGGTTAGGCAGGATTGGCGAGGAGGTGGGCGCGGGTTGTGATGCGATCCACCTCTTAAAAGCAGGTTTTAGTCCCAGTTCTACTAAGCCTAGAAACTGAAGACGACCGAGCCGGTGATGCTCTGGATCAGGTAGTCCTCGTTGGCTTGGGCGAAGTAACCGAGCTGACCGCTCCAGCGGGGGCTGAGTTGCAGCGTGACGCCGAATCCGGCCACGATGCTGTTGGCATCGGTTTTGGGACCATCGACGCTGAAGGTGCCGCCGGAGCCGTTGGCGAAGGCCGCAGTGACGGCTTGTTGGGTGTCGAGGAATTCGTGGCGCAGACCGACGTTGGCGTAGGGCATGACCTTCCATTGGCTGTGGTTGACGTCGATGCTGGTGGTGACGCGGCCGCCGATGGTGCCTTGCAGCGATTCGGCCGTTTGGGAATTGATCTTGAGGGGGGCCAGCGAGCCGGATTCCGTGTAGCCGTCGATGGAGAGATTCGTGTAGTCTACCTGGAGGGTGGGGCCGAATGTCCAGCGGCCCACATGGAAGTCGTAACCTTGCTGGGCCTGGAAGTTGAATTCCATGCCGGTGGTATTGCTATTGGCGAAGTCGCCGAGGGCGGCGCGTTTATTGGTATAGCTGTTGTAGCCGCCACCGATGGAGGCATTGATCCACGCGCCTTGATCCCACCATTGGGAGACATAGACGCCGAACTTGCCGCTGTCGGTTTTGGCGTTACCGCTGTTGTTGAGATCGGTGTCGGTGCCTTGATAACCGCCGTAGACGCCGATCGCGGTGTGCTCGGCAATGCGGTAGTCGCAGCCGAGAATCAGGCCGCCGGCATTGAAATTATAGCCATCGATATCGTTGTTGCCGCTGATATCGCCGAAGGTTCCCTGACCCGAGATAAACATACCGAACCGGGAGTCATTGAAGATCGAGGGGTTGGCGGTTTGGTATCCCTCGGGGAGGGGGCCGTTGCTGGCGAGCAAGCTATTGCGATTAAATTCGCGGCTGGGGTCCCACATCACAAGGCCGTTATCCGAGAAGCGTTGTCCGGAGCGAACTTCGTTGAAGCGATTGCCCAGCATGTTGTAGAGCGAGCTGGCATTGGCGAGACCGGCATTGGGGGCGGCGGTGAGTTCTTCCGGCGCGATGAGGTCGAAGGCCTGACCCCAGGAGGATTCGGGGAGGGTGTTGAGATAGTCGATGGCCGGTTGCATGGTGCTGCCGGGGCGAATCTCCTTGTTGAGCGCTTGGGCGACGGCCATTTGGTTGCCGGTCACCGCAGAGGTGGTGAAGGACTTTTGCGCCATGGAGACGGTGGCGGTGTAGTCGTTGCCGGAATACGTTCCCGTGGTGAAGATGAAGTAGTTCTCCATCACGTTGGTGAAGCTGGTGAAGTTGCCGTCAAAAGCGCCC
This sequence comes from Verrucomicrobia bacterium Tous-C9LFEB, assembly GCA_002304345.1. Taxonomy (GTDB): domain Bacteria; phylum Verrucomicrobiota; class Verrucomicrobiia; order Methylacidiphilales; family UBA1321; genus UBA1321. The sequence continues at coordinate 325,307 of NEUU01000001.1, forward strand.
GCATTCATGATCACAAAGGAGTCCCCGGTCTTGGGGATGTAGCCCGTGGCATTGTTGAAGTTCAGCGCGAGCGTGCCCGCGAGCGTGGCGGTGCCAGTGACGTGGAGCACATCGAAGCTGCCGGGGGTGACTTCAGCCGCGCGCAGGCCCGTGGTGGAGCCGGAGCCGAGGGTGAGATTGCCGCTGATGGTGATCGCGCCGGCGGGCAGTGAGTTGTCGAAATAGGCCGCCGTGCCGAAGGTGCCATTGGTCGAGCGCACATTGCCGGTGAGGGTGCGGCCCGTTTTCATGATCAATTGACCGCTCGTGACGGTGACCGTGGAGGTGAGGTTGGTATCGAGGAACAGCGTGCCGCCATTGATCCGGGTATTGGTGGAGTTCAAGGTGCCGGAGGCGCTGACTGTGCCACCCGTGATATCCATATTCGTGGTGGTAAAGGTGCCTGAGACGCTGAGTGCGCCACCGCTGATGGTCGTGTTGGTCGTGACAATGGTGCCGCCATCAAGCAGGGAACCGCCCGTGACCACCACCCGGTTGGTGTTGGTGATGTTGCCCGCCACGCTGAGGGTGCCGCCGTTGACGGTGGTCGCGCCGGTGTAATCGTTGGTGCCGCCGGCCTTGATGATGGTGACGCCGCCGTTTTGGGTGACGGCCGTACCGCTGCGAATATTGACAGCCGTGCCGCCGCTGGTGCCGTCGTTGGTGAGGTAGTAGCCGGTGGAGGTGTGATTGAACTGGATCGTGCCGGTTCCACCTGCGGCGGTGGAGATATTGGTGGTGTTGATGATACCCGCGCCGGTGGCGGCAGCGCCTGCGGCGGCACCGATGTTGAGAGTGCCGGAACCGAGAGACGTGGAGCTCAGGGTGAGGGTGGCGCCGGGGGCTAACGTGGCGCCGTTGGCCACAGTGATCACGCCGGAGCCCGAACCACCCACGGTGATCGAGGTGTAGGTGAGGGTGGAGCCTGCGCCGTTCAGGAGAATGGTGCCGGTGGAGCCTACTGCGCTACCCAGTACGATCGCGCCGCCACGGAGGGCGCCCTGGTTTTCAATCACAATAGTGCCGGTACCCGAGCTGCCGACGACGAGAGTACCCGAGACGGTCATATTGGAGCCCGCTCCCGAGATGAGCGCGCTGCCGGTGGAACCTACGGTGCTGCCGAGAGTGGTGGTGGCGGTGGTCAAATCCGCCCCGTTCGTCACGGTGACAGTGCCGGTGCCATTGACGCCGAGGGCCAGATTGGTCCAGCCCGCCGCCGTGGTGCCGCCGCTGAGGGTGATGTTGCCGATCGATCCGGAAGCAGAACCCGCCGTGACGGTGCTGCTGGTGACGGTGCCGCCATTTTCGAGAATGAGCGAACCGCGGCCGCCGGAGCCGACAACCAAATTATTGTTCGTGACGACCAATCGCGAGGTCGCCCCGCTCACGGTGACGGTGCCGGAACCCGTGGCAGATGCGCCAACGAGGGTCGTGGCCGTGGTGAGTGTGGCGCCATTGGTGACGAGAAGATTGCCGGTGCCCGCGTCGCCGACTGTGAGGGTATTCCACGAGTTGGCGGTGGTGCCATCGACATTCACTGTACCTGAGGAGCCTGCGTTGGAGCCGATGCTCACGGTGCTGGTGGCGAGTTGTCCGCCATTGGCGATGTTCACGGTGCCGGTGCCATTGCTACCGACGATGATGCCACCGGAGGCCGTCCAGGTGGAGCCAGTGCCGTTGATCGTGACGGTGCCAGAGGAACCGCTGTTGGCTCCTACCACACCGGTGGTGCTCGCGATATCGCCCCCATTGGTGATGGTGACGATACCCGTGCCGCTTTGTCCGACGGAGAGGGCGCCGCTCGTTAAAAGGGAGTTGGTATCGCTTACGTTAATGATACCTGTGCCGGTGCTGGAGGTGCCTAGATTGACGTTGCTAGCAGTGACGGTACCGACGTTACTGATATTGAGAGAGCCTGTTCCGCTCTGGCCTAAGCTGAGTGTATTAGAAATTGTCCATGTGCCGCCACTGACATTGACGGTGCCTCGCGCAGCAATGAGATCTCCGACGATACCAATCGAGCTACTGACCGCGCCGGCGCTATTAATGTTAAGAGTTCCGCTCGTAGTGCCATTGTTGCCACCCCAGCCGACCCATAGGCTGGAAGTAGACCATACGGAACCGCTGCCCGTAACGGTGACAGTGCCCTGAGATCCTGCCAGGCCACCTATCCAAGTCGCATAGGTGGTGGAGGCGCTGTATGCTTTGGCTCCGCCGGATAGGGTCATGGTACCGGTACCTGACTGGCCAACGCAGAAATTGCCCGATACGGTGAGGTTTGAGCCCGCGCCATCAATCTTTACTGTTCCGGTGGATCCGGAGTTGTATCCCACCCACATCGTTTCCGTGAGCACATCACCGCCATTGGTGACGTTCAAGGTGCCTGTTCCGTTGCCACCCACGTACACGATGCCATTGCTGGTAGTGCTACTGGTGGAGGAGGTGAGGAGAGCGCCGGATCCTGTAACCGTGACGATGCCAACGCTACTGGTGGAGTCGCCGATGATGGTATACTGATTGGAAATCGTACCGCCATTCTGAATAAGGAGATTGCCGGTTCCGTTGTAACCGATCTCCAGTGTCTGGGTTACTCCCGAATTCGTAGAGACCTGCGCGGTGCCTCCGTTGTCGACATAGGAGGTGCTCGAACTGTTCGGTTGCGATCCACTGGACCAGTTGCTGCCGGTAAACCAACTGCCGGTCGTGCCGGTCCACGTCTGAGCGCGCAGAGGTGACGCTGTGAAGCACAGCATTAAAATTGTAACACCCTTAATCGAAAAAAAAGCCGACCGTTTCAGCGACTTTAGTAATGTATGAGACATCCATTCCCCCCAAAAAAAGTTAATATGCGAACCTAGAAATATGAAGATAATGCACTGAAATCAAGCAGTTTATTGCGATAGCGACAAAATTGTAATTTTGTCACAGATAGGTAAATACAAGATTTGATGGAGGCATATTTACTTATTCAATGATCAATATCCCTAATAATGAGCGAGTTGAGTATGAAGAAAAGATTAAGCGTTGACGGTCCTGCACTCTTTTTCTATAACCACCGCCAAGTCGTCGTTCTTTGGAAGATTATTGAGTCAGCCGTCGCAAGATGGCTGCAAACCTCGCAGAGTGTTTAGGGAATGCCGTGAAAATCGGCGACAGTGACGCTGCGGTAACGGGTTACAGACCCCCATCAAAACTCCTCACAAGGGAGTGGCGAATAAAGCCATTCGGTTTCGACCGATGAAGGCCAGGGGCGAGGCTAAACCCGAAGTCCGAATACCTCCTTTGCGTGAGCTCATGCTGGTGGTGCCTTGGGGCATCACTTGAAAACTTCATCGTATTAATGAAGCGTGAGAGCGGATTCCCCGCCCTGAGAACACACAATAACTTCCCACGGCATTTCTGCTCTTGCCTTAAAACTGGAGCAGTAAATGAAATATCGCCTCGCACTGGCCGCAGTGCTTTTGGCCGGACTGATCGTGCCGGTTCGTGCCACCGTCACCGGAATCGATTCCGGCTTCACCTATTCGTCCTACTACAACAACAGTACCGGGGACGGTATTGTCAGCTATGACTGGGATTCCTCGGGGAATCTCTACTACATGGCGGGGACGTCCTCCTACACTTTCGGGGGGCTCTACCAATTCAACGGGAGTGCCACGACCACGGTAGTGGCCGGTTCGACCGACTATGTTGGGGCGAGCGCGGTCTACCTCAATGGCTACGTCTATTACAATGCGTCGGCCGGTTCGACCCAGAAGATCTATCGCTACGATGTGGCGGGTGGCACCAAGACGCTGACCTCCACGGCGGCGAACTACGGTCTCTACGCGTACAACGGCAGTCTCTACGTCTGCGGTGCGGGAAATGTGGGCGATGCGAACAAGCTCGGTTACGCGACGCCGGCTGCGGATGGCAGTTTGCCGAGTAGCGGAGCGATCACCGCTTTCACGGCGGCCACGCCGGGAGTCGCCTCGGGGCCTCTGGCCTTTGATGCGGCCGGGAATCTGTATTATGCGCCGGGTTGGGGCAGTGACAGCATCTATCGCTGGACTGCGGCGGAGGTGTCGCTGGCCTTGGCCGATCCGGTGAATAATGCGCTCGTGGCGTCGTCGGCGTGGTTCACGTTTGGCGCGGAGTACGCAGATCAAACGGGCAATAACGGTGGCGCGACTTCGATGGTGATTGGCGAAGACGGTAACATCTATCTCACGTTGACAAGTTGGACCGCTCCGTCGGTGTTGGTGGAAGTTAATGCGGATGCGAGTGCGGCCACGACGGTCTTGACGGATAGTGATCGTCTCGGCGAGGTGCGCGAGAAGGATGGCAGTATTTACGTTTCGAGCGGCAGCGGGATCTATCAGGTCAGTGCCGTGCCGGAACCGTCCACAGTGGCGCTGTTGCTGACGGGTTTGCTCGTGCCGCTGGTGATGCGTCGGCGTCAACTCGGTCGCACGCTGAGCGCGGCGGCGATTGTGGTGAGTGTCTCGACGGCCGCATGGGCGGGACCTTACTCGGGGATTTCGACGGACACGGGCAGCACCGCGATCAAGTCGGATTCGACTTCCATCGTCGAGTGGGCGGCGGGGTATCAGGATCTCGTGCGCGGACCGGTGACCTACACGACTGCCACGGGCGCGCTCTCGGGCGCGGCGGCATCCTACGGCACGCCGGAAAGTATTCTCGGCGGGTACGGCGGATTGATCAGTCTCGGCAATGGCGGGACGATCACGTTGACGTTCAGCCAGGCGATCATGAATGGCGCGGGCGCGGACTTCGCCGTGTTCGAGAACGCCATGCTCAGCAGCGGGAAGGTTTTCGCGGAGTTGGCGATGATCGCAGTGAGTTCCGATGGCGAGCACTTCTATACGTTCCCGTCGATTTCGTTGACGCAGACGACCACGCAGGTGGGCGCTTACGGCACGATCGATCCGAGTGATGTCTATAACCTTGCGGGCAAAGATCTGTCCGGTTACGGCACGGCGTTCGATCTCGATGATCTGCTCGACGTGGCGAACGCGGATGGTTCGTTTCTCGATCTCGATAATATTCAATACGTGCGCGTGACCGACGTGGTGGGAAGTCTCGCGGGACAGCAGACGCTCGATTCCGCCGGGAATGTGATCAACGATTCCAACTCCGCTTATGGAAACACGGCGGGATTCGATCTGACCGGAGTGGGCGTGGTTCATGCCGTGCCGGAGCCGGGAACGGTCGCCTTGGTGACGACCGGCATGGTTGCGATCCTGGGCCGTCGCTTGCGGTGGTCGAAGGGAGCGTGACGGCGATGCATTCCTTGCGAATTTTTCGCTTTGTCCGGTGGCTCTTGTTCACGTGGTCGGTCGGCCTGCTTGCGTTGCAGGCCGGTCCCTACGCGGCGAGTTCGAGCGATTCCGGCAACGCGTATGATGCGCCGATTGCGGGATTCGTCGGCCCGGATGGTGAGGGGAAGGCGAACATCCAGAGCGGAATCGATCTGGAGACCGAGCAGCCGATCTACATCAACACGAACAATTATGTGAACCCGGTCTTCAAGGGCTGGGCCACCACCGTGGTGGATTATAGTCCCGCGTCGAATGTGGACTCGCAATGGCGCAATGCGAGTCAGGCGCTTGGCGCGGTGACGGGTGATTACACGCATGTGGTGTCGCTCGGTGATTTGACCGCGGCGCAAATCGCGAGCGGCGCGAAACCGGGATCGATTACGCTCGGGTTTTCCCAGGCGATCTGCAACGGGATCGGCACGGACTTCGCGGTGTTCGAGAATGCACTCGTGTCGAGCGGCGGTGCTGGGGTGGCCGGGCAGACGTTCGCAGAGTTGGCCTTCGTGGAGGTTTCCACGGATGGTCTCAACTTCGCGCGCCTGCCGAGCGTGTCGCTAACGCCGAGTGCGGTCGGTCAGTACGGTACGGTTGATCCCACGAACATCTACAATCTCGCGGGGAAAAGCGTGAACAACGATGGGGACAGCTGGGGCACGGCGTTCGATCTGGACAGCCTCGTGAACGATTCGCTGGTGAAGCTCGGGTTGGTGAATCTCGACGAGATTAACTACATCCGCATCGTCGATATTCCCGGCACCGGCACGTATCTCGATAGTCTCGGCAATCCGATCTACGACGCCTCCGTCACCACCGGTTCGGGCGGGTTCGATCTGGAAGCGATCGGCGCGATCAACGTCGTGCCGGAGCCCTCCGCGATGGCGTTGCTTCTCGTGGGGATTGGGAGTCTGTGCTGGAGGCGACGTCGCGTCGAAGCGGTTTCCTGATGAAAACGGTTTTGTCTTCCGCAACGGCGCGACGTGGCTTCACTGTGCTCGAATTACTCGTGGTGGTGGGTGTCTTGGTGACCTTGATTGCGCTCTCTTTGCCGGGGTTTCAATCGGCGCGCCTGCAGGCGTGGAAGATGGCGAGCGCGAGTAATCTGCGGCAATTGACCGAGGCGAACATGGCCTACGCGGCGGACAATGGACGTTTTGTCCCGGCGGACGATTGGTGGAACAATCGCCGCTGGTGCGGAGCGCGTGTATCGGTGGGTAGTTCGTATGATGCGACGAAGGGATTGCTCGCCGAGTATCTCGGCAAATCGCGGCGCGTGACGCCGTGCCCGCTCTTCACCCAGATGTTGCAGCGGCAGCCCATCAAGTCGTTCGAATACGGTTCGGGTGGCTATGGATACAATGCCTATGTCGGTGGTTCAGTGCCGGGCGAGTACGATGGCTCCGCGCAACGACTGCGCGTGTCGTTGCCTGCCACGCGGGTGGCGAGTCCCGTGGAGACGATCATGTTCGGGACGACGGCGCTCGCGTATGGCGATCGGGTGCAGGAGTATCCTTATCTCGAACCGCCGTTTTGGGTGAATGCCGATGGTTCGACGAACGGGTCGCGGCCCACTCCGAGTTTGCATTTTCGTTTCAACGGGCAAGCGATTGTCTCGTGGTGCGATGGTCATGTCAGTTTTGAAATTTCCGACGATCGCGGCGCGGGCTACAACCCGTATGGCGGCGACGCGCGGAAACAACATCTGGGGTGGTTCGGCCCCGACGAAAATAACGGTTATTGGAATCCCCAGAAATAACCATCCAGGTTTCATCTTATGTCAGAAATCGATCCCGCTCTGTGTCCGATCTGTGGCAAACCCAACCGCTGCGAACGTCTCTCCACCGAACCGCGCAAAGGTCCGTGCTGGTGTGCGACGCAAAAGTTTCCCCGCGAACTGCTGGAACTCATTCCCGAAAAGGCGCGCGGTCGGGCCTGCGTTTGCCGGAAGTGTCTGGAGGATTGGCATGGTCGGCGGCGTCAGGTGGAATTGATTCCACTCAGCTTGAGAAACTTGGCCAGTTCGCGCCCGGAATGAGATTGACTAATCCTCGCTTTCCCTCTAACAAAACATCGATTGTTGTTCTTTGGAAGATTAGTTGAGTCGGTCGCTAACCCCCTCGGGGTGAGTGACTGAAAAACCTTGCAGAGTGTTGGGAATGCCGTGAAATCCGGCAACAGTGACGCTGCGGTAACGGGTTACAAGCCCCCGTCAAAGCTCCTTCAGTGGGAGTGGAGAAAATGCCAGTCGGTTTCCACCGACGAAGGCTAGGGGCAAGGTCAAACCCGGAGTCCGAATACCACCTGCGCAAGAGCTCATGCAGACGGTGCCTTGTGGCATCGTTTGAAAAACTTCATCGTATTAATGAAGCGTGGGAGCGTTGAATACCTCTAAAATCTTTCCAAGGTATTTCTGCTCTTGCCAAGTAGCCAGGAGTAGAAGTGAAAAAGAGTCAGTTCGGCTGGGCCCTGTTAGGTGCCGCCTTCGTATTTGTCATCGGGTCCCTCGTGCGCGTTTCGGCAGCGGAGACTGCGGCCTCGAGTGCGTCTTCGAAAACCAAGCCCGCCACCAGTGGTTCGACGGCAACCACTACCGCCACGGACACGGCGACCAGTTCTTCTCCCACAACAGCCACCACTTCGTCGACGCAGGAAGCGTCCTCCGACGAGGGATGGGAAGGCGTTCGTACCGTCGTCGTGAGCGCCACCCGCGCGGAAACGGAAATCGCCAAGACCGGCACATCCATCAGTGTCGTTTCGCAAAAGGAAATCGAACGTCAGCAATATCGCAGCGTGGGCGAAGCCTTGCGCGAAGTGCCGGGCGTCAATATCTCCAATTCGGGTACGCCGGGGCAGGTGTCCACGGTGATGATTCGCGGAGCCAAGACCTCGGAGAATAGCGTTTTTCTGGATGGCCGCCGGTTGCCGTTCAATCTCGCGGGCGGTTTTAATGTGGAAAATCTTTCGCTCGCCAATGTTGACCGCGTTGAAGTGGCGCGCGGTCCGGTGAGTTCCGTCAATGGCGGCGCCTCCATCGGTGGGGCGATCAATATTGTCTCCCGCGACGGACGCGGACAGGAGACTCCGCTGACGGAAACCTTCTTTGAAGCCGGTTCGTTCAATACCTTCCGCGAGGGCGTTTCGTCGTGGGGTTCCGAAGGGAACTTCGATTACAGCACCGGAGTGGTGCGACTGGATACGGACAATCAGCGATTGAATAACGAGTATCGCAATACGAGCAGCTTGAATAAGCTCGGGTATCAGATTACGCCCGATCTTTATTTCGACACGCACGTGATCTATTCGCTGGCCGATATCGGATCGCCGAACAATATCACCACCAATGACCGCACGGCGAATGTGCTGCGCGAACTCTGGGGTGTTTCTCCCGGACTGAACTGGAAGACGACCGAAATCTGGACGCAGTCGGTTTACTACGGACGTTACCAGTATCGTCAGGTGGCTTCAGGCAACGCGCCGGATACGTTTGTCGGCACGACGGGTTTGAACAATCGCGTTCAGGTGGATACCGATCAGATTGACTACCAGAGCGTGGTTCAGATTTTCGAAAACTGGAAGATGACCGGCGGTGTCTCCGGTAGCAACATTAGCTATTACCTCAAGCTGGACGAAACGGATAATTACTCGTTTCCGTCCGTCCCCGGTGGCACCAAGCCGGTGGATGATGGCCAGACAAACACGGGCTACTTTGTGGAGAGTCAGTGGGAAATCGTGAAGGGGTGGAATTTTATTTCGAACTTCCGCTTCGATCATTACTCCGATTTCGGAGACGCCGCCACGTACCGTTTTGCGACGAGTTACGAAGTGCCAGATTTGCGCACGCTGCTGCACGCCAATTATGGCACCAGCTATGCGCCGCCCACACCGCAAGACGTGGCCGGATATTGGAGCGGCAATACGAAGCTTTCGCCGGAACAGGGCAAAGGTTATGAATTCGGCGTCACGCAACCGTTCTGGGGCGACAAGGTCAGCGTGTTTGGGACTTGGTTCCACAACGACGTGAATAATTACATCGTTTGGGATAGCACGGCCCAACCCGGTTTCCCTTGGGGCACGGGCACGAATGTGGGCCATGCGGTGATGGAAGGCGTGGAAAGCGGTTTCACCGTGAAACCGGTCAAACAGGTGCGCATCAACACGAGTTACACCAACCTGAGTGCCATTCGCGAAGCGGACAATATCCAGAACTTCTCCTCCCGACTGGCCCGGGCACCTCGTCATACGATCAACGCCTCGATCAGTTATAGCCCGATTGATCCGCTGACCTTTACGCTCGCCGGTAACTACGTGGCGGATCGCGTGGATGGGTCGCCGGTGCGTGAGATGGAGGATTATCTGAACATGCGCTTCATGGCGAACTGGAAGATCAACAAGTATCTGGAAGTGTTCGGACGCATCGAGAATTTGACCAACGATCAATATCAGGAAGTCTTGGGCTATCCCGCGCTGGATCAGGCGTATTACGGAGGCTTCAAAGTGACGTTCTAATTTGCGTATGGAAAACGCTCTCGCTCATTCTTCGGCGGAAATGGTGACTCTCCCGTGCTCGCAACGGACGGGGGAGAGCGCCGGATCTGTCGCCGAATTGCCGACGATCCGGCAGGAGCGTTTTTGGCGCGGGCCGTTTTTCCAACCGCAAAAAAGTCCCAAGCGGACGCCGGGGCCGCGGGATCTGAGCGCCGTTCGGAAACCTTCCCACCCTTCACTGGCGCGATTTATGGTGGTCTCGCTCGTCCTGCACGGCGTCGCCTTTGGTGCGGGTGCGGTATGGTATTCCAGCTTTCGTGGGCCTGAGCTTACGCTGGCGCAAGGGGCGTTGAGTCTTGAGATTTTGAATGAATCTCCGGGGCAGAACGGTTCAGCGGTTTCTTTGGGTGAGGGGGCTACGTCGCGTCGCAAGCCTTCCCCGGTGAAGACTCCTCATGAAAAGGTGCTGCCGACTGAAGCTGTTGAAACAGTGAAGAGTCCCTCTCCCGTGGTGGCGAAAAACGAGGAAGCCGCTGCCGAAACGTGGGAAGAAGTCTCGAACACGGACGAAACCGTGCCTTTGGAAAAAAGCCGCAAGGCCGCCGCTGAAGCCAAGACGGTCGCCGCTTCCAATTCCGCCCCCGTGACGGCTGACAATGCGACGACGGAAAAGGGGCACGCGAAAAAAGCGGCGATGAGCGGCAGTTCCGCCCCCAGTACTTTTCAACCCGGCTCGCCCGGAGGCGTTGCGGCCTCGACTCTGAGCAATCCCACGCCTCCGTATCCCGAGAATGCGCGGCGTGGCGGTGTGGAGGGCGTGGTGGTGTTGCGCCTGAATATCAATGCGGAGGGGCGCGTTCGTCAGGCGACCGTGGTGCGGAGTTCCGGCCGTGGTGACTTCGATCAGGCGGCGATCCATACCATCGAACAGCGTTGGCGTTACCGGCCGGCGACGAGCTGGGGGCATGCCGTGGAGTCGGTGGAAGTGGTGCGGGTTTGTTTTGTGCTGGGCGACGCTTGATTCAGGCATCGAATCGAACGCGAAAATCCCTGTCTTTGCGCACGGCCTTATGGTATGACTAAGGGCTCCTTATGCCCGCAGTTTACATCAAGACATACGGCTGCCAGATGAATGAGCGCGACTCCGAACAGGTCGTGCGTCAACTGGAAGCGCGTGGCTACACGCTGTGTCATTCCGAGGAGGAAGCCGACGTGATCCTCTTGAATACCTGCAGCGTGCGCGAGATGGCGGAGCAAAAAGCCATCGGTCGCATGAAGTCACTGAGCGGGCTGAAGAAGCGCAAACCGAGTCTCGTCCTTGGAGTGCTGGGTTGCATGGCGCAGCGTCTGGGGCCGGAATTGCTGGATAAACTTCCCGATGTGGATTTGATTGTCGGCACGCAGAAATTTCACGAAGTAGCCGATTACGTGGACCGTCTTCGCGCGGAACCGAAGCATGATCCGCTGGTCGACGTGGCGGAGCAGGCGGGTTCGCAGAATACGATTCGCGAGCACACGCTGGAAGCGAAGCAGGTCACGGCCTTTGTCTCGATCATGCAGGGCTGCAACATGCATTGCACGTTTTGTATTGTACCGTCGACGCGTGGCGCGGAACGGTCGCGGCCGATTGCGGATATTGTGGCGGAAGTCCGGCAGATCGCGGCGCAGGGCATTCGCGAAGTGACGTTGCTGGGGCAGATTGTGAATCTGTACGGCCGCCATGAATTTCCGGCGGTGGATGGCCGCTCGCCGTTCGTGCAATTGCTGCATGCGGTGTGCGCGGTGCCGGGAATCGAGCGCGTTCGCTTTACCTCGCCGCACCCGATCGGTTTCAAGAAGGATCTCGTGCAGGCGTTTCGCGAGTTGCCGCAACTGTGCGAGCATGTGCACCTGCCGATGCAATCGGGCAGCAACCGGATTCTCAAGGCGATGCATCGCGCGTACACGGTGGAGCAATATTTGAAACTGGTGGACGATTTGCGCGAGGCGCGGCCGGACATCGGTTTGACGTCCGACATCATCGTGGGATTTCCCGGCGAGACGGAAGCGGATTATCTGGCGACACGTGACGCCGTGGCAAAGGCCGATTTCGACAACGCCTTCATTTTCCGTTATTCCCCACGCAGCGATACGCCTGCCGCGACGATGGTGGATCAGCTCAGCGAGGACGCGAGGATGGCGCGCAATCAGGATTTGCTCGCGTTGCTGGATGACATTGCCTTGCGGAAAAATCAGTCCATAGTCGGCAGCGACGTGGAAATTCTGGTGGAAGGCGAGAGTAAGAATAATCCCTTGCGCTATGCGGGACGCACGCGGTCGAACCGGTTGGTGTTGATCGAGGCGAACCCGCGCTGGCTCGGGCAATTGCTCAACGTGAAGATCACCTCGACCACGGGATTTACTTATTACGCGGAACCGGTACTGACGCCGGATACTTTGGAAATGACGACTGTATGATCAATGCCTTGACGTATGATTTGCCACTGAGCGGAGTGGCGCTGGTAATCGGAGCGCTGTATTTTCTGGGACATTTGCCGGGTGTGATCTGGCCGGAGGCCTTCGGCCGCTGGGTGAAATCGTTTCCGCGCAATTATACCGCCGGAGTGGTGCTCACATTTGTGGCGGGCGTCTGGTTCTGCTGGCTCACGGCAACGACCGATCTGGGTGAGATGTCCGGGATGCGCCATATTCTCGTAACGGCTTGGGCTGTCGGAGCCGTGTTGTTGATTATCTTTGTGCCGACCTTTCTGGCCGTGCGCGGGTTGGCGTTTCTGTTGCTGCTCGGTACCGAGGTGATTTTGAGTTCGGCCTTTCTGGTCGATAACGATGCGAAGTATTTGCTGACGGTGCTGGCCTATGTCTGGGCCGTCGTCGGAATGATTTTGGTGGCATCGCCGTTCTACTTGCGCGATGCGCTGGAGGTGGCCTTGAAGACGCCGCAACGTTGCCGGATTCTGAGCGCTGCGGGCGTGGCGTTCGGAGCGGTGCTGCTCCTCTTGGGCGCTTTCGTTTACTAGAGACTAAAACGAAAAAGGCGGCACATGGAGTGCCGCCTGTCTGGATCTGTTCCGCTGCTTTACCAGTTCGGGTAGTAGCGATACGCGGAGGAAGACGACGTGTAGACCGGACCATTGGAAGTGGTTACTTCCGTGGTAGTGGTCGTTGTCGTATTGCCATTGCTATAAATCACGGTCGGAGCCGGGGCCGGAGCGGCCACGACGACGGGGGCCGGTTGCACATAAATCACCGGGGCCGGGCGATAGTACACCACGGGCGGCGGGCAATAGTAGGGACGATAGTACGCGCCATAATAACGCGGGCCGCCTCCATAGTAACCGTATCCACCGCCACGCCACGGACCGCCGCCATAGCGGGGACCGCAGTAGCCGTTATTGTATCCGACGCTTACGGAAAAACCGCCTCCCGCGAAGGCGGGGACGGAAGCGCAGGTGATCAGGACCAAGGCAACCAAGAGAAGCTTTTTCATAGGAGTCAGAGGAATAGACGCCGGGGGAGGGCGAAATGTTCAAAATTCCTTTGGCGACAATCCTAAGTGGCTGAAAATCAGTCTAATAAACTGTGACGACGAGGAGCAGATTCGTGATGAATTTCGTGGCAGCAATCAGGGCAAATTGCACGGGCGGGAGATTGATCAGAACCAGCAGAAGAAGAAAGCCCCACATGCCGAGGCGATAGATGAGATCTTCCGGCAGGCGGAAAAGGTGTTTGAGCGGATACCAGCCGTCGAGTGGTGGAATCGGCAGCATGTTGAAGACGGCGAGGAAAACCGCGAGGAAAGTGAAGTTCAGGGCGAGTCCACGCAGTCCATCTTCCGGCGGCAGCCAGCGGCAGGCGAAGAGAACGAAGGCGGCGAGAATGAGGTTGGAGAGGGGGCCGGCGAGGGCGACAAGAATTTCGTCGCGGCGCCAGTTGCGGAACTGGGTGGAGTCGATCGGGACGGGCTTGCCCCAGCCGATCAGGCCGAAGCCGCCTAGGAACAAGCTGAGGCCGGGGATGAGCAGCGTGCCGATGGGGTCGATGTGGGAGAGGGGATTGAGCGTGAGTCGTCCCTGACTGCGCGCTGTGTCATCACCGAGCCGGTGAGCCACCCACGCATGGGCCGCCTCATGGAACGTGAGGATCGGAATGAACATCAGGAAGTACGTCAGTTTCTGGAGAAATTCACCGGTCATAATGTAAAACGCTTATTGTCGTGGCAAAAGGCTTCAACTGCAAGCGTGGAACGATGCTGCTGCTTGTCATTTGCAATCCGGGGGGATATACACTGGTGGATTCACATCATGAGATTTTTTCACACTTTTGCGATCGTTCTCGCCGCCACGGTCGGGCTGGCGGGAGGCGTGGTTCACGCCAAACCCAAGGTTGAGCTCGGAATCGATGTTCTGGCCGCCAACCAATTTCGAGGACTTGAAGGCAAACGTGTCGGCTTGATCACGAACCAGACTGGGGTTTCCGCTTCGGGCCGGAGCACGGTGGATATCCTGAAGGACGCGCCCAATGTGAATCTCGTGGCGTTGTATGCGCCCGAGCATGGCGTCTATGGGGCGGAACTCGCGGGGGATTACGTGGCATCGACGAAGGATGCGCGCACGGGGCTCCCGGTCTTTTCTCTCTATGGGCCGAGCCGCAAGCCGACTCCGGCGATGCTCAAGGACATTGATGTATTGGTCTATGATATTCAGGACATCGGCTGCCGCAGCTATACCTACATCAGCACGATGGGGCTCGCGATGGAAGCGGCGGGCGAGGCGGGGATTGAATTCTACGTGCTGGATCGGCCGAATCCGCTCAATGGCAATCGTGTCGAAGGGATGCCGCTCGATCCGAAATTCCGTTCCTTCGTCGGTCAATGGGACATTCCGTATGTGTACGGTCTCACCCCGGGTGAACTGGCCCGCATGATCAATGCGCAGAAGTGGATCACCGCGCGGCCCAAGCTGACAATTGTTCCGATGCGCGGCTGGTACCGCAATATGTATTGGGAAGACACCGGACTGAGCTGGGTGCCGACCTCGCCGCACATTCCGACGGCGGATACGTCGCTCTTTTATGTGATCACCGGTCTGGTCGGCGAGGGGATGCCGGTGAATCATGGTATCGGTTACACGCTGCCGTTCCAACTGCTCGGGCGTGAGGATTTCCACGCGTTCACCTTGGCGGATCAGCTCAACGGGCTCAAGTTGCCCGGCGTCTATTTTCGTCCGGCTTTTTACAAGCCGTTTTACGGTAGTCTCAAGGACAAGATGTGTCAGGGCGTGCAGGTTATTCTGACTGATCCCGATCAAGTGAACCTGACGAATCTTTCGGTGCTGCTGTTGGAGCAACTCCAGAAATACACCGGGGGCCGTTTCTTCAGCAAGGAAGTGGCGCCCACGACCAAGGGACCGAGCCTGTTTGACAAAGTGGCGGGTGGCGATGACCTGCGGTTGCACTTCACCGCGGGCAAACCTGCGGCCTCCTTGATTGCGAGCTGGCAAGCCAACCTCGCGGCGTTCCGGCAATTGCGAGAGCCGTATCTGATTTATCAAAACCGGCCGACGGTTGTTTCGGTTCCGGCCCCGACGCCGAGCGCGTCGACCAAGCCGAATGTGGAACCGAAGCCGGTTCCGAAAGTTGAACCCAAAACCAAGAAGACGGAGAAGCCAGCCGTGAAACCTGCCGCCCCCAAACCGGCAACGCCGGCTGCTTCCACTCCCGCCCCGAATACGACCCCCTGACCCTCCCCCTACGCATGTTCCAAGTCATCTTCAACGATACGAGTGCCGCTGAAATGTCGGCCCTGCCGAAGCCGCTGCAATTGCAGATCCTGAGCGAGTTCAATTTTCTGCCGGAGGATCTCGACAAGATCGATCCGGAGAAATTCGGTCGTTTGGCCCGCGAAGGACGGAAGTTGTTCCGGTATCGCGCGACGGATTATCGCATCTATTTCGAACTGACGGAAAAGGGGCTGTGCGTCCATCGGGTGCTGCACAAAAATTCGCTGAAGGATTTTCTCTATCGTTCGAAACTGCCTCTGGGGGAAGACGAAGCCTTGCAGAAGACTCCCGAGTTCTGGGACATGATCGACGGTCGCCGCTAGGCAGCGTGATGCTGGACCCGGTAACGCTTTGCCACGAATGGAGTGGGGCGGAAGGCGAGAGCGTTGGAGTGACTTTTTCCGGTTTGCGTGTAGAGTGGGACTGTTGTCATGAAGTCCGGTTCTCACTCGCACCATGCGCCGCGTCACCCGTTTTCGACGGCGGAGGGACCGCGTCAACTCGCGCCTGCCGTGATGGGGCGCAAACCGCGCTCGCGGCATATGGCGATGATGCGGAGTTCCGCTTCGCTGCAACAATGGTTCCAGTTCGTGCGCGACCGGACTTTCTGGACGGTGGGCGGCGTGGTCACGGCGCTGACGCTGACTTTGCTCTGGTGTGTGAAGGATCTGCCCGCACTGCCGCGCACCGATTGGGCCGCGCTGAAGGCGATGCAAAACTGGAAGCCGACATTCTTCATTCGCGAGCAGCCGCCCGTAATCGAGAACGGGCAGGTGGTGAAGCCGGGCGAGACGTACTATACCGTTCCGAGCACGTTGTCGGAATCGCGGTAGAGACTTTTCGATTTGCCGGGCGCTACGCGCAACCCCTCTTGGCCGGGGCTGGCCACCAATAATGGTATTGCGGTTTTCTGTAGGGCGCTTCGGTGAAGCGCCTCGGCGCGATGCAAGCGCGCCCTACAAAAAGGCATTCCGCTCGCACAACTCATCACATCACGAGACACTAGCTCTGCTTGACGCGGCTGGCGTAAGCACGCGCGGCGGTGCGGATGGCTTCACCGAGTTCGTTCTTTTCTTTCACGAACTTGGGGCGGAACCAGGGGAACGTGCCAAGGAGATCGTGGACGACCATGATTTCACCGTCGCAGTTGGGGCCGGAACCGATGCCGATGGTGGGAATGGAAATAGAGCGGGAGATTTCGACTGCGACTTCCGGCAGGACAAGTTCCAAGACGATGGCGAAAGCACCGGCTTTTTCCAGCGCCTTGGCGTCGGAGAGCAGTCGCTCGCGTTCTTCCGCGACCCGGCCCTTGATCTTGTAACCGCCTTCTTCGCGCACGGCCTGCGGCAGCATACCGAGATGGCCGAACATGGGAATGCCCGCCGCGATGATGGCGTCGACCTGGGCGATACGTTGTGCGCCGCCTTCGAGTTTGACCGCTTCAGCTCCGGCGGCGACGAGCCGCCTGGCATTCGCGACGGCGAGCTCGGGGGTATCGTAGGAATGAATCGGCAGATCGGAGACCACGAGCGCGTTCGTCTTGGCGCGGGCCACAGCGCGGGTGTGGTGAAGGATGTCCTCCATCGTGACTTCCGTGGTGTCGGGATAGCCGAGCATGACCATGCCGAGGGAATCGCCGACGAGGAGGAGCGGAATGCCGCTTTCATCGAGTAATTTCGCGGTCGGATAATCGTAGGCCGTGAGCGTGGGGAGCCGTTCGCCACGTTTTTTCGCATCGCGAATCCACTGGGGCGTGACTTTGGTGGGGGCGTTCATTTCGAGGTCAAATGATTGAGGAGAGTTTGCACGCTGTGCGCTTGACCGGGGAGAATGAGGTTCGGGCAAATTTCGGCCAAGGGCTTGAGGACGAATTCGCGTTGGGCAATGCGGGGGTGAGGAATGATGAGATCGGGCGTGGTGATCGTGGTGTCGCCGAAATAAAGAATATCGAGATCGAGCGGACGCGGGGCATTGATCGCGCGATTGGGCTGGCGGCCCATGGTGTGCTCGAAGTTTTGGAGCTGACCGAGGAGTTGCAGCGGCGAGCCTTCGTAATCAATTTCCGCGACGGCATTAAAAAACGCCCCGGAACCGGGAGGACAATCGACGGGATCGGTTTCGATGACCGAGGATTGCAACAGGTAGCCCTTCTGCGAGAGGGAACGCAGGAAGGTGAAACCGGCGTCCATACTGGCGGCGCGGTCTCCGAGATTCGAGCCGAGGGCAATGCCGGTTTTCATAGCTTATTTTTAGACGAAATTAACGGAATTTTATAACGAAATTTACAAGGCAACGGATTTATAAGTTCAGAAGTCTTTCGTTAATTCTGTTTCCCTAATTCCGTTCCTTTCGTCGAAATCTATTTTTGGTCTTAGCGCAAGCCGAGAACATCCTGCATGTCGTAGAGGCCGGGGGCCTGCTTCGTCGCCCAGGCGGCAGCGCGCAGTGCGCCCGAGGCAAAGGTGTCGCGGCTGGAGGCGCGGTGCGTGAGTTCCACGCGTTCGCCGAGGGTGGCGAAGTGGACCGTGTGATCGCCGACGACATCGCCGCCGCGCAGCGCATGCATGCCGATCTCGCGCTTGGTGCGCTTGCCGACTTCGCCGACGCGACCGTTGCGGATGAGTTCGTCGTAGGGAGCGTCCTGCACTTCGGCGAGGATTTCACCGAGACGGCGCGCGGTGCCGCTGGGAGCATCGAGCTTGAGGCGGTGGTGCATTTCGACGACTTCCTGATCGTATTCCGGGCCGAGAATCTCGGCGGTCTTGCGGGTGAGGAAGAAGAGGAGATTCACGCCGACGGAGAAATTGGGGGCGAAGACGATGGGGATGCTCTTCGCGAGTTCCGTGATCGTCGCCTTGTCGGCTTCGGAATGGCCAGTGGTGCCAATGACGAGCGCCTTCTTTTGCGCGGCGACTTGACGCGCGAGCGGGACGGTGACGCTGTGGTGACTGAACTCGATGATGGCGTCGGTGGCGGGCAGATCGGTAGCGATGTTGTCGCCGACATCAATGCCGCGCACGAGCGTGTAACCGGCTTCGGGTTGGGCGAGCCTGATGAGAGCCTGCCCCATGCGCCCCTTGGCGCCGACGATGATAACCTTGGTCATATGTGTGTGAAAGGTGACGGAATGGAGTCTAGAGATTCAAGGACGCGAGGGTCTTCTCGAGCTTGGCGCGCGTGGCGGGCTGCATGCCAACGAGCGGCAGGCGGACGTCCTCGGTCATGAAGCCAGCGCGGGCAAGAGCTGTCTTGATCGGTACGGGATTCGGTTCGATGAAGAGGTCGCGGTAGAGCGGGTAAAACTTGTGGTGAATGGCCTCAGCCTTGGCGAAGTGACCTTCGTTGGCGGCGTGCACCATGGCGGAGACTTCGGTGGGCAGGAGGTTGGAGGCGACGCTGATGACGCCCTTGGCCCCGAGGCTCATGAAGGGAATCGTGAGCGAGTCGTCACCACTGAGAATGGTGAACGTATCCGGCAAGACCTGCCGCAGTTGATTCACGCGTTCGGCGGAGCCGCCTGCTTCCTTGATGGCAACGATGTTCGGCTTGCTCGTAGCGAGTGCGGCCACGGTGTCGACGCTGATCTCGATGCCGCAGCGACCGGGAATGCTGTAGAGAATGATCGGGAGCTTGGTGGCATCGGCGATCTTGGAGAAGTGGGCGATGAGTCCGGCCTGGCTCGGCTTGTTGTAGTACGGGGCGACGAGCAGCACGGCATCCGCGCCAACCTTTTCCGCTTCCTGCGTGAGGTGGACGGCTTCGCAGGTGGAGTTGGACCCGGTCCCGGCGATGACGGGGACGCGCTTGTTGGAGACTTCAACGGTGCGGGCGATGACGCCGATGTGTTCTTCCGTCGAAAGGGTGGGCGATTCGCCGGTGGTGCCGACGGGGACGAGACCGTCGATGCCGCCCTTGATCTGGTGCTCGATCAGCTTGACGAGCGCGGCGTCATCAACTTGATCATTGCGAAACGGGGTGACCAGCGCGGTGTAGGCGCCGTGGAAACGGGGATAAGTGCTCATGGAATAAAGAGGGGTAAAATGGGTTTTAGGCGAGGTCGATTTCACCTTGGAAAACGATGGTGGCCGGTCCGCGCAAGGTGACGTCGCGGAGGGTATCACCCTCGCGTTTGAAATTCACCTGCAGCGTGTCGCCGCCCTTGACCTTGATGCGAACGGGCAGGGGCGCGTTGTGAGCGAGGTGGGAGATGATGCCGACGGCGGTGACGCCGGTGCCGCAGGCGAGGGTTTCGTCCTCGACGCCGCGCTCGTAGGTGCGGACGAGGATTTCGCCGCTGGGCGTGAGCTGGGCGAAATTGACGTTCGTTCCCTTCGGCGCGAAGGCTTCGTGTCGGCGCAGTTCGCGGCCCCATTCCACGATCGGAACTTCGGCGGCATTGTCGACGAAGAGGACGGCATGCGGGACGCCGGTATTGACGCTGTCGACGGAGACGACGCCATGGGCGGTCTTCACCTTGCGGCCGAGATCCAATCCCTGCGGCGCGGTGAGGTTGATCTCCACATCGTTGCCGATGAAGCGGGCGTGAATGCGACCGGCGGGAGTGTCAAAGCTGAGGGCGTCCGCATCAGCCTTGAAGGCGCGGGCGTAGCGGGCAAAGCAGCGCGCGCCGTTGCCGCACATCTCGGCTTCGCCGCCGTCGGAGTTGTAGTAGCGCATGCGGAAGTCGGCCCCGTTTTCGCCGGGTTCGATCGCGAGGAGTCCATCCGCGCCGATGCCAAAATGACGATCGCACAGTTTCTCAATCTGCTCGCGGCTGAGGTTGAGGGTCTTGTGGCGATTGTCGACCACGACAAAGTCGTTGCCGGCTCCGGTCATTTTGGTGAATGCAAGCTTCATGGTTTTACAGCGGGAAAGGGTTAAAGTTACGGTACGTCGCGACAAATGAAAAGCAAACTCTCGACCCATCCCAAGGTGACGTTGGACTCTGCCACGGGGGGCGCAAAAAAATACCGTCGACAAAGCGCTACAAGAATCGACCGCCTCTGTTGGGTGTCGTGGAGGGTGTCGACGAGAAATTTCAAATTTCCGATTTGAGATTTCAAATACGGGAATGCCTTGCATGCCGTAAGTTATAGCAGAAATCGGTCGGGACCGTTTGCGTTAGGTGAGCTGCGTGAGCTAGGTGTGCGATATTTTTGCGGATGCGGAAGCTTTCCGCCATCCGGGCACAGCGAGCCCGGCGACTACAGCGCGCCGGATTCAGCTGGCTCGGCTTTGGTATTGCTCATGGCGGCCTGGGGCCAGATGGAGAGGACGGCGACGTAGGCGAAGCCCATGAGGAAGAGGATGAGGAACGGAATGGAACTCCATTGTCCCTTGGTGCAGGCCATGGAGATGAAGTAGAGGAAGTAGAAGGCGAGCGCGCCCTCGAACCAGGGGAGAATCGATTTGAGGGAGATGTATTTGAACTGGCGCTTGGCTTGCTGCTTGCCGATGACGCCGTATTTCGGCGTGCGGGTGAATTCGGATTCGTGGTTGAAGACGGCTTCGAGCACGGCCTTGCCGTTGTTGATCGACATGCCGACGCCGAGGGCGAGGAGTCCGGGGAGGTAAAGCAGATCCTTGAGCTTGTTTTCCTTCTGCTCGCGAATGGCGGTGGCGTAGAAGAGAATCACCGAGAGCGAGGTGAGACCGAAGATCGGGACGTCGATCAACCAGAAGTAATTCGGGACGTGGTGCGGCGCGCTGAGCATCGGCTGCAACAGGAAGATCAGGAACGCGAGCAGCAGGTAGGCGAAATTGGAGGTGAGGTGAAAGATGGCTTCGACTTTGATCTTGAACGGGAGTTCGCTGCGCAGGATGCGCGGAAGGAGCTTTTTGCAGGTCTGGATGGAACCCTTGGCCCAGCGGTGCTGCTGGGTCTTAAAGGCGTTCATGTCGATGGGGAGTTCGGCGGGCGTGACGAGATTCGGCAGGAAGAGGAAACGCCAGCCTTTCATCTGTGCGCGATAGCTGAGGTCGAGATCTTCGGTGAGCGTGTCGTGCTGCCAGTTGCCCGCACTGATAATCGTCTCTTTGCGCCAGATTCCGGCCGTGCCGTTGAAATTGAGGAAGCGACCGCTGCGGCAGCGGGCGGTTTGTTCGATGAGGAGGTGACCGTCGAGGAAGAGCCCTTGCAGACGGGTGAGGAGGCTCGAACGGGAGTTGAGATGACCCCAGCGGGTCTGGATCAGGCCGACTTCCTTTTCCGCGAGGAAATAGGGAATGGTCTGGCGGAGAATCTCGGGCGACGGCAGGAAGTCAGCATCGAAGATGGCGAAAAATTCGCCGTGGGCTTGTTCCATGCCGTAGGAAAGCGCACCAGCCTTGAAGCCGTGGCGATTGGGGCGGCGGATGTGGCAGATGTCGTACCCTTGGGCGGCCAGTTCGGCGGTCACGCGCGCGGCGATCTCTACGGTCTCGTCCGTCGAATCGTCAAGCACCTGAATCTCCATTTTGTCCATGGGGTAATCCAAAGCCGCGACGGAGCGGATAAGGCGTTCGACGACGTGGAATTCATTATATATCGGCAACTGAACCGTGACGACGGGCCAGACAGTGGGGGCAGGGGGAACGATGGAATGCTGCTTTTTGTGCCGGTAATAAAGATAGACCATCACATAGCGGTGCGCTCCATAAATGGAGAGACCGAGAACGACCAAAGCGTATGCAACAAACCAGAAAGCCGTGAACATGGGTATTTTAATGCGGAAAAGCGTTAAGCAGATGAAATAAAATTGGGTCAACCCTTACTCGAATGGCGGCTCGGGTCAAGGCTTAAAATCAGGATGAGGCTCCATTGTAAGTGGACCTCATCTACGCTTTACTTATTGTAATACAAGGGGATGCGCGGCGATTAGGGCGATGGTGCCGGGTCAGGGCCGGGCGTGGGCGGGGTCTCGAGCGGGAGCGCCGCCGGAGTGGATTCCTCCGACTCGGCTTCTTCCGTGAGGGCGGTGGGGAGGTTTTTGGAGGCTTTGGCACCGAGCTTGCGGAGATCTTCCACCCGTTTGACGAGGTTGCCGCGGCCGGTTTTGAGGCGACCCATGGCGTCATCATACGCGCGCGTCGTCTTACCTAAACAGCCACCAATCTCTTCAAGGCTTTCGTAGAAGCGGACGAATTGGTCGTACAAATCGCCGCTCTTGCGGGCGATTTCGAGGGCGTTGCGGGTTTGCTTTTCCTGCTTCCAGATCTGGGCGACGGTGCGCAGGGTGGCGAGCAGGGTGGAGGCGGTGACGAGGATGATCTTGCGCTCGAACGCTTCGTTGTAGAGTTCGTGGGCATTTTGCAAGGCGAGGCTGAAGGCGGGCTCGACCGGGACGAACATGAGGACGAAGTCGGGACTGTCGATCTGGTAAAGCGAGGGATAATCCTTGGCGCTGAGTTCCTCGATGTGACCGCGGATCGAGGCAATGTGCGCGGCAAGGGCGGCGGTTTGCTCGACGGGATTCTCGCTGGAGCAGAAGCGTTCGTAGGAAGTGAGCGAGACCTTGGAGTCGATGATGAGGTGCTTGCCTTCGGGGAGATTGATGACGATGTCGGGCTGCAGACGGCGGCCATCGGGGGTGGTCATGCTGGCCTGAACGACGTACTCGGAGCCCTTGGTCAGGCCGGAGCGCTCGAGAATGGTCTCGAGGATGAGTTCGCCCCAATTGCCCTGGGTCTTGGATTGGCCCTTGAGCGCGAGGGTGAGGTTGTTGGCCTCCTGCGTCACCTGCTGGTTGAGGAGGGTGAGGGTTTCGATCTGGGTCTTCAGCGCGACGCGGTCGGCGGAGTCCTGCGCGTAAATGGTGTCGATGCGCTGACGGAAGTCGGTGATCTGCTGCTGGAACGGAGCGAGGAGCGAGCCGAGCTTGCTCTGATTCTGGCTGGCGAGGGTGTTGCTCTTTTCCTCGAAGATGCGATTGGCGAGATTCTCAAACTCGGTCTTCAGCCGGGTCTGGGTTTCGGCGATCTCGGTGTTGCGGAGCTTGAGTTGCTCCTGCGCGGCGGCCAGGGAGACCTGGGCGCTGGCGAGTTGCTTGCTGAGTTCGAGCACTTGGTTGCGCTCGGTGAGCAGGGTGTCCTCGCTCTTCAGGCGGGCGGCTTCGAGCATCAAGGCGCGTTCCTCGGCCCGGACGCGCAGGGAGGAGAGCCGGTAGGCTTGAAGCATCCATGCGGCGCCGGCACCGAGAATCAAACCGATAAAGAGAAAGAGGATGTCCATGGCAAAATGTGTGCTATAGGTTTATCAATAATCGGTCTCTTGGCAAAACCAAGAAACGTTTTTTTCGTATCGAGATAAGTTCTATGGATTTCCGACTGAATAGTCCCTACACGCCGCAAGGAGATCAACCGGCCGCGATCAAGGCGCTGACGGAGCGGTTGAAGACCGGCGACAAGCATAACGTGTTGCTCGGCGTAACCGGTTCGGGCAAGACCTTCACAATCGCAAACGTGATCCAGAATCTGGGACGGCCCACGCTCGTTTTATCCCACAACAAGACCCTCGCGGCGCAGCTCTATAGCGAGTTCAAGCAGTTCTTCCCCGAGAACGCGGTGGAATATTTCGTCTCGTACTTCGATTACTATCAGCCCGAGGCGTACATTCCGCGCAGCGATACGTACATCGAGAAGGATTCGAGCGTGAACGAGGAGATCGAACGGTTGCGACTGGCGGCGACGAGTTCACTGCTGTCGCGGCGGGATGTGATCGTGGTGGCGAGCGTGTCGTGCATCTACGGATTGGGTTCGCCGGAGGATTACGAGAACATGATGTTCCGCGTGACGAAGGGCGAATTTCTGACGCGGGAGCAATTGCTCGCGAAGCTCGTGGAGATGCAATATTCGCGCAACGATGTGGCGTTGCAGCGGGGGCAATTCCGCGTGCGGGGCGACGTGGTGGAAATCTGCCCGGCCTATACGGAGGATGCGATTCGCGTGGAATTTTTCGGCGATGAGGTCGAACGGATGAGCCGGTTCGATCCACTCACCGGCGAGGTGGAGGCGCACATGGAGGAGTTGATTCTTTTTCCGGCGAAGCATTATGTCACGCCGCACGAAAAGATGAAGCTGGCGCAAATCTCGATCCGCGCGGAGATGGACGAGCGCATTCAGGAATTGGAGAAGGCGGGAAAATTGTTGGAGGCGCAACGACTGAAGATGCGCACGACGTATGATCTGGAGATGATGGAGGAGATGGGGTTTTGCAACGGCATCGAGAATTATTCGCGCCACCTGAGCGGTCGCCCGCCCGGCTCGCGGCCGTTCACGTTGATTGACTTTTTCCCGGACGACTTTCTGACCGTGCTCGACGAGTCGCATGTGACCGTGCCGCAGATCGGCGGTATGTACGAGGGGGATCGTTCGCGCAAGACGGTGCTGGTGGAGCACGGGTTCCGGCTGCCGTCGGCGCTGGATAATCGTCCGCTGAAATACCCGGAGTTCGACGAACTGGTGGGGCAGCGCATTTATGTGTCCGCCACGCCCGCGCCGTATGAAGTGAAGGCGGCGGGCGGTGTGGTGATCGAGCAGGTGATCCGGCCCACGGGTCTGATCGATCCGGAGATCGAGATGAAGCCGCTCAATGGCCAGATTGATGATCTGATCGAGCAGATCCGCTTGCGGGTGGAAAAGCAGGAGCGCATTCTGGTGACCACCTTGACGAAGCGCACGGCGGAGGATCTGACCGATTATCTGCGCGATTTGAAAATCAACGTGCGCTATCTGCATTCCGAAATCGACACGATCGAGCGGGTGGAAATCCTGCGCGAATTGCGCCAAGGCAAATGCGACGTACTGGTGGGGATCAATCTGCTCCGCGAAGGTCTTGATCTGCCCGAGGTGTCCCTGGTGGCCATTCTGGACGCGGACAAGGAGGGCTTCCTCCGCTCGGAGACGTCGCTGATCCAGACGGCGGGCCGTGCGGCGCGTCACGTGAACGGCAAGGTGATTCTCTATGCCGACACGTTGACGCAATCGATCAAGAAACTGATCGAGGTGACGAAGAAGCGGCGCGAAAAACAACTCGCTTATAATGCCGAACACAAGATCACGCCGAAGACGGTGCAACGCGCCGTGCAGGAGAGCCTCGCCAATTTATTGAAGGGCAAGGAAATCGAGGCGAGCGTCGTGCGGGAGTCTGGCGGCGATCTGGATACGCTCGACGTGCTGCGGGAATTGGAAGAGGAGATGATCGCGGCGAGTAATTCGCTGGAGTTCGAGAAGGCGGCGTTGTTGCGGGATCAAATGCTGGAGCTGAAGCAACGTGCGGGCATCGACAAGATCGAACCGAAGTCGGCGTCGACCAAGCCCATCAGTTATCGCAAGGGCGGGAAGAAACTGAAGAAGTAGGAATGTAGTTTTCTCATTTGAATTGTGTCATCGCTGAGCATCCCAACCGATCCTTCGACAAGCTCAGGATGACGGGCTGGGGAGGTAATCTCAAACGATGGCGAAGAGTTCGTGAGAGAGCGCGGACTTATCAAAAGACAGTACCTTCACTCACTGTCATCCTGAGCTTGTCGAGCAACGTGACGTTGCATCCAATACGGCTGACGCCAGATATATAATACTGGGTCCAGCGTCACGCTGGTCATCCTGAGCTTGTCGAAGGATCGGTTGGGATGGTTTATGATGCGACAATCAACTTAAAATGCTCTACCCCTTCAGCGCGCCCGCGCTCAGTCCCCGGATGAAGAGTTTCATCGTGAAGAGGAACATGATGAGGAGCGGCAGGCTGGCCATGAAGAACGCGGCCATGATATGGCCCCAGTCCTTGGCGTAGTCGCCGTCGAGGTAGATCAGGCCGACGCCGAGGGTGAAGAGTTGCGGATCGCGGAGAATGATGAGCGGCATGAGGAAGTCATTCCAGCAGCCGAGAAACGAGAGAATGAAAAGCGTGCCGATGATGGGGCCGCTGAGCGGAATGACGATGTGGATGATTTGTTTCCAGTGACCGGCCCCGTCCATCTCGGCGGCTTCAAATAAATCGCGCGGGAGATCCTCGATGAAATTACGCAGGACAAAAATATTGAACACCTGGCCGCTGGCGACCGCGACGGCGATGAGGCCCCAGAGCGAATTGAGGAGGTTGAGTTTTTTGAGGAGCGTGAAGAGCGGAACGATGTTGGTGACGCTCGGAATCAGCATGAGCGTGAGGAACGCGGACCAGAGGACGTTGCTGAACGGCATTTTGTAGCGGGCGAAAAAGTAGGCGGCGAGGATGGCAAAAAAGAGATTGGCCGTGGCGGCGGTGACGGAAACGAAAATGGTGTTGGCCGCGTAGGGCAGGATGAGGTGGTAGGCGAAGCGGAAATTCTCGACCAATGTGGCACCGGGCAGGATGGGAAGCCACGGGTTGGCGTTGAACATGACGTTATTTTTGAAGCTGATTTGCAGCATCATGTAGAACGGCAGGAGTTCAATCGCCAGAATCGCGAGAATGAAGAGGTGCTTGGGCAACTCGAGCTTCTCGCGGCCCACGGCTTTGACCGTGACAGTGGTGGGTGTGGTGAGTCTCATCGCTGAATCCGGATGTATTTGTTGTTGATCAGGGTCAGCACGAGAATGAAGACGAAAAGAATCATGCCAATGGCGCAGGCATAGCCGAATTGTCCGGCGGAGAACGCGCGGTTGAACATCCAGAGACCGGGAACCATGCCGGCACCGCCCGCGCCACCGTCCTGCCCGAGCAGGAGGAGTTGCAGTCCGTAGCCCTGCACGGTGCCGATGACCATGAGAATGAGCATGAGGCGGATCTGGGTCAGAATGAGGGGAAATTCGATGTAGAGGAATTTCTGGAAGCCGTTCGCGCCATCGAGTTCGGCGGTTTCATAAACTTCGCGGCCAATCGATTCGAGTCCGGCGAGGAAAATAAGCACGCCGACCGCGCCGAGCCACGGAAAGCCCCAGAAGATAAGCGAGGGGACGATGAGATGCGGTTCGCTCAGCCACGGGACGGGGAAGCCTTCGCGAAAGACATTCCAGTGGAGCACATAGGTATCGAGCGAGACGAGAATCGGTTTGAGTTCAATCCAGTCGAGGATCTTGTTGAGCAGGCCGAAGGTGGGATCGTAGAAAAATTTCCAGATGAAGAGGCGGACGAGTTCCGGGACGATCATCGGCACGACGACGAGCACGCGATACCAGTATTGCCAGCGGTCGCTGACGAGCCGGTGGATCACCACCGCGACGGCGATGGAGGGGATCATCTTGAAGAGATTGGCAATGATGAGAATGAAAACAGTGCCGAAGGATTGCCAGAGGACTTCATCCGTCCAGGACTGGATGAAATTGTCCCCGCCGATGAATTCCTTGTAGTTGCCACCCTGCCAGTCGAAGAAGCTGTGGTAGACGGCGCTGATGGCGGGAAAATAGGCGAAGACCGCGATGAGCACGAGGGAGGGAATGACGAACAAGTAGAGTCGCCATTCGTGCAGGGCTTTTTTGGTGGGAATGAAGGCGGCCATGTTATTTCTGGATGGAATCGAGCGAGGTTTCGAGCATGTACGCGCCGCATTCCATCAGGTCCTGATTCAAGCGGGTGGCCGCCATTTTGCGCACGGTTTCGCTGGAGGATTTGCCGCGGTATTGTTTCCACTGAAGCGCCGCGAGCGTGGTGTCATCGTGAGCAATGGCGTGACGGCGGGTTTTGATCTCCTGCAATAAATCACGGCGAACGGCCGGGCGCAAATCCTCTTCGAGGGAGCGGGTGAAAGAGTCCACGGGTTGGCGGTCGCCGTAAAGTCGGTAAAGGTTCTGATTGATCACGAGTCGTCCATCCGCGCCAAACGAATTGAAGGCCAGCCCCTGCGTGTACCCTTCAATAATGGGTTGGAACGCGCGGATCGGCTCGGGAATGGTGACACCAATGATGGAGGGCAGCCAGTAGCTGGTGTCGACGAAGCGTTGATTGCCGCGCTGCGAGGTCATGAACTGGAGAAAGGCGAGTGCGGCCTTGGGGTGCCGGGAAAGGCGGGTGATGCCAAAGCGGGTGGCGACGTCGTTGTTCTCCGCGAAAGCGCCGAGGACGTATTTGCCGTACTCGGGATTCGCGGGAGTCGGTAGCGGGATCGAAACGATGTCGATGGGAAAGGGGGCCTGCGCCTTGAGGGTGCGGACGTCCCAACTGCCGCTGACGATCATGAGGGCGCGCTCCTGGAGAAAATAGAAGGTGGCGTCCTCCCGGCGCAGGGATTGGAATCCGGACGGCAGATTGCGACCGACTTCATGCTGAAGCTCGAGTCCGCTCTGCACTTCGGGCGAGGTGAAATTCCATCGACCAGCGAGATACGCCATTTGCGTGTCCGGCTTGCTGACGGAAAAATCGAGGAGGTCATTGAGCCGCAGGAGCAGCTTCTGCGTCTGGTTGCTGAGGAATTGATCGAGCAGGAGCGGACCGTTGTAATCGGACCCGGCAATGGCCACGACTTTGTTGGCGCGCGCGCCGTTGTAGTCGGCCAGTTTCTGAAAGACGGCTTGGAATTCCCGGAAGTTCGTCGGAGCCGGGGCACCCACGCCCATGATCTTTTCGTAGAGGCCGCGGTTATAATAGAGCCGGACCGTGTGCATGTTGAGCCCCGCGGAATAGTAATCCTGCAGCGTGGGATTGTAGCTGCTGTACATGCCGTCGAGGAAGGTGTCGCGCCAAGGAAGTTTTTCGAGCGCGGTGCCCTGATTGTACGGATTGGGCCGTTCCACCCAGAGACTGAGCGGAACGAAATAGCGGGCGAGGCGCTCGTCGTCGATACCGTAGCCGACCTCGATGAGATCGGGCGCGGTGCCGCCGATAAGCTGCGTGACGAGCCAGTTGGGGAAGATGCGCTCCGGGACGAGGAGTTGCTCGACGCGGATGTCGGGATGCTGGCGGGTGAACTCGGTGGCGAGTTCGTCGAAGGCGTGACGGAGGCCCTGCTCCAACTGCCAGTGCGCGATGCGAAGCGTGATCTGGTTTGGCTTTTCGAGATGGGCGGTCTTGCGCTGCAGCACGAAGACGGTGGAGGCGAGATAGCCGATGGCCACGAGACCAAAACCGATGATCTGGAAAACGGTTTCGCGCTTCACGATTTGGCTCCTTTCAGTTCCTTGACCTTTTGTTGAACCGTGAAGGTGCGCGTGCTGCGTGGAAATTCCTTGAGAAAGCGCTCGAAGTAGGTGATGGCGATGTCGCGCTTGCCGAGCCGCTGGGCGAGGTTGCCGATGCGAATGAGGATATTGGCCTCAGCGAACTGGATGGGAACGCCGATGGTGTCGGCTTCAATCAGGTAGCGGAGCGCTTTTTCGTCACCGAGGTTGTACTGGATGCAGGCGGTGCTGACGACGAGATTGAAATTGCAGCGCGCGGCGGGTTCCTTGAGCAGCGGAGCCAGCTTTTCCACTTCGGCCAGCGCCTGCCTTTTATCGGCCGTGGTGGGCGTGGCGCAGAGTTTCAGGATGGCGACTTTCGCAATCGCGCTTTGCGCGTAGAAATGGTTGGGGTGCTCGGCGATGAGTTGCGAGTAAAGTTGCAGCGCCTTGGGCACGTTGGGATCGTTGCGGTGAATCTGCTCAAGCCGGGCGAGATAATAGAGAGAGGCGATGCCGACTTCATCATTCGGATTGGCGGCAATGAGGCGGGTGAATATCGCTTCGGCGCGATTGATATTCTGGACGGTCTTGGGCTGCAGGTTGAGCAGGTTGACGCCGAGGCCGTATTCGACTTCGCGGAGATCGCCGACCTTTTCCTCCTGCGCGGCGGTGAACCGGGCGTACGATTCCTGCACAAGCAGCATGGAGGCATCGTCCCACGCCTTGTCCAGAAGCTTGGGATCGCTGGCTTGCGACACGGCAAGGCCCACGCTCCAGATCAGAAGCGGAAACAGGCGGTACGGCAACGACATCATGATCAGCAATGTCTTTATCGGTTAAATATCGAGCAACTGACGGATTTTATCGAGCTTCAAGGTATTGACCACGTCTTCCTTGCGGAGCCAGCCCTTGCGGGCGGCGGTGGCTCCGAGCCGGAGATAACCGAGTTGGCCAACGCGGTGGGCGTCGGGATTGATCGAACATTTTACACCCTTGTCACGGGCGCGATGCCACCAGCGCCAGTCCAGATCGAGGCGGTAGGGACTGGCATTGAGTTCAATCCACGTGCCGGTCTCCGCCGCGCAATCGATGATCTTGCCGAGATTGATCGCACTGGGAGCTCGGGAGAGAAGCAGGCGGCCGGTGGGATGCCCGAGCATGGTGACGTAGGGATTCTCCATCGCGCGGATGACGCGGCGGGTCATCTCGTCCTCCGGCTGCTGCATGGCGTTGTGCACGCTGGCGACGACGTAATCAAGCTGCTGCAAAATCTCATCAGCGAAATCAAGCTGGCCGTCTTTGAGAATATCCACTTCGCAACCGCTGAAGAGGTGGATGTCTTCGAGCGTATGGTTCAGCTTCGCGATTTCCTCGATCTGTGCGAGCAGGCGAGCCTCGCTGAGGCCGTTTGCCTGAAAGGAAGATTTGGAGTGGTCCGCGATGCCGAGGTATTCGAGCCCGAGAGTTTGCGCGGCTTCCGCCATTTCCTGAAGCGTGTTTTTGCCGTCGCTCCACGTGGTGTGATTGTGGAAGGTGCCACGGAGATCGCTCCACTCGAGGAGGCGGGGAATCTTGCACTCGGCGGCGGCTTCGATCTCGCCCATGTTCTCGCGGAGTTCCGGCGGGATGTATTGCAGACCGAGTTTTTCGAAGAGTTCCTCTTCCGTGCGGCACGGAATCAGTTCGCCCTGCGGTTTGGTGGACTCTTTTTCGCCGCCGGGAGTTTCCGTTTTGTCGCCAGTGAGAAAAAGTCCCCACTCACTGAGCTTCTTGCCTTCCGCAATGGCGCGTTGGCGCATCGCGACGTTGTGCTCTTTGCTGCCGGTGAAATGGTGCAGCGCGGTGGCGAATTCCTTGTCGCTGACGACGCGCAGATCGCACGCCAAGCCGCCCTTGAGCACGACGCTCGCCTTGGTGGGACCCTGTCCAACGACGCGCTCGATTTCCGGCAGCGTGATGAAGTCGCGCATGACTTGCTCCGGCGCTTTCGAGGAGACGAGGAGGTCGATGTCCTTGACGACTTCCTTTCCGCGTCGAAGACTGCCCGCAATGCTGCAGCGGGTGACATCGGGGTGGGTGCGCAACGTGTCGACGAGTTCGGTCGCGATCAGAATGACGTCGGCGTAAAGATGCTGCGATTGGTAGGAGTGATATTGCGTGATGCCTTCGAGAATGCGGGTGGCGGTCTTCTCGCCAAAACCGGTGAGTGCGGCCACGCGACCGTCTTTGCAGGCGGTTTCCAGATCCGCGAGGCTCTGGATTTTGAGTTGGTCGTGTAGCGCCTTGGCTTTTTTCGGGCCTACACCGGGGATGTTCAACAGCTCCAAGAGAACGGGCGGCAGCGATTTCTTGAGCTCGTCGTAATAGGCGAGTTTGCCGGTGGTGTAGAGCTCAGCGATTTTTTCCTGCAGGGCGGTGCCGATGCCCTTGATCGAGCCGAGGCGATTTTCGGCAATGATCACGCCGAGGTCTTCATCGAGCAGATCAAGCGTTCGCGCGGCGCTGGTGTAGGCGCGCGTCTTGAAGATGTTCTCGCCCTTTAATTCGAGCAGGATGGCGATCTCGTTCAGAATTTCAGCAATGTCACCTTTGTTCATCGGATTACGCTTCCAAGCCTTTCTGGGCGCGAGTGCGCAGGAGGGCCTTGCGGAATTGGTAACGGGCGGTCAGGCGGTCGTTGGTGGCCAGTTGACCAAGAATCTGGCCGAGGACCATCATGACGCCAAGCACCGGCATGACGAGGAGGAGTCCGCTAATCCCCGCCACGGCACCGCCGACGAAGATCATGAGGACGGTCACAACCGGATGGATCTGCAAGCTGCGGCCAATGGTCATCGGCATGAAGACGAAATCATCCAAGAGACGCACTCCGAGAAAGAGCGCGACCGCGCCGTAGGTCATCCACGTTTGCGAGGCGTAGTCGGTCGCCGCCACGAGCACGACCAGCAGACAGCCCACGATGGAGCCGACATAGGGAACCCAGGACAGCACGGCAATCACCAAGCCCAGGACGAACGCGCCGGAGATGCCCATGAGCTTCAGGCCAATGCCGAGGCAGGCGGCGTCGATGGCGGTGAGTGCCATCAATCCCTGAAAATAGCGGCGCACCTGATCGTCGATGCGATGGAGGAGGAGGAGGGATTTCTCGAAGTAGGCATTGGGGATGGCGCGGACGAGAAAGCGTTTGAACTGGCTGCCATCGACGAGGATGAAATAGGTGAGGTAGGGAATCAACAGCAGCGAGGGAATCCAGTGGAGCAATCCCATGATGGTGTGGCTGCTGTTTTCCGAGGCCCACTTGGCAAGCTGCTCGTCCCAGTTGGCATTGTCCCGGGCCTTGCTCATCATGTATTCATCGATAAAGGGCACGTATTTTTCCACCGTGCGCAGGGTGCTTTCGACGAAGTCCGCCCCGTGCTGGACGTAGTTGGAGATGATCTTTTGCTCGTTCCAGGTGGTCACCTTGCTGGCGAAGCGAGGCAGGGTGACCGCGGTCAGGGCGAGCAGCAGCAGGACGAGACCGCCCATGACAAAACCGGCGGCGCTTTCCCGGCTCCAGCCATGATGGGTGAGGCGATAGACGAGAGGCTCGGTCACGTAGTAGAGAATGATCGAGAGCAGGATGGGGAGCACCAGCCAGAGAATGCCTTGAAACAAATAGAGCGTGATGCAGGTCGCCAGGACCGTGCCCACCCAGACCAAGGGACCAGATGACTGGTTATCGTTCATAGATTGGTCGGATTCTCGTTGGAGACAATGGCCTTGCGCAGCTTGCGCGACAGGTCACGGGCCAGCGCGTACGAAATCATCGAACCGATGGAGGAATGGAGTTCCAGCAAGGCGAGGAATTCGGTGCGAAAGAGGGCGAGCAGCACGGTATCTTCCACCGCTCGGGCCGAGGTGGACCGCGGAGCGTCCTCGAGGAGGGCGAGTTCGCCGAAGAAATCGCCGGGGCCGAACTCGACGAACTTGTCTTCCGGCTGATTCTCGCGATGGGTGCGGACCTTGCCGCTGGCGACGATGTAGAGCGCCTGCCCCTCGTCGCCTTGGTCGAAGATGAGTTCGCTTTCGAGATAGTTGCGCTCGTGCAGGAGGCTATTCACGATGCGAAGCTGGCTCAGCTTCAGGTCATTAAAGAGCGCGACGCTCTTGAGTTGCGCCAAACGGGGATTCTTCTTCTTACCCAGTGAAAAGAGCATGGGAGGGAATTAACGCAAATTCCGGTGCACTGTCGAGAGTTAAGAGGCTTATTGGCAAATACTTTAAGGGGATGCGGAAACCGCGGCGGGAGCCGGGCTAGGCGGGCCACGATGGGGTGCAAGAGCGAGGATGACCACGGGCACGGCAATGCCGAGCAGGAGCGCGATGAGACTGCCGAGGCGATGGCCGGGCGTCTGGAAACCCATCCAGATGCCAAGCACGATGGCGAGGATCAGCCCAATGCAGAGGGCGATCGTGAGGATTTTGAAAGCGTCGGTCCGGTATTTCTTCGTGCCGGTGACAGGATAATATTGGTCGATGTGGACGGTGGAGAGCTTCTCGATGACGGTTTGACCGAAGCCGAGCCCCTTGTTGCGGTTGATGGTGACCGTCTGCCACCAGCCGGTGATGACGAAGAGGAGCAGAAGCGGGGCGAAGAAAACGCCGAGGTAAAGGTGGAGGCGACGGAGCAGTTTTTTCATGGGCTGGAGAGGCGGTTCACGTGGCTAAAATTCATTACCCTTGTACATCGACGTGACGAGCGGGGCGTAGCCGTTGTAAGGCAGCGTGGCGATGCGGTCGCCATTGGTGATATCGCGTTCCGTGGCCTGTGACCAGCGCGGGTGGGGGCGGTCGGGGTTGACGTTGGAGTAGAAGCCGTACTCGTCCGGGGCGAGTTCATTCCAGAACGTGGGAGGTTGTTTCTCGACGAACTCGATTTTAACAATGCCCTTGGCTCCCTTGTAACCATATTTCCACGGCACAACGGAGCGCAACGGAGCACCCATTTGTTTCGGGAGCGGTTTGCCGTAGATTCCTGTCACGAAGAGGCTGAGTTCGTGGCGGGCTTCGTCCAGGCGCAAGCCCTCGAAGTAGGGCCAGGAGAATTGATTCGTCTCCTGACCGGGCGCTTCAGCGGGTTTCATAAACGAGAGGAAACGAACGTAGCGGGCTGAACCGAGTGGCTGGCAGAAGTCGATGAAGTCCCGCATAGGAAATCCGATCCACGGGACAACCATCGACCACGCTTCCACGCAGCGCATGCGGTAGACGCGCTCCTGCAGGGGAAACTTCGCGACGAGATCCTCGAAGCCGATCTTGAAGGGCTTGGCTACCAGTCCGCCAATTTCAAGAGTCCATGGATCAATCGACAATCGCGCGCTGAGCGGATTGACCGCTTCCTTATCGGTGGAGAATTCGTAGTAATTGTTGTAATTGCCGGCGATCTTGAGCGGCGTTTCCGCGCGGTCGGCCACTTGGTAAATGGGATTGCGCTTGGCAGGATAAAATTTATCCGAGGGCCGAGAGGGGAGATTGAACCCGGAAGCGGCTCCGCCCGGTGCGGCGCTGGCGGTCGTGCGGGAGTCGCAGCCGCCGATCATGGCGGCTGCTCCAAGGAATCCGAGTTGGCGGAGGAATTGACGACGATTTTTGAAGGTCGATTCCGGCGTGATCATCGACTCGGGGAGGGAGTAGGGAGAGCGGTCGGGCATAGGCGGTGTGGATTTTCGAAATGCGACGGCCAACGGAATTTCAAGATACACGAAAAAAGGTCGAAAGCGAATGGGAAGTCGGTTATAGCAGTCGCATGAGCGCAACAGATCCCTTTATGGAAGCGGCAATCGAGGAAGCGAAAAAAGGTTTGGCGGAGGGCGGCATCCCGATCGGCTCCGTGCTGGTGTGCGACGGAAAGATCATTGGCCGGGGACACAATCAACGGGTCCAACATGGGAGCGTGATTCATCATGCCGAAATGAATTGCCTAGAGAACGCGGGTCGGCAGAAGGCGTCGGTTTACCAAAAGTGCACGATCTATTCCACGCTTTCACCGTGCCCGATGTGCAGTGGCGCGATTCTCTTGTACGGCATTCCGCACGTTGTGATCGGCGAGAACAAGACGTTCCAGGGACCGGAAGCGTATGTGCGCAGTCAGGGCGTGCAGATCAATGTGGTGAATCATCCAGAATGCGTGAAGCTGATGGAGGAGTTCATCCACAATAAGCCGGAGCTGTGGAACGAGGATATCGGGCAGGACTGAGTCCTGCACCCAGTAATGCTAGAGCAGATTCGGTTGAGAGAGACGTATTCTTTTCACACACCCCGGCGCTACGCGCCACCCCTCTTGATAGAGGGGATTTCGGCAACTGGGAGTCTCGAGAGCATGAATCCCCTCTATCAAGAGGGAATGGGAACGTGCGGTAGCACCGCGTAGCGCCGGGGTGTGTCAATCTTCACGGCATCTCTCGTAATCGCAGACATCACATTGCTCCCGATTATTTGCGACTAACTCAATCGAAAGGAGTCTAACGCCCAGTCTGTTGATCTTCTTCCGACGTTTCTTCGGAGCTCTCGGGGGCTGGCGCTTCCTCGACTGGTTCGACGGAGGTTTCTGTGGCGACTTCGGTCGAAGCTTCGGACGTCTCGGGCGTTGCCTCGGTCAACGTGGGCTCCGCCGCCGCGGCCACGGCGGGAGCGCCCAGCCCACCGGAATGCAGGAGCGCGGCAACTTCCGTCTGCACCGGTTCGAGTTCGGCCAAGCGAAGATGGGGATCTTCAATGAACCACGTTTCGCCCGTGGGGAGATGTTCGTAGATCAAAATGGTCGCGTCGCCATTCTTCTGGCGGTCGAGCATCTTCAGGATCTTTTTGCGCTCGAGCATGAGCGTGAGAATGTAGCGGGCGTTGCGCTTGGCGGGATCATTCTCCTGCATCAGGTGGCGCAGGAGGCTTTCCGCATCGTCCTTCTTCAGCGCTTCGGGCGGCGGCGGGGGCGGCGGCTCGTAGGCGAATTTCCACGAGGAAAGGGGGGCAATGTTTTCGTTGCGTTGGGTCCAGGCGTCTTCGCACACGTCGAGTCGTTGATACGCGCCCGCTTTCCAGTAGAGCGCGGTGTGAACGGTTTCCCCCTCGACAAAGGCGCGCCCCGTCGTGGCGCAATGAGTCGCGCGGGACTGGATGTTCCACTCGTTGAGGTTTAAAGCCATACGCTACTATCAGACTACGTCGGCATTGCTGATGCCAGAAGTTTTTTTGACGAAATTTGGGGGGAAGGCGGAAAAAATCAGGAACTCAGGAATTCAAGAAGGTCAAATAGGGGCTTTGATCTTCCTGCTCTCCTGAGTTTCTGATGGAAATCGTTTCCGGTTACATGTGGATCGGACGATCCAGGCCCGCGAGAGCCGCCTCATGGATAATCTCCGAGAGGGTCGGATGCGCGTGGATCGTGGAGATCAATTCGTCGAGGGTCGCTTCCAGATTCATAGCGAGACCGAGCTCCGCGATGAGTTCCGTCGCTTCCAAGCCGATGATGTGCGCTCCGAGGATTTCTCCGTGCGGCTGACCCACGATGAGCTTGAGGAAACCTTCCGGTTCCGCCGCCGCAACGGCCTTGCCGACAGCGCGGTAGGGGAACTTGACGACCTTGTACTTCAATTTGAGTTCGGCTGCTTTCTTTTCCGTGACGCCGATGCTGGCAACCTGCGGCTGGCAATAGGTGCAACCGGGGAAGAGGGTAACCTTGTGCGGTTTCTTGCCCTTGACGTAAAGACCTTCCACGGCCTCGATGGCTTCGTGTGACGCGACGTGCGCAAGCCAGGGCGGTCCAATGATGTCGCCCGCAGCGAGGACGCCCGGCAGACTGGTCTCGTAACGGTCATTGGTCTTGATGTAGCCGCGATCGAGATCGAGCTTCACGCCGTCCGCGAGAAGACCGTCGAGGTTCGGCTGGACGCCAATCGAGACAAGGAGGGCGTCGGCTTCGAGGACTTTCTTTTCCTTGCCAACGAGGGTGACCTTGACGCCCTTGGGGGTGACTTCCGGCGACTCGACTTTCGTATCGGTGTGGACGTCGATGCCGTCCTTGATGAATTGCTTTTTCAACAACTCGGCCGCTTCGGTGTCTTCCACCGGGAGAATTTGCGGGAGCATTTCCACGAGGGTGACCTTGGTGCCGAAGGTGTTGAAGAAATAGGAGAACTCGACACCGATCGCGCCCGCGCCGATGACGATGAGCGACTTGGGCTGTTCCTTGACTTCGAGAATCGTGCGGCTGGTGTGGACGCGCTTGCCGTCGACCTCAAGGCCGGGCAGGGGACGCGCTTTCGCGCCGGTGGTGACGAGAATGTTCTTGGCGCCGTGAGTTTCCTTGGTGCCATCGGCCTTGGTCACGAGGACTTTCTTGTCCTTCGTGATCTGGCCCTGACCGACGATGTAATCCACCTTCTTGGATTTGAAGAGGAATTCAATACCCTTGGCCATGCGGTCGGAGACGCCGCGGCTGCGGGCAATGACCTTGGGGAAATCGACCTTCACATCGCCCACGGTGAGACCGAAGTCGGCGGCATCCTGAATGCTGCGGTAAACTTCGGCATTCTTGAGCAACGCCTTGGTGGGGATACAGCCCCAATTCAGGCAGGTGCCTCCGGCGCGTTCCATTTCCACGCAGGCGACTTTCTTGCCAAGTTGGGCTGCACGAATCGCCCCGACATAACCCGCCGGGCCGCCGCCAATCACGATGAGATCGTAGTCCATAATTAAGGGGGAGAACTTAACACAGGATGCCTCGAATACGACAAGAAATTATTGCGCTTGGCCGTGCGTAATGAGCAATGCTTTATGGAATTCCCGGGATTGGCAACCATCGCTTATAGGCGTAGACTGTCCGTATGTCTTCTGTTGATGTCCTTTTTGGCAAGACCACACTGCCGGTTTCGCTTCCCGCGACGGTGAAGCCGCTGGTCATTCGCAAACCCACCATGCCGGTCGAGTCCGATCCCGAAGCGGCGGTGGGTAAAGCCTTGGCGCAGCCGGTGCAATCCCTGTCGTTGCGGGAACTGGCGCAGTCGGCCCAATCGGCGTCCATCGTGATTTGTGACATCACCCGGCCCGTGCCGAATGGTCTCCTTTTGCCGCCGATGATTCGCACGTTACTCGATGCGGGAATTCCAAAAGAAAAGATCAACGTGCTGGTCGCCACCGGTCTGCACCGGCCCAATCTCGGCGAAGAACTACGCGAACTCGTGGGCAGCGATTGGGTGCTGGAGACGGTCGCGGTGGAGAATCAC
Source organism: Verrucomicrobia bacterium Tous-C9LFEB (assembly GCA_002304345.1). Classification (GTDB taxonomy): domain Bacteria; phylum Verrucomicrobiota; class Verrucomicrobiia; order Methylacidiphilales; family UBA1321; genus UBA1321. The sequence continues at coordinate 364,238 of NEUU01000001.1, forward strand.
TATGCGCGTCGCGACGAGGAACACGCTTTTCTCGGCACCACGCCACGCGGCACGCGGGTGGGTATTGACCGCCGTTTCGTGGAGGCAGATTTGAAAATCGTGACGGGTCTGGTGGAGCCGCACTTCATGGCGGGTTACTCCGGTGGCCGCAAGGTGATTTCGCCCGGCATCGCGCATGCGGACACGATCCGCACGTTTCACAATACTGTCTTCATGGAGAATCCACTCGCGCGCAATTGCAATCTCGAAGGCAATCCGCTCCACGATGAACAACTCGAAATCGTGCGCAAGCTCGGCTCGATCTACGCGGTGAATACAGTGCTCGATGACGAACGCCGTCTCGCGCATGTCAATTTTGGCGATATCCTCGCCAGTCACGAATCCGCAGTATCCTTTGTGCGTCGTTACGCTGAAGCGCCGATCCCGAAGCCGTATCCGGTGGTGATCACGAGTTGCGCCGGATATCCACTGGACAAAACCTATTACCAGACGATCAAGGGCATCGTCGGCGCGTTGAATGCGTTGCAACCGGGCGGACGACTTCTCATTGCCTCGGAATGTTCCGAGGGACTTGGCTCCGAGGAGTTCATGGAAGCGCAGGAAACGCTCGTGCGGCTCGGCGTGGAGAAGTTTATGATCGAGGCGCGGCAACGGCCGCTGGCGAACATCGACGAGTGGCAGACGGTGAAGCTGGCGGAGGCGTTGCGCCGGGGTGAAATTCATCTCTACTCTCCGAAATTGAATGGCCAAGAGCAGCACGCCACGGGACTGCATTGCCATGCGTCGTGGGAGGAAGCCGTGCAAACGGTGGTCGGATCGACTACCGAAGTGGCGGTGATTCCCGAGGGGCCGTACGTGATTCCGATGGTCAGGGCGTAGCGACCGATTTCTGCCGACGCATCGTTTTGCCTTCCACCCAGTGGGGATAAACGAGCACTTCCTTGGCGTGGCGGGGAATGCCGGTCTCGCCGCGCGAGAGCATCGTGTGCAGGAGTTCCGCCGCGTTCTCGCCCATGATGTCGAGGTGTTGCGCGATGCCGCTGGTATCGGGGCGGGGCGTTACTTCGCGATTGAGCGAGACGTAGCCCATGTCACGGGGAATGCGAATACCGGTGGCCGCAAGCCAGCGATAGGGACGGTCGTCATTGGAAATCAGGGCATCGGGCCGATATTTTTGAATCCAGCGCTGGAACGCTTTTTCTTCCAATATTTCCGGTAGATGCGGCGGAATGACCGTGAAACGCTTGGTTTCCAGATAAGCTTCCTTGGCCATCGACCCCAGCCATTCGTAACGCAAGCGTCGTTCGATTTCGAGCGTGTGCACCAACCCGATCCGGCGATATCCGTGCGCGACGAGGCGATCGCAGGCAATCTGCATCGAGGCAAAGGCGTCGCTGCCGACGCGATGAAAGCGGTGCGGGGTCTGAAGATTGCCGACCGCCACCACGGCGAACTCATTCCAATCCAGCTCCAAATCGAAAGGATGTGCGGGCATGGGCAAGAGGGCTAAGCCGCGAATGCCACGCGCGCGTAGCACCCGGTTCGCCCCATGACTGCCACCGAGATCGGATTGCATGTAGAGTTCATCAAGATGATACCCGAGTGCCTCGCAGATCCGGCGCATGCCATTCAGAAATTTCTCCATCCATTCCCGACGAGCAATCGGCCGCCAGCGGTCGTCGATCAACGCTGCGACATTGGCGAAGGATTGACGTCCCGTGCGATGGAGTCGGCGGGTGACGAGCGCGGCCAGCACGGGGTCGGGACGGTATTTGAGCTGTCGGGCGGCTTTCTTGATTCGCCTCCGGGTTTCAACCGGCAGCCGGGGATCATTGCGCAAGGCAATCGAAGCGGTGGAAATCGCCACTCCGGCATGACGGGCGACGTCGGCGAGGGTGCAGGGTGAGGCGTTTTTCATCGAATAGATTCGATAAACCTACCATTGTGATGGACTGGGGGCAACTCCAAGCTGAATACATGACCGGACGACACATGCACGAGACTTACCGACAGTTGCTTTCCTCCTTCGAGCGCCGCGACCCCGAGGTGGAAGACCGGATTGCGTCCGGAATTCATCAACACCGGCAGGGCTGGGCGCGGTTGCAGTGCGTGGACTCGGAAGGCAAGGCTGTGCGCGGCGCGAGAGTATCGGGCCGATTGGCGAGGCATGATTTTCTTTTCGGTGCGAATGCCTTCATGCTCGATGGATATGACACGCCCGAGAAAAACGAGGCGTACGAACAGGCTTTTGGCGGGGTATTGAACAGCGCGGTGGTTCCCTTTTTCTGGTCAGGACTGGAACCGGAGCCGGGCAAGCTGCGTTTTGCGGCGAACAGTCCCAAGGTGTACCGCCGTCCCGCGCCGGATCGCGTTCTCGAATTTTGCGATAAATACGATCTCACCCCGAAAGGACATTGTCTCTTCTGGCATTCCCATTTGCCGGAATGGTTGCCCCAAAACCGGGCCGAAGCATTGCCGTATCTCCGGCGTCGGTTCCAGCAAATCGCGGAACGATACGGACAGCGCATCAAGTATTGGGATGTGTTCAATGAGCCGATGGAGAAGCGGTTTATGGGGCACGTGCAAAACCTGCCGGAAGATTGCGTGTACTGGGCTTTCAACGAAGCCAAGGCTCTCTTTCCAGCGGAGTCCCGATTGATTCTAAACGAAGCGCAAACCGGTGTTTGGCGCGAGTACTATGGCGAACTGTCGAACTTTTACCTGCTTGTGCAGAACCTGGTGCTGCGCGGCATGTCGCCACGGGGACTGGGTTTTCAATACCATTTATTCTTCTTTGAGGACGGTGATTTTTCGAGCGCAATCAAGCATCTCATAGGTGAGAAGGATTTATTGCTGGACCCGAAGCGATTGCTGGCGGTGATGGATTTGTACGGGCGCTTTGGCCTGCCGCTGAACATTTCCGAAATCACGCTGCCGACGTATCAAGAAGTGGCCGGTGGTGAACAATTTCAGGCCGATCTGCTCCGGGAGCTGTACCGGCTCTGGTTCAGTCATCCCCAGATGGAAGCCATCTATTGGTGGAATCTCGCGGATGGCGGAGCGCACGGAAACGAAGGCAAGCTGCAAGGTGGATTGCTCGATGCCGAACTGAAACCAAAGCTTTCTTACCTCGTCCTGAAACAGTTGATCCAGGAGGAATGGACGACCCGGTTCGAGATGGAAGCTGACCGCGAAGCGCGATTCCATGGGTTCTACGGCCGATACGAGATCACGACCGAATACAAAGGCACGGTGAAAACGCATGTGATTCATCTGGACGCGAAAGCCCAGCGGGATTTCACGCTCAAGGTCGCTTGATATTCATTTAGGACGTGCCAAGCGGGCGACGGTTCCAGTAAGATGCGGTTGCTGTGGCTTCTTCGCTAGCCGTCATTCTACCTACTTGTAATCGTTTCGCCCTGCTGAAACGGACCTTGCGTTCATTGGAGCAGCAGACCTACAAGGACTTCACTGTCTACGTGTCGGACGATCTTTCCACGGACGAAACGAAGGATCACGACGCAAGCTCATTTCCCAATCTGAAAATCCACTGGATTCGGCGCGCCGAAAAGTTTTCCGGCATCGCCGAACACTTCAGTGCGCTTTATGCCGAAGCGACCGAGGAGTGGATTGCCCTCGCGCACGACGATGAAATCTACGCTCCGGAATGGCTCGAAACGCTGGTCGGGATGATGCAGCAACCCACACCAGACGCATTGCCAATAGTCATGGCGCAAGTCGGCACCGTCGTCATCGATGCGCGTCACGGAGAGCCCCAATACTACAAGCGCGCGGACCAGATTCCGGATGGACTCTATACCGGAAACGACCTCAAGCGGATGTGTCTTTTCGACGGCCGCCACTTTGCTACGAATGGATATCTCGTCACCCGCGAAGCCGCGCGGCGGGTTGGGGCGTTCAACCCCAATTACGAACAATTCGATTTCGAATGGCTCATGCGGCTCGCGCAACTCGGACGCACCGCCTGCTCCACCCGCCTGCTGCATACCTATTGCATGCACCCGCAGAACACCGTCGGCTCTGTGAGATATCTGCGCCGCTATTTCGAACAAAAGAATCCATCCGTGATGGAGTTGGAGTGGTTGGAAACGCTCCCAGAGTTGTCAATGGAAGATGGTGAGAGGCGGCGGCGGGAATTGACCCGAAATATTGGACGCAGCCGATTTCGTTCCTACCTCAAAGTGGTGGCTGCGGGGGATCGAAACATGGAGCGAGCCACGGCAACGATTCTTCAATCCGACACAACGCTGACTCAACAACAGCAAAAACTCGTTGCCGCCATGGAATCACTAGTTGTCTTTTTTCTCGCTAGCGTCTTCCTTCGTGTTCTTACCAAGATGGCGGCCATGCGACGCCATGCGCAGCTTCAACCACTGATCGTGTCTGTGGTAGAGGGAAATTTATCATGGATACTGGCAAGCTCGGGCACCACTATCGCCAGCGGGCAAGTAATCGGCCCATGACAATATCGAGCATGGCTTGAAACGCGGCCTTAGTTGCGGAAACTTCCGGGCGCAGCACGTGGATGATCTTGCGCCAGATTTCGAAAGTGCGCGACCGGAAAGTAAGGAACGAGTACCAACGCCGCGCTGCGGGAGTCAATTGCGCAGCGAGAGCCTCCACTGCTTTTACGGGGTCGTATCCCTGTTGTAGTGTGAGATCCCAAATGAGGCGATTGCAACGAGCCGTATCATTGCGATGAAAGGCGCGGTTGAAATTTTTGACAACCTGCACCGCATGATCGCGGTAAAGCATGGTGGTTTCAGGGCAGAAAATGACGCTGCCGTTGGCGGCGATTTGCGCCCACATCCAGCGGTCATGTGAAATGCGCAGCCAACTTTGGACGAAACCTTGTTTGGGAAACGCCTTGCGTCTGACGATCATGGCGGAGGAGGCAAAGGGGGTGCCGAACAAGTAGGTGGACAAGCCAACTTCAGCGCTTTGAACCACGGGGGTGAGGTCCATCAAATCGCAGGGCCAAGGAGGGCAAAAGAGGCTGTGAGGAAGGGGAGCCTTAAGATTATCATAAAAGACAATTGTACTAGAACCTGCCAGGGCAGCTTCCGGATGCTCTTCCATGGCTTTGGCGAGGACTTCCAAATGACGGGGACGAAAAAGATTATCATCCTCGAGCAGCGCAATGAGATCGGTTTGTGGCTGAGTGAGACACCAGACCCAATGCTCTCCGATCGTCAGACGCCGATCATGAAAGTGATAATGAATCGGAAGGTCGGGGAACTCTTTAACTACTTCGTGATCGGGTTCCTTGGAATTATCGCTGATGAATACCACATCGGGTCGACGTGTTTGAGCCTGAACGGATCGAAGCGCTTCGCGCAGGAGCTGCTTGCGTTCGTAGGTGATAATGGCGACAGCGACAGTTGCGGGTTTCATCTGGAGATTAATCTAAGCTTTGGGGGTCAAGCGATGAAGCCAGAGCCAGTCCATAAGCCCTGGCCTGCTTTCATTGAGAATGCGATAACGCTCGCCCGAGGAGAATGAGGAGAGGTTCGGATATTTTGCTTCATGACGATCAGTTCCACATATCCATTGCGGGTGATGCGTAGGTGCAAACCGGGCCGCCAGCTCAGCCGCTTTGCCTGTTGCGGCGCGGCAATCATGGATTTCAATTAAGGCGTCAAATGTACAGTTTTTCCAAATCTCGGGAGTGATTAGGCTGTATTCTCCCCCTTCACAGTCGCACACAATCAATAGGGGGCCTTCCCATTGAAATTTCTCAATTGTCTCTGGGCTAAACAGTCCGTGGAAAGAAATCCGATCCTGAACACCGTTCATCTTGGCCATGTAAGCGGCTTGCTCCCGGGATGTGGCGTTCAGGTCGAACGCGTAAACTCGGGCTTGGGGAAAACGCATTGCGAGACCAACTGCATAATAGCCTTCCGCACAGCCGATATTGATGATAGTCGAATAAGTGTTGCTTTTCAGAGATCGAATGACGGGATGGAGCTCCTCTTCATAGCTTCCAAGTATCTTAGGGAGTACCTTGCTCAGTGAAACTTGTTCGATGGAGGGAAATTTTAATCCTGCAAAGGGGCCGGCCAGTACGCGCAAATCCGGACTTAAGCGTAGAGCGATATCGCCTTCGGTTTGTTCCCAACACTTGCAAAGTATTACGTGGAGCTTTTCAGCTAAAATGGCGACCAGGCGATATCGTAACAATCGAATGATTAAACGCTGTTTAAAGGTCATGCAGAAGTAAATAGGTAAGTGCTTGAGATGCCAGAGCGGCAGGCGTTATCTTTTCCGGGCGAGGGTGAGGCCATCGCCGATGGGAATCATGGAGAGGGTAACGCGCGCGTCTTCATGGATTTTCTCGTTGAGGGCGCGGATGGCTTGGGTATCGAGGTCGACATCTTCAGGATCGGCGACGCGACCGTTCCAGAGGACATTGTCGATGGCGATAAGTCCGCCGGGACGGGCGAGCAGGAGACAGCGTTCGTAGTAGCGATCAAGGTTCTCCTTGTCGGCATCGATGAAAAGGAAGTCGAAGGTATTGGCGTGGCCATTTTCGAGCAGGGTATCGAGGGTTTCCCAAGCGGGAGCGATATGAATTTCGATCTTGCGCTCGAGCCCGGCTTCCCGCCAATAGCGCAGGGCGGTCTTGGCATGGTCCTGATTGATTTCACAGGCGATGAGCTTGCCGTCGAAAGGAAGCGCCTGGGCAATGCAGAGGCCGCTGTAACCGGTGAAGACGCCGATTTCGAGTGCTTTTTGGGCACCCATGAGTTCAATGAGAAGGCCGAAAAACTGGCCGACTTCCGGCGAAATCTGGATCTTTCCGTCAGGACGTTTAGCGGTTTCCTCACGCAGGGCGGCGAGCAGTTCCGTTTCGCGGGTGGCTACGGCCTGGTAGTATTCGTAAAGCCTGTCGGAGAGGGGGAGGGTGGTGTGGGACATAAGCTTTCTAATACTCTACGGCTGAAGGGGGTAAATGGGAAAGCCCAATCTGCAAGCAGGTTCTCAGGCGGTAAATACTCTATTCCGCGTGACAAGGCGGTGCTTGGCATGGAAACTGCCGTGGAGGTGCCTGAAACTTCTCAATTATGTCTATTCACGTCGCACTTACTCACGTCACGCATTATCGATACGACCGTCCGGTCACGCTCTCTCCCCAGATAGTTCGCTTGCGTCCGGCCCCGCATTGCCGCACGCCGATCGTGAGTTACGCCTTGCGCGTGACGCCGAAGGATTACTTCATCAACTGGCAGCAGGACCCGCAGAGCAATTATCAGGCGCGACTCTTTTTCCCGGAGAAGACCACCGAGTTCAAGATCGAGGTCGATGTGGTGGCCGAGATGTCGGTGATTAATCCGTTCGACTTTTTTCTGGAGGACGATGCCAAGGAATATCCCTTTGTCTACGACGCAAAGCTGGATCACGAGCTTGCGCCGTTCCTGCTGAAGCAAAAACCGGGACCGTTGTTTGCGGAACTGGTGAAGTCAATTGACCGCTCCAAGTTGCGCACGGTCGATTTTCTGGTTGGCTTGAATCGAAAACTGCAGGAGATGATCCGCTACACGATCCGCATGGAGCCGGGAGTACAGACATGCGAGGAGACCTTGCAATTGCGTTCCGGCTCGTGCCGCGACTCGGCGTGGTTGCTGGCGCAATTGCTGCGGCATCTCGGGCTGGCCTCGCGCTTTGTGTCGGGTTATCTCATTCAGCTCGCACCCGATGTGCGGGCGATTGATGGCCCCAGCGGTCCCGAAAAGGATTTCACCGATCTGCACGCGTGGACGGAAGTGTATCTTCCCGGCGCGGGCTGGATTGGTCTCGATCCGACCTCCGGCCTGATGGCGGGCGAGGGGCATATTCCCTTGGCGGCAACGCCCGATCCGACCAGTGCAGCGCCGATTTCCGGCGGGGTGGAGGAGTGCAAATGCGATTTCTCCTTCGAGATGAGCGTGCAGCGGGTGTACGAGAGCCCGCGCACGACCAAGCCGTACACCGAAGAGCAGTGGGCGGAAATCGAAGCGCTCGGCCACAAGGTGGACGAGAAACTCAAGGCGAACGATGTCCGGCTCACCATGGGCGGTGAACCGACGTTCGTGTCGAGCGTCGACATGGATGGCGAAGAATGGAACTTTACCGCGTTGAGCCCCAAGAAGCGCGAGCTTGGCTCGCAGTTGCTCAAGCGTCTCCAGAAACGTTACGCTCCCGGCGGTATGCTGCATTTTGGGCAGGGCAAATGGTATCCGGGCGAATCGTTGCCGCGCTGGGCCTTTGGCTGTTACTGGCGCAAGGACGGCGTGCCGATCTGGGAGAATCACGATCTCATCGCCGACGAGCATAAGAATTACGGGTATACCGATGCCGATGCGCAGGCTTTTTCCACGGAACTCGCCATCCGGTTGGGGCTCGATCCGAAATTCGTCATCCAAGCCTACGAGGATGCGTTCTATTATCTCTGGAAGGAGCGCCGTCTGCCAGCGAACGTTGATCCTTTCGACTCGAAATTGCGGGACAAGGAAGAGCGCGCCCGGCTCGCGCGGATATTCGAGCAAGGTCTCGATAAGGTCGTTGGCAGCATCCTGCCCGTGCAACGGTGGATTGGTGCGCAAGGTCCCTATTGGGCGACCGGCCCGTGGTTTGTCCGGCCGGAACGCATGTATCTGATTCCCGGTGATTCGCCTGTGGGCTTTCGCCTGCCGCTGGATTCGCTTCCTTGGGCGGCGGCGGGAGATCGCCCGGAAATTTTCGAACAGGACCCGATGGAGAAACGCGAGTCGCTCCCCGATCGCCGCAAGCGTCCCGGACAGGCGTTCCGTTCCGTGTACGGTGGCGAAGGGCTGGAGCCCGGACAAGAAGGTTGGGGTGAGGGCGGCCCCATGCAACGCCGTTCCCGCGCGCAGACTCTGCCGCCGCGTCCACCGGAAACGCCGCTCGAAGGAGAAGTCTGGCCGCCGCCGGGCTATTCGACGAATTTCCTGATTCGCACGGCTCTCTGCGTCGAACCGCGCGATGGCAAGCTCTTTGTCTTCATGCCGCCGACGCATTCGATGGAAGATTATCTTGATCTCGTCGAAAACGTTGAGGCAACCGCGGCTGAACTCGACATGCCGGTGATGCTGGAGGGGTATACCCCGCCGCACGATCCGCGCGTGAACGTCTTCAAGGTGACTCCTGACCCCGGCGTGATCGAAGTCAACCTGCACCCCGCGCATAGCTGGGACGAGTTGGTCAAGAATACGACCACGCTTTACGACGAGGCCCGGCAGATCAAGCTCGGTGCGGAAAAGTTCATGATCGACGGTCGCCACACCGGCACGGGTGGAGGCAATCACATCATCGTGGGCGGAGCCACGCCAGCGGACAGCCCCATTCTGCGCCGTCCGGATTTGCTGCGAAGCCTGCTCAACTACTGGCACAATCACCCGTCGCTCTCGTACCTCTTTTCGGGAATGTTCATCGGGCCGACCAGCCAGGCACCGCGTGTGGACGAAGCCCGCAACGATTCGCTCTACGAGTTGGAAATCGCCTTCAAGCGTACTCCGCTCGCGGGGCATTGTCCGCCGTGGCTCGTCGACCGCATTTACCGCAATCTGCTGATCGATGTGACCGGCAATACCCATCGCGCCGAATTCTGCATTGATAAGCTGTACAATCCCGATTCCAGCTCGGGCCGACTCGGCCTGCTCGAGATGCGTTCGTTTGAAATGCCGCCGCATGAGCGGATGAGCCTGACGCAGCAATTGCTATTGCGCTCGTTGCTGTCCCGCTTCTGGGAACAGCCGTACAAGCAGAAGCTGGTGCGCTGGGGCACGGAGTTGCATGACCGATTCATGCTGCCGCACTTCGTGCAGCAGGATTTCGAGGATGTGACGCGGGACTTGCAGGAATCCGGTTACCCGGTGCGCAACGAGTGGTTCGCGCCGCACTTCGAATTCAAATTCCCGTACTACGGCGAAATCACCGGTCGCGGCATCCACATGGAACTGCGTCAGGCATTGGAACCGTGGAACGTGCTCGGTGAAGAAGGTTCCTCCGGCGGCACGGTCCGCTATGTGGATTCGTCGGTCGAACGCATGCAGGTGAAAGTGCAGGGGCTTATTGACTCCCGCCACGTTGTCACCTGCAACGGCCGCCGCGTGCCCCTGCATCCCACCGGCAAGGTGGGTGAATACGTGGCCGGAGTGCGTTATCGCGCCTGGCAGCCGCCGCAATGCTTGCACCCGACGATCACGGTGGATGCGCCCCTGATTTTCGATCTGCTCGACACGTGGTCGGAGCGGGCTCTGGGCGGATGCACCTACCATGTTTCGCATCCCGGCGGCATGAACCTGACGCGGTTCCCGATTAACGCTTATGAAGCGGAGAGTCGTCGTCTGGCGCGATTCTACGCGTTTGGCCACACCCCGGGCAATTATCCGACACCGAAGGAAGAGCAAAATCTGGACTATCCGATGACGCTCGATTTCCGCAAGCTGCCGGAGTAGAAAATAAAATCGGTTTTGACGAAATTAACGGAATTTACGAAATGGGAAAAAGGCAAAACGGATTAAATCAGGAACTCAGGAAAGCAGGAATCTCTTTCAGAGCCTCTGTCCGATTTTCTTGAGTTCCTGATTAAAAATACCTATTCCCCCTATTTCGTAAATTCCGTTAATTTCGTCAAAACTGTCTTGGTCTTTGTATCATGCCCGATTCCGCCGTTGCCGATCCTGCCGTCAATCCGTCGTCACTCTCCAAGAGTTACGCGGCGGCCTCGTCGTCGTTCGATGAATTGATGGCGCTCCCTGGAGTCGTGCGGCCGCAGTGGACGACCTTCATGAAGGATCTGGAGACGATCGGCTTGCCGGAAATTACGCGGCGCTGGGAAGCGGCCGCGCGGCTGATGCAACAGCAGGGCATGACCTATAATGTCTACGGCGATCCGCAAGGCATGGAGCGGCCGTGGCAGTTGGACCCGATCCCGTTTATCATCGACGGCGAGGAGTGGAAACAAATCGGCGATGCGCTGATTCAGCGAGCCACGTTGTTGAATCTGATTCTGCGCGATTTATATGGTCCGCAAAAATTGCTGCGCGAAGGATTCTTTCCTCCCGCGCTCGTGCTCGGACATCCCAATTTTCTGCGCCCCTGCGTTGGCGTGCCGGTGGCCGAGGATACCTATCTGCATCTGTACGCGGCCGATCTGGCGCGTTCGCCGGATGGTCAATGGTGGGTGGTGAATGACCGCACCCAATCGCCTTCCGGCGCAGGCTACGCGCTGGAAAATCGCATGGTCGTTCTGCGCATGCTTTCGGAGGCTTTCCGCGATTGCGATGTGAAGCGGTTGCACAGCTTCTTCATCATGCTGCGCGAGACGATTGAGCGGCAGGCTCCCCACGGAAAAGACAATCCACGGGTGGTGTTGCTCACTCCCGGCCCCTACAACGAAACCTATTACGAGCATGTCTACCTGGCCCGGTATCTCGGCTATACGCTGGTCGAGGGCGGCGATCTCACCGTGCGCGACAACCGGGTTTATCTGAAGGCACTCGGCGGGTTGCAGCAAGTCGACGTTATCCTGCGTCGACTCGATGAAGACTTTTGCGATCCGCTGGAACTGCGGAGCGATTCCACGCTGGGCGTGGCGGGTCTGCTGCAAGCGGTCGCGGCGGGCCACGTGGCGGTTGTCAACGCGCTGGGCAGCGGACTCATTGAAATCCCCGCCTTGCGCGCCTTCCTGAATCCACTCTGCCGCCACCTGTTGGGTGAAGATCTGAAAATGCCCTCCGTCGCGACGTGGTGGTGTGGTCAGAAGAAAGCATTTGAGTACGTGTGCGATCATTTGGATGACCTCACGGTGCGTCCCACTTTCGGCCCGGAACGGGCAGGCCCTTTCATTCGCTCCACGCTTTCGCGGGAAGAAAAAACGGAACTCATCCAGCGCATGCGGTTTCGTCCGCACGATTTCACCGGCCACGAACAAATCGCCATGTCGAGCGCTCCGGCCCTCGTCAACGGCAAGCTGGAATCGCGTCCGGTTGTCGTGCGCGTTTTTCTCGTCGCCCGCAACGGCAGTTATCACGTATTGCCCGGCGGCCTCACCCGCGTGGCCGCCTCGCCCGATCAAGGCATGGTCTCGATGCAGCGCGGCGACGGCAGCAAGGATACATGGATTCTCGGTGGTTGCTCCGAGGAGGAAACCGCGGTGGCTCGCGCCCAGTTGGCCCGGCTGGAGTTGCGCCGCGGTGGCAACGATCTGGCGAGCCGCGTGGCGGATAATCTCTTCTGGCTGGGCCGTTACACGGAGCGTTGTGACGCCTCGGTTCGCTTGTTGCGCACCGTGCTGCAAAATCTTTCGGATGAATCAGCCCTGCGTTCGTCTCCGTGTTTGGGACAACTGATTTCTGCGCCGCAGACGATGGGATTAATCACGGCGCCCTCGCGCGATTTGACGGATGCCGATGAACTGGCACGATTGCAGCAGGATGTGATGACCTCGGTGTTCGCGAAGGATAATCCCGGCGGCCTGCGCGATACAATGGGCCGGGTACACTGGATTGCGTCGTCGCTCCGGGATCGTATTTCGCCCGACGTGTGGCGCATTCTGAATTACCTCGTGCACGAGGCCTTACCTGCGGGCGCGTCCGCCTCCTTCCAGCCGGGCGAGGGGATTGTGCTACTCAATAACATCGTCACGATTCTCGCCGCCTTCGGTGGGATGGAGATGGAGAATATGGTGCGTGGACCGGGTTGGCGCTTCCTCGATATCGGACGCCGGCTCGAGCGGTCGCTTTTCCTCGTGCGCCTCTTGCGGTCAACCGTGACCCAAGCTCAGGAAGAAGAATCGTCACTGCATGAAGCCTTGCTGGACATCGGGGACAGCACGATGACATATCGTTCGCGCTATTTCGGTACCGCGCATCTGACCGGCGTGCTCGATCTGTTGCTGACCGACGAGGATAACCCCCGATCACTGGCCTTCCAACTGGCGGAGATTTTGCATCACATGGATTACCTGCCGCACGAGCCGGAGGATGTGTTGCCAAGTCAGGCGAAAAAGATCGTGCTTGGAGGACTGGCCAATGTGCGGTTGGCGGATCTGGATTCGCTTTCGATTGCGAATCCCTACGACGAGAATCGCCGGACCAATCTCGTGCAACTGCTCGATTCGATCGGTCGCAGCCTGCCGCAATTTTCGGATCAATTGACCCTGCGCTATTTCAGTCACGCCGCCACCGCGCGCGAGCTGAACGCCCTCGGCATGCAAATCCAGAGCCAATGATTTACCGCATCTCTCATCTGACGGAATATCATTACAGCGCGCCGGTCACGCTGGCGCATCATTTGGCCCATTTGTCGCCGCGTTCGACCCCGAGCCAGCGGACGCGACGACACTCGCTCCGGGTGAGTCCACAACCGGCGGTGTTGCATGACCGTGTCGATTCCTTCGGCAATACGACGGCTATCTTTATTCTGCAGGAAACACATCAATATTTTCAGGTGGAAGCCACGAGCGATGTGGAGGTGCTCACACGACTACCACTGGTCCCCGCGCAGACGCCGCCATGGGAAACCGTTCGGGAATCGTTGCCGAATGATTTGAGTGCGGAGGGGTTGGAGATCTATCAGTTCCTGTTCGATTCCATGCTGGTGAAATGCTCCCGTGAACTCGAGGACTACGCTCGCCCGTCGTTTCCGAAAGATCGGCCCTTGTTGGAGGGGGCGCTCGATTTAACACGACGCATCTACGAGGATTTCACTTTCGACCCAACCGCGACGACGGTCAGCACGCCGTTGCGGACGGTTCTCACTTCACGCCGTGGTGTCTGTCAGGATTTTGCCCATCTGCAAATCGGCTGTTTGCGCTCGATGGGATTGGCCGCGCGTTATGTGAGTGGATACATCGAAACCGATCCGCCGCCGGGACAGGAAAAACTGCACGGCACCGATGCTTCCCACGCCTGGATCTCGGTCTTTGTACCCGGTCAGGGTTGGATCGATCTGGACCCAACGAATAATCTGATGGTCTCCGATCGTCATATCACCGCAGCTTGGGGGCGCGATTATGGCGACGTCAGTCCGCTTCGAGGCGTCATTTTGGGCGGCGGCCAGCACAGTCTGCGCGTCGGCGTATCGGTGCATCCGCTGGATGCAATGCTGCAGCAGCAATCCTCAGCCCAACAGCAGTGATTCGGCCGAGCTCATGTGGGCGATGATGAAGTCCGCCAAATCGTCGGGCAGAGGGTAGCTCCAACGGAGTGTTTCTCCCTGCCATGAAAAACTCATGGAGTAGGCGTGCAGGGCGTGATGATTCAGGCTAAGCACCTGCTCGAGTTCGGGTGTCCAACCCTCGGCAATGAATTTCAGATAGAGCGCGGGATCGGGGCCGTAGATTTTATCGCCTACCACCGGGGTTCCAATCGAGGAAAGATGGACCCGAATCTGGTGCAAGCGCCCCGTCATGGTCTTGACCCGGAGCAAACTATAGCCGCCACTGGACGAAAGCACCCGATACTCGGTTTGCGCGGGAGCGCCATCGTCGCGGACGCATTGGCGGACGTGCACGGGATTGGTTTCGTCCAACCCCATCCGGCCGATGGGCATGTCGATGATCGCTTCCGCCATTTCAGGACAGCCTTTAACCAAGACGAGATACTCCTTGCGAATCTCGCGGCGCATCGTCATTTGTCCCAGCACGGAAGCGGCTTCGGGATTCAATGCAGCGAGGACGAGTCCGGTGGTCTCGCGATCCAGTCGGTTGACCAGCGAAACTTCGCGATTGGGATAATGATTACGCAACCACTCGAGAAGAGTGAATTGGCCGTCGGGTCGTGTGGGATGGATCAGCAGGTGGGCCGGTTTGGCGATCACGGCGAAGTCCTCCGTCGCGGCAATCACGTGAGGCGGCGACGACGGGGCCAGATGAGTGGAAAAAAACGGCATGGACTGAAGCGAGTGGAGGGGCCGTCCAAATTTTCAATGCCCGCGAGGGGCGGCCTGACCGTTCAGGAGCGGATCGCGAATCGGTTCCGTGGACTGGTTAATGTGAATCTGGCGATCGCGATCCATGGCGTACAGGGAAGGGGTGGAGAGGAGATAATTGATGACTCCCTGGCTGACACCGGCAGCGCGCAGGCGTTCGAGCATTTGGGGATCTGGAGAATAAATCGTCCGGCGAGCTTTCAGATATCTCAGGATGACCTCGTCGCTGACTTTCTGCTTGGAAAGCGCGATGATGTCATCGAAGTCAATGGGCTGATTATACTCCATCTTGGCCGACGTGATCGTCGGGACTCCGCTGGAGGAAACCACCGCCATATCCTTTTGACGTTGAGGGTCGGCCGCGCAGCCGGCCAGAAGCAGAACTCCGATCAAAGCGATCACTCGCTGAGTTACCATGCGGTAGAGAGTATCAAGCCGGAAGAAAAAGGCTAGTGCCTAATTCGGAAAAACCATTGGCTTGGGCCGCTTGGGTTTCAGTAAAAACGTGAGCGCAACGCCAAAGAGCGCCCCGCCGAGGTGGGCCGTGTGGCTGATAAAGCCAAGAAAGCCGAAGATCTGGCAGACCAGTTCCACGGCGCAGGTGACCCATGCGAGCGTCACCACTTTCATCCGCATCGGGATGACAAGGAGCAAAAGGACATTCAGGCGTCGCGTCGGGCAAAGCACGGCGAGGGAGGTCAGCAGGGCAAAGGCTGCTCCGCTGGCTCCGGCGACCGCTTCGGAATCGAACGGCGACCACATCCAGAACACCAACGCCGCCGCGATGACACCGCCGAAATAGAGGATGAGGAACCGGACACTGCCGAGGATGCGTTCGATTTCGCCGCCGAGCGCCCAGACCATCAACATATTGAAAAGGATGTGAATCGGAAGCTCCTCAGAGTGAATCCACGCGTAGGTAACGATTCGCCAGTAATCGCCTTCTTCAAAAGTCTCCGGGCTGAACGCCAGCAGGTTCGCCACCCATTCGGAGTGGTAGAAGTAATGGAAGTAGAGCTGAACAAAAAAGACGGCGATCGTGGTGGCGACAATGACAATGGTGGCCGGGGAATTGTAGCGTCGGTAAGGCGGGTACATCTGTTCCCAATGCCAGGCCGCCATAGGGGGAAGGGGATCGGTTTGGTCCGGCGTCATTTGCCCCCAAAGTCGCTGAAGGCAATGCCCACCGCAAGTGCAATCAGGCTCAGCGAGATCGCATACTTCCATTTGAGCGGTTCGCCGAGATAATAGAACGCGAAGATCATGAAAACCGAAAGCGAGATCGCTTCCTGCATGATTTTCAACTGGTATCCGCTGAACGTTCCGTAGGCGAGGCGATTGGCGGGCACCTGCAGGCAATACTCAAAAAAAGCAATGCCCCAACTGAAAAGCACCGCCTGCCACATCACAAATTGATTCATGCGGAGGTGTCCATACCACGCGTAAGTCATAAACGCGTTGGAGCAGGTCAACAGGGCAAAGGCCAAAAGAAGTTGCACAAACATGAGGGCACAATCTGGAGCATAAGCGGGGTGCAATCAAGTGTGCGAATATGAGTGCGTCGCGGCAAAGAATTTTGTAGACTGTGCCTCACTCGGTAATCTCTTGCCCCTCTGTTGCTTATGTCTTATGCCAAGCCTTACCCCAAACCGGCCGATGCGTATGCTGATTTTATCGCTTATGCCTCACAAGCTCGAACCAAGATTGATGCTCATCCCGAATGGCGCGAATGGTTGTTGAGCCCGGAGATTATCGACCCGCGTCAATTGCGTGGACCGGGCAAGTGGAAGCAGGACTGGTTGACCCTGGCCGGTGATGGGGCCAGTTCGTTCGATGCCGCTGTGCGGGCGTTACGCCAGTTGAAGCAACGCGAATACCTGCGCATTGGCTTGCACGATTTTTCGGGTTTCATTTCAGTGGAAGAAACCATGCGGCAGGTTTCCGACCTTGCCGACTTTTGCCTGCAGGTGGTTCTCGATGTGGCGCAGCAGCCGTTGATCGAACGTTGGGGAAAACCGGATACGGAATTCACCGTGCTCGGCATGGGCAAGCTGGGCGGTCAGGAACTGAATTACAGTTCGGACATCGATGTGATCTTTCTCTTTGGAGCAGAAGGACAACTCAGCCGCCAGTTCACCTACAGTGAATATTTCGTGCGGCTCGCGCAAAAGATCATTGGCGCGTTCAGTACTCAAACCGGCGACGGCAATCTCTTCCGTATCGACTTGCGCTTGCGGCCAGAAGGCGACTCCGGCGCACTGGCGAGTTCGCTGGAAGCCTGCGAGAATTATTATGCCGCCTATGGCGAAACGTGGGAGCGCATGGCGTTGCTGAAGGCGCGTCCCTCCGCGGGTGACAAGGGACTCGGCTACGAGTTCGAACAGATGCGCACGGCGTTTTGTTATCCACGCAGCCTATCGCTGGAAATCATCGAGGAAATCGCCGTGATCAAGGAGCGCATCGAGCGCGAAGTGGTCGGCGTGGAAAACCTCGATTTGCATGTGAAGCTCGGCACGGGCGGCATTCGCGAAATCGAATTCATCGTGCAAGCACTCCAGATTTTGAACGGTGCGCGCCTTCCCTATTTTCAACATCGCTCGACGCTACCCGCGCTCTCGGCCGCCGTGACGCTTGATATTCTTCCGGCATCCAAGGTAAAGGTCTTGAAAGAGGCTTACCTGTGGTGGCGCACGGTGGAGCACCGGTTGCAAATGGTCGCGGACCTGCAAACGCATTCCCTGCCGCGCGATCTCGCCCGTCGCACGCAAATCGCGGAAACCCTTGGCCTGGGACTGCCCGAGTTCGAAGAATTGATCACGCATCACCGGCGCAATGTGCGGGAGATTTTTGACGAGGTATTCTCGGAGCATAAAACCGTGGTAGCGGGCAGTGGCGAGATGATTGCCACCGACTTCTTTACCGACCCGGATCATGCGCGCAAGGACATGGACGCGCTCGAACCCTCCGGCAAAAGCGAGCGGCATGTTTCGCCACGAACCCGGCGCTCGTTCCAGCGTTTTTGCAATGAGCTGGAAAACAGCCTGCGCCGCTGTGTTGACCCGGACTTGAGCCTCACCCGGCTGGTTCGGTTTGTCGATGTCTACGGCGCGCACAGCCTGCTCTACGAGAGCTTGGCGAATAATCCGAAGGCACTCGAACTGCTATTGAAAATTTTTGACCGGAGCCAGTTCTATACGGAGCTGTTATTGGCCCGGCCCGAACTTTTCGAGGAAGCCGCCCGATCGGGTACGCTCGATTTTCGCAAGAAATCCGAAGAGTACATCCGCGAGCTTGGAAACCTGAAAGGTGATCCTGCCTTGGAATCGAGGCGCTATCGACGGGCCGAATTGTTGCGGATCTTCCTGCGCGATATCCTTGCCCTGGATGAACTGCACATCATCCAACGCGAATACAGCGCGCTCGCCCGCGCCTGCCTCGACTACGCCGTGAAGCAGGTCAAACCTTCGAGTCCGGTCGTGATCATCGGCATGGGCAAATTCGGTGGAGCGGAACTCAGCTATGGCTCGGATCTCGACTGCCTGATGATCGGGGACGACGAAAACGCGGGACGGGAGATCAGCAAATTCATGGCGGAGATTCTCCCCACGGGTATTCTCTTTCCGGTCGATTTCCGGTTGCGTCCAAATGGCGAGGGGCCCATTTGCGTGCCGCTCGAAGCGTACCGCGATTATTACCAGAACAAGGCGCACTCCTGGGAGATTCAGGCCTTCACGCGCGCGCGGGTCGTGGCTGGCGATAAAGCACTGGGAGAGGCGTTCATGGACGCCATCGATCCCATCTGGCAGGAGAAGGTTCGCCAAACGGACTTAACCATGGACGTGGCCAAAATGCGCTATCGCATCGAGACGGAACGTGTGGACGCCGCGCACAAGGAATTGGAATTCAAGACCGGAGTAGGCGGAATGATTGACGTTGAGTTCGGACTCCAAGCCTATTTGATGAAGCGTCGCCTGCGCGAGCCGCGCACGTGGAGCGCCCTGTCATGGCTCAGCGAGGACATGCCGGAATTGGCGGAATCATGGCGCGCCGATTATCTCTTTTTGCGCAAGATCGAATCGATTCTCCGCTGCGATCAGAACAGCGGCGTTTCCAAGCTGCCGAAGGACGAGAAGGAATTCACCAAGCTGTCGCAACGCATGGGCTTTGTCGATGCGGCGGCGTTCAGGGAGTTTTATGATCAGACTCGCGCACGGATTCGAGCCGGCTACGAGACGCTAATGCCGCCCGTGCCGCACTGATCTCCGCTTCCTTCTTGCTCTGACCGACACCGCGACCAAGTTCGCTGCCCTTCCAGTGAACGGAGACCTCGAATTGGCGGGCGTGGGCCGGGCCGTGCTCGGATTCGCAACGATACTCCGGCGGTTCGCCGCCGGTCGTTTGCAGGAATTCCTGCAGATCGCCCTTGGGATTTTCCGAGGAATTCTTCCGGCCAATCGCGGCCACGGCGGGATTCAGCAGCCGCAGAATCACGTCTCGAGCCACTTCCCATCCGGCATCCTGAAAAACCGCGCCGAAGACCGCTTCCATCGCATCCGCAAGATTGGAGCTGCGGGTACGGCCCGCGTTCATTTCCTCGCCCCGGCCCAGAACAAGAGAGGCTCCCAGCTCCAGCGACTCCGCCAAAGTTTGCAACTGAATGCGGTTGACCAACCGGGCGCGCAGCATAGTGAGCTGACCCTCAGGTTGATTGGGGAAAAGATCGAAAAGACGTTGCGTGATAGCCAACTGGAGAACGGCATCGCCAAGGAATTCCAGCCGCTGATTATCCGGCACTTGTTGCCGCAATTCGTGACCGTAAGAGGGATGGGTCAACGCCTCCTTCAGGAGCTCGGGACGTTTGAAGGTATATTCGAGGCGGGATTGAATTAGTTCGAGGCTCATGACGTTAACTTGGCGCGGGGATGAAATTGCTGGTGGATTTGGCGCAATCGGATCTGATCGACGTGGGTGTAGATTTGCGTGGTGGCCAGGCTCGCATGACCGAGCATTTCCTGAATAGCGCGCAAATCCGCGCCATGCGATAGCAAATGTGTGGCAAAAGAATGGCGCAGGGCGTGAGGATAAACATTCTTTTGCAGTCCGGAGAGTTGGAAAATGTCCTTCACAATCTGCCACAGCCGGGCGGTGGTTAGCTTGCGGCCATGCTGACCGAGAAAGATTTCACCTCCGGTGCGCGGATGCACGAGTCGGTGGCGGCCTTGGTCGAGATAGCGTTCGATGGCTTCCGCCGCCTTGGTCCCGACCGGCACCAATCGTTCCTTGTTGCCCTTGCCGATGACGCGGATGAATTTCTCAGCCGGCAGGTAATTCTCCAGCCGGGCATTGACCATTTCGGAAGCGCGCAATCCGCTGGAGTAGAGCAGTTCGATGATCGCATGGTCGCGGAGACCGAGCGGTGTCTCGGGGAAATCGACGTTCAGCAGCCGGTCGACTTCCTCCTCGCTGAGCGTCTCGGGCAAGCGTTGCGGCAGTTTGGGAATATCGAGCGTCTCGGTGAGGTTCGCCTCGAGCCGCTTCTCGCGATGGAGATGGCCGAAGAAATGTTTGAGAGCGACCACCAGAACCTTCAGCGAAGCCGGGGCCAGATCACGCTCCCTGCGGCGCTCGCGCAGGAATGTTTGCACGTCGGTGAGCCGCAGGGCAGCCAGATCGCGCAGGCCGCGTTTCTCGCACCACGCGGTGAAGCTTTCCAGTGCGATGCGGTTGATGAGCTGGGTATTGACCGCGTGACTCTTCTCCGTGGCGAGGGCCGCGAGACATTCCTCGATCTCGTCGACCCAGAGCGGGGGAGCGGGCTGGGAGTCGGGGGCGGTCATGCCTTACGGTGCGAAATCCGTTTTTTGATTGAGCGAAGCCAAAACTTCCGGGTCACGCACATCGACCCATCGCTTGCGCAGTTGCACGCCACGAATGCGACCACCGGAACTGGTCAACGCCTTGAGTGCGTCGGTCAGTTCATATTCACCGCGGGGCGATTTCTCCAGCCGGGCCGTGTATTCGAATATGGTCGGAGTGAAAAGATAGATGCCCGCGTTGTAATAGGAATTGGGTGGCGGTTGCGTCGATTTTTCAACCAGATCAATCATCCAGTCTTCCGTGTCGAGCACGACCGCGCCGCCCTTGGATAAATCCTCTCCCGCCTTCAGCGCAATCACGCCGTCGCCAGCAAATTGGTCATGGAGATAACCGTAGTCGCTCGGATCGATGAGGATATCGCCGTAGGTGAGGAGGAACCGCTCCCGGCCAATCCAGGGCGCGGCCAGCTCGGGCGCTTTGCCGGTGCCGTTCTGCACTTCCTGCACGCCGTAGGTGATGGAAACCTTCCATTGGCTGCCATCGCCGAAATGGTTTTTAATCACATCGCCCTGATAACCGATGATGATGAAAAAATGACGGACGTGGGCGTGATCGCGAAGACCTTCGATAATGTGTTGCAGGATCGGTTTCCCCTGAACTGCCAGCATGGGCTTGGGCAATTCAGCGGTGAGGGTGTTCATGCGGGTGCCTTTACCGGCGGCGAGAATGACGGCTTTTAACATAAATGGGATTCCTATTCCTCGTCTTCGGTGTCGCGTCGGCTCCCGGCGCAAATACCACGTTTGGAGGTGCGGATGAAGGTGATGATTTTTTGGACTTCAGGGGTGGGCGACTCTTTTTCGAGCTGCTCAAGGGCCTGAGGGAAATTCAAAGTCGAGCGGTGGAGCAATTTAAACGCTTCGACCACACTACGGCGTACCTCCGGGGAGAACCCCGCGCGCTTCATGCCGACGCGGTTGACACCGCCGACGCGATTGGTGTCGACCGCCATGAAGTAGGGGGGGACGTCCTTGCTGATGCGAGTGAGCCCGCGCATGATGGCGAGTTCGCCGACGCGTGTGAATTGATGCACCACGGAACCGCCACCGAGGAAGGCGCGGTCCTGAATTTCGACATGTCCGGCGAGCAGCACGTTATTGACGATGATGACGTGGTTGCCGATGTGGCAATTGTGCGCCACATGCGCGCCGGTCATAAGGAAATTATCGTTGCCGATGACCGTCTCGGTGCCTTCCTTCGTGCCGCGATGAATGGTTACCAGTTCGCGCAAGATATTGCGGTCGCCGATCACCACGCGGGTCGGAGCGCCCTTGTAGCCGAGGTCCTGCGGTTCGGCACCGACGACGGCACTATAGCCAATCTGGTTGCCAACACCGAGCCGGGCAGCCCCGGTGATGATGGCATGCGCGCGGATTTCGCAGTCGTCACCGATTACGCAACCGGCTTCGATGACCGCACCGGGACCGACGCGCACATTGCGGCCGAGTTGCGCCGTGGGATCAATGACGGCGCTGGGATGAATAAGAGTCGAGTTCATAAATTTTTAGAGCAAGCCCTGTTGCCGGAAACTGAACCAAGCCTGGGGCTGGTTCGCTCGTGGGGCTCCGAGAATGATGTGGTCCAGAACCTCAATCTGCAAGACGTCACCGGCCGCTTTCAACTGGCGGGTGACCTCGCGATCCGCCTTCGAGGGAGAGGGATCGCCCGAGGGATGATTGTGCACGAGAATTACGCCGTACGCTTGACGCCCAATGGCGTGGCGAAACGCTTCGCGGGGATGGAAGACGCTGGAGTTGAGCGTGCCATTGGAGATCTCATCAACGGCGAGAAATTTGTAGCGCGTGTTCACCGAGATGACGCGTACGCTCTCGTAATCGAGGAGGCGCATTTCCTCCCCGAGCAAGGCATAGACATCCTCCGGTGTTTCCACAGTGCGGGATTCAGCGGTGGAACGGCTCAGCCGTGCGCCAAGGGTGAAAGCGGCTTTGAGCTGGATCGCCTTGGTCTGGCCGACAGCCTTGATTTTGGCGAGCTCATTGACCGAAGCGCGACTGAGCGCTTCGAGGGAGTGTCCGTACTGGCTGAGCATTTTTTCCGCAACATCGAGCGCGGAAGCCCCCTTCATACCGGTGCGCAAGAGAATCGCGATCAACTCGGAAGTCTTGAGGCTTTCGGCACCCTGCTTAAGCAGTCTTTCCCGAGGCCTTTCCTGCGGGTCCATTTCCCGGATGAGCTGAGTCGTCATGATCCTCGACCATATAGTTTTTCACGCGTCCCTGCAACTGTGGCGGTATGTGGGCGGTGACATGGACCGTATCGTCGACATAGCTCTTGTCGATGACGCGACCGGTACGGTGGAGCTCAGCGAGCAAGGCGGTTTCGTTATTGGGAATGATGAGTTTGACCCGCAAACGCCACGAACGGACCTGATGTTCGATTTCGTGGAGCAGTTGCTCCATGCCTTCACCGGTCTGGGCGGAGATGGCCACGGAATGCTGATGCGTGCGCAGAACATGCTCGACCAGTGCGGGATTTTCCACCTGATCGATCTTGTTGAAAATGAGAACGGTCTGCTTGCCGAAGGCGTTGATTTCCTCGAGCACGGTGTTTACGGCCGTAATTTGTGTCTCGTAGAGATCATGACTGAGGTCCACGACGTGCAGCAGCAAATCAGCCTCGGCGACTTCCTCGAGCGTGGCCTTGAACGATTCGATCAAATGGTGCGGCAATTTCTTGAGGAATCCGACCGTATCGGAGAGCAGGATCTTCTGCTTGTTCGGCAGGGTGAACTGGCGCGTGGTGGGATCGAGCGTAGCGAAAAGTTTATCCGCCGCATAGACCTCGGCGTCGGTGAGGCGATTGAGGAGGGTCGATTTACCGGCGTTCGTGTAGCCCACGAGCGAAACGATCGGCCAGTGCTGGCGCAGGCGACCAGCGCGTTGGACGCTGCGATGTTGACGCACTTCCTCAAGCTCGCGCTCAAGCCGCGCGATCTTTTCCATGACACGACGGCGGTCGACTTCCAACTGCGTTTCACCGGGACCGCGAGTGCCGATACCGCCGCTTTGACGCGACAGGTGGGTCCACATGCGGGTCAGGCGCGGGAGCAGATATTGCAATTGCGCGAGCTCAATCTGGAGTTTGCCTTCGCGCGATTTGGCGCGTTGCGCGAAAATATCGAGAATGAGCTGGGTGCGGTCAATCACCTTCCGGCCGATGATGCGCTCGAGATTGCGGCTCTGGGCGGGGCTGAGCTCGTCGTCGAACACGACCGATTGGATATTATTCTTACCGCAATAACCGGCCAACTCTTCGGCTTTGCCGCTGCCGATGTAGCACGACGCGGTGGGCCGTTCGAGTTTCTGGATGGCAGTGTGGGCAACTTCGCCTCCGGCGCTTTTGACAAGTTCGCCCAGTTCGGTCAGCGATTCCGCCTGTTCCCAATGATCGAGGCTGGCGCGTTCGAGACCAACGAGGAGCGCGCGCTCCTTCGCATCATCAGGGGCTGTACGGTGTAGCGTCTTCAAAGGAGACGATCCGCAGCGGCGGTGGAAAGTTCGTTAGGGGCCATCGGTACGGCAATCAGCTTACTTTCCCGGCGGAACCATGTCAACTGGCGCTTGGCGTACTGCCGGGTGGCCAGGGCGATCGCTTCCCTGACCAGATTCAGGTCGCCATTAGATTGTAACCAGGCGGCGAGTTCCGGGTAACCAATGGCGGGGAAATTCAGCAACGCATCCAACCCGTGGCGTTCGACCAAGGTACGCACTTCGTCGATCCACCCGGCTTCCAACATCTGGTCCACGCGCTGATTGATGCGGGCATGGAGATCGCTCTTGTCGCGTTCGATGTAAAAAGCGCGAAAGCTTTTAATGAGGGGCGGCCTGGTGTCCTGCTGCCATTTTCGCAAAGAGATACCGGTCGTCTCCATGACCTCAATTGCCCGTGCGATGCGGCGGGGATTTTTCAGGTCAAGATGCGGCACAATCTCCGGATCAGTCTCGGCCAAACGCTTTTGCAATTCTTCCAGTGTCATTTGCGCGAGCAGCTCTCGTAACTCGTTCGCGGCCGCCGGGGCTTCGCACAATCCCTGGGTGAGCGCCCGATAATAGAGGCCGGTGCCACCAACGATCACCACGGATTGACCGATCCGGCTGCAACGGTCGAGGAAAAGAGCGGCGTGCTTAAGATATGCGCCGACGTCGAATGAGTCGCCCAGATCGACCAAATCAATGCCGCCGTGAGCGATCTCCCGCTGTTCCGCTTGGGAAGGTTTGCTCGTGCCGATATTGGCCTCGCGATAGACTTGCATTGAGTCCATCACGAGAATGGCCGCGTTCAAGCGTCGGGCCAGTTGCAGCGCGATCTCACTTTTGCCGACTCCGGTGGGGCCAGCGACAAAAAGGATCTCCGGGCCACTTGTGCTCATGATTTTATTGGAAGGCCGACGGTGCGACGATTTTCCATTGATTGGTCAAGTCGCGGGGCAATTCGCCGAGGAATCGCGACGGCTCCTGCCAGCGTTCCTCGGAACCCGCGATGCTGCGTAGCACCGGATAGGTGAGATAGAGCTCATCCTTCGCGCGCGTGACCGCGACGTAAAAGAGACGGCGTTCTTCCTCCACGCCTTCCTCGGTTTCAGCGGATCGGGAGGAGGGGAACATGCCGTCGCAAAGCATGATGACAAAAACGACTTTCCACTCGAGCCCCTTGGCCTGGTGGACGGTGCTGAGGCGAATCTTGGGTTCAGAATTGGTCTGGCTCGCGCGGGAATTCTCCGCCTTGGGGCCGACATCGACATTGGTGAGCAAGGCCAGTTGCGCGAGGAAATCCTCCGTCGTTTCGAATGTTTCGGAGAAGGCTCGAAGCTGGTTCAAATCCTCCAGACGCGATTGCCAGTTCGTGTACTTCGCCTGCATGTAATCCTGATACATGGCGTCGATGACAATCTGGATTTGCTCGGACGTTTTGTTCTTCAGCTCGGGTGCCGTGATCTGCTTTTGCGTATCGGCCCATTGTTTCCACGTTGTGGTGGCCTTGAGGGGCGGCTTAATCTGGTCGAGCGTGGCACCGTCCTGCATCTTGAGCCAGAGCTTGTCCGCGGTCTTGGCTCCGACACCGGGCAGCATCGAGGCGATGCGCTTGAACGCGAGTTCATCCTTGGGGTTGAGCGCGAGCTTGATGTAAGAACTGACGTCCTTCACGTGCGCCTGCTCGAAGAACCGCAATCCACTGGTGAGTTCGAACGGGATGTTCCGGCGCGTGAGTTCCATCTGCACTTCGAGAGAATGGAAGTGGGATCGGTAAAGTACCGCGATCTCGTTGAGCTCCACACCTTCCTCGTAAAGTTCGCCGATGCGTTGGGCGATGAATTGTGCCTGCTGGTTTCCGTTCCCGAGACAGACGAGCGCGGGTTTCGGGGCGCGATTGGCGGGCCGGGTGGAGCGGAGTTCTTTTTTGAACTGCTGCGTATTGGCCGCGATGGCCATGTTGGCGAGATTGAGAATCTCCGGGCTGCTGCGGTAATTCGTCTCAATGCGAATCACACGCGCATCGGGATAGCGCTCCGGAAACGAAAGAATGTTTTTGAAATTCGCGCCGCGCCAGGAATAAATGCTTTGCGCATCGTCGCCCACGGCCATGATTTGCCGATGCACCGCTGCCAGCGTATTGGTCAGGTTGGCCTGCACGCTGCTGGTATCCTGATACTCGTCGACCAGCACATGTTGAAACTGCTGCTGATAATAAAGTCGGATGTTCTCATGCTCGGTGAGCAGGCGAACGCTGAGCTCGAGCAAGTCATCATAGTCCATGACGTTGTTGCGGCGCTTGCGCTCCTGATAGAGTCGCTTGCTGATGACGAGTCCTTCAGTGAACTGGCTGAAATAGGGAAACTGCGTCTCGATGATCTTTTCGACCGCCTCTTCCTTGTTCACGGCCAAGCCGAACACACTCGTGAGCACATCGCCCTTCGGCAGGCGTTTATCATCGGTGGGGAGTCCACTTTCGGCGAGGCACGTCGCCGCCAGATCGGCGGAATCGTCCGCATCGAGAATCGTGAAATCGCTACCGTACCCGATCAGGTTGGCGTGACGCCGCAGGATGCGATGGCCGACGTGATGGAATGTTCCGCCCCAAAGCCGCGAGATATCATACGGCAGCAGGGACGCCACGCGATGGAGCATCTCCTTGGCCGCCTTGTTCGTGAAGGTGAGAAGTAGAATGTTCTCTGGCTCGACCCCGTTCTCGACGAGATAAGCAACGCGGTAGGTGAGGGTGCGGGTCTTGCCGCTGCCCGCTCCGGCGATAACGAGGATCGGTCCGGGCGTGGCTGTGACGGCGCTATACTGCTCTTCGTTGAGTGCGGCGGCGTAATCGATGTGGGCAGAGGAGGGACGTCCGCCGGAAGGTTGGAGAACGTATTCGGTGCCCATTGGATTAGAGAATTTCGGCGAGTGTCACTTTTTTGTCGTAGAGCGCCTTGCCGACGATGGCTCCGTAGAGATTCGGAATCTGGCGCAGGACATTGATGTGTTCGACCGTGGCTACGCCGCCGGAAGCGATCACCTGGAGATCCACCGATTCGAGCACTTCCTTGAGCGCGGGAATATTGGGACCGGTGAACATGCCGTCCGTGGAGATATCGGTATAGATAATCGTGCCGGCACCGGTGACGGAAACCGCCTGCGCGAGCTGAACCGCGGTCCACTTGCTGGCTTCGGTCCAGCCTTTGACGGCCACAATGCCGTTCTTCGCATCGATGCCGACGGCGATCGATTCACCGCCAAACTTGTCGACCACGGAACGGACGAAATCGAGTGAGTCGCACGCTTTGGTGCCGATTACGACTCGCGCCACGCCCGCCGCGAGGGCCGCGTCAATGGCTTCTTCATTGCGCATGCCGCCGCCGAGTTCGATGGGGATATTGATGGCCTTGGCGATCTGCTCAACGATGTGAAGATTCTGCGGGTGACCGGTGAACGCACCATCGAGATCGACGATGTGCAACTCCTCGGCTCCTTGCTGTTCCCAGCCTTTCGCCACGGCGATGGGATCATCGCTGTAGGTGGTTTGCTGATCGGCTTTGCCTTGTTGCAGGCGAACCACTTTACCTCCACGGAGGTCAATAGCAGGAAGAATCTTCATGTCCTAGCGGACGGCAGTAGCTGGCTGGCGAGGCTCGCCTCTATGTATTGCCGTCGTCCTTTCGTAATAGTTGAATTAAGAATCGATACCAGGGGTGCTGGTGAGTTTTGTTTTAAGAGATTGTTTTTGTTCGGTCAGATCGACGAAGTTTTTAACCAGTTGCAGTCCGGCCTTCTGGCTTTTTTCGGGGTGAAACTGCGTGGCGACGAGATTTCCCTTGGTCACGGCCGCGGTGAACGTGACGCCGTAATCGGTTTCGAGCGCAACAATGGAGCGGTCCACTCCCTGCGGATAGTAGCTGTGCACGAAATAGAAAAACGTGCCGTCGCTGATCCCCTTCAGGAAAGGGGACTTCTGCTTGACCGCAACCGTATTCCAGCCGATCTGCGGGACTTTCAATTTCGGATCGGTGAATTTCACCACGCGGCCCTTGAAAATACCAAGGCCCTCGATGCCCGGCGTTTCTTCGCTCGATTCGAAAAGCATCTGGTAGCCGACACAGATACCGAAGAACGGCTTGTCTGCCGCGACCCATTCCTTCACCGCGTCCCACATGCCAATGGCGCGCAGGCCCTTGATGCAGTCACCGAACGCGCCCACACCGGGAAGAACAAGGCCGGAGAGGTCCGTCATGTCCTGCGGCGAACGCACCCAGCGCGTTTCCGCGCCGCTGGCTTGGAACGCCTTCTCGACGCTGCGCAGATTGCCGATCTCGTAATTAATGATGCCGATAGTGCTCATGGCTCTGGCAATATAGCACTAAAGCATGCCCTTGGTGCTCGGAATGCCCTTCACGCGCGGATCCCGTTGCACGGCAATATCAAGCGCCTTGGCGAGTCCCTTGAAGACGCCTTCAATCAAGTGATGGGTTTCGCTCGTGTAGAGCACTTCGGCATGGAGGGTCATTCCGGCATGCTGCGCCAGTCCGCGGAGAAATTCCTCGGTCAACTGCGCGGGAAAATCCCCCGCGCGGAGGCGAATCATTTCCAGTCCCGGCGGGACGCGGAAAACGACGAGCGGGCGACCACTAAAATCGAGCGCGACGCGCACGAGTGTTTCATCCATCGGCAGATAAAAGAAGCCGTAGCGGCGGATGCCCTTTTTGTCGCCGAGCGCCTTGTGCAGCGCTTGACCGAGGGCGATGCCAGTGTCTTCAACCGTGTGGTGAAAATCGACATCGATGTCACCTTTGACTTTGAGTTCGAGGTCAAAGAGCGCGTGCTTGGTCAGCAACGTCAGCATGTGATCGAAAAAAGGAATCCCGGTCTTGATTGTGGACTTGCCGGAGCCGTCGACATTGAGCTTGAGCGTGATGTCGGTCTCGCCGGTCTTGCGGGAAATAGTAGCCGTACGTGATTTCATAAGAGAGAGTCCACAGATTACGCAGATTGCCGCAGATTATAAAATGCAATTTATTCAGAAGTTAGGCTCTCCTAAAATCTGTGTAACTCGGCGTAATCTGCGGACTTTTTTAATCCACCCGGATACGCGCCGACTTGGCATGAGCATCAAGCTTTTCGAGTCCAGCCAGAATCGCGATATTCGGCGCGGCCTTGCGGATGGATTCCTTTGAGTATTCCACGATGCTGGTGCGTTTGTAGAACTGGTCGACGGTGAGGCCGGGGAACGACTTGGCCGCGCCGCCGGTGGGCAAGGTATGGCTGGGACCCGCGATATAATCGCCCGCCGCGACGGGAGAGTAATTACCGACAAAGATGGCTCCGGAATTGCG
Organism: Verrucomicrobia bacterium Tous-C9LFEB; assembly: GCA_002304345.1. Taxonomy (GTDB): domain Bacteria; phylum Verrucomicrobiota; class Verrucomicrobiia; order Methylacidiphilales; family UBA1321; genus UBA1321. Next base: position 393,909 of record NEUU01000001.1, read on the forward strand.
CATCGTTTTCGCGAGAGCGCGACCGTTTTTTACGACCAGACTGGTATGCTCCGGCGCAAAGTCTTCCACGATCTGAATGGCCTCCTTGAGATTGCGAGTGAGGAGCAGGCGCGAGTTTTTCAGCGTCTGCGCGAGATATTCCTGTCGCTCCAATTGTGGCAGCTGCGTTTCAAGCGCCGCGACCACGGCGGCCAGCAACTTCTTGGACGCAGTGACGAAAAGAATTTGACTGCCGGGACCATGCTCGGCTTGCGCGAGTAGATCGGCGGCGATGAAGTCGGGACGCGCGGAGTCATCGGCGATCACGGCGATTTCGCTCGGGCCGGGAAGTTGATCGATCGCGACCGCGCCGAGGACTTGGCGCTTGGCTTCGACGACGTACTTGTTGCCGGGACCAAAAATCTTATTCACGCGCTTGATCGTCTTCGTGCCATAGGCGAGGGCCGCCATGGCATGTGCGCCACCGACCTGATAAATCTCCGTCGCGCCCGCCAGGCGCAGCGTGTAGAGCATGAGATCATTCACCGGAGGTGGCGTCGCCACGACGATCTCCGGCACGCCCGCTGCCTTGGCGATGGCAACCGTCATGATCGCGGTTGACACGAGTGGGGCGGAAAAGCCGGGGACATTGACGCCGACGCGCTGGAACGGGTGATAAATCTCGCCGACCGTCGCGCCTTCGCGATTCTTGCGATTCCACGCCTTCGGCAGATTCGCCTTCGCGAAAGCGGTGACATTCGCGAGGGAATGATTCAGCGCCCCCTTGGCTTTGGCCTCAGGCGTGATCGATTTGCGCGTGACGAGGAAATCCTTCGCCTTGATGTTCTTCTTGTCGAACTTGGCCGTGAACGCTTCCAAGGCTTTGTCGCCATTGGCGCGCACTTCGTTCACAATAGCGCGCACCGCTTCCACTACGCTTTCCTCGGGCTGCGCGGCACGGTTCAACGCCGCAAGGGTCGCGGCATAGTTTTTGTCCGTGTAGCGGACAATACGTTCGGAAATATTCAGGCTCATACTCAGGATCTCAAATTTGAAATTTGAGATTTCAAATTATTTTATTCCCACTCAATCGTGGCCGGCGGTTTCGAGGAAATATCATACACCACGCGGTTCACACCCTTGACCTCGTTGATGATGCGGCTCGACATGTTGCCGAGCACATCCTGATCGATCTTCACCCAGTTGGCGGTCATGCCGTCCTGGCTCTGGACGATACGAATGGCGATGGTGTAATCGTAGGTGCGTTCGTCGCCCATGACGCCGACGCTGCGAACCGGCAAGAGAACGGCAAACGATTGCCAGACCTTGTAGTACCAGCCCGACTTTTTCATCTCTTCGATGACGACACGGTCCGCATCGCGCAGGATGCGCAGCTTTTCCTTGGTGATGTCGCCGAGGCAACGCACCGCGAGGCCGGGACCGGGGAAGGGGTGACGCCAGACCATTTCTTTCGGCAGGCCGAGTTCTTCGCCCACGAGACGGACCTCATCCTTGAAAAGCTGGCGGAGCGGTTCGACGAGGGCGAACTTCATGTTCTTCGGAAGACCGCCGACATTGTGGTGGCTCTTGATCACGGCGGCGGGATTATCGCCAATGGCGACGCTCTCGATCACGTCCGGGTACAGCGTGCCCTGCGCGAGGAATTTCGCCTTGCCGACCTTCTTTGTGGCGCGTTGGAATTCGTAAACGAACTCATTGCCGATGATCTTGCGCTTCGTTTCGGGATCGGTGACGCCCTTCAATTTGCGCAGGAAAATGTTCTCCGCATCGGCGGTGTACAAATTCAACTTCATGTGTTTGCCGAAGAGTTCTTCCACCTTCGCGCGTTCGTCGTGACGAAGCAGTCCGTTGTCGACAAAGATACACTCGAGCTGCTTGCCGATCGCCTTGTGCAGGAGCGCGGCCGCGACGCTGGAGTCCACCCCGCCGCTGAGGCCGAGGATGACCTTGTCCTTGCCAACCTGTCGCTTGATATCTTCGCAGGTGGACTTGATGAATGACTTCATCGTCCAGGTCTGTTCCGCCTTGCAAACACCGAGCACGAAATTGGCGATGACTTCCTTGCCGCGCGGCGTGTGCGCCACTTCGGGATGGAACTGGAGACCAAAGAATTTCTTTTCCTTGTGCTCAATTGCCGCATGCGGCGCATTCGTAGTTTTGCCAATCGCCACGAAGCCCTTCGGCATCTTCGTCAGGTGATCGCCGTGACTGTTCCAGATGTCGAGCGTCTTCGGTAGCTTCTTGAAAAGAGGAGACGAACCGGTGAGCTTGAGCTGGCCGGAGCCGTATTCGCGGCGATCACTCTTCTGCACCTTGCCGCCTTCCAGCAGGTGACCCATGAGTTGCATGCCGTAGCAGATGCCGAGAATCGGAAGACCGAGATCGAAAATGCGGGGATCGGGCAGGGGAGCCTTCGACGAGTAAACGCTCGACGGACCGCCGGAGAGAATAATGCCTGCGCCGCGCAGAGAGCCGATCACGCTGGCGGGAGTGTCGTACCGCAGGATTTCGGAGTAGACGTTGAGTTCGCGGACGCGACGCGCGATGACCTGCGTGTATTGCGATCCGAAGTCGAGAATGAAGATGCGGTTGCTCATGGGTCCTAGCGGACGGCATTGGCTGGCTTGCTACGCTCGCCGCTTTTTGTCGTCACAAGTTATATGGGTTTCTGCTTTAAAATGAATTACCCCCGACACTAGGTATCGGGGGTAATTTCGTCAAACGACTTTGCCGTTATTTCGTACCCATCCCGACGGCTTGCACCATCTGGAAGAGCTTGCCTTCCGTCTTGATGGACGGGGCAATGATGATTTCGGTTTCCTGGAACTCGCGAATCGTCGAAGCACCGACGCAGCCCATGCAGGTTGCGATGGCACCGACGAGGTTCTGGGAACCGTCATCCACGGTGGCCGGGCCGAACAAGACTTGCTTGAGCGAGCCGGTGACGCCGACTTGGATGCGGGTACCGCGAGGCAGGTTGGCGTGAGGCGTGGCCATGCCCCAGTGGAAGCCGTGTCCCGGAGATTCTTCCGAGCGGGCAAACGCGGAACCGACCATGACGGCATCGGAACCGGCGGCGAGAGCCTTGCAAACGTCTCCACCCTTGGACATACCGCCATCCGTGATGATCGGCACATAACGGCCGGTCTTCTTGAAGTAGGCGTCGCGGGCGGCGGCGGAATCAACCGTCGCTGTGACCTGGGGTACTCCGAGGCCGAGCACGCCACGGGACGTACAAGCGGCACCGGGGCCGACACCGATGAGAACGCCGGCAACGCCGCATTCCATCAGTTCGAGCACGACATTGTAGGTCACCGCGTTACCCACCATGACGGGGGCTTTCATCTTTTTGCAGAATCCGGCGAGGTCGAGGGATTTGTATTCCGTCGCGATGTGGCGAACCGTCGAAACGGTCGACTGCACAACGAACACATCCACACCGGCGGCCGCCGCAATGGCGCCGTAGTGTTCCGCTTTTTGCGGGATCGAGGAAACGGCGGCAATGACGCCGGCGTCCTTCAATTCGCGGATGCGCTTGGTGATCAATTCTTCCTTGATCGGCTCCAAATACATCTTCTGGATGAGTTCCGTGACGTGCGCCTTGTCGGCGGTCAGGATCTTTTCCAACACTTCGCGCGGGTTCTCGTAGCGAGTCTGGATGCCTTCGAGGTTGATCACGCCGAGGCCGCCGAGCTTGCCCATTTCGATGCAAAAACGAACATCGGTGACGCCGTCCATCGCGCTGGCGATGATCGGGATCTTCAACTTGATCGGCTCACCAGACGGGGTCGGGATTTCGAACGAGGTATCGACTTCGTTCGGGTTAATGGTCACCTCACCGGGCACGAGCGCAATTTCATCAAATCCGTAGGTAACACGGGCTTTACGATTTCTACCAATCCACATTCCCATATGCTTTTTATTTCTCCTTTAGTTGTTGCCGTTCCTGGACTGCCCCACATTCGGGACAGCGCAGTCGTTGGCGTAGGCTTGCGTCCGGTATTTCCGAATCACAGAACCCGCAAATAAAAATGCGACGCTCACTCAGTTCAGTCCGGCGGCGTCGCCGTAAAAAAAGAAACCACGAGCCAAAGACAACCGCAAGAAAAACCGCTAGGTAAAAGCAAAAAATTCCGCTCAACGTGTGTTTCATTGGGCGGGTGCCGGAGCGGCGGTTGGGGTTGCGGCGGGAGTCGGTTCGGGTTCAAATTGCCAGTAGACAGTCACTTGCCCCCACACCAGCCCCGGATTGACTCCGGTGGCCGGTTGGAAGTGGGTCTTGCGCAGGGCCTGCAACGCCACGGCGTCGACGGCGGCCTTGCCGCAGCTTTGCTCGACGAGCACATGCGCGACACGACCGTCGGGATTCACTCCTACGCGGAGGATCGTCGCGCCCGCTTCGGTCAGCAGACTGGAAGCCTGTTTCGGCAATGTCGGCAGCGGCGTGATGGCGCGCGCAGACAGAGCGGGATCAAGCGAAAGCGTGGTCGTCGGTTTCGCAGTGGACGTTTTACTATCCGCGTAAGCGAAGATTTGCCGTGGCGGTTCCATCATGGCTCCGGCGCGTTCGGTGAGGGACGGCAGTCCATCCGGCAAAAAGCTGATCTTGTCATCCCGCACAGGCAATGTCACCGGTTGAGCGGCGGGAATGGAGTCATGTTTGATTGGCGTGATCTCGATCTTGGCCGTATCGATGACCGGATCGCGCGGACGAATCAGCAGACTCGGGTCCTCCAGCGCGTACCAGAACCGCAGGCTGGTGCGGTTCACGGGGGCTTGGCTGAGGGTTTCCGTCAGCGTCACATGCACACGCGAAGCGGTTCGGATCGGCGGCTGCGGATAGGTGATCTGGATGAACGAAAACGCCGCCACATGCAGCAGCCCCACCAGCAACAGGAAAAGTCCAAGGCGGCGCTTTTCCGGCGGGACGACATCGAAGAGTGGTTCGATCGTCAGCGCTTTGGCGAGTTGCGGGAGCTTATTGATTGGATCCATCGGCTTGCTGCGTGGCGATGACGACGGAAAGCCCGTTCGCCATGGCCGCATTCATAATATCGGTGAGCAGTCCCAGGGGGACATCCTTGTCCGCCTTGAGCACGAGCGGGGTATTGGTCCGCTTTTTATTCAGTTGCTGCAAGGCCTTCTGCAAATCCGGCAAGGCCAGGATCTGGTCGTTGAAGAAGATGACCGGCTGCCGGGGCATCGCGACGCCCGTGGTGGGATCGCGCCGTTCGGCTTCGAGCATCACGGAGACAATAAAGGTATTCGACGGTGCGCCCGTGCCATAAAGACTGCGCGGCGGATCGACCCGGATGCCGGGCTGCAGGACGAACGTCGAGCCGAGCATGAAAAAGAGGAGCAGAAGCAGGACCACCCCAATGAGCGGAGCCATATCGATGGGACCACGGAGCGGTTGAAAGTGACGGGGCAATTTGATCATGACCGGGCACCTCGGTGACTTGTCCGCAGGGAAAAAAGCGGAGACTGTGGTGACGTTAATTGACCCATAGTTGGATATAACAAAAAGAGTGACCTCTGGCTAGAGGGAAAATGAAGCGATCGAAATGGGGGCAGCTTAAGCCACACTCGATGCGGGAATTACGGTGAGGATTTGATCGGCGTCAATCGCGTGACGAACGTCGCTTCGCGTCCGGGGATCTCCAGATAAAAACCCGTCCGTCGCGCGGGCGGCTGGTCGGGAGAGGAACCGGTGTAGAGCGTGAATTCGCCGGGCATGGAAAACTCCACGCGCAGCACGAGATTTTTCGGAAAGGTCACGTCAATGGCCGCGTGATCCTTGAACGTTGCCGCACGGACCTCCTTCCAATATTTGAAAGCCTCCGGACGTCCCTCCGCGAAATTGGTCACGGGTTGAAATGCCTCGCTGAGCTGCGCCTTGCCCTGAAGATGCAGCGCCAATCCGAGTTGCGCAGGAGTCGCTGCTGTGGAGGTGATGGTGGCTTCGTCAATCAACGTGTCGCCTTCAATGCGCAATGTCCGCCTCGCGCTGGCATCCGGTCGATACTGCGGTTGTTCGGCGGACATGAGAGCCGTCTCGGGATCGAAGCGCATCATCGTTCCGCGATGCCACGACTCCTCGCCCTCGCCATTCATCAGCGGCACATTATGGGTGAGCCCCCGGCGATAGTAGCCGCTGGAGAGGGGCGAACCGTAACCAACGGTGCCCGCATCGTGGGTGATATCGATGCCATTGTAGGAGGCGGACCAATTGAGCGCCTCGTCCTGCGCGTGAGAACGGGCGAGTTGCCCATAGTGGAAAAACACCTGCCAGGGACCGCTGACGAGTTGCGCAAAGCGAGTCGATTCGAGGTGCGACGAGGACACCTTCGGCAGGCTGTAATCACCCAGAATCAAAGGCCGGGGATCGACCAGCGTGTCCCATGTCTTGGCGGCTTGCGCTTGCTTGAGTCCAATCATGGTCGGCCACACGCGGGAGGCTTGTTGCAGAAGCGAGTAGGGGATGCGTGGCAGTCCGGTCTGGTCTGCGGGATTGGGCAGGGTGCCATCCGGAAAGCGAATGGTGAGCGGAGCCAGCATCATGTTTTCGATAATGGCGGACTCGGCTTGCAGACGATCCTGTTGTCCCAGTAAATCCGCCAGTTCGAAAAGCGGCAGCGTGGCCAGCACGACGAACGAGTTGTAGCCCATCGATTGCTCGTACCAGAAATAGTCACTCGTCACGCCCTGCCGGATCTGCTCGCGCAAGCCATACTTCCCGTCGACCACGCGCCGCCACATCTCCTCATCTTTGTAGAGCAATGCCACGCCCGCTTGCGCCGAGCGGTGCCAGGTGGCGATGTTGTGGATGGTTTGAAACGAGCGATCGAGGAGCTCCACTTCGGGCTTGAGCAACTGGTCGAACCACATTTGCCGCCGTTCCGGCCCGGCCCAATCGAAAAGCAGTCGAGTCGTTTCGGTCAGCTTGGTCAACATCCCGGCATCGTCCAGACTCTGGCAGCCGAGCCGGGCGTAATTGCCCTTGGCCTTGGTGATCGGCCATTGCGCGAGATTTGTGGCGTAGAAGTCGAGTTGACTCGCCGCCCATTCGGCGTAGCGCGTTTCGCCCGTCAGACGATACAGCCGCGCCGCCTCAATCATCTGCTCCAGATGTTTGCCGCGAAAGCGATACACCCAGGCGTCCAACAGCTTCGGCGTAATCTCCACCGGCGCGCCCGATTTGTCGGTGAAGGTCTTCACTTCCTCGCCGGGAATGGCTTCCGTCCAGACCAGAAAAGAACCGTCCTTCGGGCTCACGAAATCATGATGCCAGCCCGCTTTCCATCCGGCGCGATCCTGGTGTTTGGCCATCCATTGATCCACCGCCACGCGTCGTTTGGCCAGCCAGTCTTTCCACTCGGACGAATCGGCGACACGCGACCGCGCCCCGTCCCAATCCTCACTCGCGGCTTGATGCAGTCTTCCCGGCGTTCGCGGCATCTTAAGCTCGGACAGGAATTTTTCCGGCTCGGTTTTCGGAAACGGAGGCAATGCCTCGCCGCCTTGGGTCCATGAGGGTTTCGCCGCGGGATCAACCGGAGCTTGGGCGCGTGCGACATTCGGATTTCCTCCCAACCAAGCCAGGAGAAGCAGGAATGGCAGCGAAAGGAATCGATGCAAGGGGAGAAGATCAGGCCTGTTTGCTGGCCGAGGGAGAATCGCTGCTCGGCATGGCGATGATGTCTGGTTGCGCCGGTTCGGTCAGCACATGCACCATTTCAATCCCAGCCCGTTCCATGTCAAAAATGAGATGGTTCAAGCGGGAGACCAGATAATTATAAGCCACGTAAGCCGGGATCGAAACCGAAAGCCCCGCCGCCGTCGCGACGAGTGCCATCCAGATGCCGCCCGCGAGATCGCCCACGGGGGCCGCGCCACTGGACCGGCTGATTTGAATAAAAGCGTCGATCATGCCCAGCACCGTTCCGAGCAGACCGAACAGCGGCGCCACATAACCGACCGTGGCCAGAAGGGGAAGATTCGCTTCGAGCGCGGGCAGTTCGAGCTGGGCGTTTTCCTTGATGATTTCGCGCAGTTCCGACGGATTGTAATTGCGCTTGGTGATCGCGGCCCGCACGACATTGACGACCGGACCGTAGCCATCGTCGCAACGCTCGAGCGCTTCGACAAATTGACGGCGACGAACAAGGCTTTTGATCCCCGTGAGAAATTCCCCGACTTGCAGGCGGCAGCGATGGAAAAACAAAAGCCGCTCCACGAAAACACCCGCCGCGACGATGCTCGCCGCAAAGATGAACCACATCATCAAACCGCCCTTTTGCATCACGTCGAACAAGCCCACGCTTTCTTGCAGAGGAGGGGAGGGCAGCTGGGCCAGGAGGGAATACATGGAGTGTTACCAGATAAAAGATTTTTCTTCGCCGACGACTTTATCGCCCTGCAGCACCGTGAAGCGCCAGGAAACCACTGGGCCATAGGCGCGGTAGGCATCGCCCAACACCGCAAAGGTAGACCGGGAAGCCCCCTTCGCATTGGGATGGTCCATGGTCAGGACGCGCACCACGTCCTTCGTCTTGACCTGTCGGTATTCAAATCGGGTCGTAAAATTGGCTGCGGGGCCTTTATTCGCCCAAGAGATCACAAAGTAATGGCCCCGGCGGCTTTCCACTTCGTCTCCCAAAATCGCGCCGTGATTCCAGTACAGTTGTTCAAATTCGAGCGCGGGATTACCCCCGGGATTGTACTTCTCATCATTGCGGAACTCATGGATCTTGGTGACCTTGATGTTCGGATCGATGGTCGGTGCTTTTTTGAAATCGGTCTCCACCGTCGGACGCGTTTCCACCTTGGTTTCAACCGAGGTAGCGCTGGCGATCTTTTCCTCCGCCTGAGCGAACGCGAGGAAAAAAGCGATGATGATCAATGCGAACGAGTTCCGCAGCATGATGTGTTTTAGGATGTCGGGAGGTCGCTGTCAAATCTAACTCGACTCTCCCGCCATCGACTGGCTATGGCATCCCAACCAGAATTGTCACGCCTTTGTAAGCGTAGTAAAAGCCGTTGAGGAAATAGAGCATCCCCGCAGCACCGACCACGAGGCTTAACCACCATACCGGTTTTTTCTTCAGCAAGGCGGCCAAGGCGGAAAGGGTGATGCCGATTTGCAGATAGATGATCGACGTGCCGAACAGTTTGCCGTTCTTCTGGGAGAGATCGCGTTCATGCTCGAAACGTTCCGCATCGGCTTTCACTTCCTTGCGCTCTTTGGTGTAGCGCTCGATGTTGGCATCGTACGCATTCAGCTTCTCCACGAACTTCGCGGACGTCGCGGCGGGAGCCTGCGCGAGTTGCACCTGGAGGATATCCTTTTGCAATTCGAAGCTATGCTGCTTGATGCTCTTGGCTTGGTAGAAGGCCCATTGATCGGACGCCTTGTTCTGCGCCATCATCGCGCCAGACGTGAAGCCGGCGCTTTTGGAACTACCCAGGGTTGCGCTCGCGGACATGATGATTGTGGTTATCGCGAGCCAATTTAACCACATCTCCTTCGGTTCAGATGCTGCAGTAGACATTTTCGTAAGCTGTCGAAAATGTCATCCCGCAGCCGGGTGACAAGCCGTATTTAGGGCATTTTGCCCGATTATTTGGCCGCGGACAAAGATCGGATCGCGGCCAGCACGTCGGCAGCTTGCTTGGCGGTGGACGCCTTCAGATCGCGCCAGACGATCTTCCCATCCTTGATCAGGAAAGACTGGCGGCTGGCGAATCCGACCGTGGTCGGCACGCCGAAAGCGGCGGTAACCTGCTTATCCTTATCGGACAAAATGGTGAACGGCAGATTATACTTATCCTTAAACTTTTTCTGCGCTTCGACACTATCCGTGCTGACACCGAAAACCTGGACACCCTCTTTTTGCAAATCGGCGAACCCATCGCGCAAACTGCAGGCCTGCGCGGTGCAACCGGGAGTGTCGGATTTGGGGTAAAAATAGACCAGCGTGAGCCCCTTGGCATAGGCCTCACCCAGCGCGACGGTTTTTCCATCCTGATCCGGTGCGGAAACCGCCGGAGCGGTATCGCCAACATTCAGGGGTTCAGCCGCTTGGCTCATGTTTAAAAAGCTAAAAATACTCATGAGTAAAGCTCCGGTTATGCCGAACAATAGAGTAGGCTTTTGCAAGGCGCGCATAGGTGGGTGAATGGAAGATACTACCGCGACGATTGATAAGCCAGCATTCATTTCACTCTTAATAACTAATAGCGATTGAGGAATTCAGCCGTGCACGAAATCAATCGGGAACATCCGCCACTGCCAGCCGGGGGCGTTGCCGATCTGGAATCGGAGTTCGCTCACCGTATTTTGGCCACGGAGCAGTGGCGGGCCAAAATTCTGTTTTCCCTGCTGGTGGGCATTCTCTTGCTGCACCTTGTTCTGCCGGGCATCGGTCCGGTGGCTCAGCTCGTTCGTGAAGAGTCGCACCCGCTTTATCAGGTGGGCGCGTTGCTGATTGCCGCGACCGCCTTTTTCGAACTCTATTGCTACTGGGTGTGTGGCCGCTTCATCCGCGAGAATCGATTGCCGCCGGTGAGCCTGCGCTATCTCAACGCCCTCATCGAAACCAGCTTTCCCACGCTGGGCTTGTTTGCCGTGGCGCAGATGGTGGACGCCGCGCATGCGCTTTCGAGTCCGGTGGCCAGCACCTACTATTTCTTCATCCTGCTCGCAGCCCTGCGGTTGGATTTCTGGATCTGCTTTTTTACCGGGCTCGTCGCTGCCGTGGGCTATGGCGCGCTCTTTTTCTTTGTGCAACATCAGCACGGAGTCGCACTCGATACCTCGCTGGTGATGAGCGTGGCCTTGAAGGATGTCTTTCTCCTGGCCTGTGGCGTTCTCTCCGGCCTGGTGGCTCGTCACGTCCGCGAGAACATGCTCAACACCATGGCGGCCGTGGAAGAGAAGCGCGAAATCGTGGGCATCTTTTCTCAGCTCGTCAGCCATCAGGTGGCGCACGAAATCCTCAATCGCCCGAACGGCATGAATTCGGAGATCCGGGAAGTCACCATCCTCGTGGTCGATATCCGCAATTTTACCGCCCTCGCCGAGATCACGCCGCCGGACGATCTCGTGGACTACCTCAACACCATCTGGGGCGCAGGCATTCGCGTGGTGCATAACCACGGCGGCGTGATCAACAAATTCCTTGGCGACGGATTCATGGCCGTTTTCGGCGCACCCACGGAAGATCCGCAGCACGCGGAAAAAGCGGTCTGGTCCGCGCTCAATCTGCTCGGCGAAATGACCGCTCTGCACGACTCAACGTCCATTCCACAGACCCGGCTCGGCATCGGCATTCACACCGGCCCCGCCCTGCTCGGCATTGTGGGAACCGAAGACCGCCGGGAATACACCGTCATCGGCGACACTGTGAACGTGGCGTTCCGCATCGAGCAGCTGAACAAGGAGTTCGACTCGCAGCTCCTCATCTCCGAAGCGGTCAAACGCAAGACCGGCGAGATCGCCCGCGAGGCGGAACTGATGCAGCACATGTTTGTGCGCGGTCGCTCCGGTCCGGTGCAGGTCTACCGGATCGTGTGAAGTTTGATCTTACTTCACGTAGTGAAAAATCGTGAACTCCGGCGTGTCGCGCACCAGCGTCTTGTTCGAAAACAAATGTTCGAACGGCGGAAATAAAACATCCCCCTCGGGCGATTGCTTCACCAGCGTCAGGAAAAGTTCGCCGCAATGGGGCAGCAACTGCGCGTAGATTTCCGCGCCGCCCGCGACGAAAACATCACCCTGAATCAACTCGGCAGGGATGTGCTGCCAGTCGGCAATCGAGGTCGTGCCGGGATAGCTCACCGCTTGACGACTCAAAACGAGAGTCGTGCGACCGGGCAGGGGGCGACCAATCGACTCAAATGTTTTGCGCCCCATCAAGAGTGTATGGCCCATCGTGGTTTGCTTGAACCACTTGAAATCCTCCGGCAGATGCCACGGGATTTTGTTCCCATGACCGATCACCCGGTTTTCCGCCATGGCGGCGATGGCTTTGAAGGTGGGCATGGCTAAAGGCATTCAGCGGTCAGCTTTCAGCTGGAAACGAGATTTTCCCATTACTGAGCGTAACTGACCGCTGATCGCTGAGAGCTGACCGCTATCCGACAGCTACCGGCACCGACGCCATGATGTAATCGACGACATCCTTGGCCGTGTAGTTGTCCTGACCGGGCTTGAGGAAACGGGCGATGTGGGCCACGTCGTCACCAGCCGTGATGATCGGGGCTTCCGAGCTGCCATCCGAGCGCACCTGGCCCAGGCCGATGGTCGCCAAAAGTCCGTTGCAAATGCATTTGCGGCCCACGGTGTCCGCGACTTTGCCACCCTTGCGGGTGTAATCTTCGATCGGTTCCGCCGGGCAACGATAGCCGAGCGCGCCGTCCGCTTTTTCGTAGTAGTGGCGCAACAGGCCGACATCGCAGAGACGTTCGCGCTGGGCGTAAACGTCCTGTTCCGAAAGAGTGCCTTCCATCTGCGTGACCTTGAACGGGAAGCCGGTCGGGGAGGCGACGGGATCGGTGAAGATCTCCGCCGTGCCAGCCTTGCTCTTGTTCAGGATGCACTGCTTGATTTCCGGAGTGATGCCCGACTCTTCGCAGAAGGCGAAGGCGGTGCCCACCTGGACGCCGACCGCGCCGGTCGCCAAGGCTTCTTTCAGTTTTTCCGGTTCCGCATACGCCCCGGCCAGCCAGAACGGCAGGCCGAGTTCGCGGATCTTCGCGAGATCCACTTCATCGCGCGGGCCGTAGACCGGCTCGCCACGCTCGTTGAGTTGCAATTGGCCGCGCGGGGGAGCGTTGTGACCACCGGCGCAGGCGCCTTCGACGATGAACCCGTTCACTTTGCCGCTGGCTTTCTTGGCCAGGGACATGGCGAGTGTCGACGAGGAAATGATCGCGAGGAATTCCGGACGCTTCAGGGGCTTCCAGTCATCGCCGCAAAAAGTCTTTGGGTCAAAGCGGGTGACGAATTCCGTGTGAGACGAGGCATCTTCCACATCGAGCTTCATCTCGGCCGATTCACCCGTCGCCAAATGATCGAGAATGCCCGGGATGGCGCGCGGAATACCGGCACCCATCAGGACGTAATCGATTCCCGCCAGCATCACGCCGAAAAGCGAGGGCAGGGTGGGGAGCTGGATTTTCTCGAGGAAGTTCACACCGATCACGCCGTCGTGACCTTCCTTCGCGAGGTAAACTTCCGCGAAGTTCGCAATCACCGTCAGCTCGGTCAAGGCCGCGCTGGAGTCGAGCGTCTGCATCGGCACGGGCCGGAAAGAGGCATCGTCCTTCTTGCCTTCCGGCACGAAGTAGCGGTCGAGCACGCGTTGAGCCATGTCCTTGATCGGGAACGCGGCCAGCGCGCGGCGCATGTGGCCACCCGGATCGCCCATTTGCAGGCGACGGGTGAAGACGCAGTCAATCGACGTGCCGGAGACGACGCCGAGATGTCCGCACTGTGAAACGGCGCGGGCCAGCACCCAATTGGAGACGCCGATGCCCATTCCGCCCTGAATAATTACTGGTAACACCATACTGATAAATGTTGGCTCAGGAGCTGACTTCTGCCGACGCCTGTGCGATTTCTTCCTCGTTTAAGTAGCAGCCAGGATCTTCCTGCCACGGATCGCCATGGTGCTGCCAGGCACGCACGCGAAAACCGCCACCACAAATTTCCTGCCAAGTGCAACGTTGGCAGCGTCCCTGAAGTTTTGCACGCCGATTCCGCAATCCAAGCAAAACCGGATCCGTTGACTGACCCCAGATCTCACTAAAGGGCTTTTCCTTGACGTTGCCAAGGGTTAATCCCTGCCAAAATTGATCCGGGTGCACATTGCCCTGAGAATCGATGTTCGCGATGCCAATACCGGGACCGTTGTTGCCGCCGCCGTTCCACTGGAGCAACTGGCGCACTTCGTTCAGCCGCGGGGAGTTTTCCTCCGCCAGTTTGAGCAGCAGATAAGGGCCGTCCGCCGGTTGCGCCACGGTCAATACTTCGCGCTTTTGCCCGGTCTGATGCCAATACTTCACTTTGGCCATGATCGTATCAATGGCGTGGCGCGTGTCGTCGTGCGTGACGGCCGCCAGATCGGCACCGCGTCCACTGTTGACGAGATGGTAGAAGCACACCCGGTCGATGTTTTCCTTTTCGATGAACTCGAGAATGCCTTCGATGTCGCCAATCGTGTGCTTGGTCAACGTCAGCCGCAAGCCGACCCGCTGGCCCGCCGCGCGGCAGTGACGGAACGCGTTCACCGCGAGGTCAAACGCTCCCTTGCGACCCCGGAAATGATCGTGCGTCGAGCCGATGCCGTCGAGCGAGATGCCGACGTAGGCGAAGCCAATCTGCTTGATCAATACGGCCTTGTCGGGCGTGATCAACGTGCCGTTGGTTGAGAGCGTCAGACGCAGGCCCTTGCTCTTCGCGTAATCGGCCAGCTTGAAGACCTGCGGATGCGCCAGCGGTTCTCCGCCGGAGAGCAGCAGGCCGGGAACACCGTAAGCCGCGAGATCGTCCACCACTGCCTTGCATTGATCCCAATCGAGTTCGCCCGCGTAGCTTTTCGCATCCGAATCGGAATAACAATGCAGGCACTTCAGATTGCAACTGCGGGTGATATTCCACACCACGATGGGGCGGCGTTCGCCAGCCGTTTTGGGCGCGCCGTGGCCCCGGCCGTAACGAAGGTAATCCGCGGGTTGGGATTCGCCGCTCAGAAGGGTGGTCAGATTGATCATTGGGCGGTGGTGTGATGAAGTTCGCTGCTGTGGGGTTGATAAATACAGAGAGGCTCCGGCGCGAGGAAATCGCCGGTCGTCGCATAGGCGCGGGCGCGGGAACCACCGCACAGGGCGCGGTATTCGCAACGGCCGCACTTGCCTTTGAGCGCGTCGGGATTGCGCAGTTGCTGGAAAATCGGTGAGTTGCGATAAACGTCGATGAGCTCTTCCTTCCGCACATTGCCACCCACGAGAGGCAGGAATCCACTGGGGCAAATTTCGCCCGTGTGCGAGATGAAGACAAAGCCCTTGCCGTCGTTGATCGCCGCGATCCGCGGTTCGCGACGGCCCCCACGCGCCTTCCAGCGTTGCAGCGAGACGCGGCGGAAATGCTGTCCCTCCGTCGTCTTGATTTCGTAGGGCGCTTCCTGCTCCCAATCGGCGAGTCCTTGGAAAAGCGTTTCCACTTCGAGACCATTGAGCATGTCGCGGGACTTGCCGCGGCCGGTGGGGACGAGCATGAAAACGGTCCAGACCGCCGGCTTGAGCATCGTGACCACGTGCTTGAAATCCTCAAACTCGTCAATGTTCTGACGCGTCATGGTGGTGTTGATCTGGATATCGATCCCCACCTGCTGGGCGGATTGGATCGCTTCCATGGTCCACTCGGCCGTGCCTTCGACCCCGCGAAAGGCGTCGTGAGTCATCGGTTCGGCCCCGTCCAGGCTGAAAGACATGCGCCGCACCCCGGCCTGATGGAACGGCTTCATGTCGGTGCTCAAGAATTTGGGAGTGGCGCTCGGGCTCAACGCCACACGCAGTCCTTTGCCCGTGGCGTACTGCACCAATTCCAGCAAATCGGCACGCTGCATCGGGTCGCCCCCGGTGATGATAAAAATGCCGGGATTACAACGCGCAATTTGATCGATAAGTCGCTTGGATTCAGCGGTTTTCAACTCTTCGGGATGGTGGCGACGATTGGCCGTGGCCCGGCAATGACGGCAAGCCAGATCGCAGCATCGAGTCGCTTCCCAAATTACGACAAAAGGACGATCATTCCAGAGGGAGGGTTTCATGAAGGTGAAGGCACTACGCTATAAGATAAACTTACAACATCAACGGTACTTCATTCAAGGAATTAATGATTATTAGAAAATCTATCGTAAAGATAGTGAGTCTAATACACTACCCTCCGAACGTCAGCTCGTGACGGCCACCGGGAAGGGATTGCGCTCGTCAAATTGCGTCCGTTGATGAAAATAGGGATAGGCCAGCGGCGTGGCGCTGGCTTTTTCCAACCGCGCGACTTGGTCCGGCGTCAGGCTCCAGCCCGTCGCTCCCAGATTCTGCCGCAACTGCTCTTCATTCCGCGCGCCGATGATCACGGTCGAGATCGTGGGCCGTTGCAGCAACCAGTTCAAGGCGATCTGCGGAACGGTCTTTCCTGTTTCAGCCGCGATTTCGTCCAATCCATCCACCACGCGATAGAGATACTCATCATCGATCGGCGGCCCCATGTCGACGACAACTTTTGTGTTCAAGCGGCTGTCGGGCGGGATCGGTTGACCGCGCCGGATCTTGCCGGTCAATCGCGCCCAGCCCAGCGGACTCCACACCATCGTGCCGACTTTTTGATCAATCCCGAGGGGCATCAGTTCCCACTCGAAGCTGCGACCGATAAGCGAGTAATAGGCCTGATGGGAGACATAGCGCGGATAACCGTACTTCTCTGCCACGGCGAGCGCCTTCATCAAGTGCCAGCCGGAGAAATTCGAGCAGCCGACATAACGAATTTTACCCGAGCGCACGAGGGCATCCAGCGTGCTAAGCACTTCTTCCATCGGCGTCAGCGCGTCAAACGCATGAAGATGAAACAGGTCGATGTAGTCCGTCCCGAGACGTCGCAGCGAGTTCTCCACGGAGCGGATCACATGATGGCGCGACGAGCCGACATCATTCGGTTCATCGCTGAAACGAAACGCCGCCTTCGTGGAGATCAGCACTTTGTCGCGGCGACCGGCGATCGCCTGCCCGAGAATTTCCTCGGCCGCGCCATACGAATAGACATCGGCGGTATCGAACATGTTGAGACCGGACTCCAGACAAATATCGATCAGACGGCGGGCGGACTGCACATCCGTTTCGCCCCAGGCCTTGAAAAACTCACCACTGCCGCCAAATGTTCCCGTCCCCAGCGTCAACACCGGCACCTTGAATCCCGATCCGCCAAGAAGTCTGTATTCCATAGGAAAAATCTCCGTTGAAGGTTGTGGAAGGCTTGTTCGTATTCTATCGAACGTACTTCCACTTCTGCCGTGGTCAACCCCTTTGTCGCCGGGGTGGGGGCGGTAACCTCAAACGGTCGCAAGGAGTTCTTGTGAGAGCGGGTGCTTACCCAAAACGTTACCTTCATTCCACGTCATCCTGAGCTTGTCGAAGGATCAGCGTGGAAGCCTCATGATCCGTCATCCTATGACGGATTAATTGGACGCATCTCTAAACAAACCACTGACTCGCTTCGAACTGCGCGTTCGGCACGGGGAACTCGATGGCGCCACGCTCGGGGTAGCGTTCCTTCTGCAGTCCCTTTTCCATGAGCTGGACAAAGAAACTGATCTGGCCGCCCTTGTCCCAGCCCAGGGCCGATTTCGGCACGAGCACGACGAGAAATTCCCCCCACGCAGCGTGAATCGCCGTATCGACCGGGTGGTAAGTGACTTGATCCTCGCTCTGCTCGAGATGCGCGTGATAAGCCGTGCGCGCGCCGCGCTCGATGGTGAGACGGCAGGGCGAGGGGGTTGTGAATTGGACGACGAGCATTTCCGGACGGTGACTCGCATCGAGCCGCAGGACGAAATGTTCGTGGTTGAAGCCGAAATAGAGCTGACGCCCGATCCGGTCGGACTGATACATCGCGGTCTGCTGCTGTTCGATGTCGAACTGTCCCGCGCCGACCCATTCGAAATAATTTTCGACCTGCCCCTTGCGCCCCACCTGCACATAACGATGCGGCAGCGTGTAGGGCACCGCTTGCGACGGCAGGCAAATCGGCACATCGAGATAAGCGGGCGGCGTAACGCCGAGCAATCGGTACACGTTCTGCAGATGCGTGCGGAACAATTCGTCGAAGAGAAAATCGCAGTCGGTATTGAAATCGGGTCCGTACCACCAGAACCAGTCGCTGCCCTCGGCGGCGTAGATCGCCCACCACGCTTTCATCGCGGTCTCGGCGGGGACATCGTTGTTGGCCAGTCGATCGACGAGGAATTGCCGCGTCTGACCGATCCATTCCCAACCTTTGTTTTCCTCCGGGTCACCGATCCAGATATCGAAATCGCTATTGATCCACGACCCGGTGTGCAGGTGCGTACATTCCACGTTCGCGGGGAATTCGGTGAAGTAACCGCCGAGGCGTCGCGTGCGGAAATTCTGCCGTTCGGCGAGGGCTTGATAGAACAGCGTGAGGAATTTCTCGCCGCCATCGGCGAACGCTTCCCACGCGTTTTCGCCATCGAGCGCGAGCAATACCGCCTGATGCGGATGCGTCAAAATGGAGGAGAGATGATCCAGGTGATGCATCAGGTAATCGACCGAGCGCGACGCTTCGTTGCGCGCGGCGTTGAACCCGATGAAGTCGGAGAGGGGACGTTCGCGGAAGAGCGCCTGCACCTGCGCGTCATCGTGACGGATGCGCCACCCCTGAAAGAGTTCCAGATGGTCAACGTGCTTGCCCGCCCACGCGGGATCATGCTCGAGACTGTGGAAGAGATTCCCCTCGTCGGTGCAGAAATATTCGATGCCCGCTTCCTGAAACAGCGGAATCAGTTCGGGCGCGATGGACCCTTCCGACGGCCACAAGCCGCGCGCCTTCTGGCCGAACACACGTTCGTGTTGTTCCTGCGCGAGACGAAGCTGCGCGCGCACGTCTTCCGGCGCGGAGAACCGCAGTGGCAACGTCGCGTGCGGCATGCAGCGGCGGGCGAAATCGGTGTCGTACACCAGCGGCATGATGGGATGGAAAAAGGGCGTTGTCGTGATTTCCACCTGACCGCGCGCCACGGCATCGCGATAGAGCGAGAGCACGAGCTTGAGAATCTCGCGGTGAATATCGAGGACCGCGTTCTTCTGCTCCTCGGTGAAGTCGCGCCCCTGCTTCTTGAGTTCGTCCAGCACCGGATAGCGGCGCACGGCGGAGTGACCGCACCACGCGAGGTTGTACCAGACCTGCAAGTCCCGGAAATCTTCAGCGGAGAAAAGCTTCACCGCTTCGTCCATCGTCCGCTCGCTCCACGTCATGCCACGGCGATGAAGCAGTTCGAGATAGCGCGGGTACGGCTTGACCATCGTATCCCAGTTCAGCTTGAAGAAATCCTCCAGGATGCGCTTCTTCTCGTCGACGTGCAATTCCTCCACCGGTTTGCGCGACCAGCTTTCCCACAGATCGGTCACCTCGCCATTGGCGAGCTCCTCGATCTGCTTCACCAGCACCGGAGTGAAATTGAAATTCACCAACACGTTCGGCACCCGCTCCAGCAGGTCGATCATGTCGAGGTAACCCTTGACCGAGTGCAGGCGCACCCACGGCATCATCGCCGTCTTCGTCAACGGATTGACGTAGTACGGCTGGTGCATGTGCCAGAGGAGAATAACGTTCATGGGGAAAAGTTTTTTGACGAAATTAACGGAATTTACGAAATGGTGGGAGTTTAATCAGGTACTCAGAAAATCAAGAAGATCGGACGGAGGTTCTGAAAGAGGTTCCTGCTTTCCTGAGTTCCTGATTGAATCCGTTTTGTTTTTTTCCCCATTTCGTAAATTCCGTTAATTTCGTCAAAAATGTCTTGGTGTTTTCTTAGTAATGGCCGACGTGGCGCAGGAACTGTGCCGCCTCTTCCGGGAGCGTGGTGTTGATGAAGAAGCCGGTGCCGAATTCAAATCCCGCCACGCCGGTCAGGCGCGGAAGAATCTCGATATGCCAGCGGTAATCGGCCTCGATACTGGTCCAGTAATTCTTGCGCGGACGCCGGACCGGCGCAGTGTGAAGAATCAGGTTGTAGTTCGGATTGCCCAACGCGACGTTCAACCGCTGCAGCGCGGTCTTCAACGCATCGGCGAGCAAGACGAGCTCGTGTTCGTCGATCGTGTGAAAGTCGGGCGACTGGCGACGCGGCAGTACGCTCAGCTCGAACGGAAACCGGCTCGCGAAGGGACAGAACACGACGAAGCCGTGGTTTTGGTACACCACCCGCTCGCCCGTGCGCAGTTCGTTCTGCAGAATGTCCTGAAAGATATTGCGCTCTTTCAGGTCGTAGTAATTCTTCGCCGCATCCAGCTTTTCCTTGACCGCCTGCGGTGTCACCGGCATGGCGATGAGCTGCGAATGCGCGTGACCGAGTGAGGCCCCGGCCATGGGGCCGACATTTTTAAAAACCAGCAGATAGCGAAAGCGCGGGTCCTTCATCAGGTCCGCGATGCGCACCTTGTAAGCTGTCAGCACATCCGCGACGCCTTCGATGGGCAATTCCTCAAGGGCCTTCTGCGAATCCGGCGTTTCGATGATGACCTCGTGCGCGCCGATACCGTTCATCCGGTCATAGAAACCGATCGCTTCCGGGTCGAGCGAACCTTCGATGCGCAGGGCCGGGTAACGATTCGGCACCACCCGCACGCGCCAGCCGGGGCCATTGGCGGGCGAACCGGGCGGACGCACCGCGAACACCTCGGGCGGAGTCAGGGATTCATTGCCTTCGGCGAAGGCATCGGTGGCGGGGACAGGCAGATCCAACTTGCCATATTCCTGGGGACGTTGCTTGCGCTCGGGGGCGAATACCACCCAGCGTCCGACCAGCGGATCTTTGCGAAATTCCGGCATACAGGTTTGTTTCAGCTCTTTTCCTAGTGCAAGTCATTCGCCTTGGAAAGCGGAAATCTTTGCCGATCCCTTCTTAAATGGACCGTTAGCTCTGTATCGACGCAAAAGGGCGCGAACTTATGCAAACTTTTTGCTATCAACGACCCGGAATGCGTTGGGGAACGCACTGCTGTTCTCACTGCCTACTTGGCGTGCGGATTTTTCACCGAAGCCGCCAGCAGCCACTTCGAACGCGTGAGGGCATCGTCGAGGTCCGCCGTGACATTCTCCGCGCCCAGCCGGTCGATGAACCCAGCCTGGGTCATCATGAAGAACGGCTGCGTATGCGGCGCGCTGAGGATGAGGTGACACCCCCGGCTCTGCAATTTCTCGTAGAGCGACTCGAGCGCATTGAGCGCCGTCGCATCCATTGCGGGGACCGTGTGCATCTTCAAAATCAACACCCGAGGCAGATCGTAGATACTCTCGAACGCCTCCTCCATCTTTTCGGCCGCCCCGAAGAAGAAGGGGCCGTAAATGCGGTAAACCATCACGCCGGAGGGAACATCCTTGCCGATGAGCGAATGATGCGCGCCCTCGGGTTCGCTTTCGGGAGTGACCTTCGTGATCTGCGTGGTTTCGGAAACGCGCTTGATGAAAAGGAACGCGGCCATGACCATGCCGACCTCGACCGCGACGGTCAGATCCATGATCACCGTCAGGCCAAAGGTGGCCACCAACACGAGCGCGTCACTGCGCGGCATTTTGCGCAGTCGGGTGAACTCATGCCACTCGCCCATGTTGAACGCTACCATGATCGTGACGGCGCTCAGAATCGCGAGTGGAACACTTTTGGCCAAAGGCGCGGCCACAAGGACAATTACCAGCAAGGTTCCCGCGTGGATCAATCCCGCAATCGGCGTCTTGCCGCCGTTCTCGATATTCGTCGCCGTGCGGGCAATGGCCCCCGTCGCGGCGATACCGCCGAAGAACGGAACCACGATGTTCGCAATACCCTGCGCTACGAGTTCGGTATTCGAATCGTGACGATCGCCGGTCAATCCGTCGGCCACCACGGCGCACAGCAGCGATTCAATCGCCGCGAGCAACGCGATGGTCATCGCATCCGGGAGTAACAATTTGATCTTCGCAAAAGTGATTTCCGGCGCATGAAAAGCGGGCAGTCCGCTCGGAATACCGCCGAATTTCGTGCCGATGGTTTCCACCGGGAGATTGATCAGCACGGCCACGGTCGTGCCGAGCAGCAGGGCGATGATCGAGCCCGGAAGCCGCCGTGTGACCAGTCGAGGCCACAGCAAAATGACCGCCAGCGAGAGCGCGGAAAAGATCGTCGTCGTGGGATCAAGCGTCAGAAAGTGACGCGCCAGCACTTCCAGCTTGTCGAAGAAATCGGCCGGCATGCCGCCTTCGATTTTCAGCCCGAAGAAATCCTTCACCTGATTCAGCCCGATCAGCACCGCGATGCCGCTCGTGAACCCGGACGTGATCGGGTAGGGGATGTACTTAATGAGTGTCCCCATGCGAAAGACGCCCATGAACACCAGAATCACCCCCGCGATCGCTCCGCACAGCAGCAAGTCGGAGAACCCGTGCTTCTGCATGATATTATAGAGGATCACCATGAAGGCACCCGTCGGACCGCCGATCTGCACCTTGGACCCGCTAAAGAAGGAAATCAGGAATCCGGCGATAATCGCCGTATATAAACCCTGTTCCGGCTTGACCCCCGAGCCGATACCAAATGCCATGGCCAACGGCAACGCCACAATACCCACCGTGAGACCGGCGATGAGATCTTTGAAAAAAGTTGCAAGATCGTACGTCTGGAACGTCTCGAATAATCTGGGCCGGAAGCGGATGAAGGAGGTATTCATCGGCGTGCGGCTAAAAACAAGGGAAACTGATGCATCGGAGGGCGGACATTAGCATGCTTTATCTTTGGACGTCAAATAACTGGTCCGCGCCATCACGATCATTTCGCGCTTGGAAATCTGCGAAAATGGTGCTATCAAGTTTCCATATAGCTTATCCCGCAATGGCTTAGCTTATTTTTCACATATCTATTTTCATGCTTGATGCCATCAAAAAAGCCAGCGAGACAGGGCTCGTTTTCTGCTTTGTGGGAGTCGGTTCCGCGTTCGCCAAGAAGCACGCTCAAACCTCCTTGATTATCGCCAAGAACGGCAAAACCATTCTCGTCGACATCGGTTCGAACATCCCGCAGGCTCTTTACGACAAAGGCATCGCGGTCACCGACTTCGACTACTATCACTTCACCCATTCCCATGCCGACCACATCGGCGGGGTGGAAGAACTCCTGCTCAGCGCCCGCTATATCAAGAAGCAGAAGCCGAAAGTGATCATCACGCCCACCTATCAGGACATCCTCTGGGAGAAATCGCTCAAGGGCGGCTGCGAATATAATGAGGCTGGCCTCCTCCGCTTCTCCGACTTCATCTCGCCGCTCTGGCCGGAATGGGTCCAGTCCACGCCGCGCGAAATCTATCGGATCGCGGTCGATGGCATCCAGCTCGACATCTTCCGCACGATTCACGTCCCCGCGGAAGTCGTCCGCTGGGAACAAGCCTTCTGGTCCACCGGCCTGCGCGTGGATGACCGCGTGCTCTTCACCGCCGATACCCGCTTCGATCCGAGCCTCTTCCAGCACATCGATCCCTCCCGCCTCGAAACCATCTTCCATGATTGCCAACTCGGCGGCTACGGCGCGGTCCACGCCACCTACGACGAGATCAAGACCTTCCCCGACTCACTCAAGCAGAAGATGTACCTCTCCCACTACGGCGACAACTCCAAGGACTACGCGCCCCAGAAGGACGGCTTCCTCGGCTTCGCGGAACCGTGGAAGATCTATCAGTGGAAGTGAATGCCGAACCGATTTTTGACGAAATTAACGGAATTCACGAAATAGGGGAGCAGGGCTTTTTAAAATCAAGAGCTCAGGAAAACAGGAATCTCTTTCAGAACCTTCGCCCGATTTTCTTGATTTCCTGAGTTCCTGATTAATAAATGGCTCCCTCCCCCATTTCGTAAATTCCGTTAATTTCGTCAAAAAAGCCTTTCGTCTTTCCCCCGCATCGGGTTTGATAGTCTGTTCTTATGGCTAACGAGTTACTCCCCGATTTCTCCGTGATTGAAGCGCGTCTCGCGCAACTGCGGAGGTTTCTTTGACTTACCCGGACTTAATGCCCGTTTAACGGAACTCGAAGCCCTCATGGCCGCCGGGGATTTCTGGAACGACACCCAACGCGCCCAGAAATTCATCGGCGAAACCAACAGCATCCGCAACAAGCTCGGCCCCCTGGCCAAGCTGGAATCCCGCATTGCCGATCTCAAGGTCCTCACCGAACTCGTCGCCGAGGAACCGAGCGACTCCGGCTATGCGGAGATCCGCACCGAATACGACGAGATTGAAAAAGATCTCGGCACGTTCGAAATCACCGTCCTGCTCAGCCAGCCGATGGACCGCAACAATGCGATCATCAGCCTCCACGCCGGAGCCGGTGGCACCGAAGCCTGCGATTGGGCCAACATGATGCTGCGCATGTACCAGCGCTATGCCGAACGCTCCGGCTTCAGCGTCGCCATGCTCGACATCCTCGGCGGGGAAGAAGCCGGCATCAAGACCGCCACACTCATGATCAAGGGCGAGTACGCCTACGGCAAATTCAAGTCCGAGCACGGCGTCCACCGCCTCGTCCGCATCTCACCGTTCAACGCCGCGGGCAAGCGCCAGACCTCCTTCGCCTCGCTCGACGTGCTGCCCGAGATCGACGACGAAATCGACATCCAGATCGAGGAAAAAGACATCCGCGTGGATGTGTACCGCGCCGGTGGACACGGCGGGCAGGGGGTCAATACGACCGACTCCGCCGTCCGCATCACCCACATTCCCTCCGGCTTGGTTGTTACCTGTCAGAACGAACGCTCCCAGATCAAGAACCGCGCCTCCGCCATGGGCGTCTTGAAGTCCCGCCTCTACGAACTGGAGATGGACAAAAAGCGCGCCGAGATGGAACGGCACTACAGCGAAAAAGGTGAAATCGGTTGGGGCCGCCAGATCCGTTCCTACGTCCTGCAGCCCTACCAGATGGTGAAGGACCTCCGCACCGGCGAACAAACCAGCGACGTGCAGGGCGTCCTCGATGGCGACCTGAAAGCCTTCGTCGAAGCCTTCCTGCGCGGCAAGAAACGCACCGACATCACCGAGGATGATGAAGAGTAAGTCAAAACTCAAAGGTCAAAACTCAAAACTACAGCGCAAAAGTAAAAAGTACTAAGGACCAATCTGTAGATTGGAAATAATCCATAAACACGAAGACACTTTCTATCGACCTCACCGCGCTGAATCCTGTACTTTTGCGTTTTGAATTGTACCTTTGACTTTTGACCTTTGAGATTTGACTTAACAAAACCATGAACGACAAGTTGGCGGAAATCATCGCTTCGAAAGAAGCCGAATGGAAACGGCTCGAGCCGCTCGTAGCCCAGCTCAAGAAAACCGCGCTGGCCCGCACCGATTTTCGCGGCTTCCGTTCCGCCATCAACCGCGGCGAAGAAGTCGGCCTCATCGCTGAAGTCAAAAAAGCCTCGCCCTCCGTCGGCGTCATCGCGCCCAACTTCAATCCGATCGCGCAGGCCCGCGAATACGCCCGTGGCGGCGCGCATGCGCTCAGCGTCCTCACCGACGAAAAGTATTTCCAGGGGAAACTCTCCTACCTCGAAGACATCCGCCTGCAGGTCGATCTCCCGCTTCTGCGCAAGGACTTCATCGTCCACGAATACCAGATCTACGAGAGCTCCGTCGCCGGGGCCGATGCCATTCTTCTCATTGTCGCCGCGTTTGAAAAAGACGAACCGCTCCAACACCTCTTCGACATCGCGCAGAGCTGTCACCTCGATGTTCTCGTCGAAGTGCACAACCTCCGCGAGATGGACCGCGCGCTTGATCTCGGCGCCGACATCATCGGCATCAACAACCGCAATTTGAAAACCTTCCAGGTCGATCTCAAGACCACCGAAGAACTCGCTGAGGAAATTCCCGGCGATTGCGTGGCCGTCAGCGAAAGCGGCATCAAGACAGAAGCCGACGTCCGCTACGTCCGCGAGCAGGGGATCAACGCCATTCTCGTCGGCGAAACCCTCATGCGCTCCGACAATATCCCCGCCACCATCGCCGAGCTCTTACTCAAAGAGTAAATCCGCTCCACCTACGGAGAACAGCGTTTCCTCGAGATGAGTGCGGATTTCAAGTTGATTGTCGCATCGTAAACCATCTCACGCGATCCTTCGACAAGCTCAGGATGACCAGCGTGACGCTGGACCCAGTATGACGCATCTGGCGTCAACCGTATTGGATGCAACGTCACGTTGCTCGACAAGCTCAGGATGACCAGCGTGACGCTGGACCCAGTATGATGCATCTGGCGTCAACCGTATTGGATGCAACGTCACGTTGC
Organism: Verrucomicrobia bacterium Tous-C9LFEB; assembly: GCA_002304345.1. Classification (GTDB taxonomy): domain Bacteria; phylum Verrucomicrobiota; class Verrucomicrobiia; order Methylacidiphilales; family UBA1321; genus UBA1321. The sequence goes on from NEUU01000001.1 coordinate 420,015, forward strand.
TCGACAACCTCAGGATGACGTGGAATGAAAGTAATGTCTGCGATAACTTTCCGCTCTCACTAGAACTCCTCGCCACCATTTGAGATTACTACCTCAAACCCGTCATCCTGAGCTTGTCGAAGGATCGGCTGGGAAGCTTCCTGACTCGTCAAATACGACACCTTGCGAATCAGTGGCGTCTCATTTTCCGCGACAGCAATCCCCCCAGCCCCGGACGATTTCTTCCGGTACAAAAGTAAATGCGCTCACGTCCCATCGCGGGACTTTTTTTTGAATCGGTAGTTTGACCTCACCGAGGTGATCCCCCTTCTTTTGGAGGTAAGCACTTCTTAATGCCTGCATTAGATTTTAATCACACGTATTAATCTAATTATGAAAAATATTTATAACTTAAAATTACGACCGATATGGCTCTTTAGATAAAACGGATAGATTAAATCTCAACAAATATTGCGACTTAAAGAAAGGAGGAAATACTTCAGCCAGAAGGTGTAAGGGACTAAAAAGCGACATGAAAATCCCCCCGGATTATCCATCGCTAAAGCTGTACGATTCAACAATTACTTAACAAAGGAATGAACCATGAAAGTTTGGACTATCGGAAAACGAATGACCGTAAATGCGTGCCTGTTGTGCCTGATGATGTTAATACTTGCCGGAGTTTCCATCTACTCACTAATGGAAATTGATGTTACCAAGACCCTTGTCGTAAAGAACTTCATCCCATGCTTGAGCGAATCCGCCAATCTCAACAGCGGCACACGCAAAATCATGGTACTGCTTGGCCGCATGGGCGACGCCAAGACTCCGGAAAAGCGCAAGCAGATCGAGGACCGCGTCAACCAGATCTCCGCGGAAAATACGGAAGCCTTCAAGCGCTATGAAGCCGCCGTCATCTCCCAGGCCAATCGCGATCTCATCGCCGAGGCCAAGCAAAAGCGGGAAGTCTACAGCCGCCTCAGAAAGCAATACGGCGCTCTGCTGGAAACCAACACGGCGGAAGCGGAAAAACTTTTCGAGGGCGAACTCGAAGCCGCCTATGACGCCTACATCAAAGTCGTCGACAACATGCTGGCCTTCAATCTCAAGCGCTCGAATGAAAAAGGCGTCTATCTTGACACCCTTGTGCGACAGACCATGTGGATATTGTCGCTGGTCTCGATCGTGGGCGTTGCCGCGGGCGTGATCGGCTCGGTCATCAGCATCCGCAATGTAAACTCCGCCCTCAAGCGCATCTCCGACGTGATCGGCAACAACTCCGAGCAGGTCGCCTCCGCGGCGGGCCAGGTCTCCGCCTCCAGCCAGCAACTCGCTCAAGGCGCGAGTGAATCGGCGGCTTCCATCGAGGAAACGTCGTCCTCCATGGAAGAGATGGCCAGCATCGTGCAGGCCAATTCCAACAGCGCGCAGGATTCGAAGACTCTCGCCAGCGCCACCCGCCAGACGACTTCCGAGAATGTCGACCGGGTTCGCGAATTGAAGTCCTCGGTCAACGAAGCGCAGTCCTCCTCGAAACAACTCACCGAAGCGATGGAAGCCATCAAGACCTCCAGCGATTCGATTTCAAAGATCATCAAGACCATCGACGAGATCGCCTTCCAGACGAACATCCTCGCGCTCAACGCCGCCGTCGAGGCCGCCCGCGCCGGGGAAGCCGGCATGGGATTCGCCGTGGTCGCGGACGAAGTGCGCAACCTCGCCAAACGCAGCGCCGACGCCGCCAAGGAAACCGCCTCCATCATCGAAGACTCGATCCACAAGGGCGAAACCGGCGTGCGCATCAATGAGGAGGTCGTCAAGAAACTCTCCGACATCGACTCGAAATCGCATCAGGTCGACTCGGGACTGCAGGAAATCCTCGACAAGGTGGGCCGAGTCGACGAAGCCATCGGGCAAATTGCCACCGCTTCCAAGGAACAATCCCAAGGCATCGGGCAGGTGAACACCGCGCTCACGCAAATGGACAAGGTCACCCAGTCCAACGCCGCCAGCGCAGAAGAAACCGCCAGCGCTTCGGAGGAACTCAACGCCCAGGCCGAGGAACTCAAGGCCGCCGTGGAAGAACTCCTCCTGCTCGTGGAAGGGCACCACGCCGCCGCCCAGCACACCGCCCGCCCGCGGACTTCGACGCCGAAGACCAAGACGCTGTCCGTGCCTGCCACCCCGCGCCCTGCGGCTCCAGCCCTTCGCACGGCCACCCCGGCGCGAAGCTCCACCCCGGCACCCGCCACGTCTGTTCCAGTCGCCACAGAAACCGGCACGCGCAACGTCATTCCCATGGAAGAAGGCTTCACGGACATGAACTAGCCGCGAACGAATTGCAGTGGTCCATAAACACGCGGGGTCTGTAAAGGCCAGACCCCGCGTTGCATTTAGCATTTTAAAGTATTGCGCACAGAGGCCTGTCTTCTTTGTAGGGCGCGATTGCATCGCGCCGTAGTACGCCTCGTCGCGCTTCCGTCATCCCGAGCGCAGTCGAGGGATCGGGCAAAGGGGCGGAGACGAATGACACTCAGCGAGTCGGAGAGTACCTTCACTGAGGATAATCTGGAGTGCGGGAGCTTGCTCCCGCTTTGTCGTAAGGCGGCTTGCCGCCGTCGAGATCGTGGATCAGATAAAAGGCAAAGCGGCGGCAAGCCGCCGCACTCCAAATCGTCGATCACCTCATAAGCCTGTCTGCTTTGTAGGGCGCGATTGCATCGCGCCGCGGCGACATCTACCGAAGACCACCCAAACATCGGCTTCTGTTTTTTCTTCCTCTCTGCGTCTTCGCGATCTTTGCGAGAAAATGGTACCCGACCGCAAAAATGTCGCACACGTAGCTCACGCAGCACACCTAAGCCTAACGATCGGCCCGCATCCGGTGTAGGATTGCGTCATGGCCGCGCTCCGTTTCGCACTCGCTCCCGACTTGAGAGGGGAAGGGGACCAAGGAATCACTGGTGACGTTCGGAGCGGTTGGGAGCTCGAGTTTCTCTTTTTTTCCGGCGAGCCTTCCGACCGCCTTTTATCTTTTCCCGTTACCCCTTTTGTGATAGGTTCTTACTTCACCATGATCCGCGTCAAAATCTGTGGAATTACCAACGAAGCCGACGCTTTCGCCGCCATTGAAGCGGGCGCCGACGCGCTCGGATTTGTGCTCTACCCCAAGAGCCCGCGCTACATCACGCCCGCCGCCGCCGGTCGCATCGTGCGGCAGTTGCCACCCTTCATCCAATCGGTGGCCGTCACGGTCAACGCCACGCCCCCCGAAGTCCGCGACATCGAAACCGTCGCCACGTTCGACATCTGGCAATTGCACGGCGACGAATTACCCGACCGCTGCCGCGCGCTTTATCCGCGACGACTCATCAAGGCGCTTTCCCCGCAATCCAACACCTTTCATCACGTGTCGGAATACAACGTCATGGCCTTTTTGCTCGATACGCCATCCACGAGTTACGGCGGTACCGGCAAGACCTTCGATTGGAAACTCGCCGTCACGTTCAAGCAAAGCACGGCCAAGCCGCTCATTCTCTCCGGCGGACTGACTCCTGAAAATGTTGCAGAAGCCATCCGGACGGTGCAGCCTTACGCCGTCGATGTGTCGAGTGGCGTGGAAGCGGAGCCCGGCAAAAAAGATCATCGTAAAGTGAAAGAATTTATACGCGTATGCAAAAGCAGTTAGCCAGCGTCCCTGACGCTACCGGCCACTTCGGCCAATTCGGCGGAATGTTCGTGCCGGAAACCCTCTTCGCCCCACTCGAGGAGCTCACGAAGGAATATCAAAAGGCCAGCGCCGATCCCACCTTTCTGCAGGAACTGCAAGGACTCATGCGCGATTTCGTCGGTCGTCCGTCGCCGCTCTACTACGCGGAACGGCTCACGCAACATCTCGGCGGTGCCAAGATCTATCTCAAGCGCGAAGATCTCAACCACACCGGCGCGCACAAGATCAATAACGCGCTCGCCCAAGCCTTGCTCGCCCGCCGCATGGGCAAGAAACGGCTCATCGCGGAAACCGGTGCCGGTCAGCACGGCGTGGCCACCGCCACCGTCGCGGCCCGCTTCGGACTCGAATGCGTCATCTACATGGGCGCGGAAGACATGCGCCGTCAGGAACTCAACGTCATCCGCATGCGCATCCTCGGCGCGACCGTGGTCGGCGTTCATGCCGGACAGAAGACGCTCAAGGAAGCGGTCAACGAAGCGATGCGCGATTGGGTGACCAATGTGCGCACCACCCACTACGTCCTCGGCACGGCTTACGGCGCGCATCCGTACCCGGCCATGGTGCGCGATTTCCAACGCATCATCGGCGATGAAGCCCGCGAACAGATTCTCAAAGCCGAAGGCCGCTTGCCCGACGCGCTCGTCGCTTGCGTGGGCGGTGGCAGCAATGCCATCGGCCTCTTCTATCCGTTCCTGAACGACGAAAAGGTCCGCATGATCGGCATCGAAGCGGGCGGCGAGGGGATTACCCCCGGTCGCCACGCCGCGCGATTCCAGGGCGGCAGCATCGGTGTCTTGCAAGGCGCGCAGACTTATATTCTGCAGGACGCGAATGGTCAGGTCGAACTGACCCATTCCGTTTCCGCTGGTCTCGACTACGCTGCCGTCGGCCCGGAGCATGCCTACCTGCGCGAGATTGGCCGCGCCGAATACGATTTCGCCACCGACAAGGAAGCCTTGGAAGCGTTCCAACTCCTCAGCCGTCTCGAGGGAATCATTCCCGCGCTCGAGAGTTCGCATGCCGTCGCCCACACGATCAAGCTCGCTCCGACTCTGAAGAAGGATCAATTGATCATCACCAACCTCTCCGGCCGCGGCGACAAGGATGTCTACGAAGTCGCCCGCATCCTCGGACTCAGCGGCAAGGCGTAAAAAGGAGATTGGATACGGGAGACCGGGAAAGTGAGCGCGAACGATTTACTCGTGAGCGTCCGAAAGCTTTTTCCCCCTCTGAAAACTGAAAACCTCGAACTGAAAACTTTCGTCGCTTTACAAACTTAGAACCTAGAACTTAGCACCTCGTACTTTCCCCCCATGAGAAGCATGACTGGCTACGGCCGCGGCAAAGTCACCTTTGCCGGACAATCCATCACCGTGGAAATCAGCAGCGTCAATCGCAAGCAAAGCGAGATCGCGCTCACGCTTCCACGTTCACTCGGCGAAATCGAACCGCGACTGCGCGATGAAATCAATGCGCGCATCTCGCGCGGACGTCTCACCGTTGCCGTCGTTCTTCACGAGGCCGGTAATCGCGCGCAAATGGGCTCAGGATCGACGATCAACCTCGCGGCGGCGAAGGACTACCATTCGCAATTGCAACGTCTCTGCCGTCATCTCAAGCTCAGCGACTCCATTTCCGTCGAAACCATTCTGCGCGGTCCGGGTGTTCTCGGTGAAGCCGTGCGCACCGAAGTCGATCCGGAAGTCATCTGGCCCGGCCTGCAAAAAGCCTTGCGTCAATCGCTCGACAATCTGCTCGCGATGCGCCGCAAGGAAGGCGCGGCGTTGGCAAAAGATCTCAAGAAGCGCATCAAGTTCATTCGCACCGCGGCTCAAACCATCGCAAAGCAGGCCCCTCTGGTCATGGAACGGCACCGCGCCGCGCTCTTTGAACGCGCCCGCAACGCCGACGTGGAGATCGCGCCGACGGACGAACGGTTGATGAAGGAGATCGTGTTTTTCGCGGATCGTTCCGACATCACCGAGGAACTCACCCGCTTCCGCAGCCATCTCGACCAGGTGGAATCGCTCCTCGACAAGGATGAAGCCATCGGCCGCACGCTCGACTTCATCATCCAGGAACTCAACCGCGAAGTGAACACCATCGGCAGCAAGGCCAACGACCTCCTCATCTCGCAAGCGGTCGTCAGCTTGAAAACAGAGTTGGAAAAAATCCGCGAACAGGTCCAGAATATCGAATGACCGCACCCAGCTTCCGCCGCCAAGGCATTCTCTTCGTTATTTCCGCTCCTTCCGGCACCGGAAAAAGTACTCTCTGCGGTAATCTCCGCGCCACGCCCGACTTCATCTATTCCGTCTCCTGCACCACGCGCTCGCCGCGTCCCGGCGAGATGGACGGCACGGATTACCACTTCCTGAGCACCGAGCAGTTCGAATCCCGCATCAAGGCGGGCGAAATGCTCGAATACGCCAAGGTGCACCAGAATTACTACGGTACGCTCCTCGCTCCGGTGAAGAAGGCGCTGGAGGAGGGGACCGACGTGCTGCTCGACATCGACGTGCAAGGCGCTTCGGCCATCCGTTCCTGCGGCGACGCGCTCATCCGCTCGTCCCTCGTCGACGTCTTCATCATGCCGCCCACCATCGATGAACTCGAGCGCCGCCTGCGCAAGCGCGGCACGGAAAGCGAAGAGCAGATCCGCATGCGCCTCGATCGCGGTCGCGAGGAGATGCGCAACTGGCGGCTCTATCGCTACACCATCCTCAGCGGTTCGATGGAAGAAGATTTGACCAAGTTCCGCGCCATCATGCGCGCCGAACGCTACCTCAGCAGTCGTCTCACCCTCGTTTAATTCTAATCAGGCTGTGAAAAGCTGCCGATAGGCAGTAGGGATTTTCAGAACCGGAATAAAACCTATGAGCACGAAGAAAAAAGTCTCACCCGCCAAGGCCGAAGCCACTTCGGCCCGCCGATCACGCGTTGTTCTCGGCGTCACCGCCTCCATTGCGGCTTACCGCGCTGCCGACATCGCCAGCATCCTCACGAAGTCCGGCATCGACGTCGACGTCGTCCTCACGAGGGAAGCCCGCAAGTTCGTCACGCCGCTCACCTTCGCCGCCATCACGCACCGCACCGTCGCGATTGATGACGATGAAGGCACGCTCGGCGGCAAGCCCTCCCATCTCAATCTCTCCGACGACGCCGACCTCGTTGTCATCGCTCCCGCGACGGCCAACATCATCGCGGAATACGCGCACGGACTCGCTCCCGAGGTGCTGACGAGTGTGTTGATCGCCACGCTCGCGCCCGTTTTGATCGCGCCCGCCATGAACGGAAAGATGTGGGAACACCCCGCGACGAAAGCGAATGTGGAGCTTTTGAAGTCTCGCGGCGTGGAATTCATCGGACCGGAGCGCGGATTGCTCGCTTGCGGTTATGAAGGCATCGGAAGGCTCTGGCCCGTCATCGGAATCGCGGAGCGCATCATCGAGAAATTACGCGATTCTCGAGGGAAAAACTGATTTTTTGAATCGCGTTTTCACAAATATTTTTTCGCAAAAATCAATTCATCACGCGTTTGTTGAGATGATGCGTCACGAAAAAAAATGCAATAAAATTAAAATTATGTTTGACGCGATGCGTAGAAAAAAGTTATTCACATCACCAGTGATTACTATTAATTCATCACTTCCCAAAAGAAATGAGGGATTTTCCAAAGGGGGTGAGTTCACATGGCAGTAAAGAAAAAAGTCGCCAAGAAGGCCGTCAAGAAAGTTGTCAAGAAGGCCGCCCCTAAAAAGAAGGCCGCGAAGAAGAAATAACTTCGTGCTTTAAAAAAAGGGAGAAGCCTCCGGGTTTCTCCCTTTTTCTTTTCCCCCAAGCCTTCCCGTTTTCCCTCTCATTTTCACTCATCATTCCCTTCGTTGCCCTATGAAAAAGAAATCCGCTTCCGCCCCACGCGTGGGCCTCATCATGGGCAGCACGTCGGACTGGTCGACCCTCTCGATCACCGCGCAGACGTTGGAAGAGTTCGGCGTTTCCTACGAGAAGCAAGTCGTCTCCGCCCATCGCACGCCGCATAAATTGCGCGACTACGCCTGCTCCGCCGCCGATCGCGGACTGCAACTCATCATCGCCGGCGCAGGTGGCGCGGCCCATCTTCCCGGCATGGCCGCCGCTTTCACCACGTTGCCCGTTCTCGGAATTCCGGTGGAAAGCAAAGCGCTCAAGGGACTCGACTCCTTACTTTCCATCGCGCAGATGCCCGGCGGCATTCCCGTTGGCTGTCTCGCCATCGGCACACCCGGCGCGAAGAACGCCGCGTTGCTCGCGATCTCCATCCTCGCCTTGCACGACGAGAAGCTCGCCGCAAAGTGGAAGAAGTTCCGCGCCGCTCAGACGAATACGGTATTGCGCCAGAAACTCCCGAAGGCGTAACGTTCCGGTCGTTATGCAGATGGTCTCCATGAAACCGATTCTTCCCGGCGCAACCCTCGGCCTCCTTGGTGGAGGTCAACTCGGCCGCATGTTCACCATCGCGGCGCGCAAGCTCGGTTATCGCGTCCACATCTACGAACCGGCCGAAGATAGTCCCGCGGGCCAACTCGCCGATCGCCAATTCACCAATTCCTACACCGACCTCGTCGCGCTGGAAGAATTCGCCCGCAGCGTGGACGTCGTCAGCTACGAGTTCGAAAACATCCCCGTCGCCGCGCTCGATTTTCTCGCTTCCAAGGTGGCGATTCATCCTTCGCGCGAGATCCTGCACATTTCGCAAAACCGCCGCCGCGAGAAGGAGTACCTGCGTCAGCATGGTTTTCCCGTCGCGCCCTTTCATGTGGTGGCGAGTGCCGAAGCCCTGCAGCAGGCCGTCAGCGAACTCGGCACCTGCGTCCTGAAGACCGCCGACTTCGGTTACGATGGCAAAGGCCAGATCAAACTCGAAGGCAACGAAGACTTGGCCGCTGTTTGGAAACAACACGGCGCAGCCACTGGAGTCGTGGAGAAGTGGATCACGTTCACCGCGGAACTCTCCGTCATCGTGGCGCGTACCGCCAAAGGCGAAGTGCGCTGCTTCCCCGTCGCGCACAATCATCACGAGCACCACATCCTCGCCATCTCGGAAGCGCCCGCCGCGTTCGAAGCGTCCATTCATGACACGGCCTGCCAACTCGCCGAGGAACTCGCCCGCAAGATGGACCTCGTCGGTCTGCTCGCCGTCGAGATGTTCCTCACGCCCGACGGCACACTCCTGATCAACGAAACCGCGCCGCGCCCGCACAACTCCGGCCACTACAGCTTTGACGCCTGCATCACCAGCCAGTTCGAGCAACAACTGCGCGCCGTGTGCGGCCTGCCGCTCGGCCAGACGAATCTCCTTTGTCCCGTGCTGATGCGCAATCTGCTTGGCGATTTGTGGGAGAAGGGGACTCCACCGTGGGAGAAGCTTCTCGCCATGCCGGGACTTCGCCTCCACCTCTACGGCAAGAGCGAAGCGCGGCCCGGTCGCAAGATGGGCCACTACTGCGTCCTCGCCGACACGCTCGACAAGGCCCGCGCGATCGATGCGCAAGCGCAGCAGATTCTCCTTCGCTAATCCACGCCTCCGTTGGAAAAGATTTCCGATCACGCGCACTCGTTCTCTAGACGCGGGTTAGTGAGCCGTCGTGACCCTCAAATACTTCTAAAGCGAGTGGGACTCACTCCGACAACCCCGGCATAAGCAACCGTTATGCCGAGCGAGCTCAAACGAGATCGCCCGGGTTCGAGAGAAAAACAAAATCATTCCACAATGGAGAAAGGGACACACCCATGAGCATATCCGCAGTCTCATCGTCGAGCTCGAGTAGTTACATCTTCGAGCTCACTCAAAGCAAGGCCAGTCAACGCAAACAAAACATGGAGGATCTCACCGAGGCGGTGGAGTCAGGCGATCTGGAAGCCGCAAAGACCGCCTTGGCCGCCATCCAAAAAGACATGGCCAGCAAATCCGCCAGCGCCAGCACTTCGAGCGATGGCTCCAGCACCAATAGCGATAATCCGATGGCCAAGGATTTTCAGGCGCTTTCGGATGCGATTGAGTCGGGAGATCTGGACGCCGCGAAGAGCGCGCTCGACACCATCAAAACCAACATGGCCAAAGGCGGTCAACGGCCGCCGCCCCCACCGGAGGAAAGTGACAGCACGGAAGAGAGCGACACGATTTCGTTCACGCTCAACCTCAGCTCGTCAAAGGACAGCACCGAATCCACCGATTCAACCACCTCCACCCAAACGACGTTCGAAACCACGTTGGATCAGCTCATCGCCTACCTGGCCGATGGAAGCGCCACGACCAATAATCAGGCGGGAAGTCAGTATAAAGCCCAAGCCTGACCGGCGATTTCCTCAGAATCGCCCCGCATCGGGAGGGAAAAATCGCCTCCCGATGCACTCTTTTACGTCTATTATATAGGCGGCCACATAGCCGTTCTTGACGATACCACGCATTGTGATATAGGTGTACTGCTGACACAACCTATTGTATGAGGTGTCCTAAATGTGGAGAACAGGAAGATAAGGTGATCGACTCGCGCGCCTGGAAGGATGGTGCCGTGATTCGTCGCCGGAGGGAGTGTCTCGCCTGCGGACAGCGATTTACAACTTACGAGGAGATCGAACGCGAAGATATCCGGGTCCTGAAACGCGATGGACGCTATGAACCCTTTGATAAGCGGAAGCTTTCATCGGGAATCGAAAAAGCGTGCGAAAAACGCCCGATCAGTCCGGAAGCCTTGCAGCGAACCGTGGAAGAAATCATCGATGAGCTGGTTAAAACCTATGACCGGGAAATCCCCACGGTAGCCATTGGCGAAAAGATCATGATCCGCCTGCGTAAACTGGATGAAGTCGCTTATGTCCGTTTTGCTTCGGTCTATCGGAAGTTCCGTGATATCAAGGAATTCGTAAACGAGGTGCAGAGCCTTACACTCCAATGATCGCACTACCCCAAAAACTCCCCAATGTGATCTGGCAGAACGAACGACTGGTTCCCCTGTCCGAAGGGTGGATTGTGGAATCGATCGAACAATCCGCCCGCACGGCTGGCTATCTCAACTGGCATCTGAGCCCCCATGTGGCCCGGGCCATCGTGCACTATCTTGAAACGGACTGCGAAATTCAGGTCCTGAGCGTCGAAGCTCTGCAGGCGATGATCAAAAAATCGCTCGAAGGCATCGGCTTCCCCGACGTCGCCCAGTCGAGTCATGTTGTCCCGCCTCGCGTGTCCATTTATCTGCCCGAATTGGCCGCCAATGCCGGGTTTGAACTCCTCTTTTATCCGCTTCTCGCCGACCGGCTGAACCAAGCCATTCACTATCAGGTGAGGGGGGTTCGATTGGAAGGGTTGCGGGACTGCATCAAGATTTTGGATGCCGCCCCCCGCTGGCGCAAGAGCTGCAATCTGCTCAGCGACGAGATCATCAGTTTTTCGCGCGCACACCTCAGCCGCACGGAATCGAAGTCCATGGAATTGCTTATTTGTTAAGTAGTTACCAACGATTTCTTTTTCTCGCAAAACCGCGCATGGTTTTTACAGTTCTTCGATAAATAGTATGGAAACCATCTTCAGTAAAATCATCCGTCGCGAGATCCCGGCAGACATCGTTTTTGAGGACGACCACTGTCTGGCGTTTCGGGATATTGCCCCCCAAGCGCCCACCCACATTCTGGTGATTCCCAAAAAACCGATTGAACGCGTCGCCTTGGCCGCGACCGACGACGCCCCGCTGTTGGGACATCTTCTCGCCACGGCTGCCACCATTGCCAAACAGGTAGGAATCGCCGAAAGTGGCTTCCGTTTAGTGATCAATAATGGTCCCAACGGGGGCGAAGCCGTTCCTCATCTCCATGTCCATTTGCTGGGCGGTCGGGCTCTGAACTGGCCTCCGGGCTAGATCGACTTGCGAACCACCGCGTTATAAGCGATGTTTTGGTTGCTTCCGCTCCTCACACAGCGAAAACCTCAGGTCACTTAAGTATTTACAAAATCGGCCGATAACCATTATCCGAGGGGGTACGGGTGAGTCTGGTCCCGAGAAGATCCGGGAATTCACTCTAAGGGTAGGGTAATCGTTCTACATTACCGGACGAACGACTTATGAAGATCGAGCAAACGACATGGACTCAGGCGTTGGGGTGGCATCCTCAGCCGTCCGGAGCCCTCTTGGACACTGCCCAATTGGTCTTGGCGTTTGCCGCGCCCGACCTGATCCGCAATCCGGGTTTGGTTGAAGAGATTCGCCGCTTTTATCCCCAAGCCATCATACTCGGGTGCTCCTCGGCAGGAGAGATTTGTGGGCCCCATGTCTTGGAAAATTCGATCGTTGTGACGGCCCTCCAGTTTGATCGCACGCTGTTGGGCACGGCGCACATCAACCTCACCCACACCGCCGATAGTATTCAAGCTGGAGAACAGCTCGCCATTGCGCTGCCCCCTACGATGAACAACGAGATGGGCGAGCCGGAGAAGCTGGCCCACGTCCTTCTCCTAACCGAGGGACTGGACATCAATGGCAGCGACCTCATTACCGGCCTGCTCCAACAGCTCCCCGCAGGTGTATCCGTCACGGGAGGATTGGCCGGCGATGGCCTCAGTTTTAAGGAGACCCTCGTTTTCGCTGAGAATGTTCCCAGCAAGCACACCGTCACGGCCGTGGGCCTGTACGGTTCACAACTTCGCATCGGTTTTGGATCGCTCGGAGGCTGGGACCCGTTCGGCCCGGAGCGGGTGGTGACCAAGTCCAAGAAGAACATCCTCTACGAACTCGACAATCGCCCCGCTCTGGCGCTCTACAAACAGTACCTTGGCGAGCACGCGAGCCGGCTTCCCGCCAGCGGACTCTTCTTTCCCCTGTGCATCCGGTCCACCTCCGAAGTGAACGCCGTGGTGCGCACGTTTTTGACTTTTGATGAAGAAGCGCAAAGCATGACCTTCTCGGGCAACATCCCCCAGGGAGCCTATGCGCGCCTGATGAAATGCAATCCCTCGAGCCTCATCCATGGCGCCTCCTCGGCGGCCAAGAAATGCGCGCGCAATGGCGGCGCCGACGAGCCGGAACTCGCCATCCTCATCAGTTGTGTGGCGCGCAAGCTCGTGCTGACCCAGCGCACCGAAGAGGAAGTGGAAGCGGTCAGTCACATTTTGGGGCCGCAGGCGGTACTGACCGGATTCTATTCGTATGGAGAGATGGCACCGTTCGAGTCGGGCGGACGTTGCGAACTTCACAATCAAACCATGACCATCACCACGATATCCGAGGGATAGAATCTCAGGCGAGGGGACAAAGCACTCTCATGGAGCCCACCCATAATTTACTGAAACGCCAGGTCAAGCGCCATCTGGGCGAGGAACGGGTGTCCTCCGGCGAGTTGGACTCGTTTTTACAGGCCATTGATGAGGCCTACATCGAGGCGGACATGGAGCGCGGCATGCTGGAGCGCACGCTCGAACTGAGCTCCCAGGAATTGTTCGAGGCCAATTCGCAGATGCGCGCCGTGTTTGAATCCATTCCCGACCTGCTCTTTCGTCTCGATCAGGAGGGGGCCATTCTCGATTTCAAGACCGGCCTGGGCACCGACACACTGCTGCAGAGCGACCGGCTCCTGGGCACCAAGATTCACGAAACCGTGATCACCCAGATGGGCGATTCCTTTCTGGAAACCCTGCATAAAGTAGGCAGCGAAAAACGGGTGATCAGCCTCGAATACTGCCACACGCACGGAGAGCAAACGAGCCATTATGAGATCCGCCTGACGCCGCTGCTCGACAAGCAGGTCGTGGCCATCATCCGCAACATCACCGACCGCAAAAACGCCGAACAGGAGCGCAAGAAAATCGAAGTGCAGATGCGCAACCTGCAGAAGATGGAATCCATCGGCCACCTCGCGGCCGGCATCGCGCACGAGATCAATACGCCCACGCAATACGTCGGCGACAACACCCGGTTCTTCCAGGATTCCTTCGAATCCATCCGCAGCGTATTGCGCTCCTATCATGAGCTCTTGGACGCGGCCGAGCACAACGCCATCACCCCCGAATTGTTGAACTCTGTGGAAAAAACAATCGAGGAGGCCGACCTCGAATACCGCATGGAGCAAATCCCGCAAGCCATTCACGAGACACTCGAAGGCGTCGAGCGGGTGGCCAAGATCGTGCGCTCGATGAAGGAATTCTCGCATCCCGGCGGCAAGGAAAAGGCCGCCGCCAATTTGAACAGCGCCATCGAAAGTACCGTCTCGGTCGCCCGCAGCGAATGGAAATATGTGGCCGATGTCACGCTCGAACTCCAACCCGATTTGCCACCCGTACTCTGCTACGTCGGTGAATTCAACCAGGTGATCCTGAACCTGATCATCAATGGCGCCCACGCCATCGGCGACGTGGTCAAGGATACCGGGGCCAAAGGTTCCATCACCGTTTCAACCCGACGCGATGGCGATTACGTCGAAGTGCGGGTCAGCGACACCGGCGCGGGCATTCCGGAAGCCATCCGCCCCCATGTCTTCGAACCCTTCTTTACCACCAAGGAAGTGGGCCGTGGCACCGGGCAGGGGCTCTCCGTCGCGTACAACAGCATCGTGCAACAACACGGCGGCTCGATTCATTTCGTCAGCGAGGTCGGCCGCGGCACCATGTTCGTCGTGCGACTGCCGATCAATCAGCCGTCCGCTAAAGTTCACTACAATTGACCGGGTAGTCGCTCGGCGAGGGGCCTTTACACTCTGCATTTTATACCCATTCAGCAGCGCCGAGATAGATATTCACCCGATGGACTTTTTTGCTTCAGCGCCTTAAGCTGACCGTTCTCCATGACGAATTCGTTCGTCCTGTCCGCGAAGTGTTGGACTCGGAATTCAAGCCCCCGATAGGGAAGTAACTTCTCTTCGGGTTGTCCGGGGAATGCTTTATACAGGAAACCATCTTCTTTTAGTACGATCTGAAAATTGAAGCCTGTTGGTGTTTCGTAGGTTCCGACAAGTTGCTTCAGAATCTGCGATTCAAGTATCTCGGGTTTGCGGACGAAGGTCACTTCAGCTTGGTCTAGCGACATGGCTACTTTATCAATTTCACCTTGAGGGTTCGTCAGGAAGTTTGTAGACCACTTGCCGTAACGTTCGTCATCAGCCGTATCAAAACGGTCGTAGTGAAAATGACTCAGCGGAAATTTGAGCTTCCGAAAGTTGAATTCCAGTTGGCCGTCCGTGAGTCCAATTTTGAGAATGCCGTAGGCCGGATCCTCGTACTCACCCACGTAGTCGGACAGAGCATGCGAGGGCTTGGTCTTCGGCACGCATTCCGCACCGGCTTTCGAACGAGCTTCCTTACCTGCTCGCTTCGCTTTTTCGGTCATATCAAGAATACGATCGCTCCAAGGCGTTTCACTCAATCCGAGCAAGCGCTCGGAAATATTGTACGTGATGACATCCCGCAGTCCGGCGCAATGGTCGCCGATCACGAATACAATCGCTCCCATTTTTTCCTGCGGCAGGTAGGAGACTTGAGAATGGAAACCATTAATGTTTCCACCGTGAAACGTGAATGGATGTCCGCGATAGGATGACTGCCAGCGACCCATTCCATAGGCAGCATTGAGATTCTCCCACCACCCTCGCGTCTCACCAAACACGTTCGGCATGGCGATGGATGGGGCGAGCGTGGCTTTAAGAGCACTTGGAGGTAGAACCTGTTTGCCCTCGTATGTACCGTCGTTCATCAATGCGATAAGCCAGTGAGACAGTTCTTGAATGTTGGAAATGATCGCCCCCGCAGGAGCTACGCCGTCTTGCTTCTCATAATAGGGAATTTCATGAAGCTCTGTCGTTTCCTGCTTTTCGCTGAACGGCACCGCGTAGTCCGCTTTTTTAAGCATGTCTTCGATCGTGAAGACGGAGTTGCGCATATCCAGCGGCGTGAGAATTCGCGCGCGCACGAACTCCTCCCAAGTCATCCCCGTTTGCAATTCGAAGATGTGTCCGACAGCAGCGTACATCAGATTATTGTAGAGGAATATCTGCCGTAGTGGTGCTGTCGGCTCCAAGTACTTCACCCGATCAAAAAGCTCCTTCGGAGTAAAGTCGGACTCATACCAAATCATGTCATGGCGAGTGATGCCCGTCCGGTGCGCGAGCATATCCCGCAACGTGACCGTATTGTTTAATTCCTGCGTGTGGAATTGGATCGCCGGGATAGCATCCCGGATCGGTTTATCCCACGTCAGCTTTCCTTCTTCCACCAGCATTCCCGCCGCCACGGCAGTGAAGAGTTTGGTATTAGAGGCGATAGGGAAAAGCGTGTCTTGCGTGATGGGCAGCTTCTTCTCGTAATCCCGGTAGCCGTATCCTTTTATGAAGACAAGCTTGTCGTCCGCAACGATTCCCACACCGACGCCGGGTGCATTCCAATCCGTGAGCAGCTTTTCCATGTATGAGTCGAAGCCTTGGAGCTTTGTGCTGATCTCACTGAGCAGTTCTTTTGCTGAGTTCATTGATTGGCTTTACTACTATAGATTATGGACTTTATGTGATTAGTTTGTCACTTACGTAGGTTTGGAACCAAACTTCTATTAAATCATCACGGTAATAGACGAGCTCAAGTTTCACCAGAACGCTCAACTCTTCTTATTACTTCAGTAACAATTTCGCACAATATTTGTTATATAAAATAGTGAAGAGTATTGCGGCCTAGGTCATTACCTATCGAATTGGAGCGGTTCTGGTGGATATGGGTTGAATCCACCAGAACGCGAACGATCTTCTTTGCGCTTAGCTTTTCGCGATCTTCAAACTGATGATCTCGTGCGGTCGATACTCGAAGCGACCACGGCTGACCTTCTTGTCGAGTGGCTCACCAAGCAGGTCAACGGCGGTAGCCGTCCAACCCGTGGTGAGTTTGACCTTGGCTTCGCCGCGACGTCCGCCGATTTCGTGCAGACGCAGAATCCACGCGCCATTGCGGCCGGTCGGTTGCGCCCACGACGGCAGCAACGAATCCCCTCCCTCGAGTCCTTCATAGGCAGTCTGGAGGTCTTTGCCGTGATAGACGACCGGCTCGGTAAAGAGCGCGTCGGCCAATGCGGCGGGTTGCGCTTCGCGTGGCGCGGTGGTGTCGTAGCGACCGATGGCAAGGCTGATCACGTGCTGGCCGATGTCGGCATAACGCGATGCGGGCTTGAGCCGCGTCAAAACCTCGGGCCGCACAAAGTGGTGGGCGTCGAATCCGGTAATGCGCGGGCTGCGGACCAGGCTGAGGCCGACATTGCCGGAGCGGACCGTGGCACCGTATTTGGACTGCGTGACGAGGAACAGGCCGTCGCGTTCGCCTTCGTCGAAGACGGCGAGATAGCGGCTGAATGGAACTTCCCACATGGCTTCGGCTTGGCGACCGCTCGGCAATTGGGGCCGGAGGAGGCTGCCGAACGGACCGCCGAAGCGGGCGTTGGTGGCGGCGTAACGGGTCGGGAAATGCATCTTCAACAAGGTCTCGGGTTCGTTCCAGTCGAGTTTGACCTCGATTTTCACGAGCGAGATTCCGGACTCGAGGCTGAAGCTCACCGTAGCGTGACTTTGCTTGCCGATGGCGCGGCTCACGATGACGCTGGCGCGATGAGCACCTTCCTGACGCACTTCGATCTGCGCTGGTGTGGCGCAGAGTTCGCCCAGCGACAGGGATTGACGATCGATGTCCCACGCGTCGAAATTGGCGGGATGTTCGGGATAGGTGACGAGCAGGCCGAGCGATTCCTCAATGGCGAGATCGTGACCACCGACGCGGAGTTTCGAAATCGCACCAGTCTTGTCGACGGTGAGATCGACCAGTCCGTTGGACAGGCTCTGACCCGTGACCGAGACTGGCAGCAGGGGTTCTTTAATCACGGCCTCTTCGGCCGCAATGCCCGCGAGGGGCGGGAGTTGGACGAAGCTGGCTTTGCGTTGGCCGGGAAGTTTCATCCAGCGGCGAACCGGTTGCGGCAGCGGGTTGAAGAGATGCAAGGTCCCCTTCCCCTTGCCTTTTTCGAGCGCGGTTTGCGCGGCGGCGAATTGTTCTTTTTCCAGTCGTTCCAATTCCGGCAACGCCTCGGCGTAAACTTCCGGAATGGAACTACCGGGAATGTAATCATGGAATTGCGCGAAGACCATGCGCTTCCACGCTTCCGTCGGCGAGGAACCAACGCCGGTCGCGCTGGCAACGGCTTCGCGGACCTGCAAGGCGCGTTCCAAGGCGCGGAACCGAGCCTTGAGATTGCCGTGGCTGGTGAACGTGCCGCGATGATATTCCAAGTAACATTCGCCCTGATGCACCGGCAGGCGATCCTTGATTTTTCCCAGTCGGTCGAAGAACGCTTCGGGATGATCCCACGCCATCGACGGCATGCCCGGCAATGAGCCGAGACGCTTCGCGCGCTCGATCATCTCATCGGTCGTGCCGCCACCGCCATCGCCGTAACCGGTCGGCAACAGATATTCCGGATGCACGTCGGCTTGTTGATGACCGTAGAGACCACCCTTGATGTCGACGAGTTGCATCTGCGTGACGTAACCGACGTCCTGACTCACATGCGAGACGACTTCGGACCCATCCGAACCGCGCCAGACAAAGCTGCTGTGCGGGAATCGATTGATTGCGTTCCACGTCATCTTCGTGGTGAAGAAATACTCCACGCCGGTCAACTTCATGAGCTGCGGCAAACAGGCCGAATAACCGAATACATCCGGCAGCCACGTCAGTTTGGATGCCTTGCCGGTGATGGCCTTGAAGCCATCCTGCCCCAGTGTGAAGCTGCGCGCCAGCGCTTCGCCGCACGCGATGAGCGTATCGGACTCGACGTACATCGCGCCCGTGGCCTGCCATTGCTTGCGCCGGATGCGATCGCGAATGGTGCGATAAAGTTTGGGCGAGCGGCGTTCGACCGCCTCGTAGCTGGCCGGTTGACTATACGCGAACTTAAATTCCGGATACTGCGCCATCAGGTAATTCATCGTCGCGAAGACGTGCACCGCCTTCAGTTCGCCGATGTATTCCGGCCAGAGCCAGACGAGATCGATATGCGCGTGGCCCGTCAGGACGCAACGCTGGAAGGTCTTATCCTGATGCAACTCGGCGTAAGCGGCCTTCAATTTCGCACTCAGCGCGCGCGGACCATCCACGTCGAACGCGTCGATCGCTTCATCCAGCAGTCGCAGCAAGCGGCGATAAAAGGGCGATGCTTTTTCCACCGGCGCTTGCAAACCGAAACCATTCAGGTTCGGCGACAACATCGGATTCTCCCGCGTGCGCTCATCGATCATGACGTCATGCAGACATTTCAGATCATGATAGGCGCGCCAGGCGTCCTCATCGCGATGACACACATACGCACCGTGAAAAAGACTGCCGTAGGGGCTCAACCCCGTCGCTTCCGGATGCCAGATCGCGCTCTGCACGCAATTCGATTCGATCCAACCCTCGCGCACGCCCGTGGGCAGCACGCAGTGACGATGCGCCACATCGAAGCCGAAGTACGGCACGCCATTGAGATAGAGCGTCGCTTCGGCCTGATCGCGCCAGTTGAAATACAACGGCTGCGCGGACGTCGACTTCGGGAATTCCACCCGGCACCAGCGCTGATCGAAGAGCTTGCCCCAGCCGGAACCAGTCCCGACGGAAAAACGTTTAAGCTTCTGCGCCTGAGAAAGCGGCAGGGGGCGCGGCGTGGCTTCGGTCGCTTCGACGCGGAGCGGGCGGACATCGGTCCAGATGGAATCGCCGAGCCGCTTGACGATGGCTTGCACGCGATTGGGTATCAATGATGGGAGATGATGGGTGGGTAGCATAGAATGATTTTGCGATTAGGTAGGCTTAATGACTCCCCACCAAAAAAGCGGATTCTCCACCTTTTGTCGAGTGACTACTGA
This sequence comes from Verrucomicrobia bacterium Tous-C9LFEB, assembly GCA_002304345.1. Taxonomy (GTDB): domain Bacteria; phylum Verrucomicrobiota; class Verrucomicrobiia; order Methylacidiphilales; family UBA1321; genus UBA1321. The sequence continues at coordinate 439,618 of NEUU01000001.1, forward strand.
TTATCCCTCCACCCGCGAAAATATCGCACACGTAGCTCACCTAGCCCACGCAAGCCTAACGTCCGGGCCGTTTTCGCAGTAGAATCCACCTCATGCCCGAACTCTCGCCGTCCTGCAACCTCGCTGGAGCCACCCGGACAAGAAAGAACCACTGTAGACGTTGGGAGACGTTCGGAGTTCGATCGCAAATTTTATTCTCCAGTTCGTTTAAGTGGACAGTTACCACGCGAATTGCAATGAAGAGTTATTTCATCTTGGTTCCCTTGACCCCTCCGCAAAATACCGCTACCGTGGTCGGGATTTGGCAAGGCGACGATCACCGGGAACCAGTGATGTCGTCGCCACAAACCCACCGGGGCGCTCACGCGTACTGGGAACTGGAGAACACGGCACATGAAGGTTGATCCGCGATTTCTCAAAGAGGAAGGCTACGAAGTTTTTCTAGGGAACGAACTTTTGGTGAAAGGTCTGCTCGAGACCGAGGGCGGCACGCACCTCTGGACCGGCTATCCCGGCTCTCCCGTCGCCGGATTTTTCGACTGCATCGAATCGATCCAGGAGATTCCCCGCCAATACGGCATTCAGGCCACGATGGCCAATAACGAAGCCCTTTCCGTCGCGATGCTCAACGGCTCGCAGATGAGCGGCATGCGTTCCATCGCGGTCATGAAAAGCGTCGGCCTGCATGTGGCGGCGGACGCCCTCGCGCTCGGCAATCTCGGCGGCGCGCATCCCGAGGGTGGCGTGGTCGTGGTCAGCGGGGATGATCCGTGGAGCAGTTCCACCCAGGTCCCGGCCGATTCGCGCTATCTTTTCAAGCATCTCTACATGCCGATTCTGGAGCCGAGCACGAATCAGGAAATCAAGGATTGGATCGATCTCGGCTTCAAGCTCTCTCGCGAGTCCGAGCTCTACCTCGGCTACCTCGTCACCACCCATCAGGCCGACGGCGGTGGTTCCGTGCAGGCACGGCGCAATCATTTTCCCCGCGTCAACACGCACAACAAATTCTCCATCGACACGACCAAGGTCGATTTCGAAAACAAGGTCCTGCTACCGCCGCGTACGTGGCGCAAGGAACAGGACTTCGAACGCCGCTACCAGCTTCTCTGGCAGAGTGCGGAAAAATACGGTGTCAACCGTACCGTCCTCCCGGCCCACCCCCTGCCCGCCGGAAAGAAATATCCCGTCGGCTTCGTCACCTCCGCCCTCGCCGCCTCCTATCTGGAGCACGCGCTCGGCGAACTCGATCTCAACGATCAAGTGCCCGTGCTCAAGCTCGGCGTCACCTTCCCGCTGAATCCGAAATGGATTTCCGATTTCGCGGCACAGGTGGAAATACTCGTGGTGGTGGAAGAACGCCGAGGTTTTCTCGAAGAACAGATCGCCGTCATTCTCGCCCAGCTTCACAATCACACGCCGCTCTATGGCAAACAATTTCCGTTCGGCCTGAAGGGTTTCCCCGACACGCTCGGGATGAATCCCTCCATCGTGCTCAGCCTGATCACGCCGCTGCTGCAAAAGCTCGCGGGGCCCACATTGCCGGTCGATGCGAAGCGGCTACAATCCGAGCTCGATCTCATCGCGCAAACCGCCAGCTACGAGATCAATCTCGCCCCGCGCACGCCCACCTTCTGCCCCGGCTGCCCGCACCGCGATTCTGCCAGCGTGCTCATTGAGGTGAAGAAGTCATTCATGGACCCCGCCTACATGCAACGCAAGCATCGGCGCGAACCGGTCGACCTCGTATTTCACGGCGACACCGGCTGCTACACCATGCTCATGTTCGAGCCGACGAAGGACCTCATGCACAACTACAGTGGCATGGGCTTGGGCGGCGGCACCGGCCTCGGCATCGATCCGTTCATCACGAACAAGCAAGTCGTCTTCATGGGCGACTCCACCTTTTTCCACAGCGGCCAGATCGCCATTTCGAATTCCGTCAAAAACGGGCAGGACATCACCTACATCATTCTCGACAACAAGACCACCGCGATGACCGGCCACCAGCCCACACCCGGGCTGGAACTCGACATCATGGGCAACCCCACGTTCGTCCAAAGCCTCGACAAGATCATCGAGGCAATGGTGGAACAGCAGCAGGTCGACGTCATCCGTACCAATCCCGAGCAGCGCGACCAGTACCGCTCGCTCCTCGAGGAAACCATCCTGCGCAACGGCGTCAAAGTCATCGTGGCGGACAAGGAATGTGGCATCACATTCCACCGCCGCCGCAATCGCGCGGAACGGGCCGAGGCGAAAAAGAATGGCTTCGTCCGCACCAAGAGCTACATCAACATCAACACCGATGTCTGCGAGAATTGCCTCGAATGCACTCGCGCGACCGGTTGTCCCGGACTTACTTTTGTCGACACCAATTTCGGCCGCAAGGTGCAAACCGATCTATCGTGGTGCGTCACCGACACCGCCTGCACCAAGATCCACGCCTGCCCGTCCTTTGAGGAAATCACCGTCGTCCGCTCGCAGAAACCGCTCTCGCGACTGGAAGATCTCCAGCAAACCGAATGGCCCGAGCCCAAACCGCGCCCTCGCCATGACCGCTGGCACATCTACATGGCCGGTGTCGGCGGCATGGGCATCGCCGTCTCCGCCGCCACGCTCGTCCGCGCCGGGCATCGCGAAGGGTACGACGTCATCATGTGCGACAAGAACGGCCTCGCCATTCGCAACGGCGGCGTCTACTCGCAGATTACTTTCCTCAAGCGAGGCGAAGCGGAACGCGTCTCGCCGCTCATTCCCTACGGCAAGGCCGACCTCATCCTGGGCATCGATATTCTCGAGGCCGCGCGTGGTCTCGATCCCGCGGGGAACCAACGCGTGGGCAGTCCGGCCCGCACGGCGGCGATCATCAACAAGGCCAAGACCCCGACCATTCTCACGCTCCTCGGCAAGGACGACTTCTGCGTCGATTCCATCGAGGCCGATATCCGCAAGTATACCGACTCGAAACATTATTTCAGCGCCGACATTTCCGAAGTCTCCGAGCGTGTCTTCGGCTCCAAGATTTACGCGAATATCATCATGCTCGGCGTCGCGTATCAACTCGGCCAACTCCCCTTCTCCCTCGCCAGTCTCGAGTACGGCATTCAGGAAACCATGGGCAGTGCCTCGGCGGAAAACTGGCAGGCGTTCAAACTCGGCCGCAAGATCGTCCTCGACGCCAACAAGACGACCGCCAAGCCCGACACCTATCACAGTGTTGTGGCCGAAAAATCGGACATCCTCCGCCGCAGCGGTCGCCACGGCGAACAGCTCGCGCGCGATTACTGGGGCATCGTTTCGCACGCGATGAACGAGCTTCGCCTCGACGACCTGGAGCAGCAACGCCTGCTCGCCGAACGGATTTACGAGTTGATCCAGTACGATGGCCACGTCCTCGCCCGCGATTATGTGGATCGCCTCATTCGCCTGCACCACAAGGACAGCGCGGAGTTCGGCTATGCCGCCACGCAGGCCGCGCTCTGGAATCTGCACCGCGTCATGGCCATCAAGGACGAGATCTACGTCGCCCATCTTTTGACGAGCGAGGAAAAATACGCCCGCGATCGGGAACGCTACAACATCGATCCCGAGCTCGGCGATAAGGTGGTCTACCGTCACCTCAACCGCCCCGAATTCATTCTCGGCGCGTGGAAGCTCCGCTTTCATATCCGGTCACAACCGTGGATGTTACGCCTCATGCGCCGCGGCAAAATTCTCCGCAAACTTCTTCCCCTCTGGCATCGCGAGGAAAAGCAATTCCGCGACTGGTATCTCCACGCCGCCGAACAATTCTCCATCGACGATCCCGCCGACTACCCGCAGTGGCTCACCCTCCTTCGCCTCCCCGAGGAAGCGCGCGGCTACCGCGAAGTCCGCTACCCCAAGATGCGCGACTGCCGCCAGCGCGGCGATGCGATTCTGACGGCAATTACCGGGACCGCATCCACCAGTCTTCACGTGGCCAACCGCTGAGCGTCGATTCGGCCTTGCCGAGGATTTGCCATGCCCTACTTCGCTACCGATCTCGATGCGATTCGCCAGAAGCATGACGTCCCCGGTCTGCAAGCCCTGTTATTCACCACCGATGGCGTGGTGGAAACCGCCGTGGCGGGCGTCCGAAAAGCCGGCTATCCGGCGCTCGTCACCGAACACGATCACTGGCATATCGGTTCCAATACGAAAGCCATGACCGCGCTTCTGGTCGGCTCCTTTGTTGCAGAGGGAAAATTGAATTGGGACAGCCCGGTCTCCTCCTTCTTTCCAGAATGGAAGAAGCGGTTTCATTCCTACTGCAAGAAACTCACTCTCAGCCAGCTTCTCTCCCATCGCTCCGGACTCATTCGCGATCTACGCGGCGAACAACACCTCACTTACCGCACGAACTTTCCAAGCGATCCTGCTTGGGAACAGTCGTCCGCCAAGTCTCCGGACCCGCTCATCCAGCAACGCTATGCCGTCGCGGAGTTACTCCTGACCAATCCACCGGGCCAGAAAAGCCACGACTATTCCTACTCCAATACCAACTACATTCTGGCGGCGGCTGTGCTGGAAAAAATCACCGACACCTCGTGGGAATCTTTGATCCGGGAGCGCGTCTTCGCTCCGCTTCACATTACCACCGCGGGTTTTGGCGGCAGCGGTACAGCCGGTCAACTCGACCAACCGTGGGGACATAAGGAATCGGGCCTTCCGGTTTCCGTCAATGGACCCAAAGCCGATAATCCGCCGGTCATGGGACCGGCAGGAACCGTCCATCTTTCCGCCGAAGATTGGGCTAAATTTCTCGTTGATCAATTGCGTGGTGCCAACGGTATGAGGAGTCTTCTCCCGGCCGAAATTTATGCCGCGATGCAATCTCCGCAACCCGACAAAACAGCCGAGTACGGTTATGGCTGGATCATCACCGAACGAAGCTGGGCGGGAGGAAAGACGCTCACCCATGCCGGAACGAACACGTTGAATTATTCCGTCTGCTGGCTCGCCCCGATCCGGCAGTTCGGTGTTCTGGCCTGCGCAAATCAAGGGAGCGAGAAAGCGGCCAAGGCCTGCGACGAAGCCGTCGGCCTCCTCATCAAACGGCATCTGCCCATCAAAGCGTGACTACTCAAGTCTACTCGAAATCTTTCGGCGAAAGCGACGTTGCCGCGCGAGCGCCCAGAATCTTCGCCTGCGCGACCACGCGCGCCGAAGTGGTGTCAAAGCGATAGCCGTGACAATTCGGACAGGTATTAGCCTTCTTGAGCACAATCGATTCGCAGCCCTCGCAGACTTTGTATCCGGAGGGGCTGGCGATGATTTTTGCGGCGCGTTGGGCCCGCTCTTCCATTTCTGGGGATTCCGACATGACGCAAATGAGCTACCTTGCTTTGGCCAACGGTGCAATCCCTAAAATAGCTCCACTGGCGAACGCTTGCCATCATCCGTCGAGCGTTGCGCGGCGGCTTCCCTCCCGAGAGTGTCGATGCGCAGGCGCATGACCTGATCATCCAGAGCCTTAAATTTGGTCAGCGAAAACTCGTCCGGCGGCACTAATCTTTTCTGCAACGCATGGACCCGCTCGCGCGCAGGATCGGTCACGGCGGAGGGCAGCTCGGAAAGCACCTTGGCCGCTTCGCGAATCAATTCCGTCCGATGGCAAAGCAGCATCAGATCGTTGCCCGCCTCCAGAGCTCTGCGCACCGACGTGGCGAAATCGCAATAGTTGATCATGGCGCCCATGTCGAGGTCATCGGTCATGACGCAGCCCTGATACCCCCACTCGTTGCGCAGGAGGTCAGTAATGACCCGCTTTGAAAGCGATGCGGGCGGCAGGCTGTCGTCGAGATCCGGATAGACCGCATGCCCCATCATCATCGTGTCGAGTTGCGGCAGCAAGGCCCGAAACGGCAGCCACTCGGTCTTCTCCAGTTCGGCCCGGGTGCGATTGATTCGCGGTAACTCGTGGTGCGGATCAACCCCCGCTGCGGAATAACCGGGAAAATGCTTGCCGCAGCTCAGGACGCCTTCGGCCCGCATGGCGTCATTGAAGGCGCGCACGTTGGGAATCGCTTCCTCCGGGGTGCGGCCATAGGTGCGGTTCTTCAGCGAATTGTCCGCTTCGTCATCGAAGGAAATATCGAGCACGGGACAGAGGTCCAGATTGAAACCGAAGTGACGCAGGAGCTGGCCCGTGAGTGCCCCATGCCGTGCGATCAGGGAGAGATCGCCCTTGTCGCGGAGTTGCTTCGCGCTGGGCGGTTCGGACCCGATTTCCTTGAGACGGGAGACGCGGCCGCCTTCCTGGTCGATCGTGACAATCGGCTCATGGTGAACCAGAGAACGCAGGTCGTCGATCAGCTTGCGGAGCTGCTCCGGCGACTTGATGTTGCGGCCAAAAAGGATGAAACCGCCGGGTTGGCTCTCGCGAATGGAGGCCGCCGTGACCGAATCCAGTTCGGTGCCGGGCACGCCTTGAATGACAAAGATTCCGCCAGAGGAAAGTTCAGACATGATGCCCGCCATTGTTCATTTCCATGGGCGTCTTGCCAATGGTAAAAATCGACCCACACCGCCTCTCACGCGAGTTTCTCAACAACCTGCTAGAGCTTTTACAGCGATTGCGGTATTGTCTTCGCAAGATTCATGCGCTCCCTTTCCGCTTATCAACGGCTTTCGTGGCTGCCCGCCGCAGTTGCGCTCTTGTGCGCCTTGATGAGCCCGCCCCTCGCCCTCGCGGAGGAGAAGCCGGAGCAACTCCGCAGCGACAACGGCCAGATCATCGTCGAATCGCCCGATGTGCAATTGACCTCGGCCGTGCTCGCCACCGCCACGGATACGCGCAAGCGACTGGCCCCCCTCCTCGGACTCCCTCCCACCGGGACGAGTTATTTCTACGTCCGGGTCCTTCCCGCAGAACCCGGCAAGGAATGGCCCCAACCCTATCTCGCCGCCATGCTTCGCGGCGATCAGCTCGATTTCTCCATCGTGCTGAGGGTGCCCGGCCCTCGTGTCACCGAGGAGTTCGCGCGTTGCGTCACGCTGGCCTGTCTCTACGAGAAAATCATTTCCAATAACACCTCCTTTCGCGAAGGTGACAGCCTCCCCGCGCTTCCGCTCTGGTTGAGCGAGGGAATGCTTCAGGTTTTGCTCGCGGGAGAAAATCGGGATTGGGAACGCGTCGTCAGTCGCGCGAAGAAAAATCACAAGGCCCCCACCTTGGAAACCGTTCTCCACTGGAATGAGCTCAGCGCGGATTCCATCGAGCGAATGTGGCAACAAGCGTTCAGCTACTATCTCGTCTCTTCTCTGACCCGCTCCGGTTCTCCGCGAGAAGCCTTTCAACAGTGGTTGCTGACCGCCGATTCTGACCCAACGAAAGCCTACACCATGCCCCCCTCGCTGATGGGGGATGAGTTCGCGTGGCGTGCGCAACTCGAGCGCTCCATCGACCGCAGTCGCGATCTCATCTACAGCTGGGAAGTCTCCGCCGATGAACTGGACAAGGCGATGAGCATCACCCTGCCCGCCTCCGGCAAGAAGGAGGAGATCACCACCACGATCGACGCGCTTAAGTCGTACAAGGGGCATCCAGAGCTCGTGGAAACGGTGAAGGACAAAGTCACCCAACTGACCGAACTGCAGGCCCGTTCGAATATCTTCTGGCAACCCACCCTTGGCTATTACAACGCCGCTCTCATGTCGCTGATCAACATGCGCCCGCCGCCCAAAACGACCAGCCAAGCCCGCTCTCGCGGGACAAAAGATTTTGGCGTCGACACCATTCCGGCCAAGGCGGATTACACGGATCTGATCACCTTGGCCCACCAAGCCCGCGCCAGCAACGAGAAACAGCACGAATTGCTCAGTGATTATCTCAACTGGGTGGTCGTCACCAAAGCCGCCGGCGAACAAGGCTCCACCTTTGCATCGTATTACGAACTCCACCGGAAGCTCGAAGACTTCCGTCCCGGTCCCAAGAACACGCTCGGACACAACGTGCTCAAAATCGAGCGCGCGTCCTCCGCTACAACAAGATGATCTCGGCCTGAAACGGCTGTCCCGCCGTGGATGTGAGCATCCCCACGCTGGCCGGGGCTCCCTTGTTCGCCTTGCCCGCCGAGCCCGGATTAAAAAAATGAACCGCGCCCTCCATCACGTTGCACTGCCGGTGCGTGTGACCAAACAGCAGCCAGTTCGTTCCCGGCGGAATGCGCGCGGGTTGGATGTGCACCAGATGAAAACTTTCCCCGCACCGCTCCAGCTGCCGAGTGTACGGATAGTTGAGCGTGAAGTCGTTGTTGCCGAGCACCACTTCCAATTTTGGAGAGATCGCGCGCAGCTCATCCAGAATCGATTCCTTGCAGATATCGCCAAGGTGCCAGATCTCGTTCACGCCCTTGAAATGATCGGCAATGGACGGCTCCCAACGGTTGTGTGTGTCCGCAATAACGCCAATGCGGTAGGACTCCAAATTCTTCTCCATAACGTTACAAGCTTGACATGGGTCGCCAATCTCGCAACAAAAACAGTATGGGTAAACAATACAACCGTGTCCAAAAACGTCGTCGTCGTGAATCGTATCTCAAGCGCAAGAAGGAAACCAAGAAGACTGTCGCCAAGGTTTAACCTTTTTTCTCGATGGAATCGATGCCATGCCCGCGCCACGCCATTATCTGCTGGTCGATGGGCATAGCGTCATTTACGCCTGGCCGGAGTTGAGACAACTTCATCAAACCAGACCGGCCCAGGCGCGACTTCAACTGGTCTCCCTCCTGCAACAACTGCAGGATAGTTCCGACTGGCGCGTCACGGTGGTCTTCGATGGAAGATTCGGCACCACGCCCGTTCGTCGGCAGGGGGACCTCGTTGAAGCCTACTCCACCGCCGACGAAACCGCAGATAGCATTATTGAACGGCTCACCAGCAGTTCCGGCAAAGCTGAACAAATTCTCGTTATTACTGCTGATACCGCCGAACGCCACACCGTGGAATCATTTGGAGCGGAGTGCGCCTCGCCAGAATGGCTCGAATGCGAATTGGAATCGCAAAGCCTTTCACTGCAACAATCCCTGCAGCAGGTCCATCGCCAAGCGAAGTGGTCGCAATAAATTATTTTAATAGCATCCGCTACTTTCGTTTTACTTTTTTAATTAAGCTTATTATTATAAAGATGATTGACAGGTGATTTAGAATTAATCTAACTTCGCTAAGTCGTTATAAATCAAGATAAATACTGGAGTTTCTAATGTCTGGTGCTTTAAAAGCATTACTCGGAATCGCAGCGGCAGGAGCAATTGTTTCAGCCGCATTCGCTTTCCTAATTGTTGGTAAAAAGAATGATATCGCGGCAGAACGCGATACCGTTAAGAACAAGCTTCAAACCAAGGAGACTCAACTTAAAAAGTTTGAGACTGATTTGAAGGCCAAGGAATCGGCTCTCACTGAAAAGGAGTCGCAGCTTAGCGCGGCGACCACCAAGGCTGAGACCCTGCAATCAAGCCTCGCCTCAGCCGAGAAGAAAGCCTCGGACCTTGATTCGAGCGTGAAAGACGCGAAGGCCAAGGTAGTCGATGCGGAAGCGAAAGTACAAAAGATCAATGCCGCTCTCGGCGGTGAAGATCCGGCAACAATCAAAGCCCGCGCCCTTAAAGCTCAGGAAGAGCTGAATGCCGTACGCTCCGAACAACGCATTTTGCAGGATCAATTACAGTCGGCCAATGCCGAAGTGCAACGTGTCACTCTGCAACTGCGCAACGTCGGCACGGGCGTCCTGCCCCCTGGTATCACAGGCAAAATCGAAACGGTTAACAAGACGTGGAATTTTGTCGTCCTGAATGTGGGAGACAAAGACAACGTTGTCCGCAATGGCGTTCTCATTGTGTACCGTGGCAATGAATACATCGGCAAGGTCAAGGTGGTCTCCACCGAAGCTCACACCGCAGTCGCTGATATTTTGCCGGAATGGTCAAAAGGGGATATTCAAGCTGGTGACGATGTGCTAAACTGATCGTCGTTATGCGTTTTCTATTCTTATTGTCCTTGATTGCTGTTTTGATTTCGGGCTGTGCGTCTTCGGAAAAGCAGGCCGATGGCACGGCGTCTGATGCGCGTCCCGTCTCCACGATTCCGTGGAATCGCCCCCAAAGTTGGGAAGGCGGCGGGGCTCTCGGCGGCGCGATGGGAAAATAGAGTTAGCCTCTTCTGCAGGACGCTTTGCCAGTGCGAAGCGTCCGTTTCCAAAATCTTCAGGCTATCCGGCTTGAATTAAGCTGCCGTAATCCCTCGTAAACCGTGGCTGCGACGGCCGTTGCCAAATTCAAACTCCGCGACTGCGGGTTTGCAATCGGCAGAGTCAGGCAATGCGCTTCATTCGCAGCGAGTAACGGCTCTGGCAATCCCTTCGTTTCGCGTCCGAAAACAAGGAAATCCCCTTCTCGAAAAGTGGCCTCCCAGAGAGTGCGCGTCGTTTTGGTCGTGAGATACCAAAAGCGTCCTTCAGGATATTCTGCACGCAAGGCCTCGAATGACGGCCACGCTCGCCACACGCATTGTTGCCAGTAATCCATCCCCGCGCGTTTCAACGTCCGATCACTCAGCTCAAATCCTAACGGCTCGATCAGATGCAGCTCGCAACGAGTCGCCGCACAGAGGCGCGCAATTGTTCCAGTATTGGGCGGAATTTCGGGCTCCACCAACACCACTCGCAGCGGCGCCTTCATGAGCCCATTTTCGGATAGTAAACTTTGGCCAGATACAAGCCGCAGGCGGGAGCGGAGGCCGGTGCGGCACTCCGACTGCAAGCGTCGCGCGCTTCCTTGAATTGCTGCACTGTGATTTTCCCCTGCCCCACTTTGACCAATCCGCCAACAATGTTGCGGACCATGCGATAGAGAAATCCATCGGCGGTGATTGCGACATGAATCATGGAATCTCGCTTGGTCAGGGTCAGCTTCTTGACGGTGCGCACCGTGGTTTCGCGTTCGTAGCCGGGATTACTGGTGAACGAGGCGAAGTCGTGTTTTCCGACGAGCAACTTGGCCGCGCGACGCATGGCCGCCAGATCGAGCGGTCGTGGCAGATGCCAGCAACGGTCAATGAGAAAGGCGCTCCCCACCGGCTCATTCAAAATGTGGTAATGATACGTTTTTCCCTGTGCATCGAAACGCGCGTGAAATTCAGGCGGCACCAATCGCGCACGTCGAATTCGTATCGTGAACGGCAGATTGGCATTCATCGCGCGCGTGAGCACCGCCGCATTGTGCAGTCGCGGAGCTTGGAAAGAAACGGGCTGTCCCAACGCATGGACGCCCGTATCGGTTCGCCCGGAAGCCTGCGCGCTGATGGGGCGTTTCCACAGTTTTGCCAAAACCTTCTCAATGGTTTCCTGCACGGTCACCTTGCCCGGCTGTTGCTGCCAGCCGCTGTAAGGCGTGCCGAGATATTCAACGATCAGGAGATGCCCCTGCAGTCCCTCGAACGATTTGGTATGACCTGGTTTGCCCCGGGAAGACTTGCTCATGCGATCACTCCGCAGGATCGGATTCTTCGGGAAGTCCGGGGAGATCGAGCGGCATGGAATCCAGATACGACTGCAGCAAAACCGCCGCACTGACACTGTCCACGAGCTCGCGTTGCTGCCGTGTGTTGCGACCGGCATCGTGCAATTGGCGGCTCGCCTGCACGGTGGTCAGCCGTTCATCGAGCGGCTTGATCGGCACGGTGACTCCCGCTGCCTTGAGTTTTTCCACGAAATCCCGGACCAATTGCGCGGAGGGGCCATACGAACCGTCCATATTACGCGGCAAACCAATCACGATGAGCGTGATGTTCTCACGTTTGATCCAGTCATTGATGATCCCTTTGATCTTCGGGAAAGCCTGATTCGGAATGTAGGGCTGGGGCGACGCAAGCGTACGCGTCGCATCGCTCAGGGCGACACCGATGCGCTTGGTACCGTAATCGAGAGCGAGAATTTTCATAACAATTTAGGCCGAGTGAATCGCTTTTGCCAGCGGGCGGGCGAAGGCTTCCAGTTTGGCGGGGAGCTCAGGCGATTTGCCGTATTCGGCGATCAAATTGACGAGCGCACTACCGATGACTACGCCATCCGCCAGGTGAGCGACCGTCGCGGCCTGCTCGGGAGTTGAGACCCCAAAGCCCACGCAGATGGGCAACGCCGCATGTTTGCGAATGAGATCCACCTGCCCCTGAATGGTTGTCGAGACACTCGTCTGCATACCCGTGACGCCTTCCCGCGAGACATAATAGATAAATCCGGAGCTGATTCCGGCAATCGAAACAACGCGACTCTCGGGAGTCGTGGGCGCGATTAACGTAATGCGTTTGAGTCCGTCGCGAGTGAAAAAGTCGGCTTTCGTTTCTTCCGGCGGTAAGTCGAGAATCAAGACCCCGTCGACGCCAGCGGTCGCGGCTTCCGCCTTGAACTTATCCAGCCCGAAGTGGAACAGAGGATTCAGGTAGGTGAAAAGCACGATCGGAATTTGAGACGTCAGCCGGATCTTTTTCACTGCGGAGAAAATACCCGCGAGCGTCGTACCTGATTCGAGCGCGCGTTGGGCGGCCAGTTGATTCACCACGCCATCCGCCACCGGGTCGGAGAACGGCACGCCGAGTTCGATAATATCCACTCCGGCTTTTTCCAAGGCCAGCACGAGGCCGGGGGTCTGATCCAGATGCGGATCACCCGCCGTGATGTAGGCGACAAACGCCTTCTGTTTCTTCAGCTTCAACTCCGCAAAGGTGCGGTCAATACGGTTATCCATGGCTTATTCCTGCAAAAATCCCGAAAGACCGATGATGCGCAGACCTTCCAGAGTGAGTAAAGGATTTACCGATACGATTTCCGGCATCCCCTTCGCAATAATCTCGGCCTGTCCGCCTGTAGCCACCACGCGCATCCGGCCCAGAACGCCCATCTCGCGCTTGATCGCGAGCAGAATTTCCCGGACGAGGCCGCGATAGCCGATCACCGCACCGATTTGCATCGCCTCGACCGTATTGCGGCCAATCGCGCGTCGTGGTTCTTTTACTTGAACCCGCGGCAAAAGGGCGGTGCGCTCATGGAGATAATCGGTCATCGCATTGAGTCCCGGCGCAATCACCCCACCGCAGTACGCGCCATGATGATCCACCACGTCAAACGTCACTGCCGTACCGAAATCAACTACGACCACAGGCCAACCGAATAGTTGTCGCCCCGCCGCCGCATTGGCGAGACGGTCCGCTCCGATCTGGGCGCGTTTCATGTAAGTGATCGGGACACCAATATTGGCCGTACCGTGCACATTGCCCAAATCCTTGCCGTAGACCTTTTGCGCCAGCTTCGTGCGCTTGGGCACCACGCTGCCCAGCACGAGTTTGTGCTTGGGGTAAAGGCACTTCAATTCCCGCAGAAAAGTCGTGGTGACATTGCGCGTAGGCAGCCGGTGCAAGGTTCCCAGCTTGCCGCGTTTGACGATCGCATATTTGGCGTAGGAGTTACTGATGTCCATGACCAGAAAAGGATCATGGGACGTGGTGAGAGCAGGAGACGTGGAGCGAGACATAAAAAATCAAGCGCGGCTGACTTGGACGTCGTCGACCTGACCGGGCGTGCAGGTCACCAGTAACTGGATGGGACGACAGCAAACCGTACAATCCTCAATGGTGGAGTGATCACCCTCCGAGGTATCGACGGTGCTCGTGTAGACCGCACCGCAATAGGGACATTCGATTTCAACTTCTTGAATCATTACAGTGGCTGGTTTTATGCTATCTTACGGAGAAACCGAATTAATTCCATGATGAAAATTGTCCCAAACCTTTTCTTGCTCGGGCTACTGGCACTTCCCGTTTCCATGCACGCCGATGAAGTCGAGGCCATTCGCAACGTCTTTACGACCTTTCAAAGCAGTCTATTAGCCGGAGATACCGTTAAAGCAGCGGATACCCTTGCTCCGTCCGTGACCACTTACTACGACAAGCTCAAACCCCTCGCCGCCAGCAATTCCACCCTTCCCGCAACCACGCCTCCCGTGGACCGTCTTGTTGTCGAAGTTCTCCGGCAACGCGCGGGACCTCAAGCCAGCAAACAAAGCCTCGCAGAAATGACCGCAGAAGGATTGCGTCAAGGCTGGATCAAGCTGGACGGACTGCAGGATGTTCAGATCGGCGCTGTATCGGTCACGGGTAACACCGCCACGGCAGGCCTGATCATCAAGCAAGAGCCGACCAGTTGGGGCATTCCTTTCCTGAAGACCGCAGCGGGTTGGAAGATGGATCCCCTCGCCTTTTACAAGATGGGCGATTTTCTACTCAAAGCGGAAACGGCCCGCAACGGGTTCGACGAGCAAAAGACGATCCACGACATCGTCGCTTCCCTGCCCGCGAAGAAAAAAATCTAGGTAATCAGCTCGATGTCGGAGCAACCGTCGACGGTTTCTTGTCGTAGAAAATACGCACCCCGGCGTGCTGATGGCCGATGAGTTCGGCAGCGCGGCGCAGCGCGTTGCGCGTGGAAAGATTGGGATTACCGCGCGACACGCGAAAGATGTTGTCCTTGCCGAGAATCTCGAGAAGTCCCGAATTGCGCAGCACCCGGTAGACGTCGCGCTCCGCACCGCTGATAAGCAAATGCCGGTCGGTCTCGCGCAGGTATTTAACCAACTCCGCCAAGGCCATCACGCTCGTCGCATCCAAATGACGGGCATTTTTCAGGCGTAAAATAATCACCTTCAAATTCGTGTCTGCGCAGACGCGACGAATTTGATCGCGAAAAAGATCCGCCGCGCCGAAGAATAATTCGCCTTCGACGTGAATAATGGAAATCTGCGGATCATTGCGGGAGGAGCCTTCCCCCAACTCAGTTAATTGTCCCGAGTCGTTGAAGGAATATTCCGCCAGATGTGGCATGCTGGCCTTGCGCAGGAAAAGCACAATCGAAAGTCCTACGCCGAGGAAAATGGCGAAATCCAACGGCACCAACAGCGCCGCGAAGAAGGTCGTGAGCAACACCGCCGCATCCGATTTGGTCGCACCCAGCGCGAACTTAATGGTCTGAAGATCGATCAACCCAAACGCCGTGATAATGACCACCACCGCCAAAGCAGCTTGCGGGACATACTGAACCAAATACCCGATCGTCGGGGCCGCCACGGCACAAAGCGCTCCGCTGATAATGGCTGCCATGGGAGTCATCGCCCCACTGGACCAATTCAATGACGAACGCGAGGGGGAACCTGAAGCGGGCATGCCGGAGAAAAAACCACTGGCGATATTGGCCGTGCCAAGCGCGAACATCTCCTGGTTTACGTCCACCGTCTCCCCCGTTCGATTGGCCAGAGTCTTGGCCATGAAGGTATTTTCCAACGCAGCCAGAAAGGCCAGTGCCGCCGCACCACCCGCTAACTGATGGAACCACGTCAGATTAAGCTCCGGAGGTGTCACATGCCACGATCCAAAAGGAATCGGTTGGACCATCTCTACATTGCCGAGATTCGACAACGCCACGGCCTGCCCCACCACCGCGCAAATCACGAGCGTCACCGCTACGTGCGGCAGCTTCGGGAATCGCCGCATGATGTAGAAATAGACCAGTGCAGAGATCCCCGCCAAGCCCAGTGTCCACCAGTCGGTTTGACCGATCTTGCGAATGGTCGCCTTCAAGATACTGTAAAACGTGCTGGTATCGGAAAGCGAATCGGTCACGCCGAAGCCAAGGGTGTGATGAAGCTGATTCACCACGATCAGCAGCGCCGCGGCCGTGATATAGCCGATGATGACGCTACGAGACACATACTGCGTTAGTGTGGCGATTTTCATGAACGCGCCCACAATGAGGAATAAGCCCACCATGCAAACCAGTAAGCTCATGCTGGCCAGATTATTGACCATGTCGTTGCTGCCGAGATAAACGCTCAACACCATGATCGCCGTGGCATTACTCGGGCCCACCATGGTCAATCTCGAGCTGGCAAAAAAAGCGGCCACGATTGGCGCCACCGCGGCGCAGTAGACCCCGTATTGGACCGGCAATCCCGCGATCATGGAATAGGCCATGGCTTGTGGGAAAGCGAGGAGGGCGACATTAATGCCGGCCCGCAAATCGGCCTGCGCTTTGATGCGGTTATAGCCCTTCAGATTCTGGCGGAGCGGGAAAAGGGCTACCGGAGATTGCGCCCGTAGATTTTTAACGGTCGCGATGAACTTCTGTCCAAATGATAACCCGGAATGGGACGCTTCAGCCATGATGAATCGCAAAGAAGACGGCAACGTCTCTTTACGTCATAAAAGCTACAAGATCCTGCCACCATTGGAAAGAATTTCCCGCCCGGCCGCATCTGCGGCTTGTCAGCGCCCCGACAAACGATAGCGTTAGGCCTATGTTGGCAAAACGTGTCATTCCCTGTCTCGACGTTCACGCGGGCCAAGTCACCCGCGGCTTGCAGTTCGGCCGCGCGGAGGCTTCCGGTCTGCGCAACGTCGGAGATCCCGTCGAACTCGCCCTGCGTTACAACGAACAAGGCGCGGATGAAATGGTTTTCTTTGACATCACAGCCAGTGCCGAAGGCCGCAAGTCCATGGTCGATGTCATCGAACGCACCGCGGACCAATGCTTCATGCCCCTCACGGTTGGTGGCGGACTTCGCACGGTCGAGGACATCCGCATCATGCTGCGCGCGGGAGCGGACAAGGTCAGTCTGAATTCCTCTGCCCTCGCTACCCCCGATCTCATTCGGGCCGGAGCCGAAGCGTTCGGAAGCCAATGCATCGTGGTCTCGATTGATGCCAAGCGCACCGCCCCCAATCACTGGACCGTCTTCACCCATGGCGGTCGTAAAGCCACCGAATGGGAAGCCCGCGACTGGGCGCAGAAAGCAGTGGAGCTCGGTGCCGGAGAAATCGTCCTGAATAGCATCGATTCCGACGGCATGAAGGGCGGCTACGATAATGACATTAACCGCGCCATCAGTGAACTCGTTCCTGTTCCACTCGTCGCCAGCGGCGGCGCGGGGAAACTCGAACACTTTGCCGATGCCGTGGAAATTGGACACGCCGACGCCGTTCTGGCCGCCAGCGTTTTCCACTTTGGCACCTTCACGATCAGCCAGGTGAAAGAATATCTCTCGGAACGCGGTATTTGCGTGCGACGCTAGCAACTCGCATCGCTAAGGTATCACCGCATAGCCGTCCACAATAGGAAGCTCCTGATTCTGCCAGAGAATCTTGGTCACACCGGCGGGAACCTTGATACTCAACGGGCATTCTTTTTGTAGATAGGGATCCAATTTTGGATGCGTCAACGCGAACTCGGTCCCTTCGGCACTTTCCTTGATTTTTTCCCATCGGGTATTGGCCCTTAACCAACGCCAGATAAAAAGCTGCCCTTGGGTCGCATACCACGCTTCCGGCTTCTTTTCGTACCGGGAAAGCAACGCCTCAAAGTAATCCCAGTCTTTGGGTGGTTTGATCTCGTAGGTGTGGCCCCAGAAGTAAAAAACGCCCCCTTCTTGCGTGTGGGCGGCTTGCCATGAGGCATCCAGCTTTTCAAACGACTGTAGAAAATGGCCATTCGTTGAAAGGGTGAGTGGCTCGGCATACCCATTGATGGTCTCCTCTCGAGCAGCGGCGGTGCGGGCGCTCCAATAGCCCGCGCTTCGTGCGCCGCGCAGGACGTAATCTCCCTCGATATCGTAGGCAGGCACATAATCGAATGGGTAGGCGAATGAGATCACGGGATGTCCCAATGACTGCTCCAGACTGAGGCGCAACTGCAGGCATTCGTCTTTCCACTGTTGCGGTGAGATCAACCACCCTCTCGGATGATTTACGGAATGAGAGGCAATTTCCATTCCGAGTTTTTCCATCTCGCCGAGATACTTTTTGCGGACCGGGCTAAATTCGTTCACGAAAAATGTCCCCTTGTAGCCGTGCTGATTCAAGATCTTGGAGCATTGCATATCCGATTCGACACCATCATCCCAACTCGTCACTACGGCGACTTTCTTTCCATTGGGTAGTATCGGCAGTATAGGAAGTTCGGCAATCGGCTGAGCCCCCTTCATTATCAATACTCCACGCACCGTTTGATTTTCATCCCGTGCCGCCATGCCATTTCCCTCGAGTTTAAGGGAAATTTTCGGACTGTAGGGCGTAATGTATTGCAGAATCATGCCGTTTATCTTCACACCCGCATCCCATGATAAAGCGCGGGGAGATTCTGAAGTGAAAATTGAGATCTGCCTGGAGAGAGGCGCTTTCACTACGCCCCCTTTATCTCCAGTCACAACCAGAGAACCCGACGCATTTTTCGGATCTTCAAATTGAGGAATCAACTTCCAGTTGCCGGCAGACAATCCCGCAGGCAATCGTATTTCGTTCGTACCGGAAAATTCCAAATCGAGCAAAATGGGATCGCGACTGCCCTCGGGGGTTTTGCTCTCACGAAATTGGATTTGCACAATGGGCCGCATAGGTTGCTGGACCATCCTGCTCGGACGAACTTTGAGAGCACTCACCGGCGCACTGGAGTAGAACCACAGGTGGAGGGAGGAGGCGACCAAAGTCTGATCAATCTCGTTGAGATCAATGGCTGGTTTGTGGCCTGACTCAAAGTTGATCAGTTGACGTTGCGAATCTCCTGCGAGTGGAGAAAAGGTGACGGTGACCTCCCACCATCCGGGAGCAAGAGGCGCGCTCCAATTCCACGCATAGCGGCTTTCAAGAGGTGTCATGACGGGAAAGCCTACGGCTTTGCGCCCGTCTGATGTCGTGGTTAGGGTTCCGCCGGTAGCCTGCTCGGCCGTGAGAATCATTTCTGAATAAGCAGTGAACGGTAGGATAATGAGCAGGGCAAAGAATAAATGCTTCATGACTTTTCGCGTAATAGGAGTGCCGGAACAACTGAAGTTAAGCTTGGATCGAGAAAGCGCTCCAAACTTATTGGGTTCCGCTAAAGGACAATGCGACGGGACATGTTGTCAGTGTCTCCACATGACCATCGGCAAAAAGATAGTTACTCGGCCCCTCTGGGCCGTTGGCCGGGTTCCCATCTGTACGATGATTGGCCGCTGGTCCGGTCGGATTCGGCGGGAATGGTCCGGTGCCAATGATGGCCGAATTATTTCCCCCAACGCCCTTGTAACTCAGATAGGACAATTCCGCGAGAAGCACCTTCGAGGAAGGGTTATTGACCTGAAAATAAGTGAGCCCCAATTCCGCATCGGTCCAGGGAGCAATTGTCACGTTGATACCATAACATCCGTAGGCCCCCACCGTACCCGATCGTATCAGAGAAGCGGGAGTCAGCGGGCAATGCACTACCGGCATGGAATAGCCGATGGGATTCTTCGTGATATCCGAGACAAGATACGGAGAGAGCTTGGTGACCCAGCGAGCGCTTCCATTGAGCCCATTGCTCGGAAAACGCTGCTCGTGCTCATTCCGATAGAAGGAGAAGGCTAGCGATAATTGCTGCAGATTATTGACGCATGCCGTCTTCTTTAAGTTTGCCATGCTGAGACGGATTGCGGGTACGGCCATGCCCGCCAATATTAAAACGATGGTCACCACGACCAGTAGTTCGACCAAAGAAAATCCGGCAGCCGAGGACCTCTTTCTCATCAGTCCACTTTTAAGCGAAGGCTTGCATCGGAGCAATACCGAGATTACGCTCACATGAGCATGCGTGTCACCCTCAAGCAAGTGGCCTTGGCCGCCAAGGTGCATCATACGACAGTCTCTCGGGCGTTGCGGGGTCATCACTCCATACCAAAGGAGACTCAGGATCGCGTTCGGCAAATTGCCGCCAAACTCGGCTATCGACCTGATGCCATGCTTTCCTCCCTTATAGCTTATCGACAGCAAATCCATCGCCCCAAGTATAATGCCACCCTCGCCTGGGTGACGAATCACCCGACGCGTGAAGGATGGAAGGAACAGGGCAAGATCGCTCCTCCCTATCAAGGTGCCGTCTCGGCGATTTACCGTGACGCCGCAGAAGAACGCGCGAATGAGCTGGGTTATAAACTCGAGACCTTTTGGATGCGGGAACCCAATCTGAATCCGAAGCGGCTCTCGAGCATTCTCCATGCGCGGAACATCAACGGGCTTCTTCTGGCTCCCCAACCCCGGGCCCGCAGCCACACTCATCTGGAATGGGACCGGTTCTCCGTGGTGGGACTGGGCTTTTCCCTCTACTACCCCGCTTTCAATATCGTCGGAAATAATCATTTCCACTCCATGGTAACGATCATGCGCGAGTTGAAAGGACGCGGCTACCGTCGCATCGGACTCTGCCTCTTCTTTGATGTGGACGAACGAGTGGATAATAATTACCGCGCCGTCTATCAATTCCGCACCCAGAGTCTCCCTCCCTCCGAGCGCATTCCGTATTTCTGGTCCCGCAACATCACCCAATCGGTCGGCAAGGCCTTTGACGCCTGGTTCAAGCGCTTCCAGCCCGATGCCATCATCTCGTGCAATTGGGAGGTCCATCTCTGGCTCCTGAACCGCGGCATCAAGGTTCCCGAAGATGTCGGATTGGTCCTCACTTCCACGGCACACCCACGAGCGATCTGCTCCGGCATTTACGATCATCCAGATCGCGTGGGGCGCATGGCCGTGGATCACTTGGTCGGTATGATCCAACGTGAAGAACGGGGCATTCCCGAACTGCCCTGCCGCCTTGAAGTCGAAGGAAGCTGGTGCGAAGGCCAAACAGTACGCCCGCGACTGTGGCATGAAGGCAAATCCACGGTGGAGTGGAGTAATCGACAGCAGGCGCTGCGCGATCTCCCCATCCCCTCCTCCGCCAAGTTCGAACCACATCTCCCCAATGTGAAACAATGGCTGGCGGGATTGCCGCCTCGATAAGTCATATAAAGCGTTCCATAGCATTGAAAACACCCTCTACGCACAAGTGAGCACGCCAAACCTATTGTCGCTTAATGGCCACGACTTACAATGGCGACCATATGAAAACTCATGTACGACTCTGCTCGCTGCTCTGTTTCCTCATTGGTGCCACGTCCCCGCTTCTCGCGCAGACTTACATTGATACTTTTGACGATGGAAGTCGCTCCGATGGCAATCCTTCCAGTTGGGTCACAACGACCGCCTCCAATCTCACCGTTGTCTATGATAGCGGCCTCAATTCCTACGCGCTTTCCGCCTCCGGTGGCAATGGTCTTTACTACGGAACCACTTTACCGACCGCCTTCAGTCTGAGCACTACGAGTGTTCTGACTCTCTCCCTTGATTTCCGGTTGACGGGGCTACAACAATTCCGAATTGGTCTCTGCAATAACGCGGGCAGCGCATTGCCGGCCACGGATAGCGCCAGCTTGGGAACAAGCGCGTACCAGGCCATCTACCTGGATATCGGCGCCGATTCCTATACAGCGCCGACCCAGATCAAATATCAGGTGAATGGAGATGGCGGGCTCAACGGCAATTTATTCTTCGGAACAGATCGCATTTTCGGCAGCACCCTGACCACCTCGGGCACACTGGGAACAACGGTTCATAACTTGAAAATGACCGTGCAATTGTCCAGTTCGACGACGGCCTTAATGAACCTGTATCTAGATAGCGTTCTGGTCGACACGCAAACCCTTTCCACCACAACCCTGCAATCATTGATCGGGGCCAATGGCGTCACTTCGCTTATGGTCCTCATTCCCGGACAGACGGGAGCCTCGGGCGATGTGCTGCTCGATAATATCAGCATCACAGTTCCCGAGCCCAGCGTCGCGCTCTTGCTCGTCAGTTCGTGCGTCTTTCTGGTTCTCGGTCGGTCTCGGCGTTTTTTACTCAGTAAGCCTTCCGAGTGTACCGTTTCAATGTCATAATCCTGGTCAGCAAGAAAATTCCGGTTTTGCACATGATCCCTCTCACTCATCGAGTCGGTATACAGGCGCTGCTCCTTCCCTTGGTCTGGTCATGCCTGACTTTATCGGCTCGTCCTTTGGCCGCAGCCGCCCCGGAACAGGAGTCCAATCCGTCGGCCGCCGCGGCCGTTTTCGATGCGTTGGATCTGACGCGTCCTGAACTCGCTGCTGTCGCGGCGGCTTGGAAGAAGAAGGATCTGGCTGCGAGTGAAAAAGAATTCGCCGCTTATCTGCGGCGGCGAACCTCCGTTCAATGGGGCAAAGCCACCGACGGAAGTCCGGCTTCGGCGATCTCGCCCGAACGCCAAAAACGGGCGGATGACGCCGCAGAGGGTCGCGTACAGGGAGGCTTGGTCCCGCTCGTTTACGCCTTCCCGGAGGGAAAAATCGACTGGCACTTCAACGCGACCGAGAAGGTTCCCGGTCAAACCCTGAATTACGAATGGCAATGGCAGCTCAATCGAATGTCTTTTTGGCCCGACCTGGCGGCGGCCTACCGTGTGACCGGGGACGAGAAATACGCCCGCGCTTTCTCCCAGCAATTACGCTCATGGATCGCGCAATGCCCGGTCCCGGATCATATCGACAATGTGCCGCGTTCGTCCTGGCGGACCATTGAAGCAGGTATTCGCACGGCCTGGATGTGGCCGGAAGCTTTTTTCGGTTTTCTCAAATCCCCGTCGATGAGTGACGCCGATCTGGTCGCGTTCGCCGGGACCTATCTTGATCACGCCCGTTTTTTACGCACGCACAATACCCGGTTGAATTATCTGACCATGGAGATGAACGGACTCTACACCGCAGGTACGATTTTTCCGGAATTCAAGGAAGCGACAGAGTGGAGAACTTACGCCGCAACCCGTCTCGCGGAAGAAACTCAAAATCAATTTCTGCGGGATGGTGGTCAGAAGGAACTCTCCACCGGATACCAAAACATCTCGCTCATCAACCTGCTGCGCATCGTCAACGTCGCACGCTGGAACCAACGTGAATCCGAATTGTCCGCCGGTTACTTGGCCTCCTTGGAAAAAGCCTATGAATGGCAGATGAATCTCATGACCCCGGATCGCTGCCTGCCCAAGATCAATGACTCCTGGCTATGGCCTGCGTCGACCATCTTTGGAATGGCCTGCACTTACTTCCCCGACCGCGCCGAATTCCAATGGTTTCGCAGCGGCGAGAAGGAAGGCAAGGCACCCGCGCAGACTTCTCTTTTTCTCAATCGATCGGGACTTGCCGTCATGCGCTCAGGCTGGGAGCAGGATGCCAATTACCTGCTCTTTCGCATGGGTCCACTCGGCATGGGCCATCAACATCAGGATGGGCTTGGCGTGATTCTCTGGGCCTATGGCCGGGAAATGCTTTTCAACGGTGGCGGCGGCAGTTACGAAAAAAGCAAGTGGCGGGAATGGGCCGTCTCAACCTATAGCCACAACTGTCTCATCATCGATGGCTTGGCTCAGTCCCGGAAATCCAACTGGGGAGATCCCTATCACGACCCCAACATGGTGAGTCAGGGGCCGATCGATGCGCACTGGAAGAGCACACCCACTTTTGATTTCGCCTCAGGCCTCTACGATCAAGGATACGGCAAAGAACAGGCTCGCCCCGCCACCCAGCAGCGGGATGTACTCTATCTCAAGCCGGATCTCTACATTGTCGCGGATCGAATCCGGCCATTGGATGCGCTCTCGCATCGCTATCAGGCACGCTGGCAGCTTTTGACCACCCAGACCAAAATCGATCCGGTGACGCATCTCCTCGTCACAGGAGATCCAGACAAAGCAAACCTTGTGGTCGTACCACTTCTGACGGATAAACTGGAAGTCACCTCAGCTTCCGCACAGGAAGAGCCCGAGATTCTCGGCTGGAACATCCGCAAGGATTTGAAACCGCAAAATGTCCCCGCGACAACCCTGCTACACACCCGCTCGGGTACAGGACCCCAAACACTACTGACGCTGTTCATCCCCTTGCGCGCCGGTCAACCCAACCCCGTCACGAAGGTCACCACCGGAACCGACGGCTATTCGGCCACCGTCACTTTCGCGGACAAACGCAGCCTCTGGATCTCGTGCGCCGGAGAACGTGGTATTGCAGTCCGAGAAACCCTGCCCGACGGAAACACCGGACGCGTGGTGGCAAAAGAAACACCCTGACATTCTTATGCGAAAAATATCTCTGTTTTATCCCGGTAAGATGATTCACTCCGGTCTACGCATCACCTTAGTCGTGAGCATGGCAGCGCTGATCACGCTCGCCAATGGATACGCGACGAATGAAGTCCTGAACCCCGGCTTTGAATCTGGAAAAGTCGAATGGTATTTATTCGTACCGCCCGAATCTCAAGAAAAGTCGTGCCAGTACAATCTCTCGAATCGGGAATCGCACTCAGGAAAAACATGCGCGGAAATCAGTTCCGAAGACTTCGCCCGCTTCGGCCTTTCCTACAAGCGCCGTCTTTTTGTGAATTCCGGAGAGCGCTACCGCATCATCGCGTGGATTAAAGCCGACTCGGGCGCTGCCGTTAAAAATTCGACGCAAGGTTTTCTCATCCGGTTTGTCCTGACGCAAGGCAAAGCCGATGCGCCTAAAAGCCCCGCCATCTTTATCGGACTCAATGGTAACGTCACCATTGAATCCCTCATCGATGGAACCAAATTAAGGGGCCTTGCGGCACCACTACCCACGGAATGGACCAAAGTCGAAGCCGTCGTGGAAATACCCGTAGTTAAAGAAGGCGTCGATGGCATGCAGATGAGCCTGTGCGGACAGAATACGCGGGGAACCCTTTGGATTGATGACGTCTCAATCGAAAAAGTCAGCGAAAGCACCCCACTGAGTCCCGTTGGAGACAATTTTTTGCGCCCCTAAAATTCACTTACTTCCCCGAAACAGGATTTTTCGGGACGACCTAAAATGATCACTCCAGACCACATCAAGCCGCAGTCACTCGAACTGAACTCCCGAGATCAATCGAAGCGATGGACGGTGGGAACCCTCACCTATACAACGGGCGGTCTCGTTATTCTTTTTTTGTGGTTGCTCTGGGGTGATTTTGCCTGGGCCATGAGGGATCGCTCCGTTCCCTCCATTCTTCAGATTCTGTTCAAAAAGTATGACGCCTCCGATACCGTAGCCGGATTGCTCCTTGGATCTCTTCCCGCTGCCATCGCCATGATGATTAGTCCCATCATCAGCTATAAATCCGATCGGCATCGCGGACGTTGGGGCCGACGCATTCCCTTTTTGCTGATTCCCACACCGATTGCGTTTCTCTCCATGATTGGCTTGGCCTTCAGTCCCCAGATCGGGAGCTATCTGGATAAGCTGCTTGGCGCCTCCTCTCCGGGACAAAACATCTCGATTCTATTTATCCTCGGACTCTTCTGGACCTTGTTCGAATTCGCCTGCATCGTCGCCAACTCTGTCTTCGGTGGGTTGGTAAACGACGTTGTGCCGCAAGCCGTGATTGGACGCTTCTACGGTTTGTTTCGCGCGTTTAGTCTGATCGCCGGAATCATCTTCAATTTCTGGCTGTTCGGTCACGCCGAGACTCACTATTTCTGGATCTTTATCGCCATCGGCCTTCTCTACGGCGTGGGATTTTCCAGTATGTGCCTCAAAGTGAAGGAAGGCGAATACCCTCCCCCACCGCGAGAAGAAGAGGCGTCTTCCGTTCATTGGCTGGTCTCCGTCAAAACCTACTTCAAGGACTGTTTCGGCAATTCCTATTATCGCTGGTATTTCGTCGCCATGACCCTTCTGGCCATCGCGACAGCGCCCGTCAATCTCTACAGCGTCTTCTACGCCAAGAGCATTGATATGAGCATGGCCACTTATGGGAAATGCCTCGCGGTCACGTACGTTGTTTCTTTAGTCCTCGCTTATCCCTTGGGCGTCATGGCCGATCGGTTTCATCCCTTGCGCGTCAGCATTGGCGCCCTCTTTCTGTATGCACTGGCGGTCCTTTGGGGTGGTTGGTATGCCACCACACCTCTCGCTTTTGGCATTGCCTTGATTGCTCATGGAGTTCTCTCGGGGACCTGCTTCACTGCCGCCGCTTCCATTGGTCAAAGACTGTTGCCGAGAGAGCGGTTTGCGGAGCTGGGGTCTGCTGGAGGTATTATCGGCGGGACTGCATCCATGGTGCTGGCGCCAACGTTGGGCGTACTCCTTGATTTTTCGCATCACAACTATCGCTATACTTTTTACGCAAGTTTCTTCCTGACCCTCCTTGCGCTGCTTCACCTGCTGATTCTCCATCGCAAGTTTATGGCATTGGGCGGGGTCAAAAATTACGTCGCACCCTGAGCTTCTTTCCCAGTGTACCTATGAATACGAATCCAGAAAATCTGCACGCCGAAATTTATCTCACCAGCCGGGATACCCAATCCCGATTGGCTCATGTCGGGTCTGTGGCGATGGCACCCATCCCAAACGATGATCTGGAAAAAGAATCCATCTACATCGATCCCAATATCACCTATCAGGAACTCGAAGGCTTTGGCGGCGCCTTTACCGAATCTGCCGCCGTCACATTACAAAAAATGCCGGAGGCAAAACAACAGGAGATCCTCCGCGCTTACTTCGATCCTGAACAGGGCCTGGGCTACACCCTCTGCCGAACGCATATCAACAGTTGCGATTTTTCCCTCGGAAACTATGCCTATTGCGAAAAAGAAAATGATTTCAAATTAAAATCTTTTTCTATCGATCGCGATCGTCAAGCCCTGCTGCCAATGATTCATCAGGCTCAAAAAATTTCGCGTAATGGATTCAAACTATTCGCCTCGCCATGGAGTCCGCCCGCCTGGATGAAAACCAATGGCAAGATGAATAACGGCGGCAAGTTGAAGCCCGACTGCCGGGAGGCGTGGGGACGATATTATGCCCGCTATATCCGGGAGTATGCAAAAGAAGGCGTTCCTATCTGGGGGCTCACAGTTCAAAACGAACCCATGGCAAATCAAACATGGGATTCCTGCCTGTACACATCCCAAGAAGAAGCCGAATTCATCCGGGATTACCTCGGGCCCATCTTGGAAGGCGAAGGATTGGGTCACATTAAAATCATTATTAACGACCACAATCGAGACAGGATGTTTGAGCGAGCCAAACTCATTTTCGACGATCCGAAAGCATCCCAATATATCTGGGGCACCGGATTTCATTGGTATGGTGCCGATCAATTCGAAAACGTCCAACGCGTCCATGACGCGTGGCCGGACAAAAAATTGCTTTTCACCGAAGGATGTCAAGAGGGTGGTCCCCATATCGGTTCCTGGATGACCGGTGAGCGTTACGCCCGATCGATGATCCAAGACCTCAATCACTGGACCGTAGGATGGGTCGACTGGAATATGATTCTCGATGAAAAAGGCGGACCGAATCATGTGGGCAATTACTGTAGCGCCCCCATTCTCGCCGATACCACGACGCATGAGATTCACTATCAAAGCTCCTATTACTACATCGGACACTTCTCCCGCTTCATCAAACCCGGCGCCAAGAGAATTCTCGCAACCAGCACCAAAGACGAACTGGAAGTCACCGCATTCCTGAATCCCGAGGGCTGCAAGGCCGTCGTGGTTCTTAATCGCAGCGAACGCCCCATCCCTTTTATCCTCAAATCCGAAAAACGAGGAGCGCCCCTCACCTTACCTGCCCGCTCTATCCTCACCTCCCTCCTTTAATTCCTTGGAAAAGAATCTTTTGCGGATTTAAGACATTGCCAAATTTCCTTGCCGCCAAGGAAAGTCCCCGAGTAATATCACGCTAGTGAAGTGACGATAAAGGTTGAGTGCGTCGACGTTCTCCAAGCCCGCAAATCGTTGACTACCAGTTCAGGACGAGTGGCAGAGTGGTTGAATGCGGCTGACTTGAAATCAGCTTTACCCTCACGGGTAACGTGGGTTCGAATCCTACCTCGTCCGCTTTTTGCGCACTTAGACGGGGTACGTCACGGCGCGTCAAACGATGACTATTCCCTTGTGTATCAGCGGGTTTTATTAAGTTGCCCCCTTACTACCGTGACAGGTAGCGAAACGTTTTGACTCGTTTCGACAGGGCTTTGTGTCAATTTTAGTGTCACTGCTTCCGCACCTAACCAAGGAAGGCGAGGCACGGCTTCATAGGTATGGATGTCGCTTCGCTACTCGCCTATTGACCATAGCTCGATCCATAGGCGATCACGGAGAGAATAGAAGGCCGTTTCCCGGAATAGCTCATCTTTCCATGGTCCGCCACATTCCGTGTGTTTTGGGCCGTCAGGTCAATCTCCCATTGATTATAGCGATGCAGGAAGTCGTACTGGGCAATGAACTGCTGGAATATCGAGAAGTCAATGACAACCGGAATTGCTGGTGTGGGAGTCATCGGCTCGAGCGGGAGATTCTGCCATTGGAAGAATGGATACCCATTGTTCTTGGCCAGATTGCCAACGATCTCAATTCCCCAGATGCCCGTACCGGGAGTGAAGTCCCATCCCGCATTCACGAAGATCGTCTTATCCCGCATATATGCCGTCGGCTGTCCGGTGATTCCAACAGCGGAACCAAGACCGACGCCGATCGTCGTGCCGGACGCTTGGAAGTCAAAGAAGCTGCCCGTGACGATCCCGGAGTTGTAACCGGCAAAACCACCAGCGGCAGTGATCGCAGTTACGCGTCCGGTACTGTAAGCATGCGTAATGGAACCTTCATTATAGCCGACTAGCCCGCCCACATTGGAAGTCCCGTTGACGGCTCCAGTGCTATAGGCTTCGGACACGACACTCGCCGAATCATTATATCCGAGTAGACCGCCCACCACATCTCCACCCGTTACAGCTCCGGTGCTGGCGACTTGATAGAGAATGCCGCCATAATTCTCACCAATCAGACCACCTACGTCATAGGCACCATTCACCGCGCCCGAGGCCGTGGAATAATTCACCGTACCGCCACCATTGGCCCCAATAAGGCCACCCGTAGCGTAGCTGGTGCCGGTGACCGAGCCCGTAGCGGCACTCATGGAAATTGTGCCCATGTTCAAGCCGACCAAACCACCGACCGCACCCTCACCGCTCACAGCGCCCGTTGCAATTGATCCGCTGATGGTTCCCGAATCGTTCAGACCGACCAAACCGCCAATCAACGCGGAACTCGGACGACCAGTCACCGCGCCACTGGCGGTGGAATTAATGATGGCGCTATAGGAAGCACCACCCACCAAGCCACCTACGAGATAGAAACCGGTGACGGTGCCCGATGAAGAGCTTGTGATAATGAAAGCCTCCAGCGTGGTGCCAACCAAACCGCCAACCATGCCTTCGCCCGAGACAGCACCCGTATTGCCGCTGGCGATAATAGCGCTATTCGTTCCGGCAGCTCCGACGAGACCACCAATGGCCGTGTTGCCCGACCTGATACCCAACACGTTGGCCGTGTTCAAAGAACTAATCAGCGTACTATTCTCCAAATCCCCGATAAGACCGCCGATGCCACTTTCGCCTCGAACAACGGCATTATTCGCTACCGCAAGGATTGTACTATTAGTCGCCACACCGACAATGCCGCCGACTACGTAAACGCCACTGACCGTTCGAGTATTGAGGACATCGCTGACCGTGCTATCAATCAATACACCAACGATGCCGCCGATGTTTTCGCTGTATCCAGAGTCACCCCTGACACGACCACTGTTGGTACTGGAAAGGATATAGCTGCCATTGATGCTTTGCCCCGCGATACCACCAACATTCGCCAATCCGACGATGCGTCCGCTATTTACGACGCCGCTGAGGGTGCTGCCACTGTTTCTACCGGCAATGCCCCCCGTATTCTGGTCACCCGTGATCGTGCCTTCGTTCGTACTCGACACAATCGTAGAATTGAAGTTAAGCGCGGCGACACCCGCCACAATGGCAGAGCCTGTAACGGCACCCCGATTCAGAGAGTCGATAATGGTACTGTTCACGTTGGCCCCGACAATACCGCCGGTATAGGTGGCCCCCATGACAGCGCCGGAGTTCACGACTCCGCTGACGGTACTGTAATGATTATACCCAACGACGCCACCAATCACCTGTGCGCCGGAGACCGTTCCACGATTTGTACTGTCCAATATGTAACCACTGTTTGTGCTTAAACCCGCGATGCCGCCAATGTATTGACTGCCTGAAATCGTACCCGTGTTGAGCACTCCACTGATCGTACTGGCTTGGTTCACGCCAACGATACCACCCGCGTAATCACCCGACACGGTAATCTCGCCTGAGTTCGTGCTGTTCGCGATGAACCCACCGTTAGTATTGAAGCCCGCAACGCCGCCGATATAAGTATCGCCACTGACACTGCCCGTGTTCCGACTGGCAAGCACCGAACCGCCCTCGTTCTGTCCGGCGATGCCACCCACGAGGCTGGTCGTGGTCAGAATATCCGCACTATTTCTGCTGTCGGTGACCGTACTGAAATAATTCAGTCCAACGACGCCACCCAGAATCGAACCACCCGTGATCGTGCCATGGTTGGTGCTGGAGGCGATCGTACCGCTGTTCGTATTCACGCCCGCGATGCCGCCGATATTGATCGCACCGCTAACCGTGCCGCGATTGACACCACGGACAATGGACCCGCCATCATTGGCCCCCACGATGCCACCCGTGTTGGTGTCGCCATTTACGGTGCCGCGATTCTGATTGTCGCTGACCAAGCCTGAGTTATGACCCGCAATGCCGCCTGTATTCACTATGCCGCTGACGGTACTGCGATTCGTACTGTTGGTCACCGTTCCCGAATAGTTATAGCCTACGATACCGCCGGTATCCTCTATGCCTGAGACGTCTCCCCGGTTGGTATTATTTTCAATCCATCCGCCGTCGTTGAATCCTGCAATGCCGCCCGAGTAGGTACTCCCCATCACCGCTCCCTTATTAACGATGCCACTCATCGTTCCGGCGTAAATGGACCCGACACCACCACCGACATTCGATGTGCCATTCACAATCCCCGAATTGGTACTGTCGCTGAACCACGAAATATCAGAGATCGAACCGATCAAGCCACCCACAGCGTCATCACCCGTCACCGCGCCAGTGTTGACCAAGCCACTCATCGTTCCGGCGGCAACCTCACCAATCACCCCACCAACAAAAAGGGTGCCGAAGATCGTGCCACTATTGGTCGCATTTGTGACCACGCCTTCGTTATGGCCCGCAATACCACCCACCGCAATGTAGCCGTTGATCAGGCCACTATTGAAGACGTCGCTCAGGGTACCCGAATTGTAACCGACAATGCCGCCTGTGATAACGGGTGAGAAGCCAGAGCCGGAAATCATACCGCTGTTCGTACTGTTGAGAATCGTCCCGGTGAGACTATTCGTTCCGGCGATGCCTCCGACATAAAGCGATCCCGTCACCGCGCCAACATTCACCGCGCCGCTGATGGTGCCATTGTTGATTCCAGCGATACCACCAATTCTACCCGCACCCATGACGATACCGCTATTCGTGCTACGGAGAATTTCACCCGCATTACTGCCTGCGATGCCACCGATCTGGCTACTGCCGGTGACTGTACCTTCGTTCACACTGCGCCGGATCACGCCCAAATTATTTCCCGCGATACCGCCCGCATAGGTATTGCCCTTAATGGCAGCGCTATTTGTGCTGAAAAGAATCTTGCCGCTGGCACTGTTGGTTCCAGCGATGCCACCGACATAAGTGGCACCTGTAACAAGGCCGATATTCACGCTCGAGGTAATCGTATCGTTATTGGAACCGGCAATACCACCAATGGAATAACTACCTGTGACCGTTCCCGAATTGGTACTGCCATTGATCACAGCGAGATTACGTCCGACGATGCCACCAACTTCCGTGATTCCCAAAATGGTGCCGGCGTTGCTGCTGTTCGCAATCAATCCATTAGCCCCTTGTGAACCGCCCGCAATGCCGCCCACATAAGTCGAGCCGCTAATGGTGACGGTATTGAGAACGCTGGAGATACTGCCGTAGTTGCGACCGGAAATGCCGCCGACATAAATAGTGCCAGCGACCAGACCCGAGTTCGTGCTGTTGGTCACAGATCCGTCCGTTTGGGACGCGCCCGCAATACCACCCGCGTAGGTTGTGCCCGTCACGCTGCCGGTATTGATGACCGCGGTGACCAATCCGTTATTGTCACCGATGATACCACCGATGTAACTGGAGCCGGTCACGGTACCGGAATTTGTACTGGAATCAATCACTCCACTGCCCTGCGCACCAACCAAACCACCCACATAGCGATTGCCGGAAATCGCGCCCGTATTGGCACTGAAGAGGAGTGTGCTGCCGTCACTATTCCCAACAATACCACCGACGTAATTGCGTCCGCTCACCGTGCCTGTGTTGAGGCTGGAGCTGATCGTGCCGCTGCCGTTGTAGCCAGCAATGCCGCCCGTATTATCATTGCCGGTTACCCGGCCTGAATTCGTACTCCCTAAGATCGAAGCAAACAATTGGTAGCCCACGAGACCACCGGTATTACTTTGGCCGACGACTCTGGAGATATTGGAGCTACCGCTCACGGTGGTGCCGAAATAAGAGCTGCCCACCAAGCCACCGACATTGGCACCACCATCCACGCGAGCCTTGTTGACGCTATTGATAATCATCGAGGTCAGCGTGGCGTTGCCGCTTACGCCATTCGCGTAACCAACCAGACCGCCGGTATTCAGTCCGGAACCAAAGATACGCTCCGAATTGGTGCTGCCAAAGAACAGGGTTGCAAAGGCATATCCGGCCAGGCCGCCGACATTATCCACACCGCTCACGGTGGCTGTATTCCGGCTATTCGTGATCGTGGAAATATACGCGTAGCCCACGATACCGCCCGTATTGGAAGCCGTGCCGACAACCAAACCACTGTTGCTACTATTCAAGATCCGGCTCTGCCACGTCTCGCCTACAATACCTCCCGTGTTCCCGGCCCCGGTCACCGCACCTGAATTATAGCCACTTGAGATCGTCGTCACACCCGCAAAACCAGCGATACCGCCGGCTTGGCTGGCACCGGAAATGACTCCGCTGTTGGTGGAGAAAACCACCGTGGAAGCAGTCAAAGTACCTGCAATGCCACCGACGCCTGTCGCACCCGAGATCGAGCCAGAATTGGTGCTACGGCTGATGAGCACTTCCGCACCTTGACCAACCACGCCACCCACAAAAGAGGACCCAGTGACGGTTCCAAGATTGGCGCTGACACTGATCGCGCTCTGATACGCATTGCCGATGAGACCTCCGACATAGTTACCTGTGGCGATCACTGTTCCAAAATTCCTGCTGGCAGTAACCGTACCCTGCAAATCCTGACCAATCAAACCACCCACGTAGTCGGCGCCGCTGACGGTGCCGGTGTTGATCACACCGCTGAGCGTGCTCGGATCATTGTAACCGACGATGCCACCCACATTGGCATTACCCGTCACCGAACCAGAATTGCTGCTGTCCAAGATCGTACCGTTTTCATTGTACCCAATGAGCCCGCCCGTGTAATCCACACCGATGACCGCGCCCGAGTTGTAGCTGTTCGTAATGGTAAGACCGGTGGCGAAACCAACCAACCCACCGATCTGATAACCGTTGGTGGTGAGGATCGTCGCGCTATTGGAAAAATTAGAAATCACCGCCCCATTGGAAGCATAGCCGACCGCGCCACCCACGTCGGCGTTTCCGCTAACCGTACCAGTGAAGTGCGAAGCATTGTTGATCGAGCCGCCCTGCATGCGCCCGATGAATCCACCGACATTTATGTTCCCATCGACAGCGCCCGAAGTCGCCACATTGTAGACCATGGAATTCGTTGCGGTACCGATCAGTCCGCCCGTCGCACCACCCCTACCTGTCACGGCAACAGCGGTCGACAAGGCGCTAATCGTAACGGTATCGGCGTATCCAATCAACCCGCCCGCATCTCCCCCCGTGCTCTTCACGATTCCCGCCACACCGACACCGCCATTCAATATGGTACCAAACCCCTTACCAATAGCCCCACCGATATTCGAGATTCCGTTCACGTCGACATTCACAGTGAGGGAGCTGTAACTGCCCGTCGTATCGTAACCAGTCACACCACCCACTGAATCGCCGCCACTCATCGTGGCGGTGATGCTTCCCCCAACAATATTGCCGTTCGTGCTCGTACCGATCGCGCCACCCACGTTGTTACTGCCCGTTATCGTCGCCGTGACGTTGACGCCACTGAATGAGCCGCCCGTGTTTGCGCCTGCGAGACCACCGATGTAATCGGTACCAATCACATATCCGCTGAAGGAGGAACCGTTGATGAAAACGGACGTTGCGGATCCAATGAGACCGCCCACATAATTAGCGCCCGAAACTGTGCCCGTCGCGTAGACACCAGCCAACGTCCCCGTACCTGCACCCACAATGCCACCAACGTAATTGCCCGTGGCCGAGACCGTCGCGCTGGCGGAAGAACCACCAAATTGTCCGCCATCGTTGTATCCAACCAGACCGCCCACATTGTCCGCACCACTCACCGTGCCGGTGAAGTAGCCGCCGCCAATATAGCCGCCCGTATTATATCCAATTAATCCACCCACATAGCTGCCCGATCCTGATACAGTTCCAGAGGCGGCATTACTGCCCAGCGTGATACTGCCGTTATAAGAACCAATCAAACCGCCTATGTACGAGGTGCCCGTTACCGTTCCGGTAAAGACATTGCTATTGATCGAACCGCTCGTGGCGTACCCAGCAAGACCGCCGACATTTTGCACGCCGGAAATCGTTCCAGAAACCGTGTTGGCGTTGATGTTGCCATTGTCCGAATAGCCGATGATACCCCCAATATAGTCCCCGCCCGCAACCGTCACGCTGGACGTATTATTGCTCACCGAGGAATTGGTTCCCGTGCCCACCAGACCACCCACATAGGTTGTTCCGAAAATGGATCCACTGACGCTATTCGCCGAAATGGAACCAAGCGATGCTCCCGCGATTCCACCCACATGAGTCGCTCCCGTCACTGTGACAACGGCCAGATTATTGTAAATACCACCACCATTTTGCAGACCGGCAAAGCCACCCACATTGTTACTACCCGAAACCGTTACCGTGAGGACGTTATTGACCAGATTGCTGCTTGAATCCATGGAGCCAGCGAGAGCGCCCACAAAATCATTTCCGGAAACCGTCGCGGTGACGTTCGAGTACTGAAGGGTCGTCCCAGCCAAATAGCCAACGGCACCTGCAACCAAGTCCGTTCCCACCACCGTCCCGGTATAGGTATTTTGCGCAACGCTTGAATTCGTCGCCGCACCCACCATACCGCCAGCCTGCGTCCCCGTCGCTGTCACCGAGACCGTAGCCGTCGTCAGATAAATGCTTGCACCTACAGCTGCCCCCACCATGCCACCAACCGCGTTCACGCCGGAGACAGAACCGGTAACTCCCGAGTTCGTGATGGTTCCGCTATTCAAATACCCAATCAATCCGCCGACATACGTGTCGCCGCTCACCGCGCCAGTGTTGAGCACATTCGATACGAGTGAGCTGTCGTTCCAGCCAACGATACCACCGGTGTAGCTGCCAGTGCCAATCACTTTGTCGCTATTGGAGCTGTTTGTAATAAAGCCCGAATTTTTCGCCGCGATACCGGCAACATAATCGGTGCCGCTGATCGTCCCCGTGTTAGCGACCCCATCGATTGTTCCGACGTTGGTTCCGGTAACGCCACCGACGTAGTAAATGCCACTGACTTGCCCCGCATTGCGGCTGCCCCCAGTGATCATGCCCGTGCTATTATTCCAACCCACCAAACCGCCGGTGAAACTGCCAGTACCATTCACCGCCGCATAATTGCTGCTATTGGTCACCATGTTGTCATTGCGACCGATCAAGCCTCCCGTATTGAACGAACCTGTCGTGGTGACAATGCCGCTCGTTGTATTGACACTGTCAATGATTGTCCCGGAGTTCCGGCCGACCAAGCCGCCGATATTATTTCCACCCGTGGCCGTCACAGCGGCGTAATTGACCGCATTGGAAAGCGTGCTGTTATTGATACCCACCAAGCCGCCGACATTCACGGAATCTGTGGTAGTGACCGTGCTGCTAATGGAATTCACCAAGCCGCTGATCGTGCCCGCATTGAACCCGATCAAACCGCCTATGGCCAGTCCACCCGTGGCGACGACCGCGGCATAATTCGCACTGTTGCTCACCGTGCCGGAGTTGGTCCCGACCAAACCACCCACATAGCTGGCCCCGATACCCGTTACCGTAGCGCCGGCACTATTTGTGCCACTCACAATAAAGCCAGTGTTATTACCGACGAGACCGCCAATCATCTGACCGCCCGTGCTGGTAACTGTTCCCGTATTGAGACCACCGCTGAGCGTGCCCCGGTTGTAGCCGACCAAGCCACCGGCATTCGACTGACCCGCGCCGATCTGTACCGCGCCGCTATTAGCGACGTTGATCACCGAAGAAAGCGAATCGCTCCCGCCCGCGACACCGCCGACATTACTGCCCGTCGCGAGGACTGTGGCGCTGTTGGTGCTTGCGGTCACGATGCCCACATTGGCGCTCAGTCCCGCAATGCCACCGACATTCGTGAATCCACTGACGGTGCCCGTATTGACGGTGCCACTGATCGTGCTGCGGTAATTATATCCAACGATGCCGCCCACTTGATTTCCGGTTCCGGAGATTATGCCGCTGTTGGTGCTGTTCGCGACGACGCTATCGTATGCCGCGAGACCGACGATACCACCAACCATGGTTCCCCCGGTGACCACCGCCAGATTGGACGCAATCTGAATACTGGATGTATTGGAATACCCGGCGATGCCGCCCACGTATATGGAGCCCGTAACCATCGAACCGCTGGCAGCGGTCACATGACTGATCGTACTCGATCCGGCATAACCCACGATACCACCAGCGAAGCTTCCCGTCGCCTTAACCGCGCCCGTGTTGGTCGCGTTCGAGAGGGCCGTCGCATTCATTCCACCAATAATACCGCCCGCCGAGTTATTACTATCGACGGCCCCAGTGTTCGCGACAAACGAAACGGTGGAGAGCCAGCTATTCCCGATAATTCCACCCGCATAAGCGGCAAACGCATCCAGAAGGGCCAAGATATGCCCCGAGTTGGTGCTCTGGGTGATAACGCCTTGATGATCGTATCCGACGATACCACCTACATTACCCCATCCGCTCACGGTCGAATTATTCACAGCGCCGGAAACAGTGCCCGCTTCTCCATAACCAACGATGCCTCCAATATCGGTCAAGTAACCACTGACGACGCCACTATTCGTCACGTTCGTCACGGTGCCACCGTCATTGCGTCCAGCGATACCGCCCACCTGGCTCATTCCCGACACCGCGCTATTATTGGAACTGCTGCGGATCGCGCCTCCATAGTTGGCACCCACGAGACCGCCGAGATTCTGTCCACCGCTTGAGGTAATGATCGCGTAGTTGGAGCCGTTCGTCACCGTGCCGGTGTTGTGCCCGACCAAGCCGCCGACGTCTGTCGAATAGGTGGTCGTGACCGTACCACTGACAGAATTAATGCTGCCGCTGATCGTACCGTCGTTCCAACCAGCCACGCCGCCAATGTAATTCTGGGACGTCGCGGTCAAGGCGCCGTTATTGACGCTATTCACAATCGTGCTGGCGGTCGCATTGTAACCGGCGATGCCGCCGACATAACTGCCCGTCGCGAGGATGGTGCCACTGTTGCTGCTGCCGGTGATCACTCCCGTCTGAGTGTTCACGCCTGCGATGCCCCCCACATAATGACCGCCGGTGACGCTACCAGCATTGAAGCTATTGCTCACCGTGCCAAAATTCCGCCCCGTAATGCCGCCGGTATTGGTTCCACCTGTCGCAGTCACCGCCGCGTAATTGGTGCTGCCGAATATCAAATCTCCCGCTGTATAGGACTGACCATTCCGACCAACCAAACCACCAACATCGTTCGATCCGGTCGTCGTCACAGTCGCGCTTGCCGCATTGACGCTGGCAATGATCGATCCGCCTTCGCCGAGACCGACCAAGCCACCGATCAGATCACCACCCGTGGCCGTGACAGCAGCGTAGTTCGTGCTGTTGGTCAGCGTGTAGGCATTATCACCAATCAAACCACCCACCTGATATGTATTCGTCGTCGTGACTGTACCCGTAACGGCATTGGAGCTTCCCTTTACCGTCCCGATATTAACACCAACCAGACCGCCAATGTTACTACCATTCTGAGCCGTCAACGCACCCGCGTTCGAACTGTCGAGCACGTAACCAAAGTTCGCTCCCACCAATCCACCGACCATGAAAGAATCCGCGATAACGAGATTACCACTGATGGAATTAATGCTGGCGGAAAGCGTGCCGTCGTTCTGGCCGACCAAACCACCGATGTAAGAAGCCCCCGCCGAGACACTCAGCGTGCCGTTGTTGACACTATTTAGTACCGACCCGCTACCCGCGTTGTGTCCGACAACTCCGCCGATATAGCTGCTACCGTTAGCCGTGACTCCGCCTGCGTTGGAACTATTGGAGACAGTGCCGTAGTTATATCCAGCCACGCCTGCAACCCTACTAGAGGCAGTGGCGATAACCGCGCCGACATTCACACTATTACGGATCACGCCAGCAGTATCGTTATACCCGACAAGACCACCAAAATTAGAATTCTGGTTGGCGAGGATCGTGCCCGCGTTGGAGCTCGACGATACCAGCCCGCTATTGGAACCGACGATGCCGCCGAAATTCATAGCACCGGTCGCACCGCTGATCGTGGCAATGTTATAGCTTCCTGTAATGGTTCCCGTGTTGCCACCCGCGATGCCACCAACGCGCGTACTCCCCGTCACCGATCCACCGGTGTTGGCGACGTTGCTAATCCAACTACTATCTGCAGTGCCCACAAGAGCCCCGACTAAATCGGAACCAACGATGGTTGCATTGGCGAGAGTGAGGTTCGACACGGTGGAGTTCAGAATCGCCCCGAATAAACCGATGCGATCCTCCGAGGGGCGGTTAATGTAAAGTCCGCTAATTGAGTACGTGCCGCCGTTGAATGTGCCCGTGAAAGCACCTGAGACGGTACCGATCGGAACAAATCCCAAGCCGCCATTCCAGTTTACGGTACTGCTCGCATTGATATTCCCGCCGAGAATATACGAGAACGTGAGGGGCGAATAGGCGACACCTTGCAGTCCGTATACATCCATCAATACGAAAGGATCACCGACAGCGCCGGTACCACCCGCAGCGCGGAGAAATTGCGCATTGGCCCCGTTGACGCTGAAATGAGTGAGGGCGGTAAATCCCGGCAAGCTTCCGCTGTTCTGTGCCCAGCGACCTTGGGCGAGCGCGAAGCTATTCACATAAAGAGCCCCCGTCGCGAAAATCGAAGTTCCCACAGCATTGGAATTCGTGGCGCTCAAAATCAAGCCGCCGTTCGTCGCGGTAATCGTGCCGTCCAGCGTGATGGTGTGTCCCGCCGAAAGCGTGAGCGTGGTCGCCGCCGACCAATCGAGCGCGGCAGCCGCTTGCAGCGTTAACGTTTCCGTCAGTCCATCGAGAGAGTCCGCTGTCGTGATGGTGAGATTACTCAAGGCCAGTTGGGCGTTGACCCAGCCATCATTGAAAACATTGAAGGTGCCACCCGGAGCAGTATTGGCCCCAGCCTGAATGATTACCGAACCCGGATCGATGAGGAGCGAGCCGAAAGCACCCTGATCCGCGCTCAAATCGACATGGCCGGAAATCGCCACGTCGCGATAACCGCTCAACTCCACAAATCCCCCATCGCCACCAAGTTGGCCGCCGCGCGCCGAACCTGTTCCGTTGAAGATCAGCGAGTTGGTCGCGATGATCGCTGCCATACCGCCAGAGCCATTCCCTTCGCCGTCGACGTCAAATGAGGAACCCACAGCGAACTCGATGTCCTGCGCCTTGACGCTGATGTCGCCACCCTTGCCGTTCGACTTCTTCGCGACAAGACTGCCCGTATTGAGGATTTTTCCACCACTCGCTGCGAGAATGATCTTTCCGCCCACGTTCGCCACGCCTGTCGCGCGAATGGTTCCGCCGTTATTAATCGCCAACGCGTACGCATTTCCTCCCGCCGCTTTCAGCTCTACCTGCGCCGCGCGAATCGCCCCCATGTTATTGACCGCACCATTCGAACCCGCCGAAATAAAGAGCCGTTCGTCACCCTGCTGCTGCAGCCAGACATCGTGACCGCCAGCCAGTCCGATCGTGCCATTGGGCGCGGTGATGGTTCCTTCGTTGGACACCTGCGAGGCGATCATGATCACGTTTCCACCAATGGCCGTGATATTGCCCTTGTTGACGATCGAGGCATTGGAATCGCCCACGAAATGGAGATTCCCACCTCCCATGAACTGGTTGTTGTCGATGTCGAGAGTGGAAGCCACAAAACCGCCCGTGTTGATCGTCGCTCCTGCGCCGATCAAAATACCGTTGGCATTGATCAGGAAGACCTGACCGTTGGACTGCAAGGAACCGTAGATCGCCGAGAGATTGCCGCCCGTCACGCGATTCAGCACCGCGCTGCTCGCGTCGGGTTGCAGGAACTTGGTCAATTCACCCAGACCAATCGAGAAGCCTTGCCAGTTGATGATCGCGCGCGAACTATTCTGCGTGACAGTCACCGTGCTGCCAGCCGTGTTGATACTCGCACTGCCACCCACGACTTCGCCGCCCGTCGGGTTGGCCAGAGCCAGCGAAGGCGCTA
Organism: Verrucomicrobia bacterium Tous-C9LFEB; assembly: GCA_002304345.1. GTDB lineage: Bacteria > Verrucomicrobiota > Verrucomicrobiia > Methylacidiphilales > UBA1321 > UBA1321. The sequence continues at coordinate 480,251 of NEUU01000001.1, forward strand.
AATGCCACGATAAAAAAAGAACGAACAGAATGGCATTGCCCAGTCGTCTGCAATTAGCTGCATGTCTTTTCTTTACCGGCATGGTTCCCCCTGTTTTTGATTCCAATCTTTGTAGGCGTGAATAGCCTTTCTCGCGGCTTCAAATCAACCCAATCCTGAACGGACGCAAATTAGAGAAAACCATACGTAAATACAAGCCACTCAAAACGAATGGCTTACAATATAAGAATGCCTCACTTAAAATCCCCATTAATGAAGCGTAGCTAATTATTAAAAATCGCAAACTAATGAGCGACAGGCAATTAATCGCACTCGAATTGGAAAGGAAATCACCCCCTCAGGAGCAAGTTTTCAAGAGTGAGGCCAATCAATAATAGCGCCCTGCCGAATCAACGTCTGGCGCAAGGCATCGCAAGGGACGTCACGATAAGCGACGTCATTTTGTACGCCCCATTGGGAGGCCGCCCCAGCCGCTTCGCCCATCGCATAACAGGGAGCCATCACCCGCAGAATTCCGAGTACATCCCGCTCGACGCTGATAGAAAATGGTTTCTGACAATTCTTTTACAATTTTTTACCCAGACTCTGACACACTCACCCGCGCTTGATGGCATCGTGACGGGGTGAAAAATAAAGCACTCCTCTACGTGTTGGCATCCTTCATGGCGACCTTGGGATCGCTATGCGCGGATGGATTCATCGCGGTCACGCACCCCGTTTCAGTCCCAGCAGGGCACTTTTCCTTTGCGCCGCTGGAGGTGAGTTATCACCATGTAAGCGTCACAATCGATGGTCAGATCAGCACCACAACAGTGGAAGAGGAATTCTACAATCCCAATACCCAGCAACTTGAAGGCACTTATCTCTTTCCGGTGCCAAAGTCAGCGCAGATCGATAAATTCTCCATGGAGATTGGAGGCAAATCAGTGTCGGCGGAACTATTGCCGGCAGACAAGGCACGCACCATCTACGAGGATATTGTTCGGCGCAAACGCGATCCCGCGCTTCTCGAATACGCGGATCGCAGTGTGTTCAAGGTTCGTATTTTCCCCATCGAAGGCCGCAGCCGTAAACATGTCAAAATCACCTATACCGAAGTACTGAAATCTGATTCTGGTTTGGTCAGCTATCTCTATCCACTCAATACCGAAAAGTTTTCTTCTGCGATCATTCCCGACGTAAGCGTTACCGTGCAGATCAACTCGAAGCAACCTCTTGCTTCGATCTACTCGCCCTCGCATGACGTACAGATCAAGCGCACCGATGCCAAATCAGCGCTTATTCGGTTCGAAGCGAAGAACGTACGTCCAGATAGTGATTTTCAACTCTTCTTTGCCCCGCTGAAAAAGGAAGTGGCGATTGATCTCCTCACTTATCGAACCGAGGACGGAGACGGTTACTTTCTCCTACTCGCCTCACCGGGCATCGATACGAAAACCAAGGCCATGCCGAAAGATGTCACCTTTGTACTCGACACCTCGGGTTCCATGGCATCTGACAACAAGCTCGTTCAGGCCAAGAAAGCCCTGCAATTCTGTCTCGCCAATCTGAATGAGAACGACCGGTTTGAGATCGTCCGGTTTTCGAGTGAAAGCGAGATGTTCTTTGGCAAGTTGACCCCTGCCACGGACAAGGCCGTGGCGGCAGCTCAAAAATTTGTAGCGAGTCTCACTCCTAACGGCGGCACAGCCATCGACGAGGCCCTGCGTCAATCCGTCGCTCTACGCTCCCCAAAAAGCGAGCGTCCATACGTGATTGTCTTCATGACAGACGGACAACCTACCGTTGGAGAGAATCGAATAGAAAAAATCGCGCTCAATGCGGACAAGGCATTAGCTGACGGCACGCGTATCTTCTGCTTCGGTCTCGGCACCGATGTGAATGCGCACCTGCTGGATCGGATCGCAGAACGTAGCCGCGCGGTCAGTGATTACGTACTGCCCGAGGAGGATATTGAAATCAAAGTATCCAGCTTCTTCGGCAAGATCCGCGAACCTGTCTTGGCCAATATTAAACTCACATTTCCTGACGACATTCGTGTCAGCAAAACGTATCCGCAGGCCTTGCCCGATCTGTTCAAGGGACAGCAACTGATACTTTGTGGCCGCTACCGTGGTGAGGGCTCCGGCAATTGCATGATCGAAGGAACCACCAACGGTGTGACTCAGAAATTCGCCATGCCAGTCACCTTCCCCAAGAAGAACACAGAACAGTCTTTCGTGGCTCGACTCTGGGCGTCACGTCGGGTTGCCTACCTTCTAGATGAGATTCGGCTGAACGGAGAGAATGACGAACTCAAAAACGAAGCCACTGCGCTTGCTCGTGAATTTGGATTGATCACGCCCTACACGGCATTCCTGATCCTCGAGGATGAACAGCGCCGGAATGTAGCTAGCGATAATCAGATCATGCGCGAACTGGGCAAAGATCGACTGGCCCAGACCAAGGCTCGCGATGCCTACAGCTCATTTAAATCCAGCACAAGCGGCGATGATGCTGTCAGCGTGGCGCGCTCGCAGAATGCCATGAAACAATCTACTCAGGTGGATTCGGCCATGGCGGTGAGTAATGCCGAGGCGTATCGCACACTGAATGTTCCTGCGACGGTCGCCGGGAGCTCTCGTACGCGTGGAGCCCCTGCGGAATCAGCGGCTTCCCGACTTGTACAATACACGCAGCAGACGCGCTATGTAGCCCAACGGGCCTTCTACCAGAACGGCACCCAATGGATCGACAGCAATGTCTCGCGTCAAAACTACGCCAGGAATGTGCGACTTAAATTCGGATCGCAGGAATACTTCGATTTCGTATCCAGTCATCCCGAAGCCCGACCTTATCTGGCCCTCGGTCAGAACGTCAAAGTTGCATTGAACGATACCGTCTACGACATCTACGACGACGCCTCTGATTCCACCCCTCGCACCAACTAAACCACACCCTACCCCCATGAAAAACAAAACAAACCTGCTGCTCCTCTCTACCGTGGCAATGGCCCTCATCGGCTGGGGCATGCATCACGCCAAGCAATCGTCCTCTACCTTAACGGAATACTGCACACTTGATACGGCGGTTAAAAGTGAAGTGGCCGCTACAGCTCCGCAGATTGAAGTCTGCTTTGTACTCGATACCACTGGTTCCATGCATGCCTTGATCGAAGGCGCCAAACAGAAGATCTGGAGCCTCGCCAACGAAATGGTCAAAGCGAAACCCACACCGCAACTCAAGGTTGGGCTGGTGGCCTACCGAGATAAAAACGATGCGTATGTCACTCAGTCATTCCCGCTGACCGCCGATCTTGATGCGGTTTATGCCCAGTTACAAAAATTCACTGCCGATGGGGGTGGCGATACGCCGGAGTCAGTGAATGAAGCGCTTGCGGATGCCGTGCACAAGATGGCTTGGAATTCGGATCGGCATACACTCAAGATCATCTTTCTGGTCGGCGATGCGCCGCCGCACATGGATTATGCCAACGGTCCAAAATTCCCTAATATCTGCGCGGAGGCCGTGAAGCAGGACATCATCATCAACACCATTCAATGCGGCGATATCAAGGAAACGGCAAGTTTCTGGACACGTATCGCGCAGTTGTCGGAAGGTCATTACGCGTCGATCGCCCAAAGTGGCAACGTTGCCGTGATCGCGGCGCCACAGGACAAGGAACTTGCCGAACTCAATAAGGAAATCGGTCAGACCCTTGTTGCCTACGGCACGCCCGAACAACAGCGGGAGGTGAAGGCTAAGCAGGAGGTTTCCGAAAGATCCTTTGCGTCGGTGGCGACAGCTCCGGCGGCAGCAGATCGCCTGCTCTACAATTCCACCACTCGAAAAACGGTGCAGGGCGGCAATGATCTGGTGGAAGACTACGGCAAAGATGCAACGTTGGTCGGCAATATTGGTAAAGAGAAGTTGCCGGAGCCGTTACAAAAGATGAATACCACAGAGCTGGAAGGCCATCTCAAGACACAACAGGCCAAGCGTGCAGCATTACAAACACGCATTGACCAGGTTAGCCGTGAACGCGCGGCTTTTCTCGAAGAAGAACACAAAAAACTGGCGGCGCGCGATGGGAATAAAGATTCGTTCGACGACGAAGTGGCTCGCATTCTACGCGTGGAAGCGGCCAAAAAAGGGCTCACGTATTGAGAGGAAATAGGTGAGGGAAACGGTCCGGTCCATATGACCGGGCCGTTTCTAGGTTTTAGCCCAACGATAGCCCACGGCATGTACTGTGGCGATTTGCTTGGGATCGGCACCGATGTCTGCGAGCTTCTTACGCAATTGCACGATGGCTTGATCGAGAGTCCGGGTCGTCCCGTAGTATTCGTATCCCCAAACGTCATTCAGCAAGCGATCGCGCGACAGCACCTCATTGGGATGACGGGCAAAAAGCTGAAAAAGTTTGAGCTCCTTCGCAGAAAGAGGAACCACTTGAGTCCCTTTTTTGAGTTCGAACGTGCGTGAATCGATGAGGCAATCACCGAGTTTATCATCCGCAGCCGGGGCGCTTTCGTTCCGATCACGACGTAGTAGCGCATGTACTCTCGCTGTGAATTCGCGCAGACCGAATGGTTTGGTAACGTAATCATCCGCTCCGAGTTCCAGCCCGATCACCTTGTCCATTTCCTGGCTCTTGGCGGTGAGCATCAAAATTAATCCCACATAACCTTGTGCACGCAGCTGCTTACAGACGTCATAGCCACTCAGTTTCGGCAACATCACATCCAGCACAATCAAGCGCGGCTGATGTTGCGTTACCGCTGACAGCGCCTGATCTCCTCGCGCGCACGATTCCACTTCGAAACCTTCACTGGTCAGCAATTCGATCAGGCCAAAGCGAATATTCGCGTCATCTTCCACAACCAGAATCTTTATCTTCATGTAATCTCCGGCTGGGGAGCTAGTGGAACTGACAGAGTAAAGCAACTCCCCCCACCTTCACGCAGGTGATACCGAATCTCGCCACCATGTTGATGCGCGAGACGCTGGGCCAGAGTCAGTCCTAATCCTGAACCCGGAATGCCGCTGGCGAGGGAGTCTTCCAAGCGTTGGAATGGTTCAAAAATCCGCTTCACTTGCGACGGTTCAATCCCCTGACCGCGATCCATTACGTCGACGCAGCCACGCATTCCGGTGGAAGATTCCTCACGCCGCACGCGAATGAGGATGTCATTGTCACCGTATTTTTCGGCGTTCGATAGCAGATTGAGCAAAATCTGAGCGAGTGAGTCGCGATGGCCTTGCAAAGGAAGCGCTTCGACCATCACTTCGAGCTGGAACGCAATTCCATTCGCTTCGTAGTGCGGGCGGCATGTTTCGGTCACCTCGCGCACAATCTCCACCAGCTCACAGGGCAGCGGTTTCCCCGGAGAAATACCGCGCTCCATCCGCGCGAAATCGAGCACGTTGTTAATCAGCCGCGTCAGGCGCGCCGCTTCCGCCGTGATAATACGCAGATAGGACCGTTGTTTTTCAGGATCAAGGGAACGATTTTCCGCCAACAGATCGGCAAACATTCGGATCGAGGTTAAGGGGGTTTTAAGTTCATGAGAGACGTTACTGACAAAGTCGGTCTTCTGCTGCGCCAGCTGTGTTTGCCGCCGCACATCAAGAACAATTAAGTATCCTCCCAGAACCATCGCAATGATCAGCACGAGAACGATCAACCCCAGCATCCACTGAAGCGTCTGTGCGGAATGGCTCATCCGTTGCGAGTCCAGCCAGTACAGCGCTACCTCCCAATGAGGCAGCGCTTCCCCGATTTCAGTTGAGACGAAGGGACGCTTCCAGTCCGCTTTGAATCCGGCGTGCGAAAGTGCCACCGGTTGTCCCGAGTCGTTGAGAATCACGAGGCAGTAGTCCGTACTCGAGGATCGTGAGTAGCTGTTCCGGGCATTCCCTACAGAAACCAACGCTGGTTTAAGATAATCGATCAGCTTGGCTTGGTTCAACTGCGCGCCAAAGATCAACGTGGGACTGGAAGCCGGGCGATACCACACCAATAATCGCAATTTATTATTGAGAAATCGCGCCAGCGTACCGCTGGTTTGCGATGCTGTAACGCGGCGAAAATCGGACTCCTCCGGCAATACCTGCGACAAAATCTCTGGTTCCGAGGCGGCGTTCTGTTGTGGAGAAACCCGGCGGGACACTTTGCTGTAAATCGATTGTGACTTGTTCGCGAAATCGGCCGAATTATCCCTGGCTTCCGAGCTGGAGGTCGCGACATTCTGGCTGGAATCAGCGACGGGCGTAGAGGGCATCGATGTCATTTTTGCGGCTGGCACGGGCGCTGAGATTTCCTGGGCTACCTGTTGATTATTCCTCTCCTTGCCCAGTTGCTGTAGCTGGTCGGGTTGTAATGTGTAACCGATCGATTTGGAGGGAGATTGATTCGCCACACTGGCGTTGAAGGAATACACAGCCACATTCTCGCGGTTGCTCAGAAAGCGATCGTTTTCATCCCGAAATTGGCGGGCGCGAATACCTTGGGAGGCACGTGGAGAATAAATCGTCCCGTCGCGATCCACAGCAAAACCGATCTCTGCCAAGGGCCAGCGCTCACTCAGACGATTATTAAAATCCTCCGCTAGCGCTTGGGGTGCCGTACCTTCTTCCAGCCACTTTTGAGTGATCTGTTCGAACTCCTGCCGCGCGCCATCAATCTGCTGTTGGATTGTTTGCGCCACCGAATCCGTAATCGACTGACTAATGACGGCTTGCTGATGCTCCAGGATCACTTGTTGATCGCGCACGGAATGTACAGCCAACCAAGCCAAGACCAAGCTCGGCAAAACAATGGCAGCCAGAAAGATCCAGACAAGACGACGCATAGAGTCCAAACGGGCAACAGTGAGCTTGCGGCAGTCACCCTGTCCCTGCAAGCGTAACAAAATGCCGCCCGCTAATTGTCAGAACCATGTAAAATCGTCTACCCTCACGTCAATCGTTATCGCCCCGTTGCCTTTCAAACGAGACGAGGGAGACCGGCTCCAACAAAACAATTTGAGGGCATCGTGCGATCTAATTCTTCGGTCGCGAAATCCGGACGGTGACGACATGCGAACCTCGACGGCCGGGCTCCACCCAATGAAGTCCCGCATGATGTTCTGGGGCATTTGATGGCCCCATCCATGGTTCCACACAATAGAAAGAGCCATCGAGCGCGGGACACCATGTCACGAAGGCAAACTCGGGATGGGGCACGGATTGCAATCCATGGCTCAAGATAATCTCGACAGCGTCTCTCTCTGACTCCGCCCGCAAACGGGCTTCATTGGAGCGAAGTCCGTAATGAATGACCGCATTCGCGAGTTGGAGATTATCGAGCGATTCCTCGGTGCGAAAAGGCGTCAGTGAAAGCAACTTTCCCTGTGTCTTCAGATTAACCACGCAAGCTTTGGCAGCATCGATCCGCACTCGGTGCGCCACTATCCCCGCTCCCTCTATGAGAGGCATCCGAAAGTAAAAGTGATGGCCGGCACTCCATGGAATGGAACGACTCCCCTGGTTCTCAAGGATGAATTCACACGTGAGTTGATCGCTCGCAAATCGATAAGCGACCGAAAAGAGATAATCAAAAGGATAGGATTGATGCGCCGACTCATCGGGACAAAAGGTCGCGACGAAACCGGAATCGTTGACCTGAGTCAATGCAAAGCGTCCCTGTTTGGCAAGTCCATGCATGGGCATCGGTCGACGCATCCTATCAGGATCGATCCATTGCAAAACCTCGCCACCGACAAAACATCGGGCCGGGAAGGGAAACAGAATGGGATTTCCTCCATACGCCTCCGCGATCTGCCCCGAGTCGGTCAAATCCTCCGGCCAATACAACCTCTCGCGTCCCGCCCATCGCCAACGCATGAGCCGAGCGCCGAGTTCGGGCACCGCTTCAAAAGTGGATTCCCCCACAGTCCAGCGCAGAGCCTTCGCACCGAGATAATCAAACGTTTCCAATGTCGAAGTCTTTCGTGAGATCGTTCAATTTTTAGCCGACTTCAATGAGAGGTCGTCGAAGTCAAAAGCCTTCGCAGGACCGCCAATACCGATCACAACAACATTGATCGAAGGGAAGCGGCTCTTGCCCCCAAAGGAATGGATGGGCGCTCCGTTTACCAAAATATCCGAGGCATCGTCCACCTGCCGCACGGTGACTTTACCAGAAATCTCCGTAGCGCCGGGTGTCTTTCCCAGATCGGAGATGATGATCTCGTACCACGTTTCCTTTTTCCACGTCGCGGTCTTGATATCCTCGAATGCGATTTTACCCCAACTCTCGCCACTGCGTGAAATGCGAATAAAATTGTCCCCGCCGCCATCGCGCGCGCCGCCATCAAAACGTATCGCCAGACCGTGCGTCCCGTCATCAAATCCGATCAAGACCTGAATGATGGCGTAACTGTCATTCGGCGCCATGACCCGCAATTTCATCCGAAACTCCCCCGCGCCTCCCTCCTCCAACACTAACGCCTGATCGGCCGGAATCACACGGCGGTATTGCTCAGCGAGTTCGACGCGCGCACCTTGACCCGAGTAGCCCGCGGCCAACTCCACTTTCGCGCTACCCTCCTTGCCATAATGAACACTCCACCCCTCTACAGTCTTGAGATCAGCGTGGTCGGTCGCACCGGAAAAATCCTCCTTGAATTCAGTCGCCAGTAACGTCGTTGCCATCTGCCATACCGCGATGGCAGTCGCGCCAAGTAAAAATCGTTGGAGACGAAAGTTCGTTTTAGTTTTCATATGCGTTCAGGTGAGGATTGCGTCTATTTGTTTGTTCCTTTCAAATTCATCGAGATGGTTCAGACGTTTTCTGATTTGAAGACGACGACGCCGAGCGCTCTTCCAACACCCATTGCCGGAAGGCCGACGGATGTTTCCCCTCCCCGATGCCGGGGGTCAACCCAATCCAGCATTTGCGCCGACGCCCATCATTATCATTGGCAATGAGGTTCATGCGGAACACCCGTCCACGCGCAACTCCCGCCGCATCGAGCCAACCCCACGGAATCAATATCTCATAACTCGTGATGCCCTCCTCGCGGCGACTGCTGGTCGCGATTTCCTTCTGGGATAACGCCTTCGCATTGGGATAAAGTTGATACGCCGCCGTGTCCGAAGTCGTGCGAAATACCCCCAATTCCAGGCATTGTTTGTCGTAGCCCGATTCCGCGCGATTACCCATGTCCCATGCGATTTGGAGGGAATCCTTTTGCCAGAAAAGAGAGTCACCCTCGCTGCTTTCTGTCGCCACATCATCCGTCACCTTTACGGCCAGATACAACCCCTCGTCCGTCCATCCGGTCCAGACCTCCATGGAGAGATCCTTGGGCCCGTTCCAATCGACTCCCGGATCGCGAGGATACACCGCGTCGCGATTATCCCGAACATGCGATTTGAGTCCAATCACCTCGTCCAGGCGGCCATCTATTTTTACTTGGGAAAGCTTAACGACGGGCGCCAGATCATACGAGAAAGTGACAGGATGACGCTTTCCGCTGGACTCCTCCATCAGCTCCAGAGCGATGTCTCCCCGGCCCACCAGCGGTTCACTGAGGGAGAGGCTTACCACGGAGGAACCGGCAACCAGTCGCCGAGATTGAGCGAGTCCCGGATTGTTCTTCGCAAACAGTTTCACCGAGGTCGGTCCACCGCTGTTGTTGGCCACATCCATATGCAAGTGGGACGCATCCGAAAGATAGGTTCGCTCAATCAAAAGCGTTTCCTTCGCCCGCAAGGGAGTGGATTGAATAAATTGCTCGAGACGATCCGCATCACCGCCACGCGTGCGGATAAACAACGGCATCGCGCGAATCGCCGGGTCGCCCGTCACCACGCGACCATAACCATCATTGATTTCCAGACCTTCAAAACTCTTCGCGGGCGACGCCAGTTGCACTTCGCCGCCCACCGCCTTGGGCTCACTCAACCACAACATGAAAACGCCATCTCCCGTGCGATTGTCCACGAACCGCAAGACTTTCCCGAATTCTCCCAAGGCCAAGCGACGCACGAAACGCACATCATCGAGGAATCGTGCGCAGGTGGCGTAGACCGCTGCGGCTGGAGTGGGATAGTAATTGTCTGGATCGCCCTGAAACATGCCATAGGTAAAGCCCCCCTCATAGCCGGGAAAAGACATCGAGAACCAAAACAACTTTTCCACTTCAGGCACGGACCTCGCCATGCCAATCGCCTGCCCCGCATAGGCGGCCCACAGTTCCGTCGCTGGAGAAGACATCAACTCATCCTTGTACAATCCCCATCCAAATTCCGTCGGCCAGACACGGGGCTTGAGCCCATGTGTCTTCATCAGGTCTGCCATGCCGGTCAATCGCCCCACCGTATTGATCTTGTCAGGAGATTCCGCCTGTGCGCCACCACCGAGATAACGGGTCGACGCGTATGGATGACCACCCATGATATCGATCGAGGCATGATCCTCCGCCATCACCTCTCCGGCAAAACGCAGATGCGGAAAATCCTCGCCACTCACATCCAATCCGATGACGGGAAGTTCCGGCGCGACGCTTTTGACCGTCTGATAGGCCGCCTTCAAAAGTGTCGCGTAAATTCGAAACGGAGGAATGTTTCCACGCAGCCCCCGCGCGCATTCGAGATCGGGCTCGTTCAACACTTCAATCGCCGCAATGCGACCACGGTAGCGTTCCACCACATCCTTCGTGAACTTCTGAAAATACGGCAGAAATTCCGGCTTGGCCAAATCTTCCAGCGAGCTCCATTTCGCCCACTTGGGCGGCTTTTCCATCAGGATCACCAAGACAATGCTCACGCCATGCCGGCTCAATAACTCCACTCGCGCATCCAGTTTTTCCCACGAGTACGCATTTTCAACGGGCGACAGCCAATTCCAAACCGTCATCTGCCGCTCATATTTAATGCCGATCCGCTGACCGGCTTCCGGATCACGATTGAACATGCTGCCGAAAAAACTCCCCTTATCCACCTGCCCGTAATTGCGGGGTTTCTCCACCACCGCCAAGGCGCTTTGTCGCTTCGCCAGATCCTTTCCGCTTTCGCTGACCGTTGCCAGCAAGCTCCAATAGCCGCGAGTCACCGTCGGCAATGTCAATGTCTTCTCCTGCTTTCCCGGTCCCTCAAAGGAAAGACTCCACCGTTCGCGGCGAGCTTTCTCTCCCGGTGCTTGAATCTCCACCGCGAGTTCAACGGTCCGTTTCGGTTCGGTGCGGTTATTGACCGTCACGCGATATTCCACCACCTCACCGACCAAGGCCACGCCAGATGACGCATTGGGCACAAGCGTGATCTCCCAATCGGGACGCGACTCCGCCGTCCAGCCGCTACTTCCCATGAGCCAAACAGCGATCCAAATCCCGACCAGCCCAAACCAGCCCCACCTCTTTTGCTTCTGAGTCTTCATTTTGAAAAATGCGCGTCGTCGTTGAGCACCTTTTGATGCCATCGCGTGTCGCCATAGGCCGCGAGTTCGACATGACCATCGGCCATGAGCACGTTGGCGAGCGCCCGATGTCTGGCGGCAAAACGCGAATCGCGATTCGCCGTCGCGATCGGATTATCCAGTCCGTAGATAACCGGATAGTCCGCATCCATCACGAGGGGCCAGTCCGACGGATTGCGAATCTTCATCATCATCCGCGGTTCATCCTGTTGGCGGTGGGCCGCCGGGTACCACAGCATCGGGTCGAGCATGCCGTACCCCACAATCGTGGGTGGCTTGATCAGCAACGCATAGGCCCCGATTTTCTTCAGGGGACAAATCAGCGCTTTCGATGACGTCAGGTAAGGTCCGCCATCCGAGTTGGGCGTGAGGGACATTAACGAGTGGTACCACCACAGGGTCGTCGTGGCATCGTAGGCTTTCGGCAACGCCCCGATGTGTTCGGCCTGATAGGTCGTCATCGCAATGCCAATTTGCCGCAGGCTCGACTGACACTGCGCTCCGAGCGCCACCTGATAAGCACGCCCCGCCGCAGGCAGCAGCAAGCTCACCAACAAGAGGATGATTCCCGCGACGACGGCCAATTCCGCCAGGGAAAATCCCCGCCGTCCCTTCGCGGAGCCGGACAAGCGAGAAGTCATGGACTGGAATCGGAACCTCATATTCTCACTTTTGGGTGGAATCAAAAATCAGGGTCTTCACTTCGAAGGGACGACAAGAGTTGGGTTGATGCCGAGCCTCCTCCAAAATATCGGTTTCGGAAACGGTAAATCCTTCTATTTTCGGTATCGGCATCTGACTTTTTCTTCCAGCGGCCTCGAACGCGCGCAAGACGAGACTCTCGCCCTCTTCCGCTTTCTTGAAGGCCGTGCTCACCAGCGAACTCTCCGTCAGGTCAAACAGTCCCGCCCGAGCCGGAAGCGAGCCCTTGTTATTGGTCCCACCCACCGCGGTCACCAGCAACGGACGATTCAGCTCCCACCCACAGCGATACGAGGCGCTCTCGGCAAGGGAATCGTTCCGGGGCCGAATCGTGTAGACAAACCGGTACTTACCCGCCGGAGGCCGGGCGATGGCTTCCAGCGTGTCATCCTCATGCCGTTTCACGACGAACGAATGACTGATGCCGCGAATCATATAGGAACGCAGAAGTTTGCCCTCTAGTTCCCACATCCGGTGATCGCACGCAATGGTCAGACCAGTCGATTCGTTTCCCACATCGACCCAATGACGACAGAGCCGCAGCTTGTCGCGCTCGGCCAAGGGAATCTCATCTTCCAATTTACCCTGCGAAACTGGAATCGTCCCGGGGTAAGTCACCTGTCCATAGGGAACGCCATAACGAACCGTCTCTCCCTGCCCGACATAGGGAAACAATTGCTGGAGCCGCATCCAGCGCGGCCCCTGCCAGTCGATTTCGTTCTCGAGCTGAATTTCCGGATAGTCGTGATAAAGCGTGATCGTTTGCGTCAGCGGCATGTTGCAGATCGAGCCGGAGAGCTTCAAGCGACACCAGATCTTGTTATTGTCGAGCGTCTCAACCGAGTCGATCAACGCCGGAAACTCGCGCCCGGAGGGAGTCATGTTCGCGATGTAATTGCCGCCGCGCTCTTCCACTCCCATCACGCGCATTTTCTCCAGCAGGAGGTGGCCGCTCCGGCGATCTTCCACCGAAACATCTCCCGTCACGCGATCCACCGAGAGCCGGAAGAAACGATTCTCGTAGGTATCCTGCCCTATATTGCGGCGCGGATCGAGCCAGATCGATTCGCCGGCGGATTTCTTTTCAATCATGCCATCGATATGAATCTGGCAGGTCTGCGCCTCGTGAATCGGGTTGTGTCCCGGCATGAGATACCAGGTTCTGTAACCAGCCGCCGGAATCTCGTCCACCGGAAAAGCAATCTCCATCGCGATGGAAACGCCCTCGTAGCGAATCAAGGGCACATAGGGAACCGTCTCGCCGAGATCATTCACCAGCTTCATGCCGGACTTGAAGGCTTCAACATCGTTGGATCGCGGCGTGCCATAAACCACCGCGCGGCCCGTGGCGATTCCCGCTCGCCGCCACGACATCGAGTTAAAGACCACGATCGGGAACTGGTCTGGCTTCGGCATCGGCACTTGCGCGGCCAATCGCCAGGCCATCCGGTTGATGATGCGTTCGGCTGCGTAACGGCTGTAGCGCTTGAGCTGAAGCTTGTCGCGATCGGCTCGCTCGCCGCCCTGCGCGTTCTGATTGTGATCCATCCCATCGAGCAGCGCTTTCCACGCGTCCTCGAGCTCCCGCTGGGGATAATCCTTCCATCCTTTGAGCAGGCAAAACGCGGAAAGAAATTCGGCCATTTGCAACGCACTCTCGCACGGCAAATCTTCCGGCCACAGATCGGGCCACGAACTCTCGATATTCGGCCATGCGGACGGAATTTCGCCCTTCAAAACGGTGAGCCCCTCGACGCCGGAAACGCTCGCAAAATAATGCGACGGCGTAGAGAAAAGCAGCTTCGCCTCTTTGTCCTGATTCCATTGGCGGACGTTGAGAATGAGATTCTCGTCCGGCGCGTGAAGGTCGCACCCCCAATGCGTCAGATGCGGATAGGAATCGGTTTGAAACGACTGACTCAGCGCCTTCTCCGTTCCTCCCGCCAGCATCGCGGCATAATCCTGGTGCCAGTTGCCTTCCAAGGCCATGACCGCATACCCCAAGGGTGTGTAATAGGAGAGAATCTTCGCGCCATCCAATCCCTGCCAAATAAAGAGTGGCGTCTCCACCGGACCGCCTCGCGACATCACCACGCGCTTGATTCCCGCCAATTGCGCAATTTGCGGGTACTGCGGCGTATAGCCGGGCAGATCCGCGAAATGCGCCGTTTGCGGATCCTTGTCGAAATGTCGACGCACATACCGTTTGGCATAGAGCGCATTGCGGGCAAGCGTCTCACCGCCCGGCAAATTCTGATAGATGGCGCTCCAGAGCGGGGCCAGTTCCAGACGACCGGAAGCCGCCAGACGTTTGATCCGCGCCGTTTCGTGCGGATAACATTCCACATAATGCTGGAGAAAATTGACGGTCTCGATCAGATAGGTGAAATCCTCGTACTGCTCCAACAAATCCAGCGCACGGGAGATGATGTAATTGCCGCGCGAAAGACATTCCTCCCGCGTCCCGGCCCAGAACAGATCCAGATGCGAAAAGGGAACGACGTGTACGACGGAAAGCGTGGTGGGAGTGGTATGGCGATGAGTCATAAAAGGAGTCCAGACGAGGAGAAAACCTCAATGAATGTGATGTGATTTTCCACCCGGTGAGTGAACAAAACAAGTAATAGATTTGACGTATAAGCCTAAATTTAGGATCATAGATCCGCTATGCCGAGCGATTCCTCGATCCAGTCGATTCAACGCGCCGTGAAAGTGCTTTATGCCGTCGCTGGTGTGGAGGACGGGTGTTCCGTCGCTCAAATCGCGAACAAAACCGGGATGAAACCCAACACGGTTTACAAATTCACCCGGACGCTGGAACGCGAACATTTGCTGAGTCGCAAGACCTCGCCTCTCCGTTTTGTTTTGGGTCCCACGGTGCCCGAACTGAAATTGCTCGACGACGAACGCAAGCTGCTGTCGGTCTCGTCGAAGATTTTGATGCGGACCCACGCGCAGTTTTTGGAAGCGGGTTTCATGCTGCTCGAACTCAACGACACGACCACCTATCAGCGGCTCTATGTCGATGGGAACCGGCCCGGAGTGCTCATCCAGCGGCGCGAATACATCGTTCCGCTTTACGAGAAAGCCAGCTCCCTGCTTTTTCTCGCCTACGCGAATCCCGAGCAGGCGCATAAAATGTACACCGCCCATCCTTTTGAAACCAAGGGCAAGCCGCTCTGGGGCACTCAGGAATGTCTCGATGAATTCCTGAAAAAGACGCGCGAGCTGGGCTATTGCCAACCCGAGGTCCCGGATTGTGATGGTCCTCATTTTCGTGTTGCCACTCCGGTGTTTTCTCAAGGGAATGAAGTCGTGGCCGCGATCGGCGGTTGTATCCTGACCAGTTGCCCTCCAGAGGATCGCACCCTCCTCATTCGCCTCTGCGTCGAGGCCGCCAAGGAAATTTCGAATCAACTCCGGCAGGCGCTCCCTCAGGAGAAGAAGCTCAAGCCCTTGACCGCTTGATCGTACGTGCGCCCAAAACCAGCAGGCAAACGCCCAGCAGAGCGATCGTGCCCGGCTCCGGCACGGTAACCGTCAAGCTATCGAGTCGAACGGTCGCATCGGCAGCGTTGGAGAGATAAAAGCCAATGCCGGTGATCGAACTCGACGACAGGTCGCTGGAAAGAACGCTTCCCACCGACATGCTCGACCAAGGCGTGAGGGTGAAGGCCGACCAATCCGACGCTTGCGTGGAAAAATTCAAAGTCTGGAGGATGCTTGCCGTCGTGGGGGTTGAAATGGAGGCATACGTCGTTGAATTCGAGAACGTCTGATTCGACACATACCAGTTACCATTGACTTGGATTAAGAGCTGAATCACCGGTGCGGTGGACCCGTTCGCCATCGTCCAGGTGATCGTCGAACCCGCAATATCCAGTGCCGAAAAGGTCGTAACAAAGGCCAGCGTCCCCGTATGGGCCGGAAACGTACCCGTACCGATAAAGCCAAAATACCCAGTGCCATCTGCAGTGGGATTGCCAGTGGCCGAAGAAATCACCGTCGCATTGATTTGCGTGCTGATATTCGACGCGGTGCTCCCCAAATAACTACTCCATCCGATGGTATTCACCGCTACGCTGCTGCCGGTCGAATTATCAAACTGTTCATTATAAATGACTGTGGCGCAAAAGCTTTTGCTTGCGATGATCATGTAAAGAACGACCATCACAACGTATCGTGTGCAACGCTCTATTTGTGAGATTCCGGTATTCATAGTTTGATTTTTCAGGTGGTTTGAGAGTTGGTGCCGTACGCCATTCATATTTTCAATTTCCAGGCTACATATTACCGTTACGCTCGGGAGGGCTCAACGGCTAATAATGCTCAGCTGTCAAATAAAAAGGATCAATGATCCGCCTAATCCATCTCACGGCCATTCAAAACGATTTCCAATGAATCCCAGATGCTTATTCTATTGCGCAGATAACGCGAAAAACTGAATCTGGATCATTACTAAAGCTTTAATACGTCATCTATGAAACAAGTTCTCCTTCTGGTGGTCTGTCTGGCCGGATTCCTTTCCGGCTGTCAGCGAAACGAAACGGGTTCCGATATTCGTCACGCCTTTGAAAAAGCTCAGGCTGGTCAGCCGCTGCGTTGTGTTTTTCTTGGCGGCTCGATTACCCAGGCGGGTGATGGTTGGGTCGGCGATTGGCTGCGCACCCAGTTTCCCAAAAGCAATGTCTCCATCGTCAATTCCGGCATGAGCGCCACCGGCAGCGCCTTGGGTATCTTTCGCGTCGAGCGCGACGTGATTGCTTATCAACCCGACTTGGTCGCCATCGAATATTGCGTGAACGATGGCGGACTCACGGACGAAGAAGCCATTCGCTTCATGGAGACCCTCATTGTTCGCCTCAAACAATTACCCCATCCCCCGGCCATTCTCATTCTCGAAGCCGCCGCCAAAGGTGGCGTCAATCTCGACCGCCATCGCCGCGTGGCCCGACATTACCAACTCCTCGAAGTCGATTTGCAACAAGCGGTCGAGTCCCGGATCAAGCAAACCGGCGAACCTTGGGAGACGTATTTCAGCGACAATGTTCATCCGAATCAGACTGGGAATGCCTTATACGCGGAAGCGATCGCGCAAACGTTGACTCCGTATGTGCCGAAGGCGGGCACAGGTTCTTTATCCAAAGAGAAATCCACCCTACCTCCGCCCCTGAGTCGCAAACCGCTCCTGCTCGATGGGCGACTGATTCCGCTGACGAATTTCGCGACGAACTGGAAACGGGAAGGCTCATTGCCGTTTTGGTACGACCGCTTTTTCCTCGGAGCACTCACCACGGATCAACCCGGCGCCACCCTCAACCTCTCACTGAAAGGATCGATCTTTGGCGTCTACTACGCCATGGATAAAAGCTATGGCACTTTTTTCGCCTCGGTGGATGAAGCCCTACCCGTGCACATCAGCCCCAACGATCGCGGCGGCTACAGCTATACCTTGCTGGCGCAGGATCTGACACCCGGTGAACATCGCGTGCAGGTGGTGCTTCCCTCCAAAATGACAGACCCCAAAGTCTCGACTATCAATGGAGCCGTGAAACTGGGTTATCTTCTCGTAGCGGGCGAAAGTCAGTCCTCCTCCGCGATTGCCGCCAGAGGCCCCTTCCCACCGGAACGATTGGCCCGACTGCAATATCAACCGCTCCCACCCACGCAATGGAGTTGGTCCGGTCCGTACATTCCGGCGTCCAAAACGGAAGAGAACAAGCCGACTCCCAAGGATGCCTTGAACTACCTCCATGAGATTTTTCCACCCGAAGAAAATCCCGCTTCGATCTCGTGGAAAAAAATCGAGCTCGACGAAGACATGCGATTGGATTTCCGCAAACTGACCGGGTCCAACGTTCCGGCGATTGCTTATGCGACAACGGAAATTCAGTCGGACGAAGCCCGCGACGCGACTCTGGCCTTTGCGTGTGATTACTATGCCAAAGTCTGGCTCAACGGCACCCTGATCCTGACGCTCGATCACCCGCATGGTTCACCGCAAAGACCGCTCTTAATTCCCACCCACCTGCAGAAAGGAACCAACCGCCTTCTCATCAAGACTGGCGCCGGAAGCGGCGGTTTCCTCTTCAGCGCGGGATTATGGAAAGACTAGCAACTCATCCTTTATCGAAAATGAAACACATCACCTTACTGGGCGATTCCATTCGCCTCGGATATCAAGACACCGTCAAAACCACCTTGAAAGAGCAGGCGGAAATCTGGTCGCCAGACGACAACTGCATGCATTCCATCCACCACCTCTTCAACCTCGCCTGGTATTTGGAGCGTCCGGCGGACGTCATCCATTTTAACTTCGGACTCTGGGATTGTCGTCGTTTGGGTCGAAACCGAACGGAAAATGCCGTGCCGGTGGAAGTATTTACGCGCAACCTGGATTTCATTCTGGAGAAAGTCAAAGCCGGCACCCGTGCCACGCTGATCTGGGCCACGATCACCCCCGTCGTGCAGGAGCGCTACAACGCCCGCTTCAACCAACCTTTCGATCCCTGCCGCATCGCGTCCGATGTGGATCTTTATAACGCGGCCGCTGCGCCGATTCTGCAAAAGCACCAGATCCAAGTGAACGACCTCAACGCCTACGTCACACAACGCGGCCCCGAGCTTATGATTTGCGACGACGGAGTTCACTACACTGCTGAGGCTTATCAGGAACTCGGGCAGCGCGTCGCAGAACAGATCCGATGCGGCTTCTGAGGATCTGCTCGCCTGTCGACAGACGGACCTAATTTTGTTGACCGCCCTTTGAAACCTCTTGTACCACAATCCCGAAGAGAGTAACCTTAGCTCCTCTCAAGCGGGGATGATGGTGGGGATTTATGAAGGCGTCACGCAAGCCAGGACTATTCAGGAATGAGACCGGACTAACGGTTCTTTTCTTGGCGGTAGAGAGGCTCAAATGAGGGTCTGGTATCGGTTCATGGATTGGCCTCTTCGGGCCAAGATCGCAGCACTCCTCGTCATCACGTCGCTGATTCCGTTAGCTATTTCCGCCTACCTCGATATTCACGAGGCCCAAAAGCGGCTCATGACCAAGACGATCGATTTGCTGTCCGCCCGCGGCGATGAGATTCAAAACCGGATCGATACGTTCAATTACGGCTATCAACGATCGGTCGGAATCATTTCCAAACTTCCCCTCGTCATTGAATTCAGCCAGACCCACATCACTCCAGCGAACGAACGTCACGCGCTACTTCAAGGCATTCTCAATACACGTCCCGCTGCGGATGCCAATATGCGGGGAGTCGCGCTTCTCGATCTTTCCGGCACCGTCCGAATGGCCACGGAGCGGCAGCTTGTCGGGAAAAATCTCTCATTCCGGCCCTATGTCCGCGAAGCCTTGCAGGGCAAGCCCGTCATCTCCGATGTTTACCTGGCAGAGCCTGAGGTGGGGTACGCCCCGACCATTGCCTACTTCGCTCCTGTGTTCGGGCGTGATCAGAAAATGTGTGGCATTGCCGTCGCGTGGATTCGAGCCACCGCCTTGTGGCACATCATGAAGGAATCGAACGAGAAAGCCGGGCCGGGTAGCTTTGCGGTTTTATACGATCCAACGGCCATTCGCATTGGCCACACTTTCAGTGAAGATGTCGTCTTCCATCCCGCCGCCCGGCTCGATGCCACTCTCGTTAACACGCTTGTGGTCGAACAGCGTTTCGGTCCCAAGACGCGCGAAATGCTCGAAGATATCAGGCCGTTCCCCGAGCATCACGAACTCGTCCTCTCGACCAATCCCGAATCCCAGGTGTTTCGCGGCATCGCGCCGGTCAATTACAAATGGAATTACGGCGTCGGTCGACGTCTGAAAACCGTGCCATGGACCGTCTTTTACATGATCCCCGAGGAATCCATCAACATTCCCATGGCGCGGATGACATGGCATAAGACAGCCTTTGCCGGGCTGATTATTGCCCTCTCGTTGACCGCCGGAGCCTGGTTTGCAACGATTATACTGAAACCCATTGGAGCGCTCTCGACGGCGACGCAATGGATTGCCGATGGCGACTTATCCGTTCGCGTCCGTACCGATCGCGACGACGAACTTGGACAACTGGCCTCCAATTTCAATGCCATGGCCCTGCAGATCGAAACGCAGGCGACCGCGTTGCAAAAAGCGCGCGATGAATTGGAACTCCGCGTTCAGGAGCGGACCTCGGAATTGCGACAGACCGCCAAGAATCTCGAGAGTGAAATCCGCGAACGCAAACACGCTGAAGTGAAACTTCAATCCCAATTGGGGAGATTGAATCTGCTCAATCAAATCACCCGCGCCATCGGCGAGCGACAGGATTTGCGAAGTATTTTTCAAGTGGTGATCCGAACGCTGGAAGAACAACAGCCCATCGATTTTTGCTGCCTCTGCCTTTACGATCCGACCGATTACGCTCTGACCGTGACGTCTGTAGGGGTTCGCAGTGAAACGATGGCGCTGGAATTGGCGATGACGGAACAGTCCCGGGTGGCCATCGATGAGAATGGACTCTCCCGGTGCGTCCGGGGACAATTGGTATACGAACCGGATATCCGGAATGTGAAATTTCCGTTCCCGCAGCGACTGGCCAAGGGAGGACTCTCCGCCTTGGTCGCCGCGCCGTTATTGGCCGAAAGCAAGGTCTTTGGAATCCTGGTCGTCGCACGCAAAAAGCCCCACAGCTTTAGCAGCGGCGAGTGTGAATTTCTCCGCCAGCTATGCGAGCATGTCGCCCTGGCCTCCAATCAGGCCCAGCTCTATCAAGCTTTGCAACAAGCTTACGACGATTTGCGCCAGACGCAGGAATCGGTCATGCAACAGGAACGCTTGCGCTCCCTCGGTCAAATGGCGAGCGGCATTGCGCACGATATCAATAACGCCCTCTCACCGGTTTCGCTCTATACAGACCTCCTGTTGTTGGAGCCGGATCTTAAGAAACAAATGCGAGACCATCTGCAAACGATGCAACGCGCCGTCCATGATGTCGCCGCCACGGTGGGACGACTGCGGGAATTTTATCGCGAGCGGGAAACGCAATTAGTCCTAACCCCCGTTCATCTGAACCAGTTGGTGCAGCAGGTCATTGACCTCACCCGGGCGCGCTGGAACGACATGCCACAACAGCGCGGAATCGTGATTCAGGTACAAACAACCTTGAGCCCCAACCTGCCCGCCATCATGGGCGTGGAGAGCGAAATTCGGGAAGCATTGACCAATCTCGTTTTCAACGCCGTGGATGCCATGCCCAACGGAGGAACGCTTTCCCTGCGAACCCAGAGCATCGCCCCCTCAGTAACAAATCCAAGCCAATATCGGGTGCGCGTGGAAGTGAGCGATACCGGCATCGGCATGGATGAGGATACCCGGCGCCATTGTCTGGAACCTTTCTTCACCACGAAAGGCGAACGCGGAACCGGACTGGGATTGGCCATGGTTTACGGCATCATCCAACGCCATAGCGCGGACATTGAAATTGAAAGCCAGACCGGCAAGGGAACGACGGTCCGACTGATCTTTGCCGTTTCCACGGAGACATCCGCCCATGAAGTTCAACCGCCGGAGCCGATCGTGCCGGCGAGATGTCGCATTCTGATCGTCGACGATGATCCGCTCCTGATCAAATCTCTCTGCGATACCTTAAAGATAGATGGCCACCAAATCGTCGCCACGAAAGGCGGACAAGAAGGCATCGATACATTCTGCGCCGCCTGTGGCAGCGACAAACCGTTCGATGTGGTGATCACCGATTTGGGCATGCCCTATGTGGATGGACGCAAGGTTGCTGCCAACGTCAAGGCGCTCTCACCCTCGACCCCGGTGATTCTCCTCACCGGCTGGGGGCAACGCTTGGTGGCCGAGGGCGACATCCCGCCACACGTTGATCGGGTGCTGAACAAACCACCAAAACTGAACGATCTACGGGAAGCCCTGTCGAAATTAACGAAGGCATAAGTAGCCTTTTTTCTCCGCCGACTCCGACGGCGCAATGTCAATCCGCTTGCGCGCTCACAACACAGCCTTGTCGTTACAAAACAGAATATCAACCACGTTGCGCAGGTATTGTTCGTCCGGAAGGTCGCGCACCTCATTCTCCGGGAACTCGACCAGGGTGCGAAATTGCGCGGCGATGGCGGAAAAGATTTCCACGCGTGCCGCCGGATCGAATTGATCGCGGCGCAACAGCGCTTGCAACGCCAGATCCGCCAGGGCTGTGGGCACGGATTGTCGCAAGCGTGCGATCAGGTGGGGATGCTTGCGGAACGAATTGAATTTTCCCGGCAACACTTGATCGAGATTGGGCTGGAAAAGCTGGGATTGCTGAATCACCACCGTTCCCGCCGCGAAATCTCCCAATCGTTGCACTCGGCCATTCAAAAAACAAACCATCCCGCCCAGAAGGTAAAACCCCGGCAGACAGTCCACAAAACGGATCAGATTGCGCATGACGATCTGGCTGAATTGCAGCTTTAACCCCTGCGCGTCGACCACCTGCAGCCGGAGTATTTTCTTCCCGAGGGTTTGACCATGCCACAGCCATTCACAAAGAATTCCGTAGCTGATGGAGATAAAAAAATACGAAAGGACGTAAATCGCGTTGGCGAGATCGGAGCTGATCACTCCGATGATCGGTAAAAAAACGCCAAGAACCGAAACCACCAGACTAATACAGGCGAGATCAATAGCTAACGCCAGCCCGCGTGTGACGGGGCTCGCCAACATGAGCGAAAACTGAACTCCCTCCGGAGTGCGAATGCGAAGCGTGTTCATGACTTTGCACCGGATGACGTGGGCGCGACACCGGATCTCATGAGAAACAGCGTCAGCAACAAAAGCTGGATACTTCCAAACGTGATTTTGACCCAGTACGGAATCACGGGCTCATGATATTGAGAAAAGAAGGCTTCGATAATTCCGGCCCAGATCAGGAGCACCGCCACGCCAAAAATCAGGTTGGTCAGATCGGGCAAAATGGCGCGGAGACGCGAGGTCATGCTCAGAGAGCTTCCGTAGCCGATCAGCGCATGGGCGAGAATAAACCCACCCTGACCGGCTATCAGAATCGAAGGAATTTCAATCGAGCCATGTGGCAGCAGCCATCCCGCCAGAAACACCGATTGACCGCCCACGATGTAGTCCACGCAAACAGCTCCGAGCATCACGCCATTGGAGAAGAGAAGGATCGCGGTGCCGATTCCGCACGTCACCCCGAGAGCCAACGTCAGGATGCTCACACGGGTATTGTTCGTGATGAGAAAGGACGAGAAGGAGCTCTTACGCCCCGCGAGGCGATCTGCGTGCTGCGGTTTTTGTTCACTCGCCACGCGCTCGGCGGGAGTCTGCATCAAATGATCAAACGGCATGAGCGTCGACTTGGCTTCGGGATCGAAGCGCATCGACAAGCCCCCGAAAAGCGATCCGCCCAATAGCAGCGCCGTGGACATGACGAAGGCGATCCAGTGACGCCGGAAGGTTTGCGGAAAGTCCGTGAAAAACCATTGCAGCGGCTTGAAGCGCACCTGCCGACCCCGGCTTTCATGGAGCTGGCCGTAAGCGCGCGCGACCAGCGATTCGAGATAGCGGCGCAGATTCGGCTCGGTGGAGAAAGTGGTAAGCCGCGCCAGATCCGAGGCAGTGCGTCCGTACAAATAATGGAAACGTTTGATCTCGCTCAAGGAAAGTTGCGCACCGAAATCGGTCTCGAGCCCCTCGAGCGACTTCTCCAGTTCACTCCAATAGGACCGCTCCTGCGTGATGAATTTCTCAATGTCGATGATCATAGACGTTGGCTTTGTTTGATCTCCAGGTACTTCTCGACAAGGGTGACGGCCATGTGTGCTTCCTGCATTTGGAAGAGCTGCACATTGCGTTGATGCAAGGAGTGTTGGAGTTCGGCAAGTTGCTGCCATTGCTGATGACCGGCCAATTTGCGGTAAATGTCCGCTTCAGTCTCAATCGTTCCGGCAGAAAAAAGCGGCCCCGCCTCCGGTGGGGATAATATATTGGCAATAATAAGATGCTGCCGGCAAATGATCTCCACGGAATGCGAAAACGCTTCAGCCAACGTGGGCTCGTCGAGATTCGTGAGGAAGATGAGCAATGCCCGCTTCCGCAGTCGCAGCCGGATCTGAGAAGTCACCTCCTGAAAATTCGCCGCCACCGGTTGCGCTTCCAGACCAAAGAGCGCATCGCGGCAAGCGTGGTAATGACGTAATCCACTCCCCGCGCGAACGAAACGCTGGAGCCTGTCGGAAAAAGCGATCACCCCGAAGTGATCCTTCTGCCGTTGCGCCACGAGTCCCAATAAAAGCGCAGCCTTAATATAGTGGTCCATGCAGCTGGAGGTAATGCCCGATTTACTGGTCACGGGACGTGCGCTTAATCGCGAGGTATCGAGCACGACGTAAACCTCCTGCGTGCGTTCGATCTGGTAAAGCTTGGTGACCGGTCGTGCCCGGCGGGCCGTCGCTTTCCAATGGATATCCGCATAGCTGTCGCCCGGAGCATACTCCCGCAATTTTTCAAACTCGCGCCCCTGGCCGAGTTGACGTCGCAACAACGCCCCTTCCCGGCCACGCATGATGAGCCCTTCCAATCCCCGCCTCTCCGCATGCAGGCTCGGGTAAACGCTGATCGGTAGATCAAGTGGATTACGACGCCGCAAGGTCCACAATTTCAGCGGAGTCAGACAGCCGGTATAAAATTCGGAGAGTGAAAAACTGCCGCGGCGATGCGCCCTTATCAGCCACGAAAAAGTAATGGCTCCCGTTTCGCCCGGAAGTTGAACCGCTTCAATGTCGCGCTCCGAAGTGATCGTTTCCGGAAATAGAAAAGCAATCAAAACGGTTCTCTGATGAGGCCGCGACTGATCAATGCGAATTTTGATTTCCCCAGCCGATTCCTCGGTGAGCCGAAGTTTCTTTGGAAAAGAAAAAGAAAGTTCCCGCAAGGCATCGCTACCCCAGAAAACATCTGCAATCGATATCAAAACGAGCCCGCCTAAAGCCATCAGGGCCACGGCACCACCCGGAATGCCCGCGCCCATCAGGGTCAACGCGGGCACTCCAATGAGCGCAAAGCAGATGAGAAGTCTGTTAGTCGGAATAATCATCGCGGCACGGGAATTTCTTCCAGAATCTTTTGCACGACCTCCGCCGTGGTAAGCCCTTCAATTTCATATTCCGGTCGAAGATTGAGGCGATGCTCCAGCACCGGCTGCGCCATCGCGCGGATATCATCCGGCGTAACGAAATCGCGTCCCAACAACGCCGCCTGCGCCCGGCTCGACAATGCCATCGACTGAGTCGCCCGCGGACCGCCACCTGACAAGACGGCCTGATGCTCCCGCGAGGCGCGCACAATATCCACAACATAGGCCATCAGCTCGTCGCGGAAAGTAATGAGCTCCAGAGACTGTTGGAACAGAGTCAACTTGTCTGCAGTGATGACCGGTTCGATGGTGCCGCCCTTCAAAAGATTCTCCGGCGAATCCTTCGACAAGGTTCGACGCGCCAGCAATACCTCATCGTCCCGGCTTGGGCAGGGCATGGATATCTTGAACATGAAGCGATCCTTCTGCGCTTCGGGCAAGGGGTACGTCCCCTCAAATTCAATCGGATTCTGGGTCGCAAAGACAGTGAAGTTGGCGGACAACTGATACGTCGCCCGATCAATCGTTACCTGGCGCTCCTGCATCGCCTGCAGCAACGCCGCTTGAGTTTTTGCCGGGGCGCGATTGATTTCGTCCGCCACTAAAAATGACGTGAACACCGGGCCGGGCATGAGATTGAATTTGCCCGTCTGCATATCGTAGATGTTGGTTCCGGTAATGTCGGTCGGCATCAAGTCGGGGGTGAACTGAATACGCGCCGTCTCGCAGCCCAGCACGCTGCCCAGCGTTTTTACCAGCAACGTCTTGGCGACTCCGGGCACGCCTTCGATCAGGGCATGCTGTCCGGTGAAAATCGTGATGAGGCATTTGTCGATCACGTCATCCTGACCAATGATCACCTTGCCGACTTCCTGCCGGGCGCGCCCCAGTATTTCCTTCAGTTGTGTGAGTGCATCTTCCATGGTTATTTCCTTTCCGAGAGCATCGCGCAAAGCTGGCGATAGCCTTCGATGACTGGCGTATTTTTGTTATCTTTCAGAAAATCTCGAGCGGCGCTCAGCTTCGCGGTCGCGTCCTTGCGCTTGTGAGCGAACGACCGCTCCCATTCCTGCAAGCAGACTTCCAACAATCGTCCACCCGAGATGTGATGATAGAGCAGATTCACGAGACCGCTAAAAGAGTCGCGGCCCAGAATCACATCGCTGGAAGTTGCTGCGCGGGTTTTGGGGATAAAGCTGATCGTATTTTTCCAGATAAACAGGATGAAGAGCAGCAGCGCTCCAAGAGCGAGTCCCTCCAGATGGTAACGGCGTGCGAGCGTGGCAATACCGGGTTGCTCCCGAATACCGTGATGCGATTCATCAAAAACGACGATAGTCGACGCCCCGACCAGCCAGGCAAGCAGCGCGGACTGCGGTTTGTTCCGCAACGATTCATTACTAAACAAGTACGAGTCCGAAACCAGAATGATCCGTCCCTTCCCCATGTCACGGACCGCCACGACGACACGATCATCGATTGTGTAAACGGGATACCACAGATCGGGCGCTTCCTTGAAACCAAGAGCGGAATGCCATGAAATTTCAGACGGCAACGTTTTCGTGTCATCCTGATTCAATCGTGCGATGGGGAACTCTACATGACGCTCCTGGCCCTCCTTATCAGATTCCCCCTTTTTATCCGTCAGCTTTTCAAGATCGACTTTCCCCGTGACAAAATCAATGCCCCAGCTTTTATCCAATCGAACCATGGTGCGATGGAGTTCCTCTTCGATCTCCTTTTCCTTCGCCTTCTCTTTCTCGGTTTTGGCAGGCTCGTCTTTGGGAGATTCGTCTTCGGAGTCTTCCTTGTTTTCCGATTTCTCTTTTTTGGAGACAGCCTTTTCAGCCTGCTTCGATTTAAAAGAAAGGACGAGCGTTCCTCCATCGTGAAGGAATCCCTCCAAAACAGATGACTCCTTCTTGGACGTCCATCCCAGGTCACTCTGAGAAAGTCCAATGACAAAAAGGGTGGTATGCGCCGGATCTTTGATTTTCGGAATCGCATTGAGGTTCCGTTCCAACTGGACCGCGCCCGACGCTTGCAACGCCGCATACAGCGCCTTGGACCCCATCGGATCGGCTCGCAACGTCGAATACGGCGGATAAATATCCCCCGGCCCGAAGCGCAAAAAGAAAAGCCGCACAAGGCCGACTGTCAGCAGGGCGAAGAGAAGCGGCAACGCGACGAAGCGAAACAGGCGGTTAGCTTTCAAGACAATCCTTTATTTTGCGATTGTTCTCCAGCAACGTCTCGATGCTGTCGGGCGTCACTTCATGGGTGCCGTACCAGCCGCGCTCAAAAAGTTGAATCGTATTGCCGAGCAAACCGGGAATTTCCCGCTTGTGAGCCGACCGGCGGGCCGCTTCGCGATAATAATCTCCATTCGTCTTGAACTTGGCCGTGCGAATCAGATCATGCCCCTCGAGAAGAGCCAGCATGCCCAAATAAATAGCCCGCGACGCATGGCGCAGCTTCCCCTCTCCGACGAGCTTGCGTGCCAGATCCATCCACTCGTTCGTAGGAAGATCCGCCGCGCTGACCGATTCGTCATCGAGGTCAGGAACGGCCATTACCGGAAGTGCCTCTCTCTGCGGCTGAACCCTTCTTAATCGGCTCCAGCGACGATAGAGCATGCCAACGATGAGAGTGAGACTAAGAATGCCGATCCCGCAGATCGCATACCGCGTAATCACAATCCAATCCCCCGAGCTGGCATTGCTCTCGTCCTGCTCGAATTTGATATTCTTCAACCACTCTTCGAGATATTTGACAAAGGCTTTCCAGTACGGCTTCAACCATTTTCCAATCGGACGCAGCACCGATTTAATCCAACGCCCGACACCTTCCACCAAATCGGTCATCCACCCGGACTTCTTCTGCTTCTCGATCACGCGCGGCAGTCGCCAGGCGAACTCCGGGTTCTCCAGCACCGATCGGATCGAACCATTCAGCTCCTGGCTCGATAACGCCGGAACAATCGGACGCATGACGACCGGCGGGCGACTGGGCGGAACGGGTTCGGAAGCACCCTCTTGAGCGCACAAAGGCAGGGCCGCAATGATCCCCATAGCCACGATCCAAAAAAAAGAGGAAAACTGTCGGGTCATCGACTCTCCTTCTGTATGGCCTGCAATGACAGGCGCAAGTCATCGCCGGAAGTCAGCGAGTCGCCGTAAAAACAACGCAGGGCATACGCCGCCTTCAGCAAAGGGTCGAGACACAGGAACGTCAACGCACAGGCCGTTACGATGAAGGTCGTGTTGAAGAGATGAAGTCCGCTGATGGTAAAAAGCGTTTCGACCCCGAACAGCGCGCGCAGGAGGTACGGCAACGCGAATAAAGTGAGAATGATATTAGTCAACAGGATCATGCCGAGCGGACTCAACGGCAGGATCAGCACGAGAAAAATCAAGGCCATGCCGAAGAGAATTTGATCCGGCGCTGTCGTCACATGCGGACTGATCAGCGGCAATACATACGACATCGACATGGCGAAGACCACCGTGGAAACCAGCATGAACGGACTCAACAACCAGATCAGCACATGATTCGGCTTGGGCCAGAGCAGGGCCAGATTCCAACTGCGCTGGATCACCGGTGCGAGTCGCGGACTCTGCCCATTGCCGATCACCGATATATTCTCATAGAAGGCATAGACCCAGCCAAACGGAATCATAACGAGAAGCGCTACCGGCAGCACAATCAAGCGCGAGGGTTGCAGAGCCGCCTGCACGATCAAAAGATTCCACAGTCGTTTCACGGTCCAAGCTTGGGGCGATTCCTGCGCGATGAACTCACGCAACCTGACACTAAACAGCGCGTGCCAGAATTTCATCCAGATGAAAAGAATGGCCAGCGCCAAAGAAGCGCCCGAGGCGTATTCCAACGCGAATGGACTGCGACTCATCTCCGACCAGAAATACAGCGCTGCGAGGACAAAGGGAACGCTGCCGGTAAAATAGAGCGCGAGGACATTCGCGGGTACTTCCCGCAAGAGATGCACCGCTTGATCGATGACGAAAAACAGGGAGTCCTGAACGGACGAGTGCGTCTTGGTTTTCATCCGGTTACACCCTCCAATAGCTTCCCTCATGGAACTGCGAGGGAATTGCCAGCAACACCTTGGCGCAAAGATAAAAGATCAGCCACAGCAGGATCAATCCGGCCAGGCTCAAAAGGATCGCCGGCCAACCCCGCGGCGCGCGCGCGTGAACCGGCTGAACCTCCGTCAGCTTTTTGATGCATGCGGCGCAAAGCATCCGGCCATCATGTTCCGCGCCACATTCCCGACAATAAAAGTAATGACATTCCGGGCAGCGCAAGACGGCTTCCCGGTTGGAATGATTCCGGCACCGTTGCTGAAGCAGAATACTCATGCGACGGAAGCCTTATGACTGCGAGGGACGTGGACGTTGTAGAAAATGCCGGAGCGACAAATAGAGCCCCGGCAACCCCGAAGCCAGTCCCAGGATGATCGAGACCACCGTGAGCCATTTATAAACGGGGTTGCTGGCTAACTCCGTATACATTCCCGAGAGAAGCTCGACCTGATTCAGGTGCTTGCCCGGATGCTTCACGGTGTAGTCGATGCTGTACCAGACCTGCATGCCCAGCCCGACAAGTGTGGCATAGGCATAGTACGAGATGCTGGCCCATGTCACTTTTTTCAGAGAAGCCGAAAGTGGGGAATGACTCTGCCGCACGAGGCACGCAATGAGCACAATGATCCCGCCCCAGGACAGAAGAGAACTTCCAATCCGCAAGAAAGCGTGGGGGTGGAACAGGAAGAGAATGTTCAACACAACTCCCGTCAAGAGCATCGAGAAGAGAACGACATGGATCCAACCGGAATAGAGACTCAGCGGCGGCGCGGGACGTTTTTTAATGACCGGAGTTGTCGCGGCTAATTCCCCGCTAGCCTGAGCCAGAATCTGATCCTGCGGTAGCGCGCCCTGCACGGAATCAATGATCGGTCGCAACTGGGAGATAAACTGGTGCGCCTTCGCGATGCGATTGAGGCAGGGAATTTCCTCCGTCTGCGCGGCCGTGAATATCTTGAACAGGCAGGACGGTCCCCGGAAGAGATTCGCAAGCACCTTGTAGATAAAAAACAAACTGATGAGGCCCATGAAAATGGCCCCGCCCACACTCTCCAGATACCACGCCCACACCACACAGGCCAGCATTGCTGTTGAAATCACTCCCCAGAAAGCGGCATGCCAGAGCCAGTTCGCGGTCTTCTCAATCGTCACGCCGCGAACGTCGCCATAATAAAAGCGTTTGTAGCTTTCGTGAAAATCAATGATAAATCCGGTCCGACGCAGTAGCAGCAAATGATCCTCACCAAACCAAATCGTGGTCTTCGTCGGTATCAGCCCGAATCCCCGACTGGGTGTCCCCGTCGCAGAAAATTTTCGATAGGATACGGTGGCCGTGCTCATGGTCGTATTACTTCGCCACCAAGTAGAGAATCCCTGCGATGATCGCGAGCAGTTCCAGCACCGCCAGCACAAGGGCGATGATCATGCGCGTATTGCCCCGGGGAACCACACTGCGCGGAGCCTTCCAGTAGCGAATCCCGAAGAAAAGCGCCGCAGGCGCACTCAAGGGAAATATCCACCACAACATCCCCGTCAACGGCGCCAGCGCCAACCCGAGAGCGAAACCATCATATAGAATTGTTTCGTTATTGATATGTGCCAGCTTCTTGTTCGTCTGACCTTTTTCCAGACAGGTCGGGCAAAGATGCTGTTTGCCCGTATCGAGATCGCACAGGTCGCAGATAAAGATGCCGCAGCCATCGCAAATCCGCGCTGCCCGTTTCTTGGGATGATGGAAGCAGCACGCCTCGCCATCCAGAGCGCGCACCCCGGCCAATGCCTCCGTCTTTTCGCTGCGGGCGAAGGCAGGAAACACATGAATCTCCATCACCCGCGCGCAGCTCGGGCACGGAAATGGCGAGACACTCGCGCTCCATTCCCGCGGGAACCCGCTGTGGCAGTGCGGGCATTCGAGCATGGCATCCATGGCAACAACCGGAGTCAAAACCTAGTCTTTATAAATGACACGCGTATCGCAAATGCGATCATGCAAGCCGCGCTTCTCCTCGTCGAACGCGACCATCAGGTAACCGATACCCAATGTCAGCCCGCTCAATATCTCCGCAAAGTAGCGGCCCGTGGCGCGGCCATAAGTCACCGCAGCGCCATTCGACCGGATTACCTTGATCTTGCAGACCATCTTGCCGGGCGTCGCCGCATATTTGCCCAGGAAAAAGACCTGGTAAGCGAGGTTCGACAGAATGTTAAAGCCATTCGTGACCACCGCCAGGGCAATCACCGCCCCAATCGCCTTGGGATCATTGGCACCCGGAATCAATGCTGTGGCAATAAACTGAAACGGGATGGTCACCATCATCAAAATCAGTGAATCGATGATCTTGGCTCCCACACGAATCCAAAAACCGGCATAGCGGCGCACCCCTGAAATAGTCGCGCCCTCCTTCAGCTTTTGGAGGTACAACGGTTTGCACGTGGCACAGACCCAGTTCCCGGAAAGCTGCACCGCGTCATCGGCAGTGACCGACTTTTGACACATCACGCACGAATGACTCACCCGTGGGGCGCCAGCGGGATCGGCCACCGCCACAGCGGCAGAACCCGGAGCAAAGGCTTGCGCGAATGGAACCCAGGCGGTGTCCCCTTGACGGCAAACCATGGTTTGGGCCGTAATTTTCCCTTGTTGTGACAACGCGTGTAAATCGGACTCTTGAACCGGTCCCACCGATTCATTGTTTTCCACGTAATACCATGCCATAAAACTCCCCCTCTGTTTAAAAATTGTCGTTCTAAATCAGTAACTGCCGCTTCGAGACTTGCAGACAGAAAAAACCTTTGCAACTGGATTTAATGCAAAGTTTTGATGTCGGGCTCCGCGCACCGCGCGGGGTGTCATGAGACTCCCCGCAACAGCACGCTTTTGGGCCCACGACAGCCTGCACTCCAAAGCGGCGAAAAATTCAAAAAATTTTTAACGTTGAAATAACGACGACTTATGCGTATTATTTATAATACTAATCCAGCCGGAATCTCTGGCGATTGATTCTAATCATCCCGGATTTCCCCGCCGCCGCTCTTCACGCTGTATTTTACCCAACCACCCCTCCCCACAAATGAACGCCTAGTGACTCGATAAACCCTGAACCGGTGCCAGCCCGCGCCCCCCAAAATATGGAGCTACCCTTGCGAATTCTGTATCTCGAGGATTCTGAAACCGATTGCGAACTCGTCCGGCAATTGCTTTTAAGTGAGGGAATCAGTTGTGATATTCAACGGATTGTCTCCGAGTCCGAGCTCCACGATGCTTTGGGACAGCCCGATTTTGATTTGATTCTGGCCGACTGCACGCTTCCCGGCTTCAGCGGTATTCACGCTCTGGAAATCGCCCGCGAACGCGCTCCGCAAATTCCCTTCATCTTTGTCTCGGGCACGATATTTGAAGAGACCGCCATCGAATCCCTGCGTGGCGGCGCGACCGATTACGTTCTGAAAAATCGCCTGTCCCGTCTCGTCCCGGCCGTGCGCCGCGCCGTGATGGAAGCCGAGGAACGCGCCAAGAATCACGAGATGGAGCAACGGCTCCGGCACGCGAAACAACTCGAGGCCATCAGCACGCTGGCGGGCGGGATCGCCCATGATTTCAACAACATCCTCACCATCATCATGGGGCACGCCGCGCTCCTCTCCTTCGCCGCCCGCGAACCGGAGAACATCCTCGACATCGCGGCAACGATTAAACGGGCCTCCGAGCGCGGCGCCGAACTGGTCCAACAGTTATCCGCCTTTGCCTGCAAGGGCGAGAGCCGCTTCAGCGCGCTCAACCTCAACTCCCAGGTACAGGACGCCGCCTCCTTGGTGCGGCAATCGCTCCCGAAAGGAATCACCCTTCGCAGCAATCTGGGAGAATCCCTCCCCGAGATTTGGGCCGACCCCGGCCAGTTGGAGCGCGTCATTATTAACCTCATGGCCAACGCCCGCGATGCCATGCCGGACGGCGGAACGATCACCCTTTCCACCAAGCTGGTCGCCGCCAGCCAGATCGCCGAATGTGTTCCCGAACTGACCTCCAACACCTATCTCTGCCTCAGCGTGGCGGACACCGGCATGGGCATGGATGAGTCCACGAAGCTGCGCATCTTCGAACCCTTTTTCACCACCAAGCCCCGCGGCAAAGGCACGGGACTCGGCATGTCCGTCGTCTATGGCCTCATGCAATCCCATAACGGAGGCGTGAACATCCGCTCCGAGCCGGGCAAAGGAACCGAAGTCTCCCTCTATTTCCCTCCCTCCGCCGGACGCCAAGCCATTCCGGACAAGC
Source organism: Verrucomicrobia bacterium Tous-C9LFEB (assembly GCA_002304345.1). Lineage (GTDB taxonomy): Bacteria > Verrucomicrobiota > Verrucomicrobiia > Methylacidiphilales > UBA1321 > UBA1321. The sequence continues at coordinate 513,917 of NEUU01000001.1, forward strand.
AAGCGTGGTCCGCCTCGGAATCACCGGACGGCAACGAGACGCTCCTGATCGTGGAAGACGAGCCGGAGGTTCGGTATTTCCTGAAAATTCTTTTTCAGTATCACGGCTACCATGTCCTGCTGGCCGGCGACGCGGAGACCGCGCTCAATCAATATGCGAGTCACGCCGATGAAATCGGACTCGTCTTGTCGGATGTGGGACTCCCCACCGTGGATGGATTCATTTTGTGCACGCAACTCAAGGAGTTGAACCCCGCGCTCAAGGTGATTCTCTGCAGCGGTTTTTCCGCCGATGATTTCAAATCGAAAATGGCCGAGTGCGGCATCGATGGATTCCTTTCCAAGCCCTATCACAAAGACTCCGTGCTGAAAATGGTCCGCAACGTCTTGAACAAGCACCCGCAAAAAGAAGGGGTCGGACAGTCGCTGGAAATCGATTAACGGCTGCTGACGGGGGAGACATGGATTACATTCAACAGCTTTTCAATGCCAGTTCCTTCATGCCGCACGGGTGCTGCTACATGTGGAATAATGCCCTGATCGGGCTGCATGTGATTTCGGATGGATTGATCACCCTCGCCTACTATTCCATTCCCCTCACCCTGATCTATTTCGTGCGCAAAAGAAAGGATCTGGCCTTTGACTGGATCTACATTTGCTTCGCCATTTTCATCGTCGCCTGCGGCACCACGCACCTGATGGAAATCATCAACATCTGGCATTCGAACTACTGGCTCTCGGGCGCCATCAAGGGAGTGACCGCGGCAGTGTCCGTCATCACCGCGATCCTCCTCGTCGGTTTGGTGCCCAAGGCACTGGCCGTGCCCAGCCCCGAAGCACTCCGGCAGGCGAACCGTGTCCTGCAAAAAGAAATCGCCGAGCGCAAACTCGCGGAAGAACGCTCCCAAAAACTCAACAGTGATCTTCAACTCAAAACGGCCCAGCTCGAAGCCGCCAACAAGGAACTGGAAGCGTTCAGCTATTCGGTTTCGCACGATTTACGCGCGCCACTGCGCCACATCGACGGCTTTATCGACCTGCTGAAAGCCGAGACTTCTACCGAATTGTCCACCGCCGGGCAGCAATACCTCTCCGTCATCTCCAACTCGGCGCGGCAGATGGGAACCCTGATTGATGATCTCCTCATCTTCTCCCGCATGAGTCGCGCCGAGATGCAACCACGCCCTGTCAAAATGGACACACTCCTCAAAGAGTCGCAAGTCGAGGTCATGCGCGATGCCGAGGGACGAACGATTGATTGGAAAATCGCCCCACTACCCGAGATGAGAATCGATGAAACCCTGTTCCGGCAAATCTGGCTCAACCTGCTTTCCAACGCCGTCAAATACACGCGCAACCGGTCCCGCGCCGAAATCGCCGTCGATTGCATCGACCGGGGGCATGAATACGAATTCTCCGTCAAGGATAACGGCGCCGGGTTCGACATGAAATACGCCTCCAAACTCTTCGGCATTTTCCAACGCCTGCACCGTCAGGATGAATTCGAAGGCAATGGCATTGGTCTGGCAAACGTGCGCCGCATCGTCGCCCGCCACGGCGGCCGCACCTGGGCCGAAGCCAAGATCGATGCGGGAGCCACCTTTTACTTCACTCTCCCCAAAACCTTATAATGTAAATGTGCCATCTCATTTTAGAATATGCAGCGCCGGGGTGTGTGGTTTTCGCCTTATTCGTCTATCGCTTCCTGTGAACGCTATACTTTAAAATTTCTCTATGTCCGCCCTCCGCCCCATCCTGCTCGTCGAAGACAATCAAAACGATTTGGTCCTGACACTCTCCGCCCTCAAGCGCAGCAATCTGGCCAACGATATCATCGTCACACGCGATGGCAGCGAGGCGCTTGACTTTCTCTTGCGGCGGGGCGCCTATGCCAACCGGGAAGAAAACGCCCCCATCGTCGTCTTTCTGGATCTCAAAATGCCCAAGATGGACGGCCTCGACGTCCTTCAACACATGAAAGCCGATCCTTCGCTCCAGACGATTCCAGTCGTCATGCTCACCTCCTCCAATCAGGAAGTGGATCTCGTCAAAAGCTACCGGCTTGGCGTCAATGCCTACGTCGTCAAACCGGTGGATGCCAAACAGTTCATGGACTCCGTCCAGCAACTCGGCTTGTTCTGGGGCATCGTCAACGAGCCACCGCCCGCGCGTTAAAGCCTATTCCGCTAGCGGGAGCGAGTGGAGCCCGTCAGATGAAATGAAGGTTGCGAGCGTCGTGATTTGTAGTCTTTCACGTTTTTTCGCACACCTAGCCAACGTAGCAAACCTAACGCAAACGTCTTTCCGCGCTTTCTGCTAGAAATAAGCTCATGCGCGAAGTCTCTCCCGTTCAAATCTCCAATTTGAAATCTGAAATGCTCCTGCCTCCGGACCGGGACGAAGAAAGCAGTGTAGACGTTGGGAGCGGTTCGGAGCGCGATCTCATTTTTTTATACGCACACCCTGAAATGCCAGCCATGCAAATTGCACTCCCACCCGATAGCCCATGCGCCTCGCCCCCTCTACAATCGCTTTCATCTCAGCCGCTAACAAAACCGAAGCAAACATGGCATGCGCGAAGCCCCTTTAAACTTAGGTGTTCACTATGGCTACATCCCATCAAACGATTCAAGACTATCGGCAGGTTGGCGCCCTCTTCGACAATATCGACGATGCTAATCGCGCCGTGAAGGCACTCAAGGAACAAGGCTTTTCAAGCCGCAACATCCGCACGACCATTCTCGATGACCGTCAGAAACCATCGATTGTTCCAAAGGATCTCTTTCACCACTCCGGCTATTCCGACCGTCATATACGCTTCTTCAAAGACGGGCTCTTGGGCGGCAAGGTCATGGTAACCGTCTTCAACGTACCCGACGAACTCAGTAGCGTTGTCATTCATATTTTCAACGAAAACGGCTCGCAATACGATCCGGATGGATCGCGCAATATCCGCGACGATGTAGTCGGAATGACCACCGGTGCGCTCGCCGGAGCCGCGCTGGGAGCCCTCGTCGCAGGACCGCTCGGCGCCGCCGCGGGCGAAGTGGGCGGAGGTTTGATTGGCAGCGCCCTCGGCACAATGAAGGAGGAGGCCGAGTAAAAATGCAGAATGCCAGACAATCCCTAAAAGAATCGCATTCCGCACGAACAACACAAAACCGGACTCAAACGAGTTATGTAAAAAACCATTGCCGGTAAATACATTACAAATAATGCGTGACCGCGGTACGGAATCTGCAATCTGCCAATCTTATGATGCCAACTACCATGAAAAAGCCCATCGTTCGACACCGCGGCACACGGCCCAAGTTAATCGGAAATTCACTCTCAATGAAACCGCATTCCCCAAAAAAAGCGCATCTCCCGGAACCTCCGCTTGAACACACCTTTTGTGATTTTGTTCATCACAATGGCAATCTTCAAATCTTCGGGCTGATTCCCCTCACATAGAGCCTTCACTGGAGGGGATTCACATCCGCTGGAGAGACTTGAATACGTGAACTAGATCCCATTTTTCGGCAGACGTTTCTCGAGCAACAGCTCAATCTCTGAAATCATTTTTAGCTGCTCTTCTTTTTCAGATGTTTTTTTGAAATAGGCGTGCGCTCCCAATGCCATGCTCCTGGAAATATCCTCGGAAAGCCATGACCCCGACATAACGGCCACGGTCAGATTCTTCATCTTTTCCGTCATCAGCCATTCCAACACATCAAACCCAGTCTTGCCCGGCATCTTCAGATCAATCAGCATGATATCGGGAAGCGGATACTGTAGCCGGTTACCAAACTTCCCCTCCCCCTTCAGATAAGCGATCGACTCGTCCCCATCCTGCAATTCACCAATCACGACCAGCTTCTGGCTGCGTTTCAAAGCGATTCGAAGAAAAAACCGATCATCGGATGAATCATCGACCAACAGCACCTTAAATATGTCGTTATTCATTTACGCCCCCTGAAACTTATCATTGCCCAAGCGTGAAATAGAAAGTCGCACCCCGATCCACCTTTCCTTCCGCCCAGATTCTTCCGCCATGTTTACGGATAATCCGGGAGGCCAGAGCCAATCCCACGCCCGTTCCTTCAAATTCCTCCGAACGATGTAATCTCTGAAAGACCCCAAAAAGTCGATCCGCTGATTTCATATCAAAACCCACGCCATCGTCGCGCACATAACAAACTTCCTCTCCATTCTCACGAAAACTTCCCAACTCAATATGGGCGGGACTTCTCGGGCGAGTATATTTGACGGCGTTGGATATCAGATTATCCAGCACCTGCCGAATCAAGGCATAATTGCACTTCAGCATGGGGAACTGTCCTATTTGCCAGATAATCTCTCGATCGAGAATATCGCCCTTGATATCCGAGATAATTTTCTGAACCAGATCCCCTAATTCCACCGGCGCGCGATCAAATTTTCCACGTGCCACCGAAAAGAGACTCAATAGATCATCGACCATCTGGCCCATCTCCCGGGATTTCGTACCAATGCGGGTCAGATACGCCCTCGCTTCCGGAGCCAAGGCTTCCGCGTATTCCTCCTGCAATAACTCGGCATAGCTATGTATATGCCGGAAAGGGGCCCGCAAATCGTGCGCAATCGAGTAGGCAAAGGCTTCCAATTCCTGATTTGCCAAACGCAATTCCGCCGTGCGATCCGAGACGCGTTGCTCCAGATCCAGATTCAATTGCAGAAGGCTTTCCTCGGCACGCTGGCGCTCGCGCACTTCGATCTGCAGCGCCTCGTTTGTCGCAGCCAATTGTTCAGTCCGTTGCTTGACTCTCGCTTCCAAACCACTGTGCGCCAGCCGCAGATCCTCCGCTTGGGCACGAACCTGTTCGGTAATCTTGTATAACTCCACAAAGACCGAGACTTTGGCCCGCAAGATCTCCGGCACGATGGGAGCGAGAATGTAATCAACGGCTCCCAACGAATAACCGCGGGAGACATGAGTATCCGCATCACTGATCGCCGAGATGAAAATAATCGGCACGTTCTCCAAGCGGCGGCGCTCGCGAATAAGAACGGCCGTTTCAAAGCCATCCATCCCGGGCATATTCACATCGAGGAGAATGACGGCAAATTCCTGATTGAGCAGACATCTGAGCGCCTCACGCCCGGATGCAGCCGTGACGATATTTTGCCCCAACTCCTCGATGATCGTAACCATCGCCAGGAGTTTATCCGGACGATCATCCACAATCAGAATATTGGCTTTCTTCGGCGACTGAGAAAGAGCCTCGCTTTTAAAGCCGGTGCGTCCCGAAATTGCCGTTGAAGAGTCTTGATCCACGTTAAGTTCCTTGCCCTAACGATGCAGCCATAAACGCAACATCGATAAAAGCTCGGTGCTGTCGACTGGCTTCGCAATATAATCGGAAGCTCCCGCTTCAATACATTTCTCCCGATCGCCCTTCATTGCCTTGGCGGTCACCGCTATGATGGGCAGCATCCGGAATTTCGTAAATTTCCGAATCGCCCGCATGGTGTCGTAGCCGTCCATGTCCGGCATCATGATATCCATCAAGACAGCATCGATGCCGGGCTCTGACTGTAATTGCTCCAAGGCAATTTTACCCGTTTCCGCCGAGAGAATTCCCATCTCATAGCGTTCAAGGAGACTGGTCATGGCAAAGATGTTACGAATATCATCATCTACAATCAGGATTTTTTTACCCTTGAGGACAGTCTCAGCCTGATAAAGCCGGTGAATGATCTCCCGCTTCGGCTCCTTGATTTTATTCACATTCTGATGCAGAAATAGCGCACACTCGTCGAGCAGACGCTCCTCGGAATGCACCTCCTTCAGATTCATCGCCTGGCCCAAGCGCTTCAAATGCAAATCATCCTTCTTTGACACTGAATTGGGCGCGTAGGCCACGATCGGGATATCCTGCAGATGCGGCTCCTTCTTGATTTCCTCGATCAACTCGAGTCCGAGCCTATCATCAAGCTCAAGGTCGATGACAACCGTCGAAAACACGTTATTCTGAAGTTTTTCAATCGCCTCTTTTCCCGATTTCTCCAGCTCGATTCGAAGGTCGGGCTCATCCAATAGCTGAGCAAGCCGACTTCTTTGCTCATCATCCTTCGAGACAACGAGAAGATTTTTGACAGAGTTCTTTGCGAGATCATCGATCCGGCTAAAAACTTCTTTAAGTTCCTCTCTTGATTTCAATGGCTTGGACAATACGCCAATAGCACCCGCTCGAAGGCCCCGCGCCTGCACTTCCTCGGTCGTGATCAAATAGACCGGAATGTGCCGCGTCCGAATATCATCTTTCAGTCGCGCCAGAATGCGCCATCCATCCAGATCATGCAGGTTGATATCGAGCGTGATGGCATCGATCTTGCGTTCACTCGCGATGGCGAACGCGTTGGAGCCGCGCGGTGAAATCAGGGCTTTGAACCCCGCCTCGTGCGCGGTTTCCATAATCAGGTTCGCGAAACCTGTATCATTCTCCACGATCAAGATGACGCGGTCGTCCGGTCCGATGTCATCACCGTCATCGAGGAAATGATCGGTTATAGAATCCATCTCCTCGACACTCGCCGGTATCTCGACCTCAACCGGAATATCCATGAGATTTTGATTCGAGGGGAGCTGTGCCTGACGCTTCGCCGGCTTCACGGGAACGTAATTCTGCGGCAAGAACAAGGTGAAGAGGCTGCCTTCACCCGGAGTGCTCGCCAATCGTATTTCACCGCCCAACAAGCGGGTGATCTCCCGGCTAATCGCCAACCCGAGTCCCGTTCCGCCGTATTTACGGCTCGTACTGCCATCCGCCTGCTGAAACGCCTCGAAGATGATGTGCTGCTTGTCGGCGGGAATTCCGATACCTGTATCCGCCACCGAAAATACCAAAACTGTCTTGGCCCGATTCAAGGTTTCATTTTCCGGGTGCCACCCCTCCGTCGCCGCACCAATCGTGAGCGATACCTTGCCACGCTCGGTAAACTTGAAGGCATTGGACAACAGATTCTTGAGGATCTGCTGCAACCGCTTCGAATCGGTTTGAATCGTCCGGGGCAGATTCGGCTCACGAACCACTTCGAACTCCAGTTTCTTGCTATCCGCAAAATGGCGGAAGCCGCGCTCCACGTAATCCTGCAGTTCGCGCAGAGTCACCTCACCCACGTCGACCATCACAGTGCCGGATTCGATCTTCGAGAGATCGAGAATGTCATTGATCAACGCAAGCAGATCGTTGCCCGCGGCATGGATCGTCTTTGCGAATTCCACCTGTTTGGCGGACAGATTCTGGTCTTTATTCTTGGAAAGGTCATCCGACAGAATCAACAAGCTGTTCAGCGGTGTCCGCAACTCGTGCGACATATTCGCGAGAAACTCGGATTTGTACTTCGAAGTCAGCGCCAGCTGCTTTGCTTTTTCTTCCAGCGCCTGACGAGCCTGCTCCACCTCGGAGTTCTTGCGTTCCACCTCGACATTCTGATCGGCCAGCAGCTTGGCCTTTTCTCCCAACTGCTGATTGGTCTGCTGCAACTCGAGCTGCTGGCTCTGCAGTTCCTTGGCCAGCGATTGGGACTGCTTGAGCAAATCCTCCGTACGCGTATTGGCCTCGATGGTATTGAAAACGATTCCGATACTTTCCGTCAGCTGATCCAAAAAGGCGTGGTGCGTGGGACTAAACCGATCGAAGGAAGCCAGCTCAATGACACCCTTTACCTGCCCTTCGAACACCACCGGCAGAACCAGGATATTGACCGGGCTCGCCTTGCCGAGACCAGAGCTGATTGTCATGTAGTTCTTGGGCGCATTCGTGATGACAATCTTTTCCTTCTCGAGTGCGCACTGGCCAACAAGGCCTTCGCCCAGCTTGAAGGTGTTATCGAAATTCCGGCGCTCCCGGTGCGCGTAGCTCGCCAGCAGTTTCAAGTAGAGCTCGCCATCGTCTTTGGAGGAATCGATCGTATAGAAAACTCCTTGTTGGGCCGAAACAACCGGAGCGAGTTCCGACAAAATCAGTTTTCCCACAGCCAACAGATCCTTCTGACCTTGCAACATTCGAGAGAACTTCGCCAAGTTGGTCTTCAGCCAGTCCTGCTCACTATTCTTCAACGTGGTATCTTTGAGATTTCGAATCATCTCATTGATATTGTCCTTCAAGGCCGCCACCTCGCCCAACGCCTCCACGGTAATGGAGCGAGTCAGATCGCCCTTCGTCACTGCCGTCGCCACTTCCGCAATGGCGCGCACCTGCGTCGTCAGATTTGCCGCCAACTGATTCACATTATCGGTGAGATCTTTCCAAGTACCTGCGGCGCCCGGCACGCTTGCCTGGCCACCCAACTTTCCTTCCACACCCACCTCACGCGCCACGGAGGTCACCTGATCGGCAAAGATGGCCAACGTATCCGTCATGCCGTTGATCGTATCGGCCAAGGCGGCGATTTCGCCCTTCGCTTCCACGGTGAGTTTTTGCTTCAGATTTCCGTTAGCCACCGCCGTCACGACGAGAGCGATACCACGCACCTGATTCGTCAGATTACCCGCCATCAAATTCACATTATCGGTCAAATCTTTCCACGTACCGGCCACGCCTTTCACATCGGCCTGACCGCCGAGCTTGCCTTCCGTACCCACCTCGCGTGCCACACGCGTCACTTCCGACGCAAACGAACTCAACTGATCCACCATCGTGTTGATCGTGTTTTTGAGCTCCAGAATTTCGCCCTTCACGTCCACCGTGATCTTCTTCGACAAATCGCCTCGCGCCACTGCCGTCGTCACCGCGGCGATGTTACGCACCTGACCCGTGAGATTACCGGCCATGAAATTCACGTTATCGGTCAAATCTTTCCATGTGCCTGCCACCCCTCGCACATCGGCCTGACCGCCGAGCTTGCCTTCCGTACCCACTTCACGCGCCACGCGCGTCACTTCCGACGCAAAGGAATTGAGCTGATCCACCATCGTGTTGATCGTGTTTTTCAGCTCGAGAATTTCACCTTTCACGTCCACCGTGATCTTCTTCGACAAATCCCCGGTAGCCACCGCCGTCGTCACGGCGGCGATATTACGCACCTGACCGGTCAGATTGCCCGCCATCGAATTCACGCTATCGGTCAAATCCTTCCACGTGCCGGCCACGCCTTTCACGTCGGCCTGACCACCGAGTTTTCCCTCGGTACCCACCTCGCGCGCCACGCGCGTCACTTCCGCCGCGAACGAACTCAACTGATCCACCATCGTATTGATCGTGTTTTTCAGCTCCAGAATTTCACCCTTCACGTCGACGGTGATCTTCTTCGACAAATCGCCCCGCGCCACCGCCGTGGTCACCGCGGCGATGTTACGCACCTGACCGGTGAGATTACCGGCCATGAAATTCACGTTATCGGTCAAATCCTTCCACGTTCCGCCCACGCCTTTCACATCGGCCTGACCGCCGAGTTTTCCCTCGGTACCCACCTCGCGCGCCACGCGCGTTACTTCCGACGCGAAGGAATTCAGCTGATCCACCATCGTGTTGATCGTGTCCTTCAGCTCTAAAATTTCGCCACGCACATCGACGGTGATTTTCTTCGACAAATTGCCATTGGCGACAGCAGTGGTGACGTCCGCGATGTTACGCACCTGCGCTGTCAAATTACCGGCCATCGAATTCACGCTGTCCGTCAAATCCTTCCACGTGCCCGCCACGCCCTCCACCTCGGCCTGACCACCCAGCTTTCCTTCGGTACCCACTTCACGCGCCACACGCGTTACTTCCGACGCAAAGGAATTCAGTTGATCCACCATCGTGTTGATCGTATTTTTCAGCTCGAGAATTTCCCCTTTCACGTCCACCGTGATCTTCTTCGACAAATTGCCGTTGGCGACAGCGGTGGTGACGTCCGCGATATTACGCACCTGCGCCGTCAAATTTCCCGCCATCGAGTTCACGCTATCCGTCAAATCTTTCCAAGTGCCCGCTACGCCTTTCACATCGGCCTGACCGCCGAGCTTCCCCTCGGTACCCACCTCGCGCGCCACACGCGTTACTTCCGACGCGAACGAACTCAACTGATCAACGAGCGTGTTGATCGTGTTCTTCATCTCCAGAATTTCGCCTTTCACGTCCACGGTGATTTTCTTCGACAAGTCGCCATTGGCAATCGCGGTGGTCACCGCGGCAATGTTACGCACTTGCGCTGTCAGATTGCCGGCCATCAAATTCACGTTATCGGTCAAATCTTTCCACGTGCCCGCCACGCCTTTCACGTCCGCCTGACCGCCCAATTTTCCCTCGGTACCCACTTCGCGCGCCACACGCGTCACTTCCGATGCGAAGGAGCGGAGCTGGTCCACCATCGTGTTGATGGTGTCTTTGAGTTCCAAAATTTCGCCGCGTACGTCGACGGTGATTTTCTTCGACAAATTGCCGTTGGCGACAGCGGTGGTGACGTCCGCGATATTACGCACCTGCGCGGTCAAATTTCCCGCCATCGAATTCACGCTATCGGTCAAATCTTTCCACGTGCCCGCCACGCCTTTTACATCGGCCTGACCGCCGAGTTTCCCCTCGGTACCCACTTCACGCGCCACGCGCGTCACTTCCGAGGCGAACGAACTCAACTGATCCACCATCGTATTGATGGTGTTTTTCAATTCCAGAATTTCGCCCTTCACGTTCACCGTGATCTTTTTCGACAAATCGCCATTCGCCACCGCCGTCGTCACGGCCGCAATGTTGCGCACCTGCCCGGTCAAATTGCGGGCCATGGAATTCACGTTATCCGTCAAATCTTTCCACGTACCCGCCACGCCTTTCACCTCGGCCTGACCGCCGAGCTTTCCCTCGGTACCCACTTCACGCGCCACACGCGTCACTTCCGAGGCGAAGGAACGGAGCTGGTCCACCATCGTGTTAATGGTGTTTTTCAATTCCAGAATTTCGCCCTTCACGTCCACCGTGATCTTCTTCGACAAATCGCCATTCGCCACCGCCGTGGTCACCGTGGCAATATTGCGCACCTGGCCGGTCAAGTTACCCGCCATCGAGTTCACACTGTCCGTCAAATCTTTCCACGTGCCCGCCACGCCTTTTACCTTAGCCTGACCGCCCAGTTTCCCCTCGGTACCGACCTCTCGCGCCACACGGGTCACCTCCGACGCAAACGAACTCAACTGACTCACCATCGTATTGACGGTTTTGGCCGTGCGCAAAAATTCGCCTTCCAGCTCGCGTCCCTCGATTTCCAACGCCATACTTTGCGTCAGGTCTCCCTTGGCCACTGCACCGATGACGCGAGCCGTTTCGCTCGTCGGATGCACGAGATCGCCAATCAACGCATTGATGGATTGAATGGAATCCGCCCAAGAGCCACTGACTTCCCCAATCGAAGCGCGCTGACCGATTTTCCCCTCCTTACCAACCATGCGGCTCATGCGTTCCAATTCCTTGGCCATTTTCTCATTACGTTCCACCACGTCATTGAACGCATCTGCAATTTTGCCCGCCTTGCCATCCCACCCCACCGGGAGCCGCACCGAAAAATCACCCTTTTTCAAAGCGGTCAACGCCATGAGCAAATGCGTCAAATTCATTTCGCCAGGAATTTCCGGCTCTGTGATCATCTGCTTTTTTCTCGATTGAGATTCTAGATGTAGCGCGCCGTTTTTTTTCATTGCATCCCTCGAGGTTGAACTGATTTGGAACAAGTGATCTCAGGAAATAAGAGACCCTTTGGCATGAAAGCCATGTTCGAAATTCTGATATAGAAAGATGGATGAAATCCATCCATAGACTTAAACCTCTAGCCGAGGAACACCTCTTGTCAAAAAATGATTTAATATCCCCATTAGATGCTCAATCTCCTTCATTAATAGGGAGTTGCAATCTGCAATGATGCTCTGAAGTTACGAGTCCTGACCAAGCCATTAGACGTTTCTGAATTAGCTACTTAGATAAGATTCAAGTAGTGGCATGCTTTTTGCGCACCCCTACAAATCCCGCGTGCGTCAAGAAAGAGCGGTTTGAAAAAATTTATCTTTCAGACGCTCAGAGCTTTCTGTTCTTTCATGTGAATTTCGTGCGACTGATAAATTTCTCGCAGCATCTTCTTCCCTCTTTTCGTCCGTCGGATAATGGCATTCGCTATCTCTTGATTGACTTGAACCAGCGGAATACGAAAGCAAATTTCACCCGGCCAACGACCCGCGCCCTCGCATTACGACAATTTCAGTGTCTTCAAAATTGCACATTGCACTTGATCGCTTACAACTCTGTTTCGGAGGGTGTCAGCGCATCGATCTGCAACTCATCAGGTTATTACCTCAGCGCCCGACTGGCACGCGCCTTGCATTGGTAATGAATACTATGCAAACCGAAAATCCAGGCACCGCCTTTCAAGCCACGAAGAATGATCTTTCCAAAATCAAGAATACGGCCGTAGAGGCCGCGCAAGATCTGGGAGAACGCGCCGCCGTCCACGCCGAAAAAGCCAAGAACGAATTTGGTAACTTGGCGAAGGATGCGCAAGAAGAAGGCAAGAAGGAGCTTGAAAACGCGAAAGTAAAACTCACCGATATCGTCTCCTGCGCGAAGAATTACGTTTCTGAACGTCCACTGGTAGTGGTGGGAGCCGCTCTCGTCATTGGCTTTTTGATGGGAAATTGTCGTAACCGTTCGAGTAATGCCTAAGCAACCGTTTCGATGATGTAATGTAGTACGTTTAGAGTACTCCCTCCTGCCGCCCCGATTCCGCACTATGAATCGGGACGCGCGGCCTGAGTGCAGCTGACGAGAAACCAAATCTGTAATGGATATATCCTCTTCTCACCCGGGGCCTGCCATTAGTGTAGTCGTCGTGGAAGACAACGAGGACGACCGGGATCTCCTGGTGCGTCAGCTTCGTCGACGCAATCTCGCCGATCACGTGCGTTTTTTTTCCGATGGCAAAGAAGCGTTAAAATTCCTTTCTGAATTGCCGCCCCCCGCTCCGTTTATCGATCTGACGGCCATTTTTCTGGATTTGAAATTGCCCGGCTTGAACGGGATCAAACTGCTACGCGAAATCCGGCGCATGCCTCGCGTCCAAAATATTCCCGTGATTATCATGACGGCATCCCTCGATCCGAAGGATTTTGAGGCCTGTCTCGAACTCAAGGTCGCGGCCTTCATTCCCAAGCCGGTCACCTTCGATCTCTTTACGGCAGCACTGACCCATCTTCCGTATGTGTTACCGCCCGTCTATAACAAAACGACGGTTCAAGCCACCGCGCGCCCGGATTAGTGCCGCTTCACTCAAGTGGCCTTGAACACCACGACGGAACACCCCGTCACGCTCACCTTGCCTCCGGATTTGTGGGAGGAAGGTGTCTCCAGAAAACCGGTCTCCGCGTCCGTGTTCAGAATCTGCAGCCATGTTTCCGGAGAAGCCGGCAGAATGAAATCGACCGCTTCGCTGTCGGAATTAAAGGCGATATAGAACGTGTCATCGCTGATCACCTCGCCGAAAAAGTTAGTGAGTCCCATGGCAGAGCCCACTAACAGCATGCCTATCTGATGCGGGGACGAGTCCGACCAGGCTTCATTCGTTACTCTTCGTCCGTCAGGACGCAACCAGGTGAGATCGCGCAGGCTGCTCCGCAGGACTTCCCGATCCTGAAAGAAGTGCGGCCGATGAAAGACGGGATGACCATTGCGAAACTTGATGAGCTTTTCCAGGAATAATTGGAACGTCTTTTGTTCTTCATTGCGATTCCACACCAGCCAACTCGTTTCATTGTCCTGACAATAGGCGTTATTGTTGCCGTTTTGAGTTCGCCCATATTCATCCCCCGCGCAGAGCATCGGGACGCCTTGAGAAAGGAAGAGACTCACGAGAAGACTCCGGCGCTGTCGGCGCCGCAAGCGACGAATGGTGACATCGTCGGTCTCTCCTTCCACACCACAATTCCAGGAGTTGTTACGCATTTCGCCATCCCGATTCCCCTCCCCATTGTTCTCGTTATGTTTTTCGCTGTAAGAAACCAAATCCGCCAGGGTGAATCCATCATGACAGGTGATGAAATTAATGCTCGCGGTCGGCCGCTTGCTTGAGGGCGCGTAAAGATCGGGACTGCCCGTCAAACGATAAGCGAGATCCTTAAGCTGGCCACCATCGCGCTTCCAAAACCGTCGAATCGTGTCGCGATAGCGGCCATTCCATTCACACCACAACACGGGAAAATTCCCGACATGGTAACCGCCCTCGCCGATGTCCCACGGTTCCGCGATCAATTTCACCCGGGAAATCACCGGGTCTTGGTGGATGACCGCAAAGAAAGCGGAGAGCTTACTGACGGCGTGACTCTCTCTCGCCAACGCCGGAGCCAGATCAAATCGAAATCCATCCACATGCATCTCCGTCACCCAATAACGCAGGCTATCCATGATCAGCTGCAAAACGCGCGGATTGGGAGCATTGAGGGTATTTCCCGTGCCGGTGTAATCTTGATAGTAGCGCGGATTGTCGCGGACGAGGCGGTAGTAAACCTGATTATCGAACCCTCTCATGGATAAGGTCGGGCCGAGATGATTCCCCTCAGCGGTGTGGTTGTAAACCACATCGAGAATGACCTCGATTCCAGCCGAGTGCAGACGGCGTACCATTTCCTTGAATTCAACAACGGAGTCTCCCAGCCCCCGCTGATGCGCATAGGGGCCATGGGGAGCGAAGAATCCAAGCGTATTGTATCCCCAGTAATTGCTCAGTCCCTTGCCCGGTAAAAAAGGTTCATCCAAATGAGCGTGAATCGGCAGCAATTCCACCGCCGTGATTCCCAACCGGAGCAAATAATCAATCGATCGGCCGTTCGCCAAGCCCGCGTAGGTGCCGCGCAGTTCGGCGGGCAGTTCCTTCCAGAGTTTCGAAAACCCGCGCACGTGCGTTTCGTAAATCACCGTATCCTCCAGCGCGCGCGAAGGCCTCTCGTCGCCCTGCCAATCAAATGCGGGATCGACCACCACGCCCTTCGGCACGGCCGTCGCGTTATCCACAGGACTGAACTTCAGATCAGCCTCCAAATGCCCTTGCTCATACGAATAGAGAGAGGGCCCCCACTGCACATCGCCGTGCAATGCCCGCGCATAGGGATCAATGAGAAGCTTGAAGGGATTAAAACGCGCGCCCTGATCGGGCTGCCATTCTCCATGCACGCGATAGCCATACAGTTGGCCCGGACGGACCGAGGGCAGGAAGACATGCCAGACTTCATCCTGCTGTTCTGTCATCGGAATGCGCCCGATCTCGCGTCCATGATCGGCGGAGTCAAACAAGCACAACTCGACGCCGGTGGCATGCTGCGAAAACACCGCGAAGTTTACGCCTTCACCGGTCCAGGTTGCTCCGAGGGGATACGGATTTCCTTTCCATATTTTCATCGCGGGTCCCTTTCGTCACTTACCGGTTTGTCTGGGTCAGGGTGGAGGCGGCTCCCGCATAAACCTGACCGAACAGTCTTCCAGCGACCGGCGCGGCGTCTTCGCCCCCGTGCAAGTCTTCACTCCAATCCCCTTCCACCATCACCGCAAAGGCATACTGCGGTGCATTAGCCGGAAGAAATCCGACAAGCCAGGCGATTTGTCGGGGCCGGCTTTTCGCCCCGACCTGGGCCGTGCCCGTTTTGGAAGCGACGCGGACTCCCGCCACGCGAGCGGCCTGGGCGGTCCCTTCTTCTGTCGCTGCGACTAATCCGTTCGTTAAAATTTTGAGTTGTTCCGGATCGATTGGAATTTTGCGAATGATCTCCGGCTGAAAAAGTTTGGTCGGTTTTCCGGAGCGATCTTCCAATTGACGCACCAAGTGCGGCCGGTAGAGCGTCCCGCCATTCGCCACCGCGCTCATGAGTGAGGCCATCTGGATGGGCGTGACGAGAACATCCCCCTGCCCGATGGAAGCATTCGTCACATCACCGGGGCCCATCACCCGATTGTGCGTTTTCCGCACGTAAGCATCGTCCGGCATCACTCCGCTCAACTCGCCCGGCAGGATAAATCCGGTAGGCTGGCCAATACCCCAGTCCCGCGCCGCCTCCACCAAGGCGTCTCGTCCAGCTTTGAGGCCGATGGTGAAAAAGTAAGTGTTATAGGAACGCGAAATCGCCGTGCGAAAGGATACCGGCGAACTGACCTCCCGTGGCAATTCGTAGCGCATCTCGCCCACATCAAAGTATCCGGGACAACGCACGGTCTGCGCCGGATCAAAAACGCCCGCGCGCATCGCCGCAAGCGTCGTGACGACCTTAAAGATCGATCCCGGCGGATTGTACTGTCGATAGACGCGATCCACCAGAGGCTTGCCCGGGTCCTGATTAAAGTTCTGCCACTTCTCACTCGTCAGGAACGGCAAAAACTCATTGGGATTAAAGCTGGGGCGCGACGCCATCGCCAGGATGTCGCCGTTATGCACATCCATGACGATCGCCGCTCCGGATTTCACCTCCTTCAGCGCATATTCCGCAGCCGATTGAATGCGCGAATCAATGGTCAAACGCAGTGTGTTTCCCTTCACGGCAGGAGAAACAACAATCGCCTTCCTGGTGAATCCTTCCGGAGTGGTTTCAATCGTCAGCTCCCCTTCCTGCCCTCTTAACTCACTATCAAAATAGCCTTCCAGCCCGGCACCTCCGCGATAGTCGGCATAAATGACATCTCCCGCCATATACGCTTTGGAATTGCGCGCCTGACTCCGCTGCAAATATCCCACCGCATGAGCCAACACCGTCCCCTCGGGATAAACACGGCGAGGCACGCCCTGCAGCGCAAATCCGTTTTGAACAAGTACGCTCTTGGGAAAGTCGCTTACTTCCGTCGCCGTCAGATTTTGCGCCACCACGACAGGATGAAATCGTTGGAACCGATAGAGCGAACGAAGTTCCTCTTCGGACACCTCGAGGTCTCGCTTCAGCCATTCCTTGGCCAAGCCCAAACGATTATGAATCCAGTTGAGCGCCGCCTCTTCATTCCCCGCAGTCTCGATCGACGGCCATGGCAATACCAAATCCTGCGATTGCGTGTTGGTGGCCAAAACTTTTCCATCCCCCGTCACAATGTCTCCACGCAAAGCCGGCATGCGATACGTCACCAACGGGGGAATATCCCTCGGAGCGTCTTGGCGATTAGGAGCCGGACTCGAATTCGTTCCCGTGGCGCTCGATACCAGCGTGCTCAACCACCCGGTCCAACCTTGTGATCCCGGCTCCTGTTGGGCCGCCTCACGCTTTTGGGCCACGGTAATTTGCTCGGGACGAAGATAAACGAAGGCATGGCCCGGCCCCGGCGTCATGAATCCCTGCCCCTGAATTTCGCCCGTATTGCGATCCACTTCCACTTTGCCCAAACCCTTTGGCACGGGAAAGCCCCCTGGCGCTGCGCTCTTCTCGGAAATTTTGCCCATGACATCGCCCCAGATGGACACCGCCGAACTTACCGCTGCGGCGCGGGGTTCAATAGGACGTGATTTGTCGTAGCCCACCCAGACACCGCAGGCCAGAGTTGGAGTGAAGCCGACATACCACGCATCCCGATAGCCGGACGAGAATCCATTCATACCCGCAACGGGTGCGGGCACTCCAAATTCGCTGCTTAACCGGGCCCCCACGCCATCGCGCGTAATCGATTCGAGACTGAGCGTCATCTGGCCCGCCGTCAGCGGATCAAGCAGAGCCTTGCCCTCTCCCCGCTTCGATTGATAGAGCGTTTCGTCATTATGATTACGCACGCTCTCGATGCAGTAAGGCTCGATTCTCGAGCCCGCGTTACCCAGCATCTGATAGAGCGAGGTGAGTTCATAAAGAGTCAGATCGGTCGACAGTCCCGGACGGTCCCGGCTGGAGCGGGCGATCCCCGCGCCTTCCAACCATTGATCCACCAAATCGAGACCCAACTCCGTTTTCACGCGCGCCGCCGCCGAGACATTCCCCAGCGCCAAGGCATCCTGAATCATCAAAAAAGGTTTTCCCAAATCGCGCGCCGGATCACCGAGCCCCAGCTTATCGTCTCGCTTGACCGCGGTTTCGTCCAGGTAAGACGCGTTGATCAGCGAGACTGGCGACAAATGCAGCCGTTCATAAGCCAGGGAATAAATCAGCGGCTGAAGGACCGCTCCATTTTCCCGCCGGGCCATGCGCGCCCGATCAAAGGGACTCTTGTCGAAATCGCGTCCACCGACTAATACGCGGACCGCGCCAGTCTGCATTTCCAGAGCGAGAATGGCCGTCTGCAGCTCATCGGCCTCCGCTCCCAACGGTGACGCACCGGAGGCTCGATTCGGATTGAGTTTATTCAACTGCTGCCTTGCCACCGACTCGGCCGCCCGTTGCATACCGACATCCAGCGTCGTCTGCACGGTCAACCCTTGCGGAATATCCTCCTCCTCGCCCAAGTCCAGCAACTGGCGGAGTTCCTTGATCGCGAGAGCCATGAAATAGCCCTGCCCACGAACAGGCACTTCGGGAATAGTCCGCAGCGGGGAAGCCAACGCTTTCCCCACGACCTCCGGAGCGAGCATCCCCTGCTCCATCATGAGCATGAGGGCATAATCCCGGCGCTTCGTCGCGGCCTCGATATTTTTGCGCAGGGAATACGTATTGGGTGCCTTGATGATTGCCGCGAGCGCCGCGCATTCCGAGACGGAAAGATCGCGCGCATGTTTGCCGAAGTAACCCGTCGCGGCGGCCTCCAGCCCAAAGTAACCTTTTCCGAAATAAATCCGGTTCAAGTAAAGATCCAGAATCTCCGTCTTGCTGTAGTGATATTCGATCCGCAACGCCAGAAAGGCCTCCACCAATTTACGGTCGAACGTCCTCTCGAAACGTCCGATGAGATGCTTGGCGATTTGCTGCGTGACAGTGCTGCCTCCCTGGGAACATCGCCAATGGCGGAGATTGTGATAGAACGCCCGCGCCACGCCTTTCAGATCCACGCCCCAGTGAGAATAAAACCGGCGATCCTCCATCGCCACGACGGCCTGTCGCATGGTTTCGGGAATTTCGTCATGCTTCAGCAACACCCGATCCTCCACGAAAAGACGCCCGATTTCAGCCGCCTTCCGATCGTAGAAAATACTCGCGACCTTATAATCGCTGAGCTTATTCAAATCATAAGCCTGCGCGCGCAGATAGTAAGGCTTGAGAAAAAAAACGAGCGCAAGAATCACGGTCAGCGTGGCGAGAACCATTCCCGCCAGCAACATTCTCCCCGCACTCCGGGTAAAATGGAGGTCGTGAATATTCATTGATTAGCAGCCGGTGCCAACAAAACCGGCGCCGGAACATTAACCGTGACCGCCATGGGACTTAAATGGACCGGACTGGGAGTCGGGGTTAAACGCTCCGGACTGGAGGCGCGCCCGGTGTCAATCATGGGCTCCCCCATGGCACGCGGCAGCGCTCCCAATTGCCAACTCAAATTACCAAGCAAGGCGCAGCGCCAATACTGCCGCACCCCTTCCAAAAGCATGCCGCTGTCTTCCGAAGTGCGCAACGTCGACGCCGACTCATAGATCAACGCCAGAATCGTTGTATCCATGCCGATGCTCCGGGCCTGTGCGATCCCGCGCCGGGCGTTCAGTTCGGCCACCTGCAACAAATTCTGCAACGCGGCCCGATCTTCAATCCGCCATCCCATCAAGTTCGTCTCGAATGCAACGCCCAGCCGCCGATATTTTTCATCCAGAATCGCGAGTTCTATATAGTCGTTCACCCATGCCAGGCTCTGCGCCGTCTCACTGAGTTGCCGCATCGGAATGACTGGAGCCGGGGCCTTCGGAGTGCTGTAACCGTCACCGGGAAAAAATCCAATCTCAGTCGGCTTCAACTCTTTTGCCTGCTCCTGGATGGCAATTTCCTGGCGCTCGATTTCCCATGCCGCGCGATAGCCCTGCAGGACGCTTTCAAAATTGCCCAGACGCACATCGAAGAGGAGCTTGTCTCCGAAGTCGGGAGAACGAGACTGCAATCCCGCGATGAAATATTCCGCCGCGCCCAACTGTCCCATGCGCAGGTGCGGCAGCCAGAGCCCGGCCCGGTCATAGGCCGAGACGCCTTCTTTGGGGATCAGGAGCGCCGCGTTATCGATCAGAAAATCGGCATCCTTCAGATGTTGCTCGGCGCTGGCCACGCTGCTGATCAACAGCACTTGCGCCAGGCGTTTCTGTTCGGCAGTCGCTTCCGAGCGGGGGGCAAACGCCTGCCGCGCCATGATCTGCGCACCAATCACAGAAGCGGTCTGCCCATAGAGCCAATCCGCTTCTTCCGCCACCAACAAGGCGCTTTGAAGTTCGTTGGCATCGACCGCCGGTTTCATCAAACGCGCGGCCAACTGCTGGCGCACCATCCTCCCCCGGTCATCGAAGGACTTAAAGTCGAACTTGTCTCCCACCGCCCGGACTTCCGCCAAACCGGCGAGATATCCCTGCGTCTGGCGCAGGAGCCGGTACGAGGCATACAAGCGGCCGCCGCGATAGGCCTCCATGCCCAGATCATACAGGGCGAAGACATTCTTCCAGAGATGCCGCTCGGGAATAGACAACGCCTTCAACTGCCCCTCGGTCCGCGGCCACGATTTGCTTCCCTCCGTCAGCAGCGCGATCAAGCTCCGGCATTTGCCGTCGAGTTCGGTCGAAATTTCCAGCGAATATTTCGGCATCAATTCACCCACCGGAGAAACCGGCAACTTCCGATGCAGGGCCAGTTCCGTCGCTTCCGCCAGATCCACGGCGGAGACACATTCCAATCCGAGTTTCTTTGCCAGCAGGTCCACATCGCGGCGTCCTTTTTGAGCCGAGTTTTCGAATCGTTGCAAATGGGGGATGATCACCCGCTTCGCGCCCGACGTGGCCGCCATCTGCAGCCGTTCCGCGATCCGATCCACCGCCCCAAGCGAACCATCGGGATGGAGACGACCGATAATCACCGTATCGACGGGATAATCGACGCCGGACGCCGTGGCGATCAAGGCCACACCCAAGGCCGCGCCACTCGAAGACGCATCACTCCCCTCCGGCATCGCCTCCACCGTCCATTTGACACCCAACCAGGGTTGCTGCCAGTAACTGCCACTCACGACCGCGGAGATCCACAACTGGGCGAGGAAGAGATCCGAGGTCGCATCATTCACGGCACTATCGATGGCGAAGGGAGACCCCACGCCCGACTCGGTTTCGGTTGGACTCTCGCATTTGAGCTTCATCCAGCCCCAAACCATTTTGCCCGTGCTCGTCTGATAGCTGATCAAGGGAATCGATTGAGACGAAGGCTGAAGCGAGCGGGTTAAGACGGCGGCCGCTTCCTCCTCAGCCCAAAGCGGAAGCCCCCCCGTTAAAAAGCAAAACGCGAGTACGGACCAGAGCTGATTTCGCGGCGTACGACACGACGCGCCCCCCACCGAGGTTTGTTTCGCCTGCATGCTATAATATACAGCATGGGCCATACCCTAAACGTAAGTGCCTCTGGTTGTGCACGCTCTCCCACCATGCTCACGCAAAGTGCATCCCATTCGCGCCACACTTGTGCAATATGCAACGCCGGGAATGTTAAGAACCTATCCACGAAAAGATCGTAAACAGGCTCTATTTTGAGGATGATTTGACGAGGCAATCGACGATTTGGAGGTACGCTCCGACTTGCTTATCCTGTCACGAATCGAGCCAGGCGAAGAACTTGCGGATCTGTTCCGCTGTGCCCAAAACCAGCAGGCTGTCGCTGCCCTGAATGACTTCACTTCCGCCGGGGTTCAATGTCACCGAACCGCTGCGATCGATGGCGAGAATCTGCACCCCCGCATTGCGAAAGACATCCAGTTGCGCAAGCGTCTGCCCCACCTTGGAACTTCCGTCCGGCACCAGAACCGTGCCGAGCTCGCTCTCGTCAAACGTCGAGGACTCGCCGTTGGTTCCGCGCACCTGATGCAGGAAACGTTGCGCCGAGGCGACCTGCGCGGGAGAGCCGAACAGCAATAATTTGTCTCCGGGAAAGAGCGACAACTCCGGCGTGGGATTCTGGACCAGCACGCCCTGCCGCTCCAACTGCACAATCGAACAACCGAAACGCGAGCGCAACGCCAGTTTGATAATGCGCTGACCACTGCACAGCGCATCATCCGGCAACGTACACTCCAGCAATTCCGTATTCCAGTTATCGCGATAGCGAAAGACCGACCGGAAGCGCGCCGTCGGCGCATCGCCGCCACTCAACGCTCTCTCCATCCGGCCCAGCACCGCACGATGCCATTGCCCCAGGCGCTTCCACAACAGCGCCGCCAGCAGCACGCAGATCGTCGCCGTCGCCACCATTTCCCACGGGTGCGCCAACCCCACCGGCACCAGCGGCAGGAGTAATCCCAGGAGCAGGAGAACGATCAGGACACGCAAGCCCCGCTCCACCAGCATTCGCAAGCGATCTTCCTGAATCGATCCACGCGTCGTCACGTCCGCCAGCAACATCGCCAGCACATCCAGACTCTTCCACATGCCGCCGAGTGGAAACACCACCAGGATGGTCAGGGTCACCCAGTAGGCCACCTGCCAGCCGGGCAACACCAGTTGCATCAATTCAATCTTCATCCCGATCCAATTGTAAAGCGGCACCGAGAAACCCACCAAGCCCCCCACGATCAGCAATTCCGCCAAGGCGAAGGCGAGCCGCCGTTTGCTATGCTGCCAGATGATGTTCTGCCGCTGCTTATGGCTGACATCCTCCAGCCAGACGTGGTAGCGCTCGAAGAGGCGGCGCAGAAACGCCGGTTGATGCGCGTCCACCCATCCCGCCAAGGCCCCCGACTGCCGCACGGTCAAGGGCACCGCCACGGCCGTCAAAAGCGAAACACCCACCGCCAGCGAGTAGGACGTATCGGGCAACACCTTCGCATCCACCCCCAACTGCGCGATGATGTAGGAAAATTCCCCGATCGGAATTACCGTCAACCCCGCCTTCAGCGCATCCTTCAGCGGCGCCCCCGTCACGGACAATCCCACCGTCGACGCCAGCAGGCGCAGGACCATTACGAATACGGAGAAGAAAAGAATCCATCCCGACATATGCCACAGCGAGATCGGTTCGATGAGCATCCCGATCGAGACAAAGAACACCGCGCTGAACATCTCGCGCGCGCCACTGAAGGAACGCTCCACCGTCTCGCGCGAAGCGGTTTCCGCGACCACCGCGCCAAAGAGGAACGCGCCCAGTGCCAGCGAGTATCCCGCCAGATTGGCCAGCATCGCCGCGCCAAATAAAATGCCCGCCACAAAAAGAATCACCAAGTCCGGCGCGCCTTGACGATTGAACACGCGAAACAAGCGCGGCAACAGCAGCAGCCCCGCCACCACCAGCAGCACGACGAAACCGAACATCAGCCACAACGTCTGGCCCAAGGCTCCCGTCGCCTGACCGTTCATCGCCGCCACGCGCGACGTGAGCAACGTCAACATGAACACCGCCACGATATCTTCCAACACCGTGATACCCAGCGCGCGCTGTCCGTATTTCTCGTGACTTTCCCCGGTTTCGGAAAGCACCTTACTGATGATCGCCGAGCTGGAGACCATGAACATCGCCGCGAAGAACATGCCGCGCAATTCGCTCCATCCCATCGCCAGCGCCAGCAACCGTGTGCCGTTAAACACGAGGAACGCGGTGATCCCCGTCGCAAGAATCAGCGATAAACCGAGTCGCTTGAGCCGTTGCAGACTCAATCCCATGCCGACCGAAAACATCAGGAACACCACGCCCACTTCCGAAAGGGTGTGAATGCGCTCCTGGTCATCCACAAAGGAAAACGGAGGTGTATGCGGCCCGATCAACAATCCCGCCAACAAATAACCCACCACGGACGACAGACCCAACCGGCGGGCGATCCAACCGGCAATTCCGGCCACAAGCAACACAACCGCCAAATCCTGAATCAAGGTAATGCCAGACATAAAAGGATAATTTCCCATTCAACCTGTCGGGATCGCTAGAGCAGGTCAAGCTTGTCTACGATCTATTTGGGGGACGCGCCCCGGCGATTTGGTCACCTTACTTCGCAAAAATATCGCACACGTAGCTCACCTATCTCACCTAACGCAAACGTCCTTCGCGTTTCTGTGCTATAACTCGTGGCATGCGCAGCCTCTGCCCCTTTGCCATCTCCAATCTGAAATGTGAAATTTCGAGTCTACACCAACCGCGACACCCAACAGAGTGGGTCAATCCTTGTAGCGCTTTGTCGACGGTATTTATTTTTTGCTTCGCCCCACTCTCAACACCGCTCTGAGTGATCCTGAACAAACCCTAATACAGCCCAAACCCATGGATTAGACCGCATTCTAACATGCGTCCGCTCTGCAATGAGATTTGAGCTTTCCCCCCTGCCCGGTAAACTGATTGAATCCTATGAAGTTCCGCACTCTCCCCGGCACAGATATTCGCGTTTCCGAAGTTGGTTTTGGCCTCTGGACCGTTTCCACCGGTTGGTGGGGCCAGTTCACGGAAGATCAGGCCGTCGCCCTGATGCGCAAGGCGCTTGATCTCGGCATCACCTTTTACGACGCCGCCGATACCTACGGCAATGGCTTGAGCGAAGAACTCCTCGCCAAGGCGTTCGCGGATAAACGCGACCAGATCGTCATCGCCACGAAGGTCGGCTACAACTTTTACGATCACGGCAATGAACGCCGCGGTCAGCGCGAAATCCCGCACGACTTCTCCGTCGATTTCATTCGTCGCGCCGTCGATCTCGCCCTGCAGCGACTCCAGACCGACCGCATCGACGTGCTCCAGCTTCACAACATCCGCATGGAACAGGTCGAAGACGACGCCCTCTGGCAACTGCTGGAAGATCTCAAAACCGAAGGCAAGATTCTCTCCTACGGTGCCGCGCTCGGACCGGCCATCGGCTGGCTCTATGAAGGCATCGACTGCGTGACGCGCCGCAAGCCGCAGATCATGCAGCACATTTACAACATGCTCGAGCAACACCCCGGCCAGCAGCTCATGGACGAAGGCAATGCCGAGAGCGAAAACACGCGCTATTTGATCCGCGTGCCCCATTCCAGCGGCATGCTCGAGGGCAAGTACACCGCCGACACCGTCTTCCCGGCCAACGACCACCGTAATCACCGCCCGCGCGCGTGGCTGCTCAACGGCGTCCAGAAAGTCGAGACGCTTCGCTTCCTCGAAAATCCCCAGCGCACGCTCGGCCAGGCCGCCTTGCAATGGTTACTCGCCGATCCCCGCATCGCGAGTTGCCTGCCGAACATCTATAACGAAGAACAACTCGTCGAATTTGCCGCCGCGCCCGACACGGCTCGCCTGACCCAGGCCGAACTCGAACGCGTCCGCGAACTCGCCGCCACGAATTTTGGTGTAAGCGAAGAGCCCGGCAAATACAAAGGCACCATGCAGCGCGATGCGGCCCCGGCCTGATTTCGGTCTTGCCGCCTCGCTCAAAGTAGTAACGTCAAAGAGACTGAGCATCGCTCAGGATCTTTGACTTTTGACCTTTGCATTTTGACTTAAGTCTAGCTGTACTTCGGCCCGCTTCCTGCTACTCTCCTCTCAAGGAGTCAGACCGCAGGCATGGGGAGCACGGAGTCGGTAACTTAACCATATTGGGAGACAGGACTTATGAGCGCCACCATTGAAAAGCAGGAATTGACCATCGGCAGCGACGCACCGGATTTCACCTTGCCGGGTATCGACGGCATCAACTATTCACTCCATACCCTCATCGACAGTAAACAGGCTGTCGTCGTCATTTTCAGTTGTAACCATTGCCCCTACGTTCAAGCCTACGAGGAGCGACTCATCGCCCTGCAGCACGAATTCGTCGCGCAAAATGTGGCCCTCGTCTGCGTCAATTCAAACGACGACACCAATTATCCGCAGGACAGCTATTCCGAGATGATCATTCGGGCGCAACGCGAGGAATTCAACTTCCTCTACCTGCGCGATCACACTCAACAGGTCGCCCGCACCTTCGGCGCGAAATACACTCCCGAAGCCTATCTCTTCGATCACGAAGGCATCCTCCGCTACAATGGCCGGATCGACGATAACTGGCAGGACCCGGCTTTGGTGAAAGACCAAACCCTTCGCGAGGCCATCCGCGCGGTGCTTTCCGGTCAGACTGTCGCAAGTCCCGTTACTCACGCCATCGGCTGCACCATCAAGTGGAAGCCAGCGTGACGCTGGATCCTATTATGGATGCAACGTCACGTTGCCCAGCGTGACGCTGGACCCAACTCCTGATTCGTATCGCAATCTGTGAATGGGGTACGGTCTCACAGTCCGTGCGATTGCCAGAAATCCTCTTCCTCGCTCGTCATATTCGGAATCCAGAATCCGCGAGATTCCCCCTTCGCCGCGCGTCGCTCCCGCCAGGCGTTTGTGAAAGACTCCAACGCGTCCAATTCCACCGTGAACGCAAAGTCACCGGGATTCACGAGAATGGCCGTCGCCCCCGCCCCGCGAAAGAGAAGACAGTAATCCACCACCTCCGGCACACGAATCGCCAGGTTCGGCATTTCCTCGACCTTTTCGCCGCGCAACTCGTCCGCGAAATCTTGCAGTTTGCCCGGAGCCGAAAAGACCACCACGCATTTTGCAGCGCCCAACTCGACCACCGCCGGATAAGGCTCCGTTTCGCTCCCCCGATTCATCAACCACCACTCCGATAGAGCGAGAAGTGAGCCAAGTAAAAAATCGAGCTGACGCTCCGGTGCCGCGGTCTTCGCCCGACGCACTTGAAGATCGAAAGAATCGGGTATGGCAGCCATCTTTTTCCACTTTCTTAGATATAATCCTAAAATTTCGCTAAAAACACGCCGTTGAATGACAAGTTCCGTCACATGCTAAATAATTCAGACAAGCAAGCGACACTACTTTGTAACATAAGTGCTGATAATGACTTATTTTGAATTTATGAACAAAAATTCACTTAATTTTTCCTCGTCAATAAACTTGTATCATTCTAACCTGCAAGTGGTAATTCTAATATTGCCTGCCTTGGCTGACGATTTGGCTTGGGAATTGCTTTTAGACGCGATGAAACCGTAGAAGAGAGGGGACTAGTATGGCCAGTAAAATCAAAATTCCAGCGAAAAAAACCACCCTGAAACGCAAGCCGTTGACGAAGGCTGTCGACGCCTCGCCGTCAGCTCTCCACGCGTCTCCCGCGAAAAACGATCCCCGTTTGAGCACCGAGCCCATGCCGCTCGACCTGCAGGATCGCAAATTCATTCTCACGCCACCCCCGGTGGAAACCAAGCATCACGAGCCGCCCGCTTACGAGTATCTCGGTGAGCTGCCCGACTCGTATGGCACCAAGAAACTGTACCTCGTCTCGCGCGATCCTCAATGGGTTTTCGCCTACTGGGACCTGAGCTGGCAGCAGTATCAGGAAGCCGCTCACGCCGCCCATGATGGCAAGGTGTTCCTGCAGGTTTATTGGGAAAACGGCCAGCGCGCGCAGCAGATCCAGATCAACGAATCCTCGCGCAACTGGTACCTCCACGTGGGTCAGCCCGATACCACTTTCTACGCCGAGCTCGGCTACTACCGTCACGACGGTGGTTTCGAAGTGATTTCACGCTCGGGCAAGACGACCACCCCGCGCGATAATCTCTCGTGGAAAACCGACGCCCGCTTCGTCACGATTCCGTTCCACTACAGCTTCGCGCAGCTCTTTGAGATGATCAAAGACCATATGCTGCCCGAAGAGGAACTCGCCGACGCGCTCTCCCGGTTGCAGGACGAAGGTTACCCCTTCCCCTTCGCCATTGGTCAGGGTGCGCCGCTCGACAAGGAACAGCACAACGAACTCGTCAACATCCTCGCGGGCGACTTCACCCGTCGCCGCTGGGTCGGTTCGCTCGAAATTACCGAGACCTTGCGCCGCCGCTTGCAGGAAATGGTCAGCTCGGGTCAGTGGACCTCCTCGGGCGGAGTTTCCAGCCTCAGCAGCCCCTTCGGCGGTTCCCGCGAACGTGGCTTCCACATGCACGTCAACGCCGAGCTCATCATTTACGGCGGCACCGATCCCAATGCCAAGGTCCGCATCGATGGGCAGGACATCACCCTGCGCCCCGACGGCACCTTCAGCTATCACTTCACCTTCCCGGATGGCAAATTCCATATCCCGATTGAAGCGGTGGCTCCCGATGGTGAAGAGAAACGCTCCGCGATGCTCTCCTTCCTGCGTATGAGCGCCTACGATGGCGACGTGCGCAAGACAGGCCAGCCTCCGCTGCCGGAACCGCTCGGACGCATCGACTAGGCTCGTCCTTCGACACACACGGACGTGCGCAGCATTCATGGGCTTTCTGTCTGGCGATTTGCAAAGTCGCTCTGGGAAGCCCACTTTTGTCCGACCACCCTTTTCGCCAGCGCTTGGATCTCCAGCGCTGACCCGGCAGAAATTTCCCAGTCAAGAGCTTGCCACTCATGCAACATAAGCCGTAGCATGCCTCTCGACTTCTTCCGGACGCCGCCGCCATTTTCACAAGGAACGCATTACTTATGACACCCAAAGGTTATCTCGCTTTAGTCCTCCACGCTCACCTGCCCTTCGTCCGGCATCCCGAGTACGACGAATTCCTGGAAGAAGACTGGCTCTACGAAGCCATCACCGAGACCTACATCCCGCTCATCAACATGATGGACGGCATGCTCAACGACGGCGTTGATTTCCGTCTCACGATGTCCGTCACGCCGCCCCTCTGCTCGATGCTCATGGACCCGCTCCTGCAAGAGCGCTACATCCGCACCCTCGACAAGCAACTCGAACTGTGCCGCAAGGAAATCGACCGCACGCGCTTCGACCACGCCTATCATGAACTCGCTTGGTTTTATCACAACCGGCTGACCAATTGCCGCGAAGTCTTCAACGACAAGTACGGCCGCAATTTGATCAATGCGTTCCGCAAGTTCCAGGACGCCGGCAAACTCGAAGTCATCACCTGCGGCGCCACCCACGGCTACCTCCCGTTGATGACCGAATATCCCGAAGCCATCCGCGCCCAGATCATGGTCGCCCGCGATCACTACCGCGAATGTTTCGGCCGCAACCCACGCGGCATCTGGCTGCCCGAATGCGCCTACGTCCCCGGCATTGAAAAGTTCCTGCAAGAAGCGGAAATCCGCTGGTTCATCGTCGACAGCCACGGCGTGCTCTTTGCCGAACCCCGCCCCCGCTTCGGCATCTTCGCCCCCATCTTCACCCGCAGCGGCCCCGCCGCGTTCGGTCGTGATATGGAATCCAGCAAGCAAGTCTGGAGCGCGGAAGAAGGCTATCCCGGCGACGGCGATTACCGCGACTTCTATCGTGATGTCGGCTTCGACCTCGAGTACGACTACATCCGCCCGTACATCCAGCCCAACGGCCAGCGCAAATTCACCGGGCTCAAATATCACCGCATCACCGGCAAGACGATGGACAAGCAGCCGTATCGTCCCACCGTTGCCCGCGAGAAGACCGCCAGCCACGCCGCCAACTTCATGTTCAATCGCGAAAAGCAGATCGAACATCTCAACGGCACGCTCGGCATCCCGCCCATCGTCGTGTCTCCATACGACGCGGAACTCTACGGTCACTGGTGGTACGAAGGACCTGAATTCCTCAACTACCTGCTGC
Organism: Verrucomicrobia bacterium Tous-C9LFEB; assembly: GCA_002304345.1. Taxonomy (GTDB): domain Bacteria; phylum Verrucomicrobiota; class Verrucomicrobiia; order Methylacidiphilales; family UBA1321; genus UBA1321. The sequence continues at coordinate 543,519 of NEUU01000001.1, forward strand.
GGAAAGTGAATTACGACCAGAACGTCTTCAAGACAATCACGCCCAGCGAATACCTCACGCAGTACCCGACCCAGCAACTCGCCACGCCGTCGGCCTCCTCGTGGGGCAACAAGGGCTATTGGGAAGTCTGGCTCGAACAATCCAATGCGTGGATCTATCCGCACCTGCACCTCGCGGCGCAGCGCATGACCGAAATCGCGCGCCAGTACCGCGACTGTTACGGCCTGACCGAACGCGCCATGAAGCAAGCGGCCCGCGAACTGTTGCTCGCCCAATCCAGCGACTGGGCCTTCATCATGAAGACCGGCACCATGGTCCCCTACGCCGTCAAACGCACCAAGGACCACGTCCTGCGCTTCACCCGCCTCTACGAGCAGATCAAGGCCAACTCCATCGACGAAGCCTTCCTCGCCAACTGTGAGTGGAGAGATAATATCTTCCCCAATATCAATTGGCGGTATTATATCTGAGATTGCAAAGGCCATCACTCGCGTATCGAGCATAACTGTACGCACCCAGATGCAATTGCATGGAAATCAAAGCTAGTGGAACGCTGTCATTTTCGGACTACAGCAACTTCCAGCGCATAACAACTCGCAAAATGGAACGGCATTGCATTGCTTTGCTGTGCCTTTTTACTGTCATATCCATTCTGCCTCACTTACTACCCAACACCACTAAGGTTGAGATTAATTACATTCCGTATATTCTTTGGATATTTATCGCAGCTATTTACGTAGGCATACGCTACTACACTCCCAAAGTCGGCCGCCGAGTGTTTATTCAGCAAAAAGATCTACAGCTAGAACAGACGATTCTGTTGAATGATTTCGGTTTCAGTAGTTCTACCAACATTGGAAAGGCCGCTTTCGATTGGTCTTATTTTGTGAAATGGAAGTGTGAAAATGATCTCCTCATTCTCTATCGTTCGGAAGTACTCGCCCACATCCTGCCCAAACGCTTCTTCAAAGACGGCGACTTCGACATCTTCGTCGCATTTCTGAAGACCAAGTTCCCGCAGAAATAGTCAGTCCTAACGTAACAGCCTGCCCGTTTGGCCCTCCACCGTCACCCACTTGTCACCTGACAAATCGCCCCGGCGTGCGCTAGAATCGCCGCCATGTCCTCGCCGCTCTCCCGTCGTCAGGCGTTAAAACTCGGTGCCGCTGCGGCGGTTGGTGCCGCCTCGCTTCCCCTCGTCTCGTGCGCGCGCGCCAGCGCGAAACCGAAGCATATTATATTCATGGTGTCCGACGGCATGAGCCTCGGCGTGCCCACTCTTGCGGAAGCGTTCTCGCAACTTCTCGGCAAGGGCGAAACAAACTGGCACGCCCTCGCGCGTCGTCCGGAAACCGTCCACGGCTTTTTCGACATGGCGTCGCTCAACTCCATCGTCACCGACTCCGCCCCGGCCTCCTCGTCCTGGGGCACCGGTTCCCGCATCTTCAATCGCGTCATCAACGTCCTGCCCGACGGCACGGCGCTTCAGCCCATCGCACACGCAGTCAAAGCCTCCGGTCGCTCGATGGGACTGGTGACCACCGCGACGATCACGCATGCCACGCCCGCCGGATTTGCCGCGGTGTCGCAGAACCGGGATGATGAAGCGCTCATCGCCACGCAATATCTGAATCTCGTCGACGTCCTGCTCGGGGGCGGACTCGGCTTCTTCGACCCGGAAGTGCGCGAGGATACCCGCGATCTCCTCGGGGAATATAAGCAGGCGGGGTATGCCGTGCTCAAGAATCGCAGCGAACTCGCCGCGGCGTCCGGTCAAAAGAAAATCCTCGGTCTGTTCGATCCTCACTTTCTTCCATTCACGGTGGACTGGAACAACTCCACCACTTTGCAACAGCGCGTGCCAACTCTTGCGGAGATGTCCACGCTGGCGCTCCAATCGCTCCGGCAAAATCCAAACGGCTTTCTCCTGCAAATCGAAGGTGCCCGCGTCGATCACGCGGCCCATGCCAACGACCCTGCTGCAATTCTCTGGGATCAACTCGCCTTTGACGCGGCGCTCGGTGTCGCACTCGACTTTGTGCGCAGCAATCCCGATACGCTGCTCATCGTCACCTCTGACCACGGCAACTCCAACCCCGGCCTCAACGGCATGGGGAAGGAGTACTCCCAATCGAACGCCTGCTTCGCGCGGCTCAAAGACTTCCGCGCCTCGACGCTGCTCATGCTCAGCGATCTGCAGCGGATCGTGCGCGTCACCAAGGCGGTGAAGCCGGAGGAGGTCCTCGCCCGCGTGAAGGAGGGCACCGGTCTCACCCTCGCCCCCGAGCAAGCCCAGGCGCTGGCCGATCTCCTCACCAATAAACCAGTCAGCGCAGGCAATCAGCAACACGCCAATTTCGTTGGGTTACTGGGTGAATTCACCGGCAACCAGACAGGCATCGGCTGGACCGGCACCACCCATACAGCGGACTATACGCCGATCCTCGCGCTGGGGCCTGGAGCGGACGGCTATCACGGGTTGCGACTCAACACCGACAGCTACCCTCATCTCACCGCCCTGATGGGGGTGCCGCATCGCAATCCGTCGATGACGCCGGAAGAGGCGGCAAAGTTCCGTAAGGAGCTTGCTTCAGTGGAGAACGAACACTGGCAGCATCACGAGGTTCCGGCACTGGCCCGCACTGGCCAACGCTGGGCCACCTGAATAATCTTGGCGGCCAATTCGGAGGGAAGAAAAGGTTTGTGCACGAAACCGGCCAGGTTTTTGTCCTGAAACTGCCACTCGATTTCCATATTGCTATAACCGGACGTCATCACCACCTGCACTTCCGGATCCATCGCGCGGAGTTGCGCATAGGTCGCTTCGCCACCCATGCCGGGCATGGTCAAATCCAACAGGATCACCGAGATTTCCTTTTGATGCTTTTTGTAAAGCTCCACTCCCATTTCACCATTCTCGGCCTGCAAGACCGTAAATCCCGCTCCTTCCAGCACGTCGGTCGCCAGTAGCCGGATGGTCTCTTCGTCATCCACCACCAGAACCGATCCCTCCCCCTCATACCTTTCCGGCAAAGCGTAAGGGCTATCGTTGGCGGCTTCCGAAAAAAGAGGCGGGGGTACATTCACCCTTCCGTTCGCTTCCACGCGTTGCACCGGGAAATAAACATGGAATGTCGTGCCAATGCCCGGCCGGGATTCCACAGTCACCGTACCGCCGTGTCCGCGAACGATTCCCTGCAAAACGGCCAGACCGAGGCCGCGCCCCGTAAATTTCGTCGTGAAGAACGGATCAAAAATGCGCGCCACGGTGGCCTCGTCCATACCGCAACCATTATCTTCCACCGACAATTCCAGGTAGCGACCGGGGGAGAGCTTTTGGCCATTCAGCAATCCATTCGACAACTCCACTTCAGTAAAGGTATGCAGGCGCGTTCGGAGCGCAATCCACCCGGAACGATTTTGAATGGCCTCGGAGGCATTCGTCACCAGATTCAATAACACCTGCTCGACCTGTGTGGCGTCCACCTCGATCAGCGGCAAGTCGGATTGCAAGTCATACCGAATCTCCACCCGCTTCGGAATCGAAATGCGCAGCAGGTCGGCCATTTCCTCCACGAGATGATTGATGTTCACCTGACGCACCTCAAACCGGCCCCGGCCCGAATAAGCCAGCATCTGCGACGTCAAATCCGCCAATCGCCGCGCCGTGCGGCTCACATTCTCGAGGTGAGGTTTCAAATCCGAGTGGGGTCCGGCCTTGCGCATGGCGAGATCATTGTGACCAATAATGGTCGTCAGCAGATTATTGAAATCATGGGCGATGCCGCCCGCCAGGACGCCGAGGCTCTCCAACTTCTGAGTCTGTCGCTGCGCCTCCTCCTGGGCCAGCCGGTCGGTGATGTCGTCACCCAGGCTCGTCAACATCTGCACCTCCCCCGCCGGGCTGCGGGAGATGACGTGATTCCACAAGATCTGCCGGATCTTGCCTTCCCGCGTCATCAGATTCATCTGGCGGCTGATCTCCTGCACCTTCCCGGAGAGGACATCCCGGCGCAATTGCCGGAACGCGGCTTTCTCTTGAGGGGGGCACAACAATTCGATCGCATCCTTCCCGATCACCTCCTCGCGGGAGTAACCGCTGGTCTGCAAAAAGCGATCGTTGCAAAAGAGCACCTTCGCTTGCGAATCCATCACCAACCCCAAAAGATGGACTCGCTCCATCACCTCATGAAAGCGTTGCTCCGACGCCTTCACCACATCGTGGGCGCGACGAGTTTCCTCCAATGCCCTCTTGAGCGCGCGCTGACGCCAGGACAGGACCGAAACGCCGCAGATTACCATGACCGTCGTCGATCCCCCGCAAATCACAATCCATTCGGGCGATTCGGTGTGCAGCACTTGATGGAGCGTATCCTTCGGCCAGATCGAGAGCTGCCAGAAATCTTCCCCGAAAGGAAATTGCGCCGTCACTTTGCTTTCATGCCCCGAATCAGAATGTCTCCAGAACCAGTGGTCGTTCCGTGATTCTTTATTCTGCGGCGACGCATACAAGACATGCCCCGATGAATCGCCAATGCTGAAGTCCCAGTATTGCAGCACCTCATCGCCAAAAATCTTCTGAATTCCCGAGGGAAGCGGAATCGATCCGATGACAATGCCAAAGGTTTTTCCGTTTTTGAACACCGGATAAAAGATGGAGACCCCCGCCTGATGACAGACCAGATCCACCTGCGAAATTACCCGAAGCCGCTTTTCTCCCATTACCTGCCGCAGGACTTCGGTAAAATCCCGGGATTTTAAGGCCTGGGTGGCGGCCGTCTTGTCTCCCTTCGGGTAAAGCTGCCGCACATTCCCCGTACCATCCATAAAGAGGAAGCAACAAAACTCGGGATAATCCTTCTGTAATTGCTGGCAATAGGTGAGGAATTCCCCGTCGTCCACGTCTTCGGACCCTTCGTAAAACGCAGCGGTCAACTTCATCGCCACGACACGATTCCGCGTGAAAGATTGCACCCGCCGGGCCAGCGTTTGCGCCATGATTTCCGTATCGAGCTGGATCAGGCGATGCTCGGCTGCGATACTGCGGTGGTACAAATAGAAGGTGAGTACTAAAACGGGCGCGGCGGTGACAATTAAGATCAACGCCAATTGAAAATCGCTCCACCCAAGTCGTGTAGACTTACCCATATCCTAACTATGATTAATACCTTCTTTTACTTACTTTTTCAACCCCATTAACCAATCTTACACTTATCGGCATTTAGGCTCATTCCTTAAGAAGGAAAATCAATTGCCACAGAAGGGATTGCACAGACCGTCTCCTTTGTTTAGAACTGCGGGATGACTGTCGAGGAAGCCTACGCCCATTGCACCGCCCTGGCCCGGGCGCACTATGAGAACTTTCCCGTGGGCCGCCTCGTTCCGGGTCATCTCCAAAAGCATGTCCACGCCGTCTATGCCTTTGCCCGCTATGCGGACGACATGGCCGACGAGGGGTACGTCGACGACGGCATGCTGACCGGCTCGACGCTTCAACTCGCCCCCGGCGAACGACTCACGCCCGACCAACGCCTCCTCGCGCTCGATGAATGGCAAAGTCATCTGACCAAGCCCATCACGAGCAGCACCCCCCCCACCTTCATCGCGGTCCAGGCTACCATCCATGACCTCGACCTGCCGATCGACCTCTTCACCGACCTGATCTCCGCTTTCAAACAGGATGTGGTCAAACGCCGCTACGCCAATTTCACCGAAGTTCTCGACTATTGCCGTCGCAGCGCCAATCCGGTGGGCCGCCTCGTCCTCCTGCTGCACGGCCACCGCGACGCGCACCAGCATTGGATGTCGGATCAAATCTGCACCGCCCTCCAACTCGCCAATTTCTGGCAGGACGTCTCCGTCGATCTGCGCAAGGACCGTATCTATCTGCCGCAAGAGGATCGCGAAGCCTTCGGCGTGACGGAGGAAGATCTGTTCGCCCACCGCGCCACACCCGGTTTCCGCCGGTTGATGCGCTTTCAGGTCGAGCGCACGCAGTCGATCTTCGATCAGGGTGAGCCCCTCTCGGCAACCCTGCCCGGCCTCCTCCAGTGGGAAATCCGCCTGACTTGGCTCAGCGGTGCCTCGGTGCTACGCAAGATTGAGGAGCAGAACTACGACACCCTCACCGCCCGGCCCAAGGTCGAGAAATCCGAATTTGCCACCCTGTTCGCCCAAGCGTGGCTGAGCGCTTAACCTCTTTTATATACAATGCACACACCCCGGCGCTGCGCGCCACCCCTCTTGATGGAGGGGATTTCGGCAACTGCGAGTTTCGACTGCATACATCCCCTCTATCAAGAGGGGTGGCG
>NEUU01000010.1 GCA_002304345.1 Verrucomicrobia bacterium Tous-C9LFEB
CTTCTGTCGTGTATCGTTTGCCTTTCATAGTCTGGTTCTCCTTGTTGGGTTATACCCAGACTAACTCTCTCCGCGACTCAGTTTTCCTAGGCCATCACAAAACTACCGGCTCTGGAGGACTATGAGAAAGCGTCGTGGGAAAGGAAAATTACCCCGATATTTCCGATCTAAAAAAAGCTATTCCTGAGTTGCGGTACTGCTTGCCGATGCAGAGATCCTGTCGCCGGCTGTGACCGACACTAATTTGCTCTCATCAGGCCGAAGAAAAGTCTGTTTTTCTAATCAGAAGGTATTGCGATAAAGTTAATATACATCAATACGATCTAAGATTGCGACTGAGTGGATTCTCTCCAAACCACACGGCACGGGATGAGGTGCAACATATGTTCCGGTTGGTTGGGGGTGATCATTTGGAAGAGTTGTTCGGAGGCGGCCTTGGCCACTTCCTCGTGTTGGGCTTCGACTAACGTCAGTTGCGGGCGAAAGCAGTTGGCCAGCGAGGAGGAACCAAAAGAGGCGAGCGCAACGTCGCGCGGAATGGAAATGCCGGCGTCGTTCAAGGGGCCATATAATGAATAGGCAATGTACTCGTTGACCGTGACGAGTGCTACTTTATCCAATGAGTTTTTGATGGTGGATATGATTTCTGCAAACGTCTCTAAGTTAGGCGTTATGGAGTTCATTTCCGGCATGCGAATAATGGTGGGAGGTGTGTTATTTTTATTGGTACGCATCCAATTATGACAAAGGCTTTCTTGTCTCTCACGAGCGGGCCGATTCCCGCTATTGGATTCGGTCACAAATATGAGTTTTTTGAATCCGCGCTGGATGAGTCCACACGCAAGCTCTGCGGCTCCGGCATGCTCATCCACAGTCAATCTAGTAAGGTTCAACCCTCGCATTATGCCGAGCAAGATGCAGGGGGTGTCGAGCGTGCGGAAGCGCTTGATGTGCGATGCGGGGGCGTTGCCCAGTATGTCGTCGACGGGAAATACCATCAACGCTTCGACCTGATTTTTCAGCATTCTCTCGATGTTGGCCCATTCGTGCTTATAGGAGAGTTCTGAGTCAGCTATGAGGACTTCATAGCCGCGAGGCTTGGCCACGGCTTCCAGTGTATGGAAGTAGTCGAGATAGGCTGGATTTCGCAGTTGTGAGGCGACGAATCCAATTAATCCACTCTTGCTGCCAGCCAAACGTCGGGCGGATTGATTGGGGTGAAATCCAAGCTCTTTGGCTTTTTCCATCACATGCTTGCGTGTCTTCACGCTTACCACGTCGCTGCCTGACAAGACACGCGAGACCGTGGCGATAGATACGCCCGCTTCTCGTGCGACGTCATAAACTGTTTTTGCCATAGTAGGTGTGGTAAGGAGAAAACTACTAATTTTCAAACTCCGACATGATTAATGTCTAGAGATTATGATGGTTGATAGTTATTCCGTTTTTGTTTTGATCTGAAAAATATGGCTTTCCTATTCGTATGGTGTTCTGACGACCTGGGACGCTGATTTCCGCTGAACGTACTAGTGGCGTGGAGCGCACGTACTCCGGCTTGCCAGGGCAGTGTGGAAATAAGCCCAGCGAAGCAAAGACGTACCAAGCCGACATTTCTCCGTTATCTTCATCTCCCGGGAGTCTGTTTTTGGAATAAAGTTCCGAGCAAATTCGGGGCACCCAGTAGTTTGTTTTTTCTGGAGCTCCAGCAAGCGCGTACAGAAAGAGATATCCATGCACTGGCTGATTGGATTGAGCGTATTGCCCGAAATGAGTCAGGGTCATTTCGGTCATCTCGTGTATTTCTGTTCCGTAATGGGTGGCATCAAATCTGGGAGGCGTGGCTAGCATCGCATCCAGCTTGGCGCACAAGCTCTGCGGGCTGCCGAATAATTGGATGAGTCCACTGGGATCGTGAGGGACATGGAATGTGTGTTGCCAAGGGCCGCCTTCTATATAAGAGCCACCCCACCCAAACTCGCGAAATGGAGTCTCCCAATTTCCATCGGAACGGCGTCCCCGCATGAATCCCACAGTGGGATCAAAAAGATTTCGGTAATACATCCCTCTTTTTTCCAGAGAGTCAGCTTCTCTATTCTTACCCAGATGTCGGGCTACGGTTGAAATGCAGTAGTCACCATAGCAATAGTCAAGAGTAGCCGAAACGGAATAGGGATATTTATCGCAAGGAACATATCCAAGCTTCAAATAGTCTTCCAGTCCGGGACGTCCAAATGAGCTGTTGGGAGACGGCTCCGTCGCGTCTTTCAGCAGGTACTTAAAGGCGTCCTCGATATTCCAATCAATAATTCCCTTGGCCACGGCATCGGCGACTACCACGTCGAAGTAGGTGCCGCTCATGAAGTCGCGGGCTCCTGGGCTGGCCCATTTTGGAGTCCACCCAGATTCACGGCAGGTGTTGAGCCAACCATCCAGCATTAACCGCAGTTTATCCGGATAGACCAGAGCAAACAGGGGATAGACCGTGCGGAATGTATCCCAAAATCCATTGTCGGTACAAAGTGAGCCCGGTTCTGCTTTCCCCGTATAGGGACTATAGTGGATCACTTGTCCTTCTGCATTCAGTTCATCAAGGAAGCGAGGGAAGAGAAGCGTACGGTATAGACACGAATAAAAGGTATCTTCCTGATCACTATTTTCCCCGATGATGCGAATGCGTTCAAGCAAGGTGACCCAGCTATTCTCGGCTTCCTTTGTGAGTTCGGTAAAGGAGCGATCGGAGAGTTCGCGTTCGAGTGCGAGCACGGCCAACTCTTGACTAATGAATGATCCTGAAACTCGCAACTCGATGCGGTCTACGAGAGCTGGAAAGATCACAACGCCACCGTCCGCCGTTCTTATAAAGTCAGTCGGTTCATGGTCGAACTTTGCTGCAAAATGGAGTCCAAACTGTCCGGCAACACCTCCGGAGTGATTGTGGGAGATTCCGGAAATAAGGTCGCTGCTCCTTTCCCAGTGGATCGAATAGTTGCCGTCAAACGCGAAGCGTACCTGTAAGGGTTCTGAGGTCTGACGTGTGAAAACAAACATGGCGCCACGATTCGTGGGCGTCATCTGAATTTGGATGCCATACCGCAGCAAATTCGCTTCCAAATAATGGGGATGTAGAATGGCTTCCGACAAATGATAGGCCGATGCCTGGGATTCTATCTTGTCAAATATATGGCCGGAACTTCCGGTAATAAGAAGACTGCCATAATCGTCCACCCAGGGGCTTGGCTGATGGGTAAGACGTATGCCCCATAATTTTTTATGACTCGGATGAAATCTCCAAGGTGAAGCGGATGTTTGAAAAGTCCAATGGTGCATCCCGAAGGGGCGAGCGGAAAGCGGCAGGGTATTTCCTGCCGAGAAATCGCGGCATGAATCGGTTCCCTGAAGCAGATTAATCTTATTGATTAACATAAATGTTGGACTGCTTTAGCTGGAGGCAGGAATGGTCTCGTTCGTTGGCTTGCTGGTACTTTCAGGACTACTTTCAAAGTTGGGAATAGATTCGTCGGCCGAGGGAAGGTTTTTCCACCAGAAGATGTAGAGGCCGATACTGGCCACTGCAAAAATGGGAGCCGTCGTTCCAAACCCTGCCCAGTTGCGCGTCAAAAACTGCATGGGCAATAGGAACAGGCAGACTTGCCACACCAGAGCGATGGCTGCGGCAATGAGGTCGTTGCGGTGCTCTTTCGCCCAATGGTGTTGTTCTTCAATCGAAAGCTCCTTGGTAAAGTGTCCCCAAAATCCGAATGGGCGGGTGGTGCGATAGAAATAGCGGGTGACATGATCCGGGGTGGCCTTCGTGAGCAGGCTGCACAATACGGTAACGATTACAGAAGTGAGCGTCATTACTGTGAACTGCATCCATTCGCTCATGTGTGGATCGAAGAATCGCTGAGCCGTTGCGGCCAGTCCTCCGACGAAAATACCAGCCGCCATGCCCCAGGCATTTGTTCGCCACCAGTAGAGACGGAGCAGACCTGGTCCTAATCCTCCAGCGGTGAGTCCCATGATGATCCAGCTCCAGATATCGTTGATGCTGGAGGCAGCTAATCCGAGAAGGAAGCTCGCGAGCACGATCAGGGTGGACGATGCATAGGCGATGCGAATGAGTTCCTTATTCGAGGACTTGGGGCGAATAAAGTTCTGGTAGATGTCGCGTACGAACAACGCGCTTGCGCCATTGACCGTGCCGGTGAGCGCTCCCATCAGGGCGGCCAGCAAGGAGACGATCATCACCGCGCGCAATCCGACTGGAAGACCGTTCAATAGAACGGCTGGTAGGATTACCTCGGGATTCACTGTTCCACTTGACCCGACCAGCAGTAAGGAAGATTGCCAGTTCGAACCCAATACGTTCTGTAGTTTATTGACGAGCTCGGGGCTGGATAATTCGGGGTGATGAGCGATTGTGCTGGTGTAGGTGTGCCAGTTGGCTGGAGTGATCGTAGGATTCTCCTGGCGGATAATTTGCGTTACCGTGGCAATTTTCGAGTTATCGGGTATGGCTTCGGACACATAAACGATGCCAAGAATGGCAAAGCTAATCATCAGTGGCCACCGGAACATCACAGTCACTGCCTGAAGCAAGCATTGCATACTGGCTTCTCGCGAATTTTTGGAGGCAAAGAAACGGGATTCTCCCCCGCTCGACATGCCGCCTAGGATATTTCTAAACAAATAAAACATGGCAGCCATGAATAGGGAATTATACGCTTCATAGCCGTGCGGCATATCCACATGGAAGGTCAGAAGTGACGCGGTCCAATCCGGGTTCCCGGTTACTTTATGGGCAATGGCATTGAGTGTTGCAGAATCCGGTACGGCATTCTGAGACCATGCGATAATGCTGATGATGATGCAGCCGACGATCATGATCACGCCTTGCACCATATCGGTAAGCACTACTCCGTAAAATCCGGCCAGTACGGTGTAGAGCGAAGCTAGTCCCAGCAATCCTATGGTTAATAAAACCGGGTTTACCGGGAAGATCATTCCCATGAAGAGGGTGGCACCACGTACGAGATAGGCCAGCATCCCAACGGTGGTAATAATTCCCATGACCGCGCAGGCCAATCGCAATAATTCTCCAGATGGCCCTGTTCCGAATCGGTATGTCATCCATTCGGCTCCGGTCATGCAACCAGATCTGCGATGCCATTTTCCGGTGTACGTTAATAAAAACGCCAGTACGAGTACAGCGCCACCACGAAATTCTATATATAAACCACGGGGTCCAAGCATATAGAGAAACGACGTGATGATCATGGTTCCAGTGAGGTCGAACCATCCAGACATGCCGGATATGCCAAGCATGTACCACGGAAGATTTCTTCCGCCTAGAAAGTAGTGTTCAAGGCTTTTGGCGGCTTGCCTGGACATGACTACGCCGACCAAAAGGATGATGACAAAGAACGCAGCGATGATGCTGTAATCGATCAGGCTTAGCGGGGACACAATTCTTCCTCTTTCTTTTTTGAAGTGGCTTTGACAGGAGATGTTTTGACTAGCGCGAGAGGAGATTCCTGAATGTCGACTCTTTCACATTCCCAACGGCTGGCAGCGCGATGTATCTGCCACGATAGAATTTTGCCGCCTTCCAGTTCGCCTAGTTCGAGCGGATGCCCCAACCAGTTGAGCTGACCTTTGCTCTTTTCTCCAGCAGGGAGCTGTGCTCGCATGACAAATCCATTTCCATTCTCAGCGCGCTTGAGGGCCAGCAATTTCAAAGAACGAGGTTGAAGGGAGGCCAGTGATCCTTCACGTGGCAGCGAGCCTTTTTTGGGAGTAACGAGTTGCACTATGGGAGGCTGTTCCAAGTTGGATGCCAATTCGGCAATGGGCGCGTTATGCGGAGCTATCAAGAATTGGAAACTCAATTCGCCCAGATCCATAGCCGGACGCCACAAATCTGCAGTCGGATCTGTCTTAACATCGTCGGCATAACGACTGGCTCGCACGATGGTTGCTCGGAACGAATCATCCTTCATGTCAAAGTTGTAGAGTGCGTTACTGGCAAACGAGAAACCGCCCTCGTTGGAGTTAACGCGTACCCAGCGTCCACCCGGGAGCTCTCCTTCCTGTTGGCGAGTCACGACAGCGCCAGGCACTTCAAACTCGGCGTCTTTGCACATCGGGAAGTTGAGCTTGAGTCGCGCGGAACGCTCGTCCCAAAAGATTCGCGCCGAGACATCGATGGCGTTGCGATCGCGATAGAGGGAGAATGTGAGATCAAGACGAGACTTGGCTCCAGCCAGTCGGATCCAAATACGTCCCAGTTCTGCTCCGCTCTCAAGAATGCGAACGGCTGTGACTTTCCATGTTTCGCGAACCTCATTCAAGTGGATCGAATCGGGCTCTTCGAGCATTCCTCCCCACGATCCCCATGGATCTTCCACGACAAAAGCGGAGAGACCTTTTGATCCGAATAAGGAGTGGCCTTCATGGCAGACCTCTATGTACTCTTGACCAATCTCCGCCTTGATTTGATAGCTGCCATTGTCGACCCAGTTGTCTCCAGCGGTAACCGGATTTTGCACGGCGGTCATTTTCGCCGATTTATCCCAAGCCATCTCGATCACTTTCCAACCCATGGCGGGAATGCTCACGGGTACCACGGCTCTCTTGCGCCAATGGACGTCCGTCATACTGCGGTTTTCCACTTCGATCAGCTGGAAAGGAAGCGGCTTTCCGTTTGCTTCCGAGATGCGTACTGGAACTTGATCTTCGCTATCCCGATAGTTTGTGATGGGGCGGTAGTCGAGGCAGGCTTCCAATTCAATGTGTCCCTGAAAGGGGTATGAATGCGGATTCCAAACCAAGGCAGAGACTCCAGTAGGCTTGTCATGCTCAACCGATTTCACGGTGGTATCCACGCGCAAAGCCAATTCATTGAGAGCGGAAAGCTCCACGTGCTGGGAGGTGTGCATTACAGATCCCAGCCAGTATTGCTGATCCTGAAGGGCGCGTTCGATGCTAGAGCCGGGGAGGATATCATGAAACGAGTTGAAGAGAATTCCATCCCAAGCTTCAGATAGATCGGCGCCATCGCGTTCGGTCAACGCGGCGATCATGGAATCGGTTTTTTCGCTGCGGTTTAAAGATTCTTCAGCGCGGCGATAGAGATATTTGAGGCGTGCTGCTGCTGAATAGCAGCCTCGCAGACAAAAATTAAGTTCGCCTTCATGGAGTGGGAGAAAGTCCTTCGGCTGCGATTCGACCTCTACTCGCAGAGCCTTAAAGAAGCGGTGCAAGCCAGAGTGAATGACTTCGATCTCAGGATGTGCTTGTGCCCATTTCTTGATTTCAAGCAATTGCTGTCGGGATGGTCCACCGCCGTGATTGCCGAGTCCATAGAAGCAGCCCACTGTTTTGACCTGAGATTTTTCGGCCGCTGCGACTAATCCATCGAGTCGTCCCGACACTTCATCGCGATTTGATCCGTACCATCCCATCATTGGCCGGTAACAGAGTATCCGTGCGCCACCTGCCCCTTTCCACCAGAAAGCTGGCTCTCGCAATGGGAGCCTGTTGAAATCGGGCCGTGTGAATGCAAAAGACTCAATTCCTGCGGCGGCTAAAACTTCAGGCAAGCCAGCCGTGTGACCAAAGGAATCGGCTTGCCACGCCACTTTGGGAGCGGAGCCAAAACGGGATTTGAAATAGAGCTGTCCGCGGGTGAAATGACGGGCCAGCGTTTCAATTCCCGCCAGGTTGGTATCGGGTTGCAAATAGGTCCCACCAACCACATCCCATCTCCCCTCGATAACTCGCTGGCGAATACGATCGAAAGTTTCCGGATCGTTTTTCTCTATATGCTCATAGATGACAGCCTCACCGCGAATGAAGGTAAGATCGGAATCTTCATCCATCATATCCAGAATGGTTTTCACCGTGGTAATACCTTCGTTCAATCCCTCTTGCCAGTCCCAGAGCCAAACGGGATCTAGGTGCGCATTGCCTATCAAATGAATTTGCATAATCGTATATACTTCCCTCTTGCAGTTCTTGCCGGCGACGTTACTTGGAGCCCCTTATTGGAAATGTTTTTTTGATGTAATCGAGAATTTGGGGGAATGCTTTGGATTCATCGTGTCCCATGGACGGTTTTAAAAGAAACTCAATGTTGGCTCCTGCATCAGCGAGGGCATTGGCGAGAAAGATGCTTTGCTGCATGGGGACCCATGCATCCTGAGTGCCATGCACGATCAGGAATGGTGGATACTTCTTGCCAGCCTTCACGTAGCTAAGAGGGCTTCCCCATTTGTAATCCGGGTTCGGATTTCCAGAGAAAAACTTCACGATGTTTCCATCCGTTTGAATGGAGAAGTTCTTTTCCCATTCCAGTTCCTTCTCCTTGATCGCGGATCCGGCGCCGAACAATTTTAAAACTTGTTCATCGTTGGCGATCTTCTTGATGGATTCTCCCCACGTTTCAAAATCGGTCGGGCCATAGCAATCGACAACCATTTGCACTGCGCTGGATACGCCCGGATTATCGCCTTCTCCCTCGAATTCTGCGATGTCTTCGGTCAGGCCGGCCATGGCCGCGAGATGTCCTCCTGCCGAGCAGCCCCACACGCCAATGCGGTCGGGATCAATGGAATATTTTGACGCGTTCGCCCTGAGGTACCGAATGGCGCGCTTGACGTCTTGTATCTGCGCAGGAAATGGGGCTTGCCCAACCAAACGATACGTCACGCAGGCTCCTATATATCCGTTTTGTGAAACTAGGCTGCTTCGTCCAAGCATGCTCTTGCGCTCGCCACCTCCCCAGCCGCCGCCGTGCAGAAAGACGATGGCCGGTACTGGCTTCCGTGGTTTTTCAGTAGGTATTGTGATCGTCATCAAGAGAGGACTGCCTGCCACGACTGCGTATTCGACATCATTGATGATGGTGCAATTGGA
Organism: Verrucomicrobia bacterium Tous-C9LFEB; assembly: GCA_002304345.1. Classification (GTDB taxonomy): domain Bacteria; phylum Verrucomicrobiota; class Verrucomicrobiia; order Methylacidiphilales; family UBA1321; genus UBA1321. Next base: position 8,917 of record NEUU01000010.1, read on the forward strand.
CGGCGTGCCTGAAGTGGAATTAGGTTCTGACGCGCCGAGGGGAATGCAGCACAATTGAATCGCGCCGCATAAGAGGAGTTGTTTTTCGAAAAACGATTTGAATTTGAGAATGATGGATTTCATTTGTTGATGTGGTAGGGCGGTCAATTATTTGCGGATATTCTTTCTCTGCTCAGAAAGTCCTCCCTCCTTGATAAGCCAGAAGAGGGTTTCCATATCGACGAGCTTTCTCGGAGGTAAATTGGGAATCATGTCGAGTTCCTTCTCCAGCTCGGCGTAGTAAGAAGGTTTTTGAAGAATAGAGCGGAAGAGGTGCAAGGAGGTGGTATTCGGCTTTGTTGCCATAAACTCCTTTGCCAATATCTGAGATACTTCTTTCATGTTGGCACCACCCTCGTTCCCGGGTAAGTCGCCCCAGTGGCACATGAACGGAGCACCCTCAACTGTTCCATAATCGGCTTGTTCAAATCCCTTGCCCCGCGCCACACCTACGCCACCCGGAGAGAATTTGCCGAACGCGCCATACCCCCTCTCGTTCAAGATCGGACAAAACCCATCGATTTCAAAACCGGTTACCCGAATATCCCATTGCTTATAGGAGCGCTTCGAGTGCTCCACCCAGACATCCAAGCCATCTGGCAGTCCTGAGATTGGTCGAGGTTTTTGCAGATTCGATACCATTACATATCCTGCTCCTTCGCCAGCCACCCAGACCTCGCCGTCTTTTCTGGTCTTGCGAATGTAGGCCATGCCAAACGCAAATCGGTCAGCCAGATTTGGGTTCATTGCCCAACTCAATGGGAGAGTCCCGCGCGCAGGATCGTTCCACATCTTGGGTGCCTGCCAATAGAGCCATGCTGCCGAATCGTAGTCGCCCTGATAGTGAGCGTAGTAGTTTACCGGTAGAGGTTTTCCATCTGGAGTTAGAATGCCCTTTTTGATTAACTGTTCCCGAGTGGGCGCTGGGGACTGCGGTATAACGGCCGGTAGCGGGTAGTGTTGATAAATGGAGGCATTGACCATTGAGGAGTAGGCGATAGCGTCTGCATCCATATAGGCATTGTAGGCACTCAGTATTTCCACAAATCGCCACTCGGTCGCTACTCCTTCGTGTTTGCCGCCCGCATCCCACTTGTCTGTTTTGAAGTTGGTATATTTGAAGGCCCACGGGGTAAATCCAATGCACGCGATCATTTCCTTGCCGTCAACGGCGTCGTAACTCGATCGCAGTATTTTTTTGAGCGTCTCGAGATCAGTCCCCGGATTTTGACCGCGATCATCAACCGGAGTTTCGTCTTCCCATATATCCAAATCGCAGACGACTCCCCGGTGAGCCAGAATGTAATCCAGATTGTTAAGCGTGTGGAGTGAGAAGGCGCCATTTTTCCACGACCGCATCCAGTCGGCATCTATATAGTATCCAATCATTCGCGGATTGGTTTTTCCGGGTTTAATATAGTTTTCCAGCAGCCAGATATAGGCGTCATTTTTTGCGCTGCCTGTCGATTCGATATGAGTTTGTGGTATGAGTCCCTTCCCTGTGAACAGAGGCTGGCCATTCTCGGCCAAGAGTTTTCGAACTACGCCACCTGCATAGTTTGCAGTGGTAAGTTCTTTGTATAGCGAACCGGGCGTCTCATCAAAACGGATCGCCAGCAAGTCCTCAACACCCGCAATCGTCGCGGCTACGTTGGATGTGGCTGGGACTCGCTCATCCCAAACCACGAGTCCTTTTGATTCATTCGGAAAGAGGGCGAATAGCTCCTGAAGTGTTTTGGGCCGCGCTACGTCTCGATCAGACAACCACTCCCCAGCTTCACGCATGCGCGCGAACCAAAAATCGTCGGGAGCCGCATTATAGCGGACGAACAGGCGGGGTTCATTGCGATTGACGATGCCCTGCAGGCAGGTGACGAGGAGCACTTCGTCGTAATGGCGTCGCAGTATAGCTGGATTATTGAAATTGGAGGTTAGCTGCGGGACGAAGTCATAAACGACCAATGTCTTTTTAGCTTGTGGAACTTTCTCAGCGGAGTTCGCCTGGAGAATCAGATGGGGCAAGGTTAATGTCCACAGGATGCCGCCGAAGGCTATTAAAATTTGGCGCCAGTACGCCGTGCAAAGGCAATATTTGCTGAATGGAATATTCATTGGAGACGACTTCAATTGTCAGAAGGTTATTAATGTAACTCGGAATGATTAAAGGATTTAAAAGGGAAAACTTGCTTGGGATAAGAGGTGTGATCGGTGCTGATTCGGATGTTCTTCGTGGCGTTAATGCGGATGGATCAGAAGGGTGGGTATTGAGCGCCGTAAAATCTTTATGTATGCGCTTACAATAATATCGCGCGGTTTGCTATCCAATGCAACTCAAATTATTCACGGATGGAATCTCGGCTCATGCGTGTTATTGGATTCGCAGCAAAGCCGATGGCTGCCTGCCAATCGGAAATTGGCAGCTTCCAGACCGCTTGCTTGTGAAAAGAGTTGGGGGCGACCCATAGACGTTTCGGTCCACTATAAGCACCATAAAGTTTTTCTCCGAGGATTCGTGGTGTGACAGTGTCTCGGTCCGCTAAAATGAAGGAAACGGGTCCACAGAAGCTTGGTAAATGCTGCATGGAATTGTATTGGTCACGTATTAAGAACCAGGCTGGAAACCAGCGATATCTTTGCTTGCCAGCGCTAATCAGGTTGTCAAACGGAGTTAGCAATACGAGCCCTCGAACGTGTCGGGGATTCGATGCGACCAACTCGCAGGCAACACCGCCACCAAGTGACTGGCCCAGGACCACGACGTCTCCATCAATAGATTGAAGCGCGTGTGTGGCGGCGACGACGAGATTGTGTTCACTCGGCGAGCCGACGCGAAATCCGAATCCTGGGTACTCGAGCAGATATATCTTTTGCTTTAGACCGGCTTCGCGCAGGCGCAGGAAGAGATCGGAATGGAAGAGGGCATGATGGTTGCGTCCATGCAAAATGAGCAGACTCCAATCGCCCGTTCCGTTTTCGCTTTGCCAACCGATTTGTTGACCGTCCCGTGCGATCCACTCAAGAAGTCCCAGTGCCGCGGCTTTCGGTTTCAATTCTAAAAACGAAGATTTTTCCGCGCCATAAATCCAAGTTTCCTGAAAGCTCCAGACAATGACTAGAAACGTGAGGAGCGTTAGGATTGTGGTTAGCGCCAGTGTGCTCAAAGCCCTAGACAAATAGATTTGACTTCGAAGGGAAATGGGGATATGTAAGCGCATACATAAATGCTCCCATTTGCTGGCGGCAGAATCAAACTTTAAAGCATGTATCTTCCGGAATTATCCAACACACAGACAGAGTTCAGCTACTGCTGATTGGATCTGGCAAACCTATTGAGATGTATGAATCAGAATGACAGCTTCTTGTATTTTTTGCGGGTTATAGCGGCGTGTAGTGTGTTGGCCTTTACTGGGGTTGATCTGCTGGCTGCCGATAAGGAAACTCCAGATGTAAAAGTGACCTCAACCAGTGTGCCGTCTTCTCCATCGGTCGAGGATGCGAAACTCAGACGTTACTTTGTTAGCGTAGGAAAGAATGGGGATGAGAGGTATCTGAAAGACTGGCAGGGATCGGAAGTTGGAGAGTTAGAGAAGGGGAATAAAAATCAGACATGGCGTTGGTCTCGGGAAGAGTCGCAGGTCAGGTTGCCAGTTTTACCAGGCGTTCCTTATCAGGTTCATTTCAAGATATTGACCAGTGTGTATAACCTCTCCGCCACATCTGGAATTTATCTGGAAGAGCAACAACTGGAGCCCATTCGGAACCAGGGTTTCCAGACAGTGAGTGTGTCGATTCCAGCGCAGAAAGATGCGGAGGTGGTGTTGCGGGTTCAATGCAAAACCTTTATACCTCGGGTGATTACCGCGAAATCTCCAAGTCCATCTCAGGACACGAGGGAATTAGGGCTCTGCTTGACTGAGATTGAAGTGCAAGCGGAGGGGGCTGAGCAACTCGCGCGCTATGATGCCTGCAACAACTTTTTTGAGCACAAATAAGACAAATGAGCAGGCGCCACCATTCAGCCATTTTAAGTCACGATTGATATGAAGACCATAGTTACTCTGTTAACGCTTTTGGGATGTTTGGCCACCGCCTTTGCCTCGGCTCCTCTTGAGCCGTTAGATGGGGGGGCTGTGCAGGAAGTGGTCCAAGGCGTAAAAATCTGGAGTGATCGTCCTTATCAATTAGCTGCCTGGCCGGAAATGCTGAAGGATCATCGCCTTTTCTATCGTTCGTCAATTCAGTCGTCTCGTTTTAAAGTGCTTGAGCTTGGATATGTCGTCGTTTTGACGCCGAACAATGAAGCCTATAATCAGTCTCCACTACTGATAAAGGCAGGATTCAAACGGGTCGATCTACCCGCCTTTCAACCGTATCGGGTGCAGGATGACAAACCGGGTAATATATGTAGTGCGTGGCAGAAGCAGGTTTATCCGGGAGAAGTGATTAGCTTTGGCTTCTATGGGATCGCGCTCTTCAGCAGCAAAGAACTTCCCGTGAGCTACAGTGGAACCGGTAAAGAACCTCTTTTAACGATTCCGACGATCGATATCTCAGGAGAAACCGGGCGACATAGTTTTGTCGCTCGGGGTACGGAGAAAGTCTACCAAGGGCATGTTGCCACGCTGCTCTTACCGGATGGCAAGACGATGTTTGCCGCATGGGTTATCAATCATGCGGGACATCTTGGGCCGCTCGCCAAGAGCACCGACGCCGGACTGAGCTGGAGCGAACCGATCGTCGTTCCCGATAATTGGTATCAAGTGAAGCAGACCACACCAACGGTTCATCGTTTGGTGGATAGCAAGGGTGTCGAGCGTCTCTTTGTATTCGCGGGATGTGATTTTCCCGGACGTATTCAGGAGTCTTATTCCACGGATGGAGGGAAAACATGGACTCCAATGGCCGATACCGGTGTGGGAGGAGAGTGTCCGCCTAAAAGCATTCTCTCATTTGATAATGGGAAGAAGCTCATCATGTGGAGTGATCGTCGTGATCCGAAGGATATGAATGATCCCTCTCCCGTCGTCATTCAGAGTGCCTCAAATGACGGTGGATTAACCTGGGGACCAGAGCGAGTGCTCTTCCATGTTCCCAAGCAATGGGCGCAACCCGATGTGCTGCGCACTCCCGATGGTAAAAAGCTGCTCATGCTGATGCGGTATAGCGGCGACGGTCCCTCTCTCTATTCTGTGAGTACCGACGAGGCGGCAACGTGGTCTAAGCCCAAGCCGTTGTCCCTGGCCTTGACCGGACATCGTCATACCGGACGATTTGCTCCCGATGGTCGCCTGGTGGTTGTGATGCGTGACATGGCTGCGGATTATGAAGGCACCGGAAAGGTCAATCCAACGCGTGGTCACTTCGTCGCTTGGGTGGGAACGGTTGATGATATCGTCTCGGGACGCGAGGGGCAGTACCGCATCAAGCTGCTCAACAACTTTGCTCCACCTGATTGTGGATACGGTGGTCTCGAACTCCTGCCGGATGGCACTTTTGTTGCGACCACCTACATCAAATATGAGGCGGGTCCGAAAAAGCATTCCGTCGTCTGCACGCGGTTTCGACTCGATGAGATTGATCAGAAGGCAAAAGACCTCAAACAATAGCGACTGGCTATTTCGAGTTGGTAGACTCCCGCCAAGAGATGGTGCTCGGTACGAGTTGCATCTTTGACGAAGTGGGCTTGCCCGAAAGTGCTTGAAAAAGAGTTTCAGACGCGGCCCGGGCGATCTCAAGATGATTGGGCTCTACGAGGGTGACTTGAGGGCGGAAGCAGGTGGCCAATGGAGAGCATCCAAAGGAGGCAACGGCGATGTCTTTGGAAATGGAAATACCCGCATCGTAGAGTTGCCCATAGAGTCGAAAAACAGCTTCTGCATTGACCGTGACCAACGCGGTATTCGAAGGTGCGGACTTGAGCGCGCGAATAATTTCGGCAACCGACTTTTCGTCGATCCGCACCACTTCGTTCAGCTCGGGCACTTTAATCGTTTGAAAGCTGGAAGCGCTATTACCTATTTTGGACCAGGTTTTGTGAAACTCATCTTCGCGTTCAAATGCCGGGCGATTGGAGGCATGATCGCCCGTGACAAAAATCACATTGCGCCAGCCGCGTTCGTACAAGCCTTCCGCAAGGGCATGGGCTCCTTGCCGTTCATCCACCGTCAGGGCTGGCCAGTTGGTGCCTTTGAAATGGCCGAGCATAAGACAGGGTACGGGCAATGATTTAATCCGGTCGCGATGCATCTTCGGGGCTTCTCCGAGAATGTCGGAGACCGGGAAAATCATCAATCCCTCCACCTGATTCTTGAGCATGCGCTCGATATTTGCCCACTCAAATTCATATGAAAGCTCGGAGTCAGCGATAAGTACCTCATATCCCCGCGCACGCGCGTAGGACTCCAGAGTGTGAAAGTATTCGAGGTAATCGGGATTGCGTAACTGTGAGGCGACAAAACCAAGAAGACCGCTTTTGCTGCCGGCAAGGCGCCGGGCAGACTGGTTCAAGCGGAAGCCCAGCTTTTCGGCCGCCGACAGAACTTTGCGTCGGGATTTTTCGGTGACCAATTCGCTGTTGGCAAAAACTCTCGATACCGTGGCAATCGAGACTCCCGCCTTGCGGGCCACATCATAAACAGTTACGGACATAGCGTATTATTAATCACCTTAGTTAGCCGGTTACATCTACGTCGTAAGCATACACAAAATCAGGGCCTTTCAATCATGTAATGTCAGGCTTGAGGTGGATTACTCTTGACGGGAGGAAGGGTCGCTTGTATTGTAAGCGCATACATTTTGGCTGTGTGAGAGGTGTGATCGGCCTCGCTCAAGTATCTTCACTCGTGAAAACCGTAATCCAAAAATACGCGGATCTTTATCCCGTCTGGGTCGTTATTGCTACGATCATGGCGCTGATTCAGCCGGCTACATTTGCTTGGTTCAATGCCTCATGCGTCACGTGGGCCATGTCGGTGGTCATGCTCGGCATGGGCTTTACGCTCAAGGGCGAGGACTTCCTGCGAATCTTCAAGATGCCGGGATCGCTCGCTCTTGGATTTCTCGCGCATTATTCGATCATGCCGCTAACGGGGTGGGCCTTGGCGCACGTGCTTCACTTGAGTCCTTCATTTGCTGTAGGGCTGATCCTCGTGGCGAGTTGCCCCTCGGGAACTGCTTCAAATGTAATTAGTTTTTTGGCCCGGGCCAACGTGGCGTTAGCGGTGCTTGTTACGCTGACATCAACCCTGTTTGCTTTCATTACGACTCCACTCCTGTGTCTGTATTTAGCCGGACAATACATGCCGATCGATGCGATGGGGTTGTGTCTCTCCATGGTCAAGATCGTGATTGTTCCCATTTCGATCGGCATATTCTGTAACTGGCGCTTTCCAAACCAAATTTCAAAAATAGCCGTCTATGGTCCGTCGGTTTCGGTGACGGCCCTTGTTTGCATTACTGGCAGCATCGTTGCCAGCAATGCCGCGGCAGTAATGGCTAATGCAGGCAAATTGACACTTGCCGCGATGTTTCTGCATCTGACCGGTTTTGGCGTAGGTTATACCGTGGCCAAGTTGTTTCGCTTTTCAGAAGACGTATCGCGAACCATATCCATCGAAGTGGGAATGCAAAATGGCGGTATGGCAGCGGTACTGGCCCGGAAGAATTTTCCGTCTGATCCGCTCACTGCGGTGCCTGCTGTATTTAGCGGGTTGGTTCAAACTTTTTTGGGCGGCATACTGGCCTCCTTCTGGCGAAAGAGGTCGATTAATGATAGGGGTGGCGTGAAATACAGTGTGTGTGAAGAGGTTGAAACGACGCGGGTACATTGAAGCTGGTGGACGAATCGAATAAGCTCGGAGTCAAGGATGTCGAGATTGAGAATCAAAAAGAGTCGGATGATGAATTCAGGAATCATTTTGCCTGGTCTAGTGGCAGTCATCGCCCCGTTCCTATCTTTAGCTCAGGAGTTGCCTAGTTCGCGCGGACAAGTGGCTACCACTTGGGATGAAGCCTATAGCCGTATGGCTCCTTACAAGGATGATCAGACGGTGACAATTGGCGATGGCACTCTAGAGGGAAAGATCATCTGTGGTTATCAGGGGTGGTTTCATGCGGAAGGCGACGGATCTGGCCGGGGGTGGGTACACTATGGTGGCGGAGAGTTTAAGCCAGGATCATGCACCGTGGACTATTGGCCGGATATGACGGAGATGGATCCGGACGAATGTTATCCGACCGAGTTTCGCTATAAAGATGGCAGCGTCGCGAGTGTTTTTAGTTCTTACAACGCCAAAACGGTCAATCGTCACTTTAAGTGGATGGCGGAGTACGGTATTGATGGCGCTTTTCTCCAACGCTTTGGAAGCGATGTGCGTACGCCGCAAGGATTCGATCGATGCAATGCGATTCTCGATAACGTGCGTAACGCCGCCAATCAGCACAAGCGGACTTGGGCGGTGATGTACGATCTCAGTGGACTCAAAGCGGGAGAGGTTGAGTCAGTAGTGAGGGCGGATTGGAAATGCCTCGTCGACTCGATGGCTGTAACGAAAGATCCGGCCTATCAGAGACACGCAGGGAAACCGCTCGTCATCGTCTGGGGCATTGGTTTCAATGATAAGCGGCAGTATACTTTGGCCGAGTGTCGCAAACTCGTCGAATTTCTTAAGAATGATCCCGTCTATGGAGGGAATAGCCTCATGTTGGGAGTCCCCTACGGATGGTGCACACAGACACAGGATTCAGTCGCAGGCCCTGACATGGACGCTATAATACGACAGGCCGATGTGATCAGCCCATGGAGTGTCGGACGTTACTCGAATATAGAGACTTTTCGCCAACGTCTAAATGCGACGGTGCGGCCGGATATTCGGTGGTGTCGTCAAAATCATGTGAGTTATATGCCCGTCATCTTTCCGGGCTTTCGATGGGACAACTTGAGGAAGTATAACAATCTTCCACCGACGAATCATATTTCGCGGGATAAAGGAGCTTTTTTTGCGGCGCAAGGGGACGAACTGATCGAAGCACGAGTGAAGATGATCTATATCGCGATGTTTGACGAAATCGACGAAGGAACAGCCATTTTCAAGTGCACCAATAATCCACCTGAAGGAGAGAGCAGTTTTGGAACTCTGGAGGGGTTGCCTTCCGACCATTATCTGAAGCTTGCCGGCGCCATTGGCAAAAAACTCAAGGAGACGAATAAATAGCGATAGCGTAACGGGTGTGACTAAACACTAAAACGAACGCATACGCGATTTTCATTTGACAAGATACAATAAAGATGAGAATGTAAGCGCATACAATTAAGGATTCAAATCACAAACTGAATCCGGAGTGGATCCATCCCATCGCTCGCTTTTGACTCTCCTGAACCAGCTCAACCAACCCAACAAAATCAATGAAAAAAATAATACCAGCATTAGCCGTCTGCGCGCTAACCTTGGCGGCGTATCCAGCAACCGGGCATGCCACCTTGCTTGCGTATGAATCGTTCAACACGACGGGAAACCTGATAGGTCAAGCCACCTCGACTGGCTTCACTAGTTCGTGGACACAGTACGTCAGCGGTAGTGGTACCGGGACGGCGACGGTGTACGCGGATGGGTTGACTTATTCTGGGCTTCTGTCGCAGGGCGGGCGCGCTTACGTGGTTCCGACGGGAACGGGCGCGACGGGAGCGCGGGCAAGTCTGACTTCCTCCATTAATTCGGGGACTCTCTATGTAAGTTGTTTGTTGAATGTCGATGAGGGGCTGCGTTATTTTGGCCTCGCGCTGAGTACGTCAAATGCTGCAGAAGCGCTTGTGATAGGACACAACTCGGGAGGGGCTAACTGGACGCTGAGTGGCGGTGCGATGACGGGGTGGACTAAGGCGGGCACAACCACTACCAACACCAATGATTCCGGGGTCGCATACCAGTACGATACTACTACGTTGTTGCTTCTGCGCATCGACTTCAATGCCAGTGGCGCTAGTGAGCGAGTGCGCTTGTATGTAGATCCCTCCACAACCGCGAGCAGTACAGACGATCTTACGGCGCTTGTGGACTGTTATACTGGAACTTCGGTGAATTTGGATATAACGGGAATTACGCTGGCTGCTGGCTATACGAGCGGAGTCAATACGTCATCTCTTGTCTCGTTTGATGAAATTCGTCTCGGTACGGATCTGGGAGATGTCTTGGTTGTGCCAGAGGTCGGTTCCTGCAGTTTGGCTGTAGCTGGATTGGGCTTCGTTGCTTTCCTTCGTCGCAGAAATCGGCGATAAATTAGCTCAAATCTTCGAAAAGGTGCGCGCATGATTGCCTCGATAAAAGTGATGAGAAGAGGGGTAATTGTTGGAGTTCTTTGCGCGTGCGCCTTTGCGGCTTCTCCTTACCTTCTTCAAGCTGAACTGACTGCGTACGAGGACTTCAACTATACTGCTGGAACGCTGATCGGGCAGGCCGGCGGTACCGGCTTTGCTGGTCCATGGAAGCTAGTAGGAGCTGGAGCTGGTATGAGTGCTGTTGAGTCAGCGGGATTGGACTATCCCTCGCTCGCGACGACGGGGGGGAAGGTCCTGCTGACACCGAGTCAAGGACCTGAACTCGGCATCTATAGAAAACTCAGCCATGCATACAACAGCGGTACCGTGTACGTCAGTTTTCTTGCCAATCTGCAAGAAGGGACTCGATTCTTTGGCTTGGCTTTGGTCGATTCAAACATGAATCGACCCATTGTAATTGGCAGAAATACGGGCCTGATGCAGTGGACGTTAAGTGGCTCCGTGATCAAAAATGGTGTTACCGGAAAATCGGAAATCACGCTGAAAACGACCACCTTGTTTGTACTGCGAATCGATTTCGATATGAGCGGAGATAATGAGCGTATTCGTTTATATGTGAATCCCACTCTGGAATCCGAACCCGAAAAATCCACTATCGTGCTGAATACAAACAGTTCATTTGTATTCGATGGAATAATGATCTGCGCCGGTTATATTAAGGATGACTATACTACAGCCATCGCATCCTTTGACGAAATACGGGTAGGGGGTTCGTACGAAGACGTACTACCGAAGGGTGATCAAAAATCCAGTTTTAATGAAAAAAACAGTGCTGCACCTAGCTCTGAAAAGCAGCAGCTTCTCTGCTCTCAATAAGTAAGCGCGCTCGCTCGCGATTTCGCTCCAAGTCTTCATCTAATCAATTCTATGATTTGCTCTCAGTATTTTGGTCCAGTACGGGAACCTGTCTCAGGAATGACCTGTCTGAAACAGGGACGTGGATTCACTCTAGTAGAAATGCTTGTTGTGGTTGCCATTATAGGCGTGCTGCTAGCGCTTGGATTGGGTGGATACAAAAGAGCCATAACGAGTGCGCGCATGGCTAAATGTATGAGTAACCTCCACAACATTGGGATCGCCTTTCAGCAATATACGGGGGACAACAATAACTTTTTCCCTCCGATGCTCTACTGGGACGTTGAAATACTGAAGTATCAAAATTCGAATGCGGACCCTACGGCCGATGTTGGTACGGCAGCGAGATCCGACGCCGAAAACGCCGCTAAATGTTGGCAATGCCCCGAAGACCGAGTTGCCTATCCGGGATCATTTAGCAACCTCATTCGGAGATCATATCGAATAAATGCATATATAGAAAATCTTTCTGGAGGCGCTCCCGCCTATGACGGTCAGCCGGCAAACAGTCCCGCAAATAGGCTGTTAATAAAAAATCAATCCATGCTGGCGCTCTTGTTTGAAAATCACGAGAACGGCTCGCGGGGCTGCGGATTTGGCCGTCATAGTGGGGCTGTGGCCGCTGGGCCATATCCGAACTATCATCACGGTCAGATTACGAATGTTCTATTTGTGGATAGTCATGTCGAATCTATTAATGTACCGAAAATGACATGGGAAAAGTTTATTGGTAATTACGCAATTCCTCAAAAATGAGTCTGTATAGATTGCCACATTGTCTTGATGAGCGGCTAAGGAGTGAAATCTAAATCATGACGATGTCTTGCTCTGGTCTATCTGTTTCTATCGCGAGCGCTGGATTGTTGCTTCTGTCGGTGGCTGGATTATGTGCTGCTGAGAATGACGGGGAGATTCTTTACAACGGAATACGCCTGCCAAAAGAGTGGCCACCCCCGAACATCGACACCTCCAGTGGAAACAGATTGGATGTTCCTTATCTTAAGAGCCCTCCAAAGGTTATACCCATTGACATAGGCCGGCAGCTCTTTGTGGACGATTTTCTCATCGCCAGCGCGACGCTTAAAAGATCGTTTCACAAACCGGAAAAGTACGCCGGAAATCCTATTTTTAAGCCAGAGACTCCTCTCGAAACTACGGCATCACGGACTGGTAACTGGGCCGCCGTTGCGAAGAGTGGCGGTATTTGGTGGGACGCGAAGGAACATCTCTTCAGGATGTGGTATGAGGCAGGCTGGTTGTCGACGGTGGCGTTGGCTACGAGCCGCGATGGACTTAGTTGGGAGCGCCCCGATCTGGATGTTGTTCGTGGCACCAATCAAGTGTTGCCGACAGATTTGACTCCAGACTCCTGGACGGTCGTTCCCAACTTTAATTCTACCGATCCGGAGGCACAGTGGACGTTGTATGTGCATCCACCGGTTGCGCAGACAGGAATCACACCGCCGTCAACATGTCTGACGTCGCCTGATGGGATTCACTGGACGCGCCGTAAAGAGGCAGGGCCTGCGGGTGACCGTTCGACGCACCATTATAATCCGTTTCGGAAGAAATGGGTTTTTAGTTTGCGTTCTTCCTTGCCTGAAAAAAAGCGCGCCCGGAGCTATTACGAGTGTGAGGATTTCATGAAGGGTTGCGGTTGGGGCGATGCGGAGGTTACCACCTTTTGGCTCGCTGCGGATCGCGAGGACCCAATCGATCCGAGCACGGGCCAGGATCGGGCGCAATTGTATAATTTTGACGCGGTGGCGTATGAGAGTTTGATGCTCGGGCTATTTGAAATTCACATGGGCCCTGAGAATCCGAAGTGTCAGGCAACTGGGATGCCGAAGATCACGGAGTTGATGTTCGCGTACAGCCGAGACGGCTTTCACTGGGATCGTCCGGATCGCCGCAGTGCGATTGGGGCGGAGAAAAAGGATGTGTGGGACCGCGCTTATATCCAGTCGGTGGGGAGCGTGTGCAATGTGCGGGGCGATCAGCTCTGGTTTTATTATAGCGGATTTCAAGGCAATCCGGCGAAGACGACTCCGGAGATAAAGGAATGGCAGGCCAATGGAATGTATGATCGCGGCAGCATGGGAGTGGCTTTTTTGCGACGCGATGGATTCGCGTCGATGGATGCGGGCAACGCTGTCGGTAGTCTGACGACACGGCCTGTGCAGTTTTCGGGAACGCAGTTATTTGTAAATGTAGCGGCTTCCAAAGGGAGGCTGCGTGCTGAGATTCGAAATCAGGATGGCACACCGATTATACCATTTACCATCGAGAACTCGGTGCCTTTTACTGGAGATAGTACGGCCACCTCATTGAAATGGAACGGAGCTTCAGACTTGACCTCAATTAAGGGGCGCCCAGTGGTCTTCTACTTTGAGCTAGAAAATGGTTCCCTATATTCGTTCTGGGTAAGTCGTGATGAGAGTGGTCGAAGTGATGGCTTTGTTGCTGGAGGAGGTCCAGGTTTTACCGGGCCAACGGATACGGTCGGCACGAGGGCCATTGCGGTGGACCGAGCGGTACGCTCAAGTCGCTGAGATTATCAGGAGAGGTGATCTCTCCGGAGACAATGGAATGCAGCATACGAGCGCATCTACCGTCGATTCTATAGCTGTCACGTGTGAGCTTTTCCGGGCTTCGGGGCTCTTGGTGCAATGACGAGCGTGTCCAGCGATAGATTAGGGAGAGAGAGCACACAGATCGAAGGCCGGATGTCTTAATGCCGTACTTCCTTTTACACGAGGAGATTGTGTGCTCTCAAAAGCATACAAGATAATCAGGGTATTACCTGTGCGAGGTATCTCCCCTAGACACGCGTAGTGAGCGTGTGCTTGCGGCTGAGTATGAGGATTAAACAGAGACCAGCGGCGACCAGAACTGATGATTGCGGTTCAGGTACGGCGGCGACGGCGTCTTTTAATTCCGTACCAACTCGAATTTCGTCAACAGAGGCCTTGGTCGTTGTCCCGCTTCCATACCCAGCCGCAATGGTGATTCCGTCGATACTAAAAGAACTGATTGTGGTGACATCCACCTGTGCCGTTAGCAGGTCGGGATCAGTTATGGTTACGTCAGGATTAATATAGAGGCGCAGTCGCTCATTGTCGCCGGAGGTATTAAAATCAACCCGAAGGAGCATCAATGTGGTGACGCCGGGATTTACCGCCACACTCGAATTTGTCGAGGTCACTCCAGTGAGCGCACTGCCACTTAGCCCCCAGGTACTGACTCCTGAATTGTGGCCGATAAAGACGGTCTCAGCGGTGGAGCCACTCGTGATCGAGAGATCGCAGTAGCGGGTACCGCTGTCAGAATTGATCAGAAAGCTCAGCCAGGCGGTTCCGGTGTTGACGCTAGTCGTTAATGTGGAAGAGGCACCGGTTTTGCCGCTCACAGCGGGGACGATATAGGCCCGACCCCCGGTCGTATCGAGTGAAGAATAGGTCAAGCCATCGGAATAGACCGTGGTTGTTCCATGGCCTGATACGAGCTCACTCCACGCGCCTAACCCGGTTCCACCAGTTTGTCCAATAAGAGTGCCTTCCGAGCCGCTAAACGATTCATAGGCGATGAGGGTGGCCTGTGACGACGATGGGGACGTAAAGCATCCACAGATGCAAAGCAGTAATAGAGTTGTGATTCTTTTCATGGTTCTCCGAGCCTGGATTTAATGTTGGATATTGGTAAATGGGGCGAACTTCTCCATTGGAAATGGGGATTGGGTTCTTAAAATGTATGCGCTTACATTAACTTGCGAATTGCGCCTAGTCAATCGAATATTGTGTCCGTTGTGCCTTGTTAGATTGTCGCGGCAGGGCTTCCAGGATTCTTATAGGGTTGGCTTTTTCGAGAGCGCTAGTAATGCGGCACCCACGGCTCCGGGCGTCTTGTTTAGGAACACGAATCCGCTCTCCATACGCTTTCTAATTTCCGAACGCAGTAATTCGACGTAACTAGGTTGCTTCTCGAAAAGACTGCCAACCAATCCGATCGAAGGGGATTCAAGTTCAAGTCGTTGGCTGACGATGCTTATCTGGCTAGCGAGCTTCTCGACTCCCAGCCGAATGACCTCCGCAGCTCCCATATCACCTCGCGTAGCGGCTTCAAATATACATGGGGCAAAACTGGCGAATTCGGTTTTATTACTTCGCTGCATCAGCCACGGCACTAATTCTGGCAGACTATTTAATCCAGATTGATCTAGAAAAATCTGCCCCAGAATTGAAGGCTTTTGAGTTCGATCGAATTCGTCATAAACATACTCTAATCCACGGCGTACCAGAACGTAGCCACTTCCGGCGTCGGAAAAAAGATGCTCCCATCCACCGGCTTTTTCCCAGCGGTCATTACGCTGTCCAAGTACATTCGAGCCCGTCCCTGCGATAACAATAATACCGGGATTCACCCCATGCGCTCCGGCATAGGCTGATCGGGAATCCTCTTCCACCAAGA
Organism: Verrucomicrobia bacterium Tous-C9LFEB; assembly: GCA_002304345.1. GTDB lineage: Bacteria > Verrucomicrobiota > Verrucomicrobiia > Methylacidiphilales > UBA1321 > UBA1321. Next base: position 24,611 of record NEUU01000010.1, read on the forward strand.
TTTCCTCACACTCTGGCCATATCCGTTCGAGGATGCGTCTGACTCTGCCCTGATCCACTGGAGACCAGCACCCTGCCAGCGCAGCTCCAATTCCATGAACAGAGTCAGTGCATGCTCGAATGGAATAGAAAACAGATTCAAGATGCTTTTCAGTAGAATGCTGACAATTCGAAGCGCCGGCCTGTCCGCTGCGGATAACTTGTCCTGAGTCATCGCATAGTGCCCAAGTGGTCTTGGTTCCGCCACCTTCAATGCCGAGCACGGCTCGATCATGAATGTCGTTTGCATGCTGCTGTCGCGACTCAAACCCTTGCATGAACTCTTTCAATATCAATGACCCTATTTAATGTATGCGCATACATTAAATAGGGATCTCCTTCACGTCAATTGGATTTTGGTCTCCTTCCGGAGGCTCTTTATCCTAATGACGCCAGATGCGCCACGCCGGTTATCCTTGTATGAAGGGTCACGTGAGATGGCTTTGAACTGGGAAATGGCGATTCGCTCACTCTGAACAACTGGGTATAACCGACCACATTGTCACGCCGTCTTCCAAATCGGGACGGAACGTTTCATCTCATCGATGAGTTCACCGGTAAAGGCCAGGGCTTCCGCGCGGTGGGCGCTACGCAGGCGCACATGCAGGGAAGGTTCGCCAGCGGGGACGCGACCGAGCCGATGCGTGAGCCACACTTCCTGTACGGGATACTTCGCGCCGAGGACGTTCACAATCCGTTCCAGCTCGCGCAGGGCCATCGCTTCGTACGCTTCGTAGTGGAGCGCGGCAATCCCGCGTTCCTGTTCCTGACCGCGCACGACGCCAAAGAAATCCACCCATGCGCCGGAATCTGTTTCCGCCGGAAAAGCCGGCGCGGCAATGACGAGTGGTTCGTGCGTGAGTTGAAGATGAGAGCGCATAATCGAAAGATCAGCCCCCGCTGACGGGAGGAATGACGGCGAGTGTCTGGCCATCGCGCAACGGTTGTTCCCAATCCGCATACTCGAGGTCGATCGCCACCCGCGAGCCGGGCAACGCCTCGCGCCAACCCGCGCGCACGGTGTCGAGCACAGCGGCGGCGGTAAGCCCCTCTGGCACCGTGAGCGTACGCTCGCTTGCACCGAAGAATTCCCGCGCCTGGGCAAAAGTCAGGAGTGTGATGGTCATGATTTCACCGGCATCTCAAACAAAGTCACACGGCCTCGCACTTGGCACTTCACCGAAGTGCCAACGGCTAGCGGCTGATGTCGCGTTGCGAAAGCAGCTTGAACCCGGCCTGCAGGAGCACATGGCAGGCGACGTCCTCATCATCCACATGCAAGGCGAGCGCCGCCTTGCCGCGCGGGCGGGTGAGAAACGAGTAAGTGAAGTGGATATTGCACTCGGCCTGTAGCAACGCGCTCAGCACCGCCTGCAGATCCGAGGCGCTGGAGGAAAGCTCGACCACGACGAGGCCGCATTCAGCAAAGGGAATTTCGTGTTCGGCAAAAACAGTGCGCGTCCGCTCGGGATCATCGACGACCAGCCGGATGATGGCGGCTTCCGCCGTGTCGAACACATTGAGAGCGACCACATGGATATTGTGATCGGTAAAAAGCTTCACGATCTCCGCAAGGCGACCCACCTTGTTCTCCATGAAAACGGAAAGCTGCCGGACTTTATCGCCGCGAGTTGCTTCGGTAGTTTCAGATGGCATACGACCTGGCCTGTTGAAGGGTTACGGTTGCTATTACTTGAGTATTAACAACCACTATCCAACCGAGTTACGTCTCCCTTGTCACGCCCATTCGGGCCTCTCCAAAAGAGGGTCACTTGCATTCTGCAAAATCGCATCCATAATTACACAAATTAACCAAGGAAATTAACTTATGCGTCGTCTATCGGCCCTGTTCCTCGTACTGTCGTTGTCCCTCACCCTGCCCGCGTTGGCAGCGGATACCTACACCGCCGACCCGGCCCACTCGTCGGTCGGATTCAAAATCAAACACATGGGCCTGAGCACGGTGCGAGGACAGTTCACGGAATACACCGGCAAGGTCAGCTTCGACAAGGAAGACCCCACGAAATCCTCCGTCGAGGTCATCGTGCAAGCCAAGAGCATCGACACGGCCAATTCCATGCGGGATGCGCACCTGCGCAAAGCCGACTTCTTCAACGTGGAGAAATTCCCCACGCTGAGCTTCAAGAGCACGGCGGTGAAAAAGATCGATGACGCCACCTACGAGATCACTGGCAATTTCACCCTCCTCGGCGTGAGCAAGCCCGTCACGTTCCAGTTCGTTGATGTGGCTTTCGGCAAGGGGCCGCAGGGCGACGACCGCGCCGGCGGCAATGCCCGCTTCAAGATCAACCGCAGCGATTACGGCATGACGAAGTCAGTCGGTCCGGGCTCCGAAACAGTCGAGATCGAACTCGCCTTCGAAGCCGTGAAGTCCTGATCGGCGATTAGTGATTGGGTGAGTCCGGATTTCCATCTGGACTCACCGACTCAAGGATTGGTGTCAAATTTTCGAAAAATCTCCTGATAGGCCTCCCCCGAGATCGCGTCACTATCCCAGTAATCCCCCAAAAGACGGAATTGTTCGGCGGCGATTTTCTCCTGCTTTGCTTTCATCGCAAACTTCAGATACAGCGTGCGGTAGTAATCACTGCGCGGATACTTTTGTAGAAATCCTTCAAAGATTGTCTGGAGGAGGCTCCAATTCTGTTGGGGAAAATCGTCTCCAAAATCATCGGGATAGTATTGAAGATTGTTGATTAAAACCAGAGGAGCCTTGATATCAAAGCGTCCTCCGGCGAGACATTCTTGAGTGAAACTCACTTCCTCTTTTTTGCTGCCATACCAGCGGGGCAAAAGATAATGAGCCTTACAGGAATAAATACCACCCCAGTTCGAGCTAGCTTGCACGCCTCTCTGGAACCATTTCTCCATTTCGGCACGATCTCCATCCCCACCCAAAACAACATTCATCATCACCCCGCAAATCGGCCACTCACCAGGATAGCGTTCATAAGCACCTTCGAGAATCTCCCGAGCTTTGCTTAAATGGAGTTGCATTCCCGACCGGCCCTTTTCAGTCACCTGACTGGCCCACCCCGAAGTGCGTAGCGCCCAGGCCATATTCACTTCGTAAGCTCCCTTTAGAATAAGCCGGGTGGGACTGTCCGGATCGGAGTGAGACCAAAGCTCGTCCATTTTCTGTCCGGCCTGTTCCAGAAGTGTGACATCATTCTGCAGATTACTCATCCAGCCGTCTGCACGGGTGAAAAGATAGTTTGGTGGGTATTTTTCATTCAGCATGACCTCGTAGTGCTTCAGGATTTGCCCTGCCAATGGCGGCAGCAAAGGCATATATTGCTCGATATTAGGAACGTGAGATTGTTGGCAATTCATCAGATTGCGCGCCGCATTCGTCGCGGCCCAAAACTTGAAGGCAGCCGGATAAGCCGTAGCGTCTAAACTTTCACTGCGATTCTTCACCTCTACGCACATTCTTGCTTCGTGCGAGTGAGAATACCCCGTAAATAAGTCGAGATCCAATATCACCTCAAAGAGCGGGTCCGCCAAACCCTCCTTATTACTGTCCACATAGAGCGAATGTATATCGCGGAAGAGATTTTCCCCGTAATAATCCCCCCAGATGCATAGATACGTCAGTGTACCGATGATTTTCCGCGCATTTTCATCGTAAGGATGGGTGCCCGGATGTAACCGCTGAAATTCCGCCCATGTCTCGTCGCGCAAACGCCGGTAAAACTCCTGATGCTGGGGCATGCGCGCTGCGAGTTGATCACTCTCGAGCCAAGGACGAACCTCATCCTTGTACGGTAAGGGTAACAGTTGCGCGCCCGCAACTTGTTGTGAAGCATTGGAATTTCTTCTCATGATGATGAGTCCTGGAACCAGGGCCATCACGATATAAAAGAGAACGAGAACCCCGATAAAGCCCGCACAACCGAATATCATGTATTGAACAATACCGCGTTTCTTACGCGCTGGTTTTTGATCCATAAACACCCCCTTACTTCTGTTTGGTTTGACGCTAAAAAGATCGGAGGTGGAAGAACAGAAAAAATTATTGAACAAGTGAACTGGCAAAGCCCTGCGCTTGCATGAATACGATTTGCCCGTATGCTGAAAACCCCGCGATCTACCGCGACACGACTCACCCTTATGGACAACACCCAGCAAGACGAACGCATCGCCCGTTTTGAAGCCAAAGTCATCGAACACCCCGAACAGGAACTGCACCGGTTCAGTCTGGGGAAAGCCCTCTTCGACGCCGGACGGCTCGCTGAGGCCGAACGCCATCTGCGCGTCGCCTTGGGCAAACGTCAGGATTGGATGGTGGTGGTGATGTTGCTGGGCCAATGTGCCGTGCAACGCGGGGACAAGGCCGCCGCCCGCGAGCTCTACGAGAAGGCGCTGAAACTCGCCATCGACCAGCATCACGAAGGGCCGGAAGCGGAAGTCCGCGCCGCTCTGGCCTCCTTGGAATAACGGGGGAGCCCGCGGGATGAAAATCAACCGGGCGCTTCCCCGACTCAAGCGCCTGCATCTGGTCCGGGGTCGCCTGATCACGCTGCCCTTTTTGCTCCTTGGCGGTGTGGGGTTGATCACCCGCCATCGAGCCGGTCGTTTTCGCATTGAGCGCGTCACGCTCGCCTTTCCACAACTTCCCGCCGCGTGGCAGGGAATGACGATCACCCAATTAAGCGATCTGCACATCGGTCCCGGTTTCACGGTGAAACGCCACCTCCCGCCGGTGATCGACGCGTGCCGGGAGCTGGCCTCGGACCTGGTGGTGATCACGGGTGATTTCGTGGATCGTCACGCGAGCTACCTTCCCGCCGCGCTGCCGCTCTTGCGTCAACTGGAAGCACCGCTCGGCACCTTCGCGTGTCTCGGCAATCACGATGTATTCAACACACGCTGGGAGATGATCCGCTTATTGCGCTCGTGGTTGGGGTCGAATTTATTGATCAACCAAAACGTGACGCTGGCTCGCGGTGGCTCAACGCTTTCCTTGTCGGGCATCGATTTTTCCACGCATCCGAACCGGCTGAGACGTCATATCGCCGCCCTCGCCCAAGCGCTAAGGCCGCCTGCGGATTTCCGTATCGTTCTGGCGCATGATCCCAGGTTGTTCCCACAGCTGTGCGAATTGGGAGCAGACCTGGTGCTGAGCGGTCACACGCACGGGGGGCAACTCTCGCTCACCGCGCCACCGCGTCCCGTGATCGGTCCGCTGATGCATACGTTCCCGTTCCTGCGGGGAACTTATCACGCGGGTTCCTCCGCCCTGTATGTGAATCGCGGCCTCGGTCAAACGATGCCGCTGCGCCTGAATAATCCCACGGAAATCACGCAGATCACTCTTGTGGGAGCAGGTCTCGTTATGTGATGGGTTGTGCGAGCAGAATGTCTTTTTTGTAGGGCGCAATTGCATCGCGCCACAGGCTCAGATCGATGGCCGGGGCGTGTCCGCCACATAGTCCTCCATGCTACCGAGAATCCGATTCACCTGATGCAGTACGAGGAAGGGAGCGGCAATGTGCAATCCCACGAGCAGCACCACGATCGCGAGGATCGTGATGCCGGTCGTGCGGGAAATAGCTCTGAGGCGCGCGGTGAGCCCGGCCCGACGGCTCATAAGTCGGTCTGGGCCAGGACGCGCAATAATTGAGTAGTTTTCTCCTCGTGCTCAGCTTCCGCGCTGGCGACGGCGAGCATGGCGGGCGATTTACGCTCTCCATTCATGATGGAGAGAATGGATTGAAGCGTGAGGATCGAGCAGATGAGCGTGATGGCGATGATTCCCGTTGCGAATGTGTCTTTGATCATGGTGACCTCCGGTCTTGGGAGTGGTTAACTGTCACCTCATCACCGTGCATGGGTGGTGCCAATTCAGGCCAGTTTTGCAAGCCGCTTCCATCCAGACGATTGCGGGATATGGGCGGGAATGGTGGCCTTTTACCCCCTCTGCAAAATGCGCGGAGAGGGTCGATCGGTAGGGCTTTTTGCGGAACGGACGCTCCGGCAAATGGGAGTCAGCAGCCGACTAGCGCCGATGAAAGGTATCAGCGATGGCCCGTGAAAACGTGTCGAAGGTGATCGGCTTGTCCACCCATTGAGCCACGCGCAACGCCTGACATTCTTCCAGGTCCTTGGGATTGTTGGAGGAAGTCATCACAATGACGGGCACATGGGCGAGGGCGGCTTCGGCACGGATCGCGCGCAAGACTTCCAATCCGCTGACGGAGGGTAATTTCAAATCGAGAAACACCACCATGAGCGATTGCGCCAGGGCCGCCGTATGCGTTTGGAAATAATCGATCGCTTCTTTACCGTCCGGTATGAATTTGATTTGCTCGGACATATTCGCGCTCTTCAACTGCCGGAGCAATAAAATGCGATCATCTTCATTGTCTTCAATGACAATGACTCGGATGAGTTCGGGGGCGACTGAGGGGGCGGAAAGTGGCATTTAGATCAATCTTGCAGCCGTCAGGATAAAGGGAAACACAAAAGTGGGGCGTAATACAACGGCGGTATTCAGCCAGAAACTATGGATGTGCCGGGCGATATCGACCATGTGATTAATCGAGGTTGGCTTGACGACGTAGGCGTTGACGTGCAGCTGATAGGCCGCTTCGACATCGGCGCGCTCGGAGGAAGACGTGAGCACCAGTATCACCATCGGATGCAGGGTCGGATGCTTCCGTACCCACTGCAGGACTTCCAGCCCGCTCTTGCGCGGCAGCTTGAGGTCGAGCAAGACAATGTCGGGTAGGGGATACGTTTTGCGGTCGGCATAGACACCGCCCCCCTCCAGATAATCCATGGCGGATTGACCATCTTCCGCCCGTTTAATGGTGACATCGACTTGCGCGCTATTGAACGCGCGGCTCGTGATAAACGCGTCGTCGTCGTTATCCTCGACCATCAGGATGATTCGCGGTTCCTTCGCCATGGCAGTTATCCTTTTCTTAAATCGACCCAGAAGAGAGAGCCGTTACCCAGCTCCGATTCGAGACCGATATTGCCGCCGAGATTTTCGACGGCGCGTTTGACGATGGCGAGACCGATGCCGGTGCCGCCATAGAGTTTGGGATTATGGACCTGCTCGAAAATCTTGAAGATGCGCTCGCGGTCTTCCGGGGCGATGCCGATTCCGTTATCGCGAACCTTGATGCGGATGCGGCCGTTGATTTCCTCGGTGGAAATTTCCACCCGCGGTTGGACTCCCGGGGCGACGAACTTGATGGCATTGTCGAGCAGATTGGACAGCACCTGCGTCAGCGTCGCTTCGCGGGCAAAGACGGGGAGGAGCGTGCCAGTCACGGTGACGGTAGCCCGCGGTGGTTGGAACTGGGGATACTGGCTGAGCATTTCCCGCATCAGGGAATCCAGATTGACCGAGATCAGTTCGTCCCGGTCCCGGGAAAGACGGGTATAGGCCAGAAGATCCTGAATGAGTTTGTCGAGGCGTTGCGCGGCACTGTTAATGCGGTTTAGGTAGAGCACGCCGCTTTCGTCCAGCTTTGCGGAGTAATCCTCCAGCAGCGCCTGCGCATATCCCTGCATCGCGCGCAAGGGCGAGCGCAGATCGTGCGAGACGGTGTAGGAGAACGCCTCCATCTCTTCCATCGCGCGCCGCAGCGAGCCGGTCCGCTCTTCGACTTGGGCGGCCAGATCCTTCGAGTACTCCTGCAGGGTGCGGTGCGCCTGGCGCAGGGCCGAGGCATCGTGGAAGACCAGCACGACACCCGTGATCCGCTGGTAATGATCGTGAATCGGTGCCGCGCTATCCTCGATCGGCCATTCCACGCCATTCTTTGCAATCAACACAGTATGATTGGCGAGACCCACCACTTTGTTCTCCCGCAGGACCCGCTCCACCGGATCATCGACGATCACGCGGGTGTTTTCATTGATGATTCGAAAGATGGATTTCAGCGGCTTGGAAAGGGCCTCCTCATTTTGCCAGCCCGTCATGCGTTGGGCTTCGGGATTCATGAAGGTGATCTGTCCCAGATGATCTGTCACAATCACGGCATCGCCGATGGAGGAGAGCGTAATGCGGAACCATTCCTTTTGCTCGGCCAATTCGATATTGCGCAGGTGAGCCTCCATCAATGCCGTCTTGTAATCGCCCACCAGATGGCGCAATTCGGTCGTGATGTAAAACGTCATCAGGAGCGTCAGAATCACCGCGATGGAGCCGCCGCCATAGAAGAGACGTTCCTTCATCATCCCCACATTTTGCACGCGTTGCTGCCGCAAGGCTTCCTCCACCTGCACGAACTCCGCAAAATGGCGGCGAATCGTATCCATCATGCGCTTGCCAGCCAAGGACTCCTCCTTGTTCACGAGGGTGGGAAGATGCTGAATGCGCCGTTCGCCCAGTCGCATCCATTCCTCCGCTTCCGCACGAATGACCTGAATGCGCCGCACCTGATCCGGTCGATCTTTGACGGCCGCTTGCAATTCCTCGAGCGCGGGTCTCACCTTGGGCAGTGCCTCCTGATAGGGGGCGAGATAAATCGCGTCTTTATTCAAGAGATAACCGCGCAGGCCGGTCTCCATATCCACCATCAATTTTTCGCAGGCCCGTGTCTTCGAGAGGATTTGATAGGACTGCTGGCCCCACTCCACGACACCCATCAAATTGAAAACGAGCGCGGCGAGCAACGCCGTCGCCAGGAGAATCAGGCCCCCGGGCAGAACGATCAGCCGCGCCAGGGTTTGACGGAAGAGGGACTCTTGCTTACGAGTGGGCATAGAGAGTGGTTCGGGGAGGAATCATGACATGCCGGTCAAGAGGATGCTCCCTCGGCGGGGGAGTTCGATGTGACGGTGGCTGAAATGGGGAGTATGACATAAAATTCGCTGCCCTCGCCCGGTTTGCTATGCACCCCGATCTCGCCCCCGTGGGCGCGCACGATTTCGCGGGCGATGGAAAGTCCGAGCCCGGCGCCCCGTTTGCGGGAGCCGGCGATGCGATAAAACTTTTCAAAAATGCGGGCCTGATGTTCCGGGGGAATTCCCGGACCTTGATCGCGCACCGAGAAACGGATGAAATCCGATTCATGCCGCGTGGCGATCAAGCGAATGGTGGACCCCTGAGGGGAATACTTGATCGCATTGGAAACCAGATTATTGAAGACAAATCCCATGCGCTCGCCATCGACTTGAATCTCGGGCAGCTTGGGGTCCGTCTCGTCGATCACGGTGATGTTCGCTTCCTGGGCCACGCCGCTCGTTTCGCGCCGGGCGATCTCGAAGAGCCGGGCGGGAGAAATCGCTTCCAGCTTCAGTTCCGGCGGGCCCTCCTCCAAGCGCGCCAGATCCAGCAGATCATTGAGCATGTTCAGCAGGCGATCCGAATCCTCCCGCGCCGTCGACAGCATTTCCTCCTGCTTCGGCGTCAGCGGACCGAGTCCCTTTTCCAGTAGTAAATAGAGAGCCATCCGCACGCTGGTGAGCGGCGTCTTGAGTTCGTGACTCACCGTGGAGACCAGGTTGTCCTTGATCTGGTCCACCAATCGCATCCGGGTGATATCTTCCAGAATGACGGCCGTGCCGAAGGGCAATTGATGTTCATCCCGGAGGAGAACCACGCGCGGCAGAAAGTAGTGATCGGTCTGATCCAGCCGGAGCATCACGGCCTGCTTGAAGAGCGTGGGCAGGTAATCCTCCCCGGTGGCGAAACTTTGCTCCACGAGTTTTTCCACCTGCTCTGGCAGCCGCCGCATGCCGGAGAAGAGAAGCTTCACGGCCAGCATATCACCGGCGGGATTGCGGAATTCCACATTGCCCGCCGCATTCAGCACGAAAATGGGGTCAGGAAAAGAAGCGATGGTTTTCTCCACCGTCAAATGCAAGCGCTGCAATTTTTCCGAATTGGCATTGCGAAAGCCGCGCAACTGCGACGCCATCTTGTTGAACGTCGCGGCCAGCTTGCCCAGCTCGTCCTTCGAATGGAACGTCACGGTTTGATCCAGATCGCCCTCGCCCAGTTGGCGGATCGATTCCGTCAGCGAGGCGATTGGCGCCAGTACGCTCCGGCTCAGCCGGATCGAAGTGTAGATCGCGATGACCACGGCAGCCGTCATGGCGAACATCAGCAGGCGGATGGTATCCGTCGTTTCCTTGCCCGAGGCGGCGTTGCGCGCGTTGATGGAAACGCGACTCGCTTCCAGGATATCATCCGCGAGCATTAACATCTGGGTGGTTTGTTTGCCGACCCGGGCTGTCAGCTCCTTGAGTTTGCTGGCGCTGGGCGGCTTCTTATCCAGCAGCTTCCACGCATCCTGCAGGTACGCGGTATGAATCTCGCGCAGTTGCCGCGTCAGGGAGCGCTCCTTGCCGGACTTGCTGATCGCCTCTTGTTGTTCCAGTGCGGCTTCGAAATGGCGGCACGCCTCGGAAAATTCGGCGCGACTGTCGGGGGAAATCCCCGTGGTACCCGCGAGGAGGGACGACGTCATCTGGGTGCAATTACGCTTGAGTTCCTGCACCGTATGCAGGGTGGCATCGTTTTCCTTAAGGATCACCTGAATGCGCCGCCCCAGATCACTGCATCGATCGATTGAATACAATCCCATCGCCAGCAAAATCAGGAGAAGGCAAAGCAATCCGAGAACAAGTCGTGTACGTAGCATCAGTTTTACCGGGGGTTCCCTTTTACTTAAGCAGTGAACATACCATCTCTTTTCCCCGGCGCATGTCAAATTCCCCGGCCTTCTCTCATGCAGCGCGCAAGAATACGATGCCTCTCACTTGCGTTTTGCAATTTGCCGAAAAGAGCTCCTCACCGAGCAAAAAGAGCATTTTCCAGAGTAGACAGAGGGGAGCGAAGCCAATTTGGAGTGCTTGGCATGGCCCTTGCAAAAGAATAACCCGATCACAACTCAATAAAGGATAGATGATGCTCTTCTGGTCACTCACATTTCTCGTCCTTGCGATGATAGCCGGTGTCTTGGGCTTCGCGGGAATAGCAGGCGCGGCTGCCACAGCCGCCAAGGTAATCTTCCTGCTGTTTCTCGTGTTGTTCCTCGTCTCGTTTCTCGTGGGACGACGCCCCCTCTCATAAATCGATAACCTTCACCCCACACAGGAGAACCCACTATGAAAACCAACCGAAACTCCCCGATCCCCCACTGGCCCGTCCTCACCTTGGGCGCGATGCTCACCACCGGCTTGCTCATTTCCGCCTGTAGCGAACAACGCTCGGCGAAAACTCCGCCTCCGGACAAGAAGCTGACCACTCCCGAGACTCTCGTCGGCGACATGCGCAAAAACGAGTATAAGGAAAATCCCACGCCGGAAAACGCCCGCAAGATGGATCATGCCATGGCCGAACTCGATTCCGAGATTCGCGAGTTGCAGGAATTGACCAAGCGCACCTCGGGCTCCGAAAAGGCCCGTGCCGAGGAGAAGCTGGTTTTGCTTCAACGCAAGCGCGATGAACTGGCCCGCGACTATAACGAAGCCAAATACCGCGCCGCCGTTGATGAAGCCAAGGAAGCGGTCCGCAACTTTGGCGAAGCCCTCAAGAACGCCGTAACTCCCGATAGTAATAAATAATCGTCCCGATCGATCTCCCGCATCCCCCACCCCGAGCCAGGCCCTGAGTTCCCCCTCCAGGGCCTGGCTTCATTTTACAGCCCATCGAGAATGGCTGCCGTCATCGCGTCATGCATTTTGCATGCCTGCATTTTCGACTCTCCGCATTTCGCACGAAAAAAGAGGGCGGATGACAACGAGTTTGTGTGCTCGCATTCCCTAAGTAATTGCAGTCGAGCAAAGGGACGTCCTCACGTACCGCTGGCATTTGAATTGCAACCCGATGAAAAGAGAAAAGACGGATCAAAAACCCCTTCAATTTCAAACCAGAAAACTTTCCATCTATGCACGCATCGATTTCCAATCCCCGGACCATGGGCGCCACCTGTGAACCGTTTGGTGTTCGCTTTCGAGTCTGGGCTCCCTTCGCGAATAAAGTATCCGTCGTTGGCGAATTCAATGATTGGGATGGCTCCCGGCATCCGCTTCTCGCGGAGGCGGACGGATTGTGGACGACGGTGGTTTCCGAGGCGCACCCCGGCCAGCCATATCAATTTGAAATCACGCATCAGGACCAGACCTTTCGCCGCAACGATCCCTATGCGCTTGCCATTCATCTTCACCAGAAAACCTCGGTCATCTTTCAGGACGACTACGTGTGGAAACATCCCCAGCTGACGTTGTCCCCGTGGAACGAACTGGTCATCTATGAGCTCCATGTCGGCACTTTTGCCACCGGCCCCGACAATGCGCCCGGCCAGTTTGCGCAGGTGCAAAAACGACTTCCGTATTTCAAGCATCTCGGCGTGAATGCGATTGAGCTCATGCCGCTTGCCGAATTTCCCTCGGAACGTTCCTGGGGGTATAACGTGACCAACCCGTTTGCCGTCGAGGAAAGTTACGGCGGCGCGCGCGCATTGAAGGAACTCATCGATGCCGCGCATGCGGAGGGCATCGCCATCATTCTCGATGTGGTCTACAATCACTTTGGTCCCAGCGATCTCGATCTCTGGCAGTTCGACGGCTGGAACGAGAACGGCAAGGGCGGAATTTATTTCTACAACGATCACCGCTCGTGGACCCCGTGGGGCGACAACCGGCCGGACTACGGACGCGGCGAAGTGCGTCAGTACCTCCGCGACAATGCGCTCTTCTGGCTCGAGGAATACAAAGTCGACGGGTTGCGCTTCGACTCCACCCTCTTTATCCGCAACACACGCGGCCACAATTCCAATCCCGAAACCGATCTCCCCGATGGCTGGTCGCTTCTGCAATGGCTCAATGAGGAAATCACGCGCCACTTCCCCGGCCGCATCACCATCGCGGAAGATCTGCTGCAAAACGAATGGCTGACCAAGCCCACCGGCGCAGGCGGGGCGGGATTCTCCGCCCAATGGGACAGCGCCTTTGTTCATCCCGTGCGCGCCACCGTCGTGCAGGCGAACGACGAGGACCGCTCCATGAGTGATATCGCCCGCGCGATCGAATTTCGCTACAATGGCGACGCCTTCCAGCGCATCATCTACAGCGAATCGCACGACGAAGTGGCCAATGGCAAGGCCCGCATCCCGCAGGAAATCAATCCGGACAACACGGCCGATTACTTCGCCCGCAAGCGTTCGACGCTCGCGGCGGGGCTCGTGCTCACGACCCCCGGAATTCCCATGCTCTTCGAAGGTCAGGAATTTCTCACCGACGGCTGGTTTCGCGATGACCTCGCCCTCGACTGGAACAAGCTCGGCACGTTCAAGGGCATCAACCGCCTCTATCGCGATCTCGTCCATCTGCGCCGCAATCTCTACGGGCACACGCGCGGACTCACCGGCCCCCACGTGCACATCCATCACTACAACGACGCCGATAAAGTCGTCGCCTTTCATCGCTGGCTCGAAGGCGGGCCGAAGGACGATGTCCTTGTCATTGCCTCGTTCTCCCATCAAACCGTGGATGCCACCTACCGCATCGGATTACCCCGGCCCGGCGACTGGATCATTCGCTTCAATTCCGATTGGAAAGGATACAGCCCCGACTTCAGTGATGTCACCAACCCCGAAGGCCGCATCATCACCGAAGCCACGGCCTGCGATGGAATGGAGCAGAGTGCCATGATCGCCCTGCCTCCCTACGGGCTCGTCATACTCAGTCAGGAGTAAACCGCACGCGTTATTGATCTCTTAACGATTCATCACCCATGAAAATTCGCATTCAGCACCGCACCACGTACCGCTATAAAGAGTCCGTCGAATTCGGGCCGCATCTCATCATGATCCGGCCCCGCGAAGGACACGATCTGCATATCGAAAGCTCCATTCTCGAAATTACCCCCGCGCACAACATCCACTGGTTTCGCGATGTCAACGGCAACAGCATTGCCAAGGTGGACTTCACCGCGCCTGCCGATCAACTCATGATCTACAGCGAACTCGTCCTGCAACATTACGATACCAATCCGCTCGATTTTCAACTCGACGAAGGCGCGGTAAATTATCCCTTCGTCTACCAACCCGGCAGCAAGAGCGAACTCGCGGCCTTCACCCACATCATTTATCCGAAGGACACCGACGCGCTTTCCGTCTGGCTCACTCAATTCTGGAAGCCGGGCGAGACGATTGAAACGCTGACCCTGCTGCAGAATCTCAATCAACACATTCACGACACCTTCACCTATCAACGTCGCGACGAACCCGGTGTGCAGACGCCGGCCGTGACGCTCCAGAACAACAGTGGTTCCTGCCGCGACTTTGCCACACTCTTTGTCGAAGCCTGCCGCTGTTGGGGTCTGGCCGCCCGGTTCGTCAGCGGCTACATGCTCTGCGAGGCGACGGAAGCCGGTGGCGCTTCCACCCACGCCTGGGCCGAGGTGTATTTGCCCGGCGCAGGCTGGAAAGGATTCGACCCCACTTCTGGCATTCTCATCGGCGCGCAACACGTCGCCGTGGCCACCTCGCGCGATCCGGAAAAAGCGTCGCCCATCGCGGGCACATATACCGGTCCGGCCGATGCCGCCCTCGGCATCGAAGTGGATGTGCGCGTCGTCGCCGACGACCCGGTCGAAGCCGATGCGACCATTGCGGCCGCCTGATGCGGGTGGAACTCTCACCACTCACACAGAGAGGAAAGAATAAAAAAGGGTTCGCCGGGGGATTTTTAAGGTCTCGTCACTCCAGATCCTACGTCGCCGATGGTTTTGGCACCTATCTGTTCATGATACTTTGAAATGGTCGAATCTGCGTACTCGCTACTCCCGCAGATACGTATACATCAGCAGAGAGCAATTCGGGCAGAGGGCGCGGGCGGTCTCGTCGTCGAAGGGAGTGGGGTCATCCTTCCAATTTGTGATCCAGCTTTTGCCGTCGACGAGACAGCGGATCTTCGGCGCGACGGGCATTTGCTCGGTGTAGTGACGCAGGAAGTAGAAGCTGAAAATGATCTCCTCGCCGAGTCGTTGGAGGCGTTGCAAGGCCCAGCGATTTTCGTTCGCGGTGTGTGTGGGTACAAGCTCCTCCGAATGGGATACAACGCCGCGACGAACAAGCTCGTAGCCGTGGCGCAAGCGGTCGCTGTGGGAATAATCGAAGGCGTCGTAGACTTGACGATTCGGCGCGTAGCGGGGGAGAAATCGCGGCAACACTTCGTGTTCGACCGCGTCATACCAGCCTTGATTGACGTAATGGATGCGACCGTCCAGATCGCTGGAACAAAAGACGAAGGCAAAATCTTCCGCTACTTTTTCCCAGTTCAGATCCGCCCCAGTCGCCACGACGCCCGTCATGCCTGTAGTGTAAAACGATTCCACCGATCACGACAATCTAATAAGCGATGTACGTCGCAAAAACAGCATCTATTGAGCCTGATGTGGTAGTCGTAAGAATAGTTTCTGTCCATTGCGCATCGCCAATTCCTCCAGCCGGGAGACAGCCTGCTTCTCGGCATCCTCGATCAGGCCGGACTGCTGCGCCATGTGACGGGCCGCTGCGTCGAGTTCGTTGAGGACTTTTTCCCGTTCTTGGGGGGTGATACGATTCAGCAGCGAGTCCTCATCCTGCAGCGTGAGCGGACCGATGCGCTCGACCGAGAGCAGGCGAGCGGGAGGCAACTGCGCAGTGATGCGGCCACTGGTGGAATCGATCTGGACGAGGAATGGTTCTTTCAGGTTGTAGCCGGCTTTCATCCGGTAGGCGGCTTGCGCCGTGAGGGTTTTGCCAGTCAGGGGGACTTCCCGCGAGAGGACGTTGAGCTTTTCGCGGATTCCGTAGGTCACAAGCGCCTCTTTGCTGACGATGGCGAGTTCCGCAATGGGTGAGGTTTGGGAGAGAATCACGGTCTGGTTGACGCTCACTTGCGGTTGCACGCTGAGCGCGGAGAGGAAGGTCTTGGAAATACTGGAGGCGGTCCGCGCGACGGCATTCTCGCAACGACGGATGAAGAATAGTGCAATCGCCGCGGCCGTAAGCAGGATCAGGCAGATGCCGAGATAATGTTTCATCCTGGCAGAAACGTTGCTCTTCAAATGGACCCGCGACAAGTGGAAGTTCCGGGAGTGTTTACCATTTCTGATCGTTTGGGTTCAGTGCACCCAGCTGCTGGTTTCGCTCTTTCCGACCCCATGGCCCATGCGAGCTTGCGTTGCGCAAGATGATGGCCTAAAGAGTGAAGTGTGGATTTTGACTGGTCACTTTTTGCGTCGAAGGAGATCACCCAAAATGAGGTGTGCGAGAGCTTTGAAGATCCCTTCAGCCTGAGGCTGCTGCCGGACGCGATGCGTTTCGCCCAGCAATCCCGCTACTTTTGCCTGGGGCGCACTCTCGGCGGTAAACCGATTTTCTCTCTCTATACCTCCACCGGCAAGGTCGTGCGCGTGATCACCTCGCGATCGATGACCGCCGAGGAAACCTTCTTTTACGACCGTAAGTCCAAGGAAAGCTTGTGAGCCTGCCTGCCATCACCGATTGGGAAAAGATACCGCCCTTTGCCACGGCTGCCGAGGAGGCCGAGTTTTGGCTTCAGCACCAGATTGCGCCGCAGCTCATGCAAGCGACTCTGGTCAACGCCGATAACGCCGAATCGACCACCATTACCCTGCGGATGGACCCCCGCATGCTTTCGCGGCTCAAGCGCCTTGCCCGCCAGCGCTACCTTAACTACCAGAGCATGCTCAAGCAGTGGGTCGCCGAGCGGCTTGAAGACGAGCTCGACTGACATTGCCAATTTCTGGAGTGCGGGAGCAAGCTCCCGCTTTGGGAACGGCAGCTTGCTCCCGGAGGGGGCAGGGATTGGAACGGGAGCAAGCCAAGCTCCCGAGCGGCAAAGCGGCGGCAAGCCGCCGCACTCCAAATCGTCCATCGACTCACAAACTCGTAACGATACTATTGGAGGTGGCAATGTTCGACCCATGGGCCTCAACTGGCAGGCAACTTCATTTGGCAATTGGCATTTGAAAATTGGCAATGGCCATAAGATTTGGATAGCGGTTTCGGCAAAGTTGCGTTAAGTTCTACACAAGAGACGGAACACCTTATGAACAAAAATCCCCAGCGGAGCGGCTTCACGCTCATTGAACTTTTGGTTGTGATCTCCATTATTGCGTTGTTGGCCGGATTGGCCTTCCCCGCGTTGCAGGGCGCGCTGGAAGCGGCGCAAAAAGCGCAGGCTTCCACCATGTGTAATCAGCTTTCGATTGCCTGTACGTTGTACAATACGGAATACGGTGTCTGGCCGACTTACAGCGGCAGTGGTAATTTCTCAACTTCCCAGCAGGTCGGGGAGCTCTGCTATTCGCTCAATGGTTGCCGGGAACTAGGTGGCAGCTCGACGACACAATCGCAGTCTTCAGCAGTTCCAAACAGCCGTTTTATTCAGTTTATGAGTTTTAATAAGAAAGATCTCAAGGGAACTTCAACTCGCGAAATTCTCAGCCCCTACAAAAAACCTACGGTTGATAATCGGCGCTATCGAGTGAAGACGGACGATAACTACGATGGTCAGGTAACAGATGTTCCCGATCCGACGTCGACTGGTACGGGGTTGACGGTCATGAGTGTGGGTGTAGCCGTTTGGACTTACGGCGATGCGGCCGGTACGGGTACCAAAATGCTCACTAGTTACAAGTAATGAAAACGTGTCGTAATAGTTTCACATTGATTGAGCTTCTGGTGGTCATGGCGGTCATCGCCATGTTGAGTGCCATCACCCTCGGTGCAGCAGGTGCTATCCAGAACAAGGCGGCCCGTTCGCGTGCTGCCGCCGAAATTGCCGCCATGAGCACGGCTCTGGAATCTTATAAAACGGATAATGGGATTTATCCCGGTATTGCAGGGATGGCTTCTGTGAGTTCCGTCACACCGACGGCCTACACACCTTCATCGACGATTCTTTTTCAGGGTCTGAGCGCGACCACCAACTGGAATGCCAAGCCGGCTGGTCCGGTCTATATGACCTTCAAAAAGAATCAGCTTAACTCGACTATGAGCTGCTATGTTCAGGACCCGTTCGGGTACGCTTACGGCTATTGCACGAACGCTGCAGATAAGGGCATGAACGCGGGATTCTATGATCTTTGGTCGACTGCAGGTAAAACTACAGGTGGCGCCGCAAATACCAACGTGTGGGTCAATAACTGGTCTTCGAACTAAAAGTCTCATTACTATTTTGAGGGCGGCACCACGGTGCCGCCTTTTTTGTTTTTCACTTACAGATGAGAGCTGATCGCAATTTGTACGTGATTCGCAGCCGCGTTGCGTCGTAGAGTGTGGCGATGAAGCTGGCCTTGTTGCAACTCGATGCCACGGTGGGTGATTTCCCCGCCAACACGCGCGCCCTCATCGACGCGTATCATCACGCCTGCGCGCAGGGGGCGGAACTGGTCGTCGCGCCGGAACTTTTCCTCTGCGGCTATCCGCCGCGCGATCTCATTCAGCGCCCCGACTTCGTAGCTCGCAACCTGACCGCTCTCAATGACGTGGCGACGGCGACCGGCGCCGTGCCGTTGTGCGTCGGTTACGTCGATCACAATTCCAAACGCCCCGGCAAACCGTTGCTCAATGCGGCGGCGTTTTTGCAGGAGGGCCGCATCGTTCATCGCGTGGCCAAGACCCTGTTGCCGACCTACGATGTCTTCGACGAGGACCGCTATTTCGAACCGGGCGATGCCGTCGCGCCGCTGGAATTCAAGGGCCACAAGATCGCCCTCACCATTTGCGAGGATATCTGGAACGACGAAGATTTCTGGCCCGAGCGCCGCTACCGTCGCGATCCGGTCAAGGAGCTGATTGCTGCCGGGGCAACCCTCGTCGTGAATCTCTCTGCGTCGCCCTGGCATCGTGGCAAGGAAAAGACCCGGCTCGAGATGCTGCGCAAAGTGGCGCGCGACGAACGCGTGCCCGTGGTGCAGGCCAATGCCGTGGGTGGCAACGACGAACTCATTTTCGACGGTCACAGCGTGGCGATCGATGCGCACGGTGATGTGATCGCGCTCGCGCCCGGTTTTCGCGAGGAAGTTCTGATTGTGGATCTCGATGCTCCTGCGCCTCCCGTGCTCGCGGAATGGCCGCAGGATGAGGAATTGCTTTTCGACGCACTGTGTCTCGGCGTGCGCGATTACGTTCGTAAATGTGGATTCAAATCGGTGGCGCTGGGTTTGTCCGGCGGTATTGACTCGGCGCTCGTGGCGGTGATTGCGGCACATGCGCTCGGACCCGATCACGTTTTGGGCGTCGCGATGCCGTCGCAATATTCCAGTCAACACAGCCTCGACGACGCGGCCGCGCTCGCGAGTCATCTCGGTATTCGTTATGAGGTGATCCCGGTGGAACCGGCGGTGGCAGCGGTGAATGCGCAGCTCTCCGGTATTTTTGCCGGAACCACTCCCGGCGTGACCGAGGAAAATATCCAGTCGCGCCTGCGCGGCGTGATCATGATGGCGATCTCGAACAAATTTAATCCGCTCATCCTCACCACCGGAAATAAGTCCGAGATGGCGGTCGGCTACTGCACGCTCTATGGCGATATGTGTGGCGCACTGGCAGTGATCGCGGACGTCTTGAAGACCGAGGTGTATGCCCTCTCCCGCTGGATCAATCGCGAGCGCGAGATCATCCCGGCGAGCTCCCTCATCAAACCGCCGAGCGCCGAGTTGCGACCGAACCAGACCGATCAGGATTCGCTCCCGCCCTATGAGGTGCTCGATGCGATCTTGAAGCTCTATGTCGTGGACGAGGTGAGTGCCGAGGAATTGGTGAAGCGTGGTTTCGACGCGGAGATTGTGCGCGATGTGATCAACAAGATCACCTTCAGCGAATATAAACGGCGTCAGGCGGCTCCCGGTCTCAAGGTGTCCCCCCGAGCCTTCGGCATGGGTCGTCGCATTCCCGTAGCGCAGCGGTACAAGAGCCAGGCGTGAGCGTGAGTTCCCGAATCAATGCGCTCGCCACGGTCTGGTTTCTTCGGTAATTTTTGTCCTACATGAGGATTGGTTTTTTCGGTTCGCGCGGCATCCCGGCCTGTTACTCCGGATTTGAAACATTCGTCGAACAATTGGCGGTGCGACTCGCTCGTCGCGGGCACGAGGTGACCGTCTATAATCGGATTCCATTCAACCGCTATCGGGAAGAGACCTTTCAGGGCGTCAAATTGGTTCATCTTCCTACGCTTCCCACCAAAGCCACTGACACTATCGTGCACACATTCCTGAGTGTGCTGCATTCGCTTTTGTTTCGGCGCTATGAAGTCGCTTACTTTTGCGGCGTGGGCAATTCGCTCCTCTCCGTCTTCCCGCGCGCCGCAGGAGCCAAGGTGATTCTCAATGTCGACGGCGCCGATTTTGCCCGTGCCAAATGGAGCGGATTTGGCCGCTGGTGGCTGCACCGCAGTGAGTCATGGGCCGCGCGTCTGGCCGATTCGATTATCGCCGACAATGGCATGATCCGTCGCCGTTATCAGGAGCTGTACGGTGTTGAATCCGAACTCATTCCTTACGGCTCAAACGTGGTGACAACGGACCCCGGTCAGGACGCGCTGAAAAAGTACAGCCTCACGTCCAAGGGTTACTTTCTCTACGTCTCGCGACTCACGCCTGAGAACGCGGCCGATCTCACTCTCGAAGCTTTTCTCGCTAGCAAGCAGCAACTCCCGCTGGTCATAATCGGCGATGCTCCCTATCAGTCCGAGTACATCGAGCGGGTCAAGTCGCTCGCTGCCCGTTCCGATAAGGTCATCATGACCGGATTTCAATTTGGTGATGCCTATCAGCAGCTCAGCTACCACGCCCGCGCCTTCATCTTGCCGACGGCCATCGAGGCCACGCGGCCCGTGCTACTCGACCAGATGGGTTTCGGCAACTGCGTGATCGTGCGCGACACGCCGGGTAATCTTGAAGTCGTAGCAGACACGGGGCTTACTTTTTCGCATGCCGATCCCGTGCCCACGCTTGCCTCTGCCATGGACCGCATTGCAGTCGATGCGGAGGAAGCGCGGGCTTACGGACAGCGGGCCCAGCGCCGCGTGGCCGAGCACTACGATTGGGAAGTGATTACCAGCAAGTATGAGCAACTCTTCGAGCGCTTGCAGGCCAAATCTAAGTCCGGTGCCTGATCGGAACATTGCATTTCATCCTTTGCCCAGAGCCCCACTCCCCCTTAGAATCCTCTTCGCGATATGAAAGGCATTATCCTGGCGGGCGGTGCTGGTTCGAGACTCTATCCCATGAGTCTCGTCGCCAGTAAACAACTCCAACCGGTCTACGATAAGCCGATGGTGTATTATCCCCTGACTACGCTGCTCGAAGCGGGTATCCGCGATATTGCGGTGATTTCCACGCCGCACGATCTGCCCCGCTTTCGTCAATTACTCGGCGATGGCAAGCGGTTGGGCATCCGTTTCACCTATATCGAACAGGTGCGTCCTGAGGGTATTGCTCAGGCTTTTTTGCTCGCCGAATCCTTCATTGGTAACGAACCGGTGGCGCTCATCCTCGGTGATAATATTTTCTATGGTGCCACTGGCTTCAACGAGACTGTCCGCGATTTCACCACGGGTGCCACCGTATTCGGCTACAGCGTTCGTGATCCCGAGCGCTATGGCGTCATTGCCTTGGATGCCAAGGGCAAAGTTGTGGATATCATTGAGAAGCCCAAGGCGTTTGTCTCGCCCTACGCGGTGCCCGGTTTTTACGTGTACGACAACAGCGTTGTCGCTCGCACCCGGAAATTGCAGCCATCGCCGCGGGGAGAATTGGAAATCACCGATCTCAATAAATCCTATCTGGCCGACGGGCAACTGCACGTGCATCTCGTGCCGCGTGGCGTCGCCTGGCTCGATGCTGGCACCTCCTCCAGTTTGCACGATGCCTCGGCCTTCATTCAGGCCATCGAAAAACGGCAGAGCATCAAAATCGGATGCCCCGAGGAGGCCGCCTACCGTCGCGGATTTATTTCGGACGCTGAATTTGCCGCGCTGATCGCCTCGCTGCCCAATTGCGAGTACCGCGCTTATCTGGAAGAGACTTTGAACAAGCCTTTTTGACCTATGTCGCATCTGCTTCTCATCACCGGCGCTGCCGGATTCATCGGCTCCAACCTCGTCTACTGGCTGCGCCGCAAGCAGCCGGAGGTTCGGATTGTCATTCTCGATGCACTGACCTATGCGGGTCATCTCCCCACATTAGCCGCTTTGCCGTATACCGAAAACGAAACCGAGTTCTCGAAAGAAAAGCCGATTCTTTTTGTGCGCGGTGACATTTGCGATCAGGAGTTGCTCCAGCGCCTCTTCACCCGGCATGCCTTCACCGGTGTGCTCAACCTCGCAGCTGAGTCGCATGTCGACCGCAGCATTGCCGGGGCGCAACCGTTTCTGCGCACCAACATCATTGGAACTCAGACTCTGCTCGACGTGGCTCGGCTCAACGGCAATCCGCGCT
Source organism: Verrucomicrobia bacterium Tous-C9LFEB (assembly GCA_002304345.1). Lineage (GTDB taxonomy): Bacteria > Verrucomicrobiota > Verrucomicrobiia > Methylacidiphilales > UBA1321 > UBA1321. Next base: position 47,093 of record NEUU01000010.1, read on the forward strand.
TCGTGCAAATCTCGACGGACGAAGTTTATGGTTCGCTCGGTCCCGAGGGGAAATTCACTGAGACCACGCCGCTGGCTCCCAATTCGCCCTACAGCGCGAGCAAAGCCTCCGCTGACCATTTCGTGCGTGCCGCCTTTCACACCTTTGATCAACCGGTGAGTATCACCCGTTGCTCGAACAACTACGGTCCCTATCAATTTCCGGAAAAAATGATGCCGCTCATGATGACCAACGCCATGAATGATACGCCACTGCCCGTGTATGGCGACGGGTTGAATGTCCGCGACTGGATTTTTGTCGAGGATCATTGCGCTGGAATCTGGGCCACGTTTGAGCGCGGCCAACCGGGCGAAGTCTATAATTTCGGGGGCGATTCGGAGCGAACCAATCTCGACGTGGTCCGGCAGATTCTCAAGCTGGCGGGCAAGACAGAGTCGCTCATTCGCTACGTGACCGATCGGCTTGGACACGACCGCCGCTATGCCGTGGATTTCTCCAAATCTACTCGCGAACTGGGGTGGCAGCCCTCGGTGAAATTCGAGGAAGGTCTCGCGCGCACCTTTGCATGGTACCGCGACAACGCGAACTGGTGGCAGCCGCTGCGCCACTGATCCTGAGTTAAAGCAGGATCAGTTTACTTTCTTCCAGTGGTCCAGTGCCCAATCGACGGCCTCATGGATTTCCATCATGGGAATGCCGGTTTTGAGCAGCTTGGAGCAGTCCATAACGCAATTGGCGCGGGGTACCTTGGCCGCCACCTGCATGAACTCGGCTTCGTCCTTGAAGAACTGAAATTCCTTGTTCACCATCCGACGCTGCTTAATTTTTTCCACGACTTCGCGGGTCGTGATCGAGCCGGGATTGACGATGTTGTAGACGCCGAAAGGTACGCGCTTCTCCCAGCAGAGCCAGGTCGCGCGCACAAACTCGTCCAGTTGTGAAATCGAATTGCGTACATCGATCAGCTTGGCGTAATTTATCACCTTGCTCAGATAGTTGCGCGGGCCATCCACTTCATTGAAGGGAATGCGCAACCGCCACGTGTAACAATCGGTGCTGCCCTCCATGATCTCTTCGGCCAGCGCCTTCGTACCGCTGTAGAAACTGCAGTTATTTTGCCGGAACGAGAAGTTGGGAGTATCTTCTTCCGTGAATCCACTGCCATCTGGACGCGATCCGGAGAAGATGCAACCGGAGGAAATATGACCCCACGGAATTTTCTGGTCCGTGCACACCTCATAGAGCACGCCGGGCAGAATCGTATTGGCGAGAAGGCAGCGGGTTTTTTCCTTTTCCGCCATATCCACGTTCGGTTTGCCGGTATATCCCGCGGCATTGACGAGGAACTGGGGCTTGAGTTCCTTGAAAAATTTCGAGACGGCGTCTTTATCGCATAAATTCAGCGTGGAACGATTCACCGATACGAACGGGATGCCGTGGGAATTGAAATAAGACTGGTACGCGGTGCCCACATAACCGCTGCCGCCGACGAGTACAATCATCTCCTATGTATGCCTGTATTTTGTCACTATTCAAGATCGGTCGCGCGTTTTTGACCATAAGCTCATTCGGAGTTGTGCCAGACGGTCGTTTGCTCCTATCCTATTGGCGGCTTCCATGCAAAAAGTTATTCATTTCGTTCACCACGATCAGATTGGCGGGGGCGCCACGGTCATTCTTCAGCATTTGAAGCGTTACGCGGCACGCTATGATACATGGGTCATCCACGGGGGGGACGGACCGCTTGCCCAAGCTTGCCGGGAGATGGGAATTCACGAGATCAGTGTGCCGATCGATACGAAGCTCAAGCTGGCCTTCGGATTCATCTCCTTGATTGTGTGGTTGCGCCGGTTGCAACCCGATTTACTCATTTTGCATGGGCAATGGGGAGGACCGCTGGGTTCCCTGGCAGGCTACGTGACCGGTGTGCCGCGGATGATCTACATTGCACACTGGGTTGCCTTTTACACCGACTGGGATGTATTTCGTACGATCCGTAATTATATCGCCGAATGGATACCGGTTCGGTTGTGCCATCGCACTGTGCTGCTCTGCGCGAGTAATTACTACCAGTATTTACTGCGACATTTTCCCTTTGAAGGTAAGCAGGTCATTTTGTCGAACATGATCGACATGGATCGTGTGCCAATACCTTCGGCGACGGAAACCATTCGTCGGCAACATGGCTGGCAGTCGGATGTAGTCCATGTGGTTTGCGTCAGCCGTCTGGCCACACAGAAACGGATCGATTGGTTGCTGCAGAGTTGGAAGATCGTGCAGGATCGTGGCGTGAACGCCCGGCTATGGATCGTGGGTGGCGGAGAACTTGAGTCTGAAATGCACGAGTTGGCCCATACTCTCGGATTGGAGAAAAGTTGCACTTTTCTGGGGGCCCAAGCGAATGGGATCGAATTCTTGCAGGCAGCCGATGTCGTCGCCATGAGCACGTTGTACGAAACCAACTCCGTCGTCCCGATGGAGGCGATGGCCTGCGGTCGCCCCGTGGTAGCCAACGATTCCGACGGGGTCCGCGGGACCTTTACGGATGGCCGGGAAGGATTTCTCGTGCCTCCCGCCGATACCGCTCAATTTGCCGAACGTCTCCTGACGTTAATTGGCGATCCCGCTTTACGCCAAAAAATGGGCGCACAGGGCAAGGTACGGGCTCAGTATTATGCGGCGGATAAGGTACTGGACCGCTATGTCGCGCTTTACGATCAGGAACTGGCGTCTGCGGCGAGGATTTCCTGAGCCAGCCGGATCTGCTGCTCCGACACGGAATCGAGCGCATATTCTCTTTTAACTCGCTCGCAAGCGGCGCGTCCCATGTTTTCCCGTAACACTGAATCCTGAAGTAGGAGAACGAGTTTCTCTGCAATGGCGGTGGGGACATCCAGGGGCACGCAAAAGCCGGTCACGCCATCCACGATGGTTTCCGGAATTCCGTCGGCAGCGGTTCCCACCATGGGACATCCTGCTGCCATGGCTTCGAGCAGCGCGACGGGATGGCCTTCGAACAATGAGGTGATCACGCCCGCATCCGCTGCCTGGAAATAGCGATAGCCATTCGGTTGGGTGCCCAGAAAATGGCAACGTTGCAGGCCGTGCGCGCTAGCCAATCGCTCCAGACCCTTACGGTCGCGACCATCGCCAATGATGGCCAGATGAGCGGTTGGACATTCGGCCTCAACCTGCCTCCACGCTTGGACGAGCCAATCGACTCGCTTTTGATCTTCCAAACGGCCTACAGAAACAACGAGTGGTACGTCGACCGGCAGATGCAGTTCGCGCCGCAGGGCTGTTTTATCAGGAGCTGGTTGTATGGCAGCAGTATCGACTCCATTCGGAATATAGAGGATTTTTTTCTCGGGCGCGAGTCGGCGCAGGAGATACTGGTAGCGGCCGGCCGTGGAAAGGCAGACCACGCGTGTCGCAACGGTGCAGCAGAATTGCTCGACGAATCGGTTGCGCACGACGCGATACAGATCCCAGTCGATGTAAAAGCAGGGCATGCCGGTGTAGTAAAGCACTCGCTTAACGCCGGTAAGCCAGGCGGCGACGGCACCGCAAAAGCCGCCCCATTGACCGTGAAGAATGACGATGTCGGGCTTCTCCCGGTATAATACGGCGGTTACTTGTGGGATTGAGAAAAGCGCCCTCCAAACATGATCGAGTGGCAGGGCGTGCGTACGCACACCCTGAGCGTGCAATTTTTCCGGCAGAGCACCGAGTTTCCCGGTGATCGCCACGGTTTCGAACTGCGGGAGGTAACGGTGAAAATACGCGAGGGCGATGGCCATGCCGCCGCCGCCGCGACTCTCGTGGATGATGTGGACGATCTTGGGCATCTTCAATAAGCTTAGCCAGAGAAAGTGTGTATTGGCAAACTTGGTTCCGGTTTCTGGACAAAGAGCTTGAATGCGATCATGCCTTTCTCGAAACTCTGGCGTTCACCAATGCCTCTCCCTCTCGTATGCGTCATCATCTAGTTATTCTCCGCGATGATCATCTTGGTGATATGATTCTCACGACTCCACTGGCGCGTACTCTGGCCTCCACTGGATGGCAAGTTACCGTTGTTGGCAAGGCGGCGTGGGCTGGGGTATGGAAAAATAATCCGCACGCAAGCTACATGGCAATCGAGACGATTGCCCCAGACTTTCCGAAGAACAGTTGGCGGCTTTCCTGCTGGCTACGCAAGCTGGGGCCAACGCACGTACTCGTTCCCTATCATCATTCGACGTTGTTGTGGGCGTCGTTCTTTTCCGGACTATCCTCCCGCTACTGTCAAATGGGTCGAATCCTGGGGCGACTGACGTTGCATCATAGTTTACGTTCGGGGCTGTTACATACTCCACGACATATGGGTGACGTCTGGCAGGATTTTGCCGAAGCGATGGGAGTGCCACGCCAATCCCCCCGACCTGAAATTTTTCTCGCGGCGGAAGAAACAGCGCACGTAGCCCGGCGATTGGCAGAGAAATTACCCGGAGATAAACCCGTAATCGTACTTCACCCGTTTCATGGCGGCAGCTCCTGCCATTTCAAGTTAAAAGACTATGCCGACGTGGCGGACCAATTGCAGCGTTCAGGCCGTTGTCGGATTGTAATCACCGGGGTGGCGGCAGAACGCGAAAAATGGCTGGCGGTTGCGTCACACTTAAAACCAGAAAATCTCTGGATCGCTTGTGGGGAGCTTTCCCTGCGCCAGCTCTTTGCGCTGGTAGGACAGGCTCGCACCGTAATCTGTGGCAGTACTGGTGTTTTGCACGTGGCCTCGGCGCTCAATGTGCCTTCGGTTTCCATCATGTGTCCGCACCCTCTGGTCAGTCCGGACATGTGGCGCAATTTGGCGGAGGGAGCGGTGGATCTTCGGCCAGATCGCGATCACTGCGCCCGCTATCGCGGTGAGCCGGTGGTTGACTGTGGATTTTGCGAAGGACCTTTTCCCGAGCAAGTAGCGGAGGCAGTCCTGACACGGGTCTGAGAAGTGCAGGGCTTTAGGGGCGGTTGAGAATTTCCGTGAGCTGCCGGCTCACTTCGGCTGCAGAAACGCGGGCAAACGCTTCCGCTTGCTTCTCGGGTGAAATCAATTCCCTATCGGGAGCCAGATCGTATTCGCTGTCGAGATAGACGCCGGTTTCGATTTTCATTGAACGCAGGTTGCGTAGGAAAACGGCAGGAATACCGGCGGCATTGGCAAGGTGGCGCGGACCCGAATCGGTAGTGAAGGCAGCGCGGCAGTTACGTAAAAAGGCGACCATAGCGCGTAGGCCGAGTCGTCCCGCGTTCAAGTGACAGCCTAGCCCGAGCACTGAGGAGAGCGCTTGCAGGGTGGCGGCATCCAACTTGGCACCGCACAGAACAATCTGAATGGCCTGTCCTGTATGGACCAATCGCAAGGTTTCCAAAATCCGAGTTGTGGGCCAGACGCCGGTGGGCTGACGTGTGGTGACGAAGCAGGCGAGGACGGGCACGGTCTCGTTGAGGTCGAACTCCTGCCAGAGCGCCATGGCAGCGCACTCATCTTCCACTGTGGGGAAGACCTGTGGACGCAGACTCCAGTCTGCCGGTTGGCCTGTGAGCTGGGAAACGAGATCGCGAAAGTAAGCGGGAAACGGCTGCGGATAATGAAGTGTAATGGGGTAGGTGACCCAAGCGGAAAATCCCTTATGCACGTAGCCGACGCGATTGGGGATGCCAAGTTGAACCGCCAACTTGAGCCATGAGAGGTACGAGCCGGTGTCGTAGCAGATGGCGGCATCATAGTTTTCCGCTCGCAAGGACTTGAATTCTGCGCTGCCGGGCGCGGGAGGATGTTCGAGTGGCTGAATGCGATGGATCGCGGGATTGCCCTCCAATACTTCGTTGGCAGGAGAGGGTGCGGCGTAATCGAATCGGCACTCGGGCAGGCCCCGTTGCAACGCGGCAAGGGAGGCTGAGCGATAGAGGAGGTCGCCAATATGATTCGCTCCCAGCAGGATCGCTTTACGCCAATGGCGTGGGGAGGAAGGAGCCGCCGTCGCGTAGTGACGGGCGTACGCTTTCAAAAAAGGGGACGCCAGTTCCGTGCTGCATGCGAGGAGATAATTTGTGCGTGAACGGAATGTGTTTGCTTGAGGCCAGGCCATAGAGCGATGTGGTGATCGTGTCACTTGTGGGTGGCGAGAGCGAGATCCAACTTTTGCTGAACTATGTCGACACCGAGTTGTTCGATGCAGATGGGGGATGGCATCAGGCAACGATCGAGACAGGGACAGTGCGGACAGATGTCGACATAGGCGATGAACTCGTCGTTCTGAAATGGGGCGAACCAGCCGCGACCACCCGCGCTGAAAAGGGGCACCACGCGGCAGCCCAGTGCGGCCGCGAGATGCATCATCATCGAGTCATTGCACAGCACGCCGTCTACTTGCGCGGTTGCGGCGGCGAGTTCGGTGAGGCTTCCGGCGGCGTAGTCCAATTGATGTCCGCATCGGACATCCAACGCGGGGGAGTCAGGTGGTCGCAAGACGACGACACTGATGCCATGCGCGGGAAAGTAATTGTCGAGAATCTGCTGGAATCGCTCCGGTGCCCAACGGCGGTTCGCCATCCGCGCTCCGGGATGCACCATCCAGATGGGACGTCCGAGGGCGCGTTCCTGTTGGATGAATTGGGTGAAGTCCGGGGCAAGCGTGGAGGGATCAGTTGGCAACCACGGCGTCTCCGCGCGCCACGGAGTATCGAGGGCTTCGGCGATCTGTTGCCAGTTCATCCAATGCCGCTGGTTGCTATCGTGCTTGGACAGCTTCCGCGTCAGGAGCGGACGCAACAGGCCGATCGCGCCGATCCATTCCAACACCTTCCCGAGTTGCAACTGACGTCCGCGCCACGGCCGCTGCCAGCCCACGTAGTTCAGTCGCGTCATCGGAAAGCTAATGCGCTGTGGAATTCCGAGGAGCGCCATCCAGATATGCACCCGCGCATCCGGCCAGACGGAGACAACGGTATCGAAATGGAGTGCGCGAATCTGCTGCGTCACGCGCCGAAAATCGGTCCATTTTTCACGGGCAGGTTTGGCGCAATCCCAGGGCACCTCCCATTCGATGATGCGTTCCGGAGGTAAAATCCAGCGATAAATGGGAGCTGTCTTGGGCAGGCAACACACCGTTACCTCGTGCTGCTCCATCGCCCCGCGCACGAACGGGAGGCTCAGGATGGCATCGCCCAGCATGCGGGGTTCGAACACGAGAAGGCGCGCCATGGTCCCTATTCAAAATCAGATCGGCTGCAAAATCAAAATGATTCAGCCTGCTGACACTCTTTTATCCTTCCCTATTTGACTCAGGAGTTTTAAATCAGGGCGGAACTTTTAACTTTGGAGGTAGATGATGGCCAAGTCCGATGCAACGACAGGTATCAAGGGGAAAGTGAAAAAGGCAGCGAAAGCCAAGGGGTCCAAACCGGCGGCGTCTGCACCGGTGGAGAACCAGCCTTGGCCGGAGGTGAAACCTCTCGTGCCGCCACTGCTTCGACCGGAGGCGGCTTCCCCCGCTTCTGACTTCCAACCCAAAGCCGAACCGGCTTCCTCCAAAAAGAAAACGATCGTTGCTCCCAAGAAGGCGGCTCCCGAGGTGAAAGCGAAGGCGCCCTCACCCAAGGCGAAGAGTGCCCCCGCGCCCGTTCCGGCCCTGCAGCCGATCGAATCCAAAATGATTTCGCCGAAACTGGCCGCGACTGTGAAGAAGGCCAAGGGCAAAGGCCCGCTCGGAAAATCGGCCACGCCGTCCGCTGAAATTTTGGCCACCGTCTCGGATTTTCCCGCGCCGCCCGAGGAAAAGGCAGCGCCCAAATCGAGCGCCAAACCAAAGGCCAAAGCCGCCGCGCCGAAAGCTACGACGGCCAAACCCGCGTCTTCCAAAAAAGACGCGCTCAAGGTTCTCTTCGTCACGTCCGAATGTGTGCCCTTCGCCAAGACGGGTGGATTGGGTGACGCCGTAGCCGGTCTCAGCAAGGCGCTGCACCGGCTCGGTCACGAAGTCCGCATTGTCATGCCGCTCTACAGTGCGGTGGATTATACCAAGCACGGCCTCACCTTCCACGGCTCTGCCTGCATTCACATGGGTCATGGCGAAGAAAACTGGGTGGGCATCCACAAGGGCAAGCTCGATGGCGAAGTCGAAATCTGGTTCGTCGACCACGGTCGCTATTATCACCGACCCGGTCTCTACAGCGATGGCCCGAATGACTACAACGACAACGCCTATCGCTACGGCTTGCTCTGCAAGGCCGCCATGCAATTTTGCAAAGACCTGAATTTCATTCCCGACGTCATGCATCTGCACGACTGGCCCGCCGCCCCGGCCGCCGCGTTCCTCAAGACGTGGGATGCCTTCGCCTCGCCGCTGTCGGGCACGGCCAGCGTCCTCACCATTCACAATATCGGGCACCAGGGCAAATATCACGCTGGCGTCATGGGCTACTACGGCCTCGGTAACGAACATTTCACCTCCGATAAATTCGAGGACTTCGGTGGCGTCAACCTGCTCAAGGCGGGTGTCCACTTCGCCGACGCCATCACCACCGTTTCCCCCACGCACGCGCAGGAAATTCTGCAGCCCATCGGCGGGCAGGGACTCGAAGGTCGTTTACGCGATCGCGGGGCCGACGTCTCCGGCATCCTCAACGGTGTTGACTACGAACATTGGTCTCCCGTCACCGATAAATTTCTCCCCGAGAACTACAGCGTTACCAACCTCAAGGGCAAGGCTGCATGCAAAGCCGCGCTGCAAGCTCGCTTTGGTTTGGAAGTGCGCCCCGAGGTGCCGCTCTTTGGCATCGTCTCCCGCTTTGCGCAGCAGAAGGGATTCGATCTTCTCACGGGTGCCTTGCCGCGTGTGCTCAACGGCATGAACATGCAGCTCGTCGTCCTTGGTACGGGCGACGTCCACACCGAAGGATTCTTCAACTGGCTGCACTCGATCTACCCGCAACGCGCGGGCGTCTACATAGGTTTCTCCAATGAACTCAGCCACCTCATCGAAGCCGGAAGTGATTTCTTCCTCATGCCGTCGTTGTACGAGCCGTGCGGGCTGAATCAAATCTACTCGCTCGCCTACGGCACCCTGCCGGTCGTTCGCGCCACGGGTGGGCTTGCCGACACGGTGGAGAAATACAACGAAGCCACCGGTGACGGCACTGGATTCATGTTCGACCTGCCCACCGCCGAAGCCCTGCACGATGTCATCGGCTGGGCCGTATCGACGTGGTACGACCGCCCGCATCATTACAAGAAGATGCAGCAATCGGCCATGAAGCAGGAATTCCCCTGGTCCGATTCCGCCAGGCAGTACGTCGAGGTCTACAAGAAAGCCATTGCCAAAAAGAAGGCGGCATAACCAGCGTGACGCTGGACCCGGAAAATGAGATTCCGGGTTACGCCGGACTGGCGATCACGTTCGCGGTCTGGAAGAAATTCTTGAACAACCGGTCGCTGTGCTTCACGCAATCGGCGGCGCAGAGCGCGTACTTTTCCTGCACTCGGTGACCATGCGCGGGTGACTCCAGATCGCTACCGAACTCGCGGCACCACTGTTTGAGCACGAGCGTCGTCGCCTCGGGATGAAATTGCAGGCCGTAGGCCGTCTTGCCATAGCGAAACGCCTGATGTTTGCACGCCGTGCTCCCCGCGAGCAGCACCGCTTCGGGCGGCAATTCGCTGAACGTATCGCTGTGCCATTGGCAGAACGGGAAGCGGTCCGGGAATCCGGCGAAGAGCGGGTCCTTCATGCCTTCCGCATTGAGCGCGATCTCGTACGGTCCGATTTCCTTCACCGGGTTCAGCGTCACCTTGCCACTCATCGCTTTGGCCAGCAATTGACCACCCAGGCAGAGGCCGAGGTAGGGCACATCCATTTTGACGCTCTGGCGGATGAACTCGTTTTCCTTCTTCAGGAAGGGGAAATCCTTTTCGCTATGGACGCTCATCTCTCCGCCTAGGACGACAATGGCGCCGAATTCGTCGGGGTTCTCCGGCAAGTCGTCGCCGGCATCGAGCGCGACCACTTGCTGGATCAGCCCGCGCCGCTTGATGAAGTCCTCCAGATAACCCGGCCCGACGTTGGGCGAGTGGCGCAGGACAAGAATGGTCTTGGGTCGGGTCGGGAGCATTCCGTCTATCAAAAAGCAATGCGCGGGCAATGCAAGCTTTAGGACGAGAGAGAGGATTGGTAATGCTTCACCTCATCGCCGAGGCAACACGTTCAGCACTTGATGTGGCCCATGCTGAAAATGCGTACGCACGGCGTGGGTGATGAATTTCTTTCCGGCCGCCACCGCTTTTTCCACGGGCAGACCTTGCGCCAGCGACGCCGTGATGGCCGCGGAGAGGGTGCAGCCGGTCCCGTGCGGATTCGCGCCCGCGATCATCGCGGTCTTGAAGACGCGTACCTTCGTGCCGGTGCAAAGCAGGTCGATGGCATGCGTACCGCGGAGGTGACCGCCCTTCACGAGGAACGCGGTTTGGTATTTCAAGCTGAGCTCGATGCCCGCCGCGCACAACGTCTCGAGGTCTTTGATCGGGTGACCCCACAGCAACGCGGCTTCGTCGCGGTTCGGGGTGACGAGCGTGGCCAGCGGCAGCAATTCCTTTTGCAGCACCGCAATGGCGTCCTTCTTCAGTAACAGCGCGCCACTGGTCGCGACCATCACCGGGTCCACCACGAGCGGCACGCCGGGCGCGAGCTGGCGCAGTTCCCGGGCCACGGCGGCGATGTTGGACCGGGAATAGAGCATACCGGTCTTGATCGCGGCGACGGGAAAGGCCTCAAATACGAGCCGGATCTGGTCGATAACCATGCTAAGGGGGACGGGGGCAATGCTGTGAACTCGTCCCGGATGCTCCGCCACAAGGCTGGTAATGGCCGAGGCACCGTAGGTCCGCAGGGTAGTGAAGGTCTTCAGATCGGCCTGAATCCCCGCGCCTCCGCTGTTATCGGAACCGGCAATGGTGAGCGCCACTGGAGGAAAAGTACGTCGTTGTTGCTGCCAATGTGACCTGAGAGGTTCATTTGCCTTAATTAGTGCTTTTCGTCTGGCGGGTTTCATATTACTTTCACGTTGCGTGTCTGAAAAACTGGTGGAATTACCAGGGCTGTGGGTAAGTCTGGATCGGGTGGAGTACAACCCGAACGTCCAAGTTACGCCCGATCGACCCTACGGTTTTGTTTACTACATTACCATTCATAATGATAGTCCGCGCAGTGTCACCATCAAAGGCCGAAAATGGGTGGTCACCAATGAAACCGGCGAAAAAATCGTCGTGGAAGGCGATGGCGTTGTCGGCGAATTCCCCCGCCTGAGTCCCGGCACCCGTTTTCATTACAACAGCTATCACCTCGTCAGTTCCGATTCCGTCGCGGAGGGCGCTTACCTCGGTCAGGACGACGAAGGACAACGCGTCTTCACCCGCATCCCTCCATTCAAGATGGAAGTTCCCGCGGAGTAAGTGCGAAATCCTAAGATTGTAAACAGGCTCTACGCTCTAGTGGAGCGTGTCAGATGAAATGAGGGTTGCGAGTGCCTTGCTGTAGGGCGCAATGCAATCGCGCCCTACAAAAAGACATTCTGCTCGCACAACCCGTCACATCGCGAGACATGATCCACTAGCGTCCTGCTTGCATTGGACTGGCGAGCAACTCGTCGCAGGCGGCAATGACATCCTGTGGCCGGGTGTCGTTCATGGTGCGCTTGCGGCACGATTCCTGACGTTGCTTCGGATCGGCCGGGGCCACGTAATCCGGTCCGTTGACAATCCGGTACGGCGCTTGCCACGGATACCAGTGATCTTCCACCGTGGGCCCGAAGATCGATACGGAGGGACACCCACACGCGGCGGCGAGGTGCATGGCGGCGGTGTTCAATCCCACGTAAAGCTTGGCGCGATAAAGCAGATCGGCCAGTTGTGACCAGGACGCGTCGCCGCGTGTGCAGAGGACCCGCGAGCCGAGCTCCTGTTGCAGCGAAGTCGCCAGTTCCACCTCATGCGCGACAGGACCGGAGGCGATCACGAGATTTTCGTGGCGCTCGAGCAATTGACGGCAGACCTCGAGCCAGCTTTCCCGGCTCCAGCATTTGAAACCCTGGCGCGTGCCGACCTGCACCACCGCGAAATTCTTCAGGTGGCGGCCCGGTTCCCACACTTGCGTGCGGGCGCGATCGAAACGCAGGGGCGGGATCGCTTCCGGAAGCGGGAGAAATTCCGCCACGGAGCAGTAATCCTTTTTGATACGGTGTTCGAATTCCCACTCGTAGGTCGACGTCGCGGTGAAGCGTTGTTGTTCACGCGGCTTGAGCGGAGTGGCGGTCTTGACGGAGAACCGCTTTTTCGCGCGGCTGAGCATGGCAAAGAGACGTCCGCGATGACCGTCGCCCAGTTCGAAGACGTAATCGAACGGCGTCAACCACAGCGTGGAAAGCAGCCAAAGATCATGCCAGAAATCACTCGGCCTGCGTTCGCATTTGTCGACCGGCGCGATGGTAAGGATGCGATCGACTTCCGGGCAACCGGCGAGAATGCTTTCGCAACCCCGGCGGATCAGCACCCAGATTTCCGCCTGCGGATAAGCCTGCTTCGCGGCGACGATCGTGGGGGTTAAAATGAGCGTATCCCCGATGTGCTTGGGTTTGATGAAGAGCAGGCGCATGCGGTGGAGTGGTTATTGCAAGGTCTTGAAAAGAACCTTCGAGCGGCGGCCACTGAGTTCGTATTTTTCGCGGCGGGCGGCGGGCAGGAATTCGGGGCCGGCTTCCTTGAAACCGCCCTTTTGCTGGAAGTAATTAAACGCCTGCGTCGAGAGCGCAAAGATTTCCTTGAAACCTTTTTCCCTCGCCACGTTCTCGGCGAAGAGCATGAGCTTGCTGCCGATGCCCTGATTTTCATGCGCGTTGTTCACGTACATGCAGGCGAGCTCGGCCTTGTTTTCTTCCGGGTACGGATGCACGGCAACGCAGCCCACGATGTGGCGATCGATTTCGAAAACGTAATAGTCGTTGATCTGTTGCAGGACGCTCTGGCGCGTGCGCTTGGCGAGTTCCTCGGCCTCGATCGATTGCTTGATCAGGCTCAGGATATTGCGCACGTCCTTTTTCATCGCGCGGCGGATCTGCTGATATTCGTTGGCGTAGATCATCGTGCCGACGCCTTCGTTGGAGAAGACCTCGGAGAGCAACGCCTCGTCCACGCGACCGTCGACGAGATGGACGCGGCTGACGCCTTCGCGGCACGCCTTGATGCTGTAGTCCACCTTCGAGACGAGATCGCCGGGGATTTCGTTGCGGTGCTTCTTGAGAAAATCCTCCGCTTCGGCGACCGACATCTGGCTGACCAGTTCGCCCTCGCGCAGGAGGCCGGGCTGGGTCGTGACGTAGATGAGCTTGGTCGCCTTGAGAGCTTCCGCCACTTCCTGCGCCACGCCGTCGGAGTTCACGCGGAACGTGCGACCGTCGCCATCGAAGCCGAGCGGCGGGATGACGGGGACGATATCCTTTTCGAGGAGCTGCTGGAGAAATTCGGTGTCGACGCGTTCGACGCGACCGGTGCAGAGGTGATCGACCCCGCCGACGATGCCGTAGGGGTGGGCGATGACCGCATTGGTGTAGCAGGCGCGCAGGTCATTCGAGGCCAGACCTTCCATGATCTCGTGTGTGATTCGATTGGCCGCGTACATGGCCACCTTGAGCGTGGTCTCGTCGGTGACGCCGGTGCCGTCCGCATTGGTGATGATCGAGCCGGTCGCGCGGGCTTCCTCGCGAATCTGGAGCGAGGCGCCGTGCACGAGCACGATGCGGATGTTCAGCGAGCGCAGGACCGCGAGGTCGAGCAGGATGTTGGAGAAATTCTCGTGGGCAATGATGCTGCCGTCGAGGGCAAAGACGAAGACCTTTTCGCGGAAACGCGGAATGTAGGTCAGGATACCGCGGAGGTCAGAAGCTTTCATCGGATGTCATAAAGGTAGCAGCTGAAAACTAGACTCAAGAAGGCCGTGACGTCGAGCAATTCCCAAGAGACTTTCAGCCCGTCGGCTAGAAGATGTTAGGAGGCCTTCGCGGTGGAAAACCGGATGACGAGTTCCACGGGCAATTCGCGCGGGTCGATGGTGCGACCGGCGAGGAGTTCGTTGAGCTGGAAGACGGCGGCGGTGCCGAGTTCGATCTGCGGGACGCGCACGGTGGTGAGCGGGACGCGGAAATGGGTGGCGAGCAGGCCGTCGCCGAAACCGACGAGGGAGACTTCGCTCGGGACGCGGAAGCCTTGTTGTTCGAGCACTTCCGCCGCGCCGATGGCCACGTGGTCATTGAAAGCGGCCACGGCCGTAAAGGGCACTTTCTCGGAGAGGGCCTGAATCATGGCCTTGCGGCCGGAATTGATGTCGTTCCCGGCGAGGAACACGCGGCGGTCATCGTGGCCAATCTCGGAATCGGCCATGGTCTTCTTATAGCCGCCGAAGCGGGCGGCGCTGGCGGAGGAACCGTTCGGGCCGGAGAGGTAGAGGATTTCCTTGTGGCCGAGTTCGAGCAGATGGCGCACGGCTTGTTCGACGCCGTATTGATCGCGCGAGACGACCCAGCTGGCTTGCGGGAATTGCTCCGCGCCGGCGGGGTAACGGTCGAGCATGACCACGGGGATGCCCGCCTGCCGCAGCAGTTCGAGCGTCATGAAGCGGTTCTGCCAACGGACGGCGGGAACGAGCAAAATGCCTTCGACCTGACGGGCGAGCAGGCGGCGCACTTCGGCGACTTCCGCGTCGGCCTGATCGAGCGAGTGGGCGAGGAGAATCTGGAACCCCATCGACTCGGCCTGCCGTTCGATACCCCAGACGAGGTTCGAGTAGTAGGTGTTGTTGATGTTCGGGATGACGACGCCGAGCAGGTGGCTGTGGCGGGAGCGGAGATTGCGCGCCGACTGGTTCGGAACGTAATTGATGCGGCGGGCCTCCTCCTGCACACGGGCCTTGGTGGCGGTGCTGATGTCGGGGGCGTCGCGCAGGGCCTTGGAAACGGCCATGACGGACAGGTCGAGCGAGCGGGCGATTTCTTTGAGGGTGGCCATTCGTTGCTGACTGAACGGCTACGCCCGGCCGTTTTCCGCGTCCACCAATCGCTGGATGAATTCTTCCGTGGTGGCCGCGTTGATCAGATTGTCCCGGACGGAAGGTTCCTTCAAAATACGGGCCAACCCGCCGACGACGCTGAGGTAGTCGGTGACCATGCGTTTGGGAGTGCCGATGACGAAGATCAGGCGCACGGTCTGGTTGCAGTTTTCAAAAAGAATGCCGTCGGGGCTGCGGCCAATGGCGAGCACCATGCCCTTGAGATGGTCGGTGCGGGCGTGGGGAAAAGCGATCTCGTTGCCGAGACAGGTGGACTCGACCCGTTCGCGCGCGAGTAGTTCCTCGTAGAAGCCTTCCCACTTCACCACGGCGGGATTGGACTGCACTAATTGCGCCACCTCGTTGATCGCGGTGGTGCGCTTGATGCTCTCCAACTTGAGCTTGATTTGTTCGGCTTTGAGTAAACTACTGATTTGCATGGGTGGGGGCTCAATTCCTCAGCATCTGAGGGGAAAGGTCAAGCCGATAGTGAGTCGGCACAATGAAAAACAAGCGCATGGAGGAAAGGTTACGTACATTTGGGCGGATGCAAGGGGACACTGCCGCCGCTCCAGCGTAATTTTTGTCGTAAAACGGAATAAAAGTCCGTTTCGGGAGTGTAAGCCAGGACGACCGGCTCCGGCGCGGGCCGGATCTCGATCCAATCCCCGGCGCGAAGGTGACCGCCGGGAATGCCATCGAATTGCAGCACGAGCGAAGAGGGCTGCGGCGGAATCTCGATGCGGATGGGATGATCGGTGCCGACCACGATGGAGCGGTTTGTAAGCGTGTGCGGACAGATCGGCGTGAGAGCGAGCACGCGAGCGTCGGGGCTGAGGATCGGTCCCCCGGCGGAAACCGAGTAGGCGGTGGAACCGGTCGGGGTGCAGACGATGAGTCCGTCGCAGACGTATTCCGTGACGAGGACGTCGCCGACGTGGACGCGCAGCCGGACGAGTTGCGAGCGACCGCCGCGCGAGACAACGACGTCATTGAGCGCGCAGGGATAGAATTCCTTTTTTTTGCGGCGATGCACGATGGTTTCCAAGGCGAGCCGTGGACTCAGGCGCAGCTGGCCGCGCGCGAGCAAGGGCAGGGCTCCGGCGAGTTCGCGTTGCGCGAGGGTGGTGAGAAAACCGAGGCTGCCGAGATTGACGCCGAGGGTGGGAACTTGCGCGGGATAAAGCGCGCGGACGAATTCGAGGAGGGAGCCGTCGCCGCCCGCGACGAGGAAGAGGTCGACCTTGTCCTTGAGCTTGGCAAGCGGCAGCCCTTTTTGGCGGAGCAGGATTGCGGAATCTTTTTCGATCAGGAATTCGATGTCGCGATGAATGTGGCTGTATTCCAATAAATCGCGCAGCAGGGCGCGAGCGCCCGGCTTCTGGCGGTTGACCACCACTCCGATTCTCACCGTTTTTCGAGCAGCCATAGGTATTCCTGATTGCCGTCCCGGCCCGCGATGGTCGAGGGCACGACGCCCCGCGATTCCACCGGGTACTGCCGGACCCAGTCGAGCAGACCGTTGATGACTTCCTGCCGCACCGATTCCTCGCGGACGATGCCCCCCTTGCCGACCTGGTCGCGGCCCGCTTCAAATTGCGGCTTGATCAGCGCCACGACCCGTCCCGACGATGCCAGTAGATCAAAGGCGGCGGGAAGAACCAAGCGCAAAGAGATGAATGACACATCTGTCACAATCAGCGGAAAGGGCGCGCCGGATTTCTCCCATTCGTCGAGCTTGAGAAAACGGGCATTCACGCCCTCGTGCGCTTCGACGCGCGGGTCGTTGCGAATCTTCCAATGAAGCTGGCTGTGGCCGACGTCGATGGCGACGACTTTGGCCGCGCCATGCTGGAGCAGGAAATCGGTGAAGCCGCCCGTGGACGCGCCGATGTCGAGACAGGTCTGGCCGGTGGGATCGAGGTTCCAGTGGGTGACGGCGGTTTCGAGCTTGTACGCGCCGCGACTGACGTAGCGATCCGCACCCCGGTGTTCGATCTGCGCGTCCGGCAGGATGAGCTTGCTCGCCTTG
Organism: Verrucomicrobia bacterium Tous-C9LFEB; assembly: GCA_002304345.1. GTDB lineage: Bacteria > Verrucomicrobiota > Verrucomicrobiia > Methylacidiphilales > UBA1321 > UBA1321. Next base: position 64,256 of record NEUU01000010.1, read on the forward strand.
TCGGAGCGATGACCGCCCACCCAGATTTCTCCGGCGAGGATGGAGGCCTGCGCCCGTTCGCGGGACTCGAAGAGTCCGCGTGCGACGAGTTCCAGATCGAGTCGACGTCCTTTGGCCATACAACTTCCACTTTGCCCTTCCGCCAGCCATCGGGCAAGCCACGAGGTGACGCGAAGGCGCGCAAAAATAAATACCGTCGACAATCCGCTACAAGGATCAACCGCCTCTGTTGGGTGTCGACGACGGTGTAGATCAAACCGGGTGATTTCAAATTTCAGATTGGAGATTTCAAAGGGGAACCCATCCCGCCCGCTGGAAATTTCAGAGGAAGACAGCTCGTGCATGCGTACCGTTCTAGCAGGAATCGCGCGGCAGCGTTTGCGTTAGGTTTGCTAGGTGAGCTGCGTGTGCGAAATATTTCGCTTCCGGCTATACCTGTATCTGGCATGAATCGGGGTGGCGCGCGCGTGCAATCTGCACTCTGAAAGCAACCGCATCCGCGCACTCCGTTCTCTAAGTCCTTGGAAGGACAGTACTTCATCGCCTCACTCTTTTCCTTGGCACATGGTTTGCAAGGAGAGAGGCATGAAAAGAATCCATTGGTTACGCATTGGTACGCTGATTTTGGTCGGCAGCGTGGCACCGCTCCTCGTTGGTTGCGCCAACACCGGGGAGGATCGCTACACCCAGGGCTCGAAGGAATCGCCGAGGTTGGTGGAAAAGAAGTTCCGCTTCAACGGCACCGTGCTCTATCACCGCGATAGCCGGGATTATACGATCCTGTCCGATTCGGGTGACGAGTACTATCCGACGAACCTGCAATCGGTCTATCGCAAGGCCGGTTTGCGTGTTCAGATCCACGGCGAAAGCCGCGGCTACGCCCATGGCGGAAGCATGCGCGCGATCGAAATCTACGACATCAAGGCGCTCTCGGCTTATTAAACCCGGAACGCTTCCGGCGCGGATGTCCCGCCGGAAGCGTTCGATTATTTCCCAAAAAAATCCCATGAAAACGCCCTCCACCCTTCAAAAAATCCGAGGCCGCATTCCGCTCTTGCTCTTGTGGCTGCTGGGTATCCCGCTGCCGATTATCATCCTGATCTTTCTGTTCCGCGGTTGCTCGGCGTAGACAGGCACGCCCCCCGGTGCTACGCGGTGCCGCCCTTACTACGCAGAAGCATTCATCGGTCACGACATGATTGAATCTACAATCTATGACTGCGAGGCCTGCGGGAGCGAAGCCGTGTCGCTGAGTTTCTGGCCGGTCAATTCACCGACCTTCTCCGCGAGCTCGTGCAGGTTGAACGGCTTGCGCAGGACGGCGCAGAAACCGTGGTCCTTGTAGTTCGCGATAATCGGATTATCCGAATACCCGCTGCACGCCACCGCCTTCAGATGCGGATCGCGTTCGCGCATCGTGCCGATGATGCGGTCGCCGCCCATGCCGCCGGGGATGGTGAGATCGAGGCAGGCGACATCGAAGGGTTGATCGATCGACAAGGCTTTTTCGTAGAGATCCAGCGCTTCCTGTCCGTCCTGCGCCTCCTCGACTTCGTAGCCGAGTTTGGTGAGCGTCTTGCTCATCACGCGGCGGATGGTTGCCTCGTCATCCATGATCAGGATGCGGCCATTCCCGCGAATCCAGGCGTGGGGCTGGCTGCGCCGCCGCTGTGCCTTCTCCTGCGTGGCGGGGAGATAGATGTGGAACGTCGCGCCGTGACCCGGAGCGGAATCGACCGTAACCAGTCCCGCGTGACGTCGGCAGATGGAGTAAACCGCCGCCAGACCCAGACCGGTGCCGGTTTCCTTGGTGGTGAAATACGGATCGAAAATCTTGCTCGCGATCTCGGGGGGAATGCCGTGACCTTCGTCGCGCACGGAAATCTTGATGTACGTTCCCGGCGCCAGCACATGACCGAATTCGCTGGTGAGCGTCGTGTTTTCCGCGCTGATGTGGAGCATGCCGCCGTCGCGTTCCATCGCTTCGCGGGCATTGATCACCAGGTTGTCGAAGACCTGTGCGATCTGATTTTCATCCACGCGGGCACGCCACAGATCCGGGGCGATGTTGAATTCTTCTTTGACGTTCGAGCCGCGCAGGTTGAATGACACCGTCTTGCGGATCAGATCATCGAGATTGCAGATGTTCTTCACCGGCTCTCCGCCCTTCGAGAAGGTCAGGAGTTGATGCGCCAGATCCGCCGCGCGCCGTGTGGCCGCTTCGGCTTCGCCGAGGAATTCTTTTTTCGGATCATCCGGAGGCAGTTGCAATTTCGCCAGCGAGATATTGCCGCCGATCGTCATCAACAGATTATTGAAATCATGCGCGATGCCGCCCGCCAGCAAGCCCAGCGATTCCAGCTTGGCCGAGCGCAACATCTCGCGCTCCTGCTTGCGCAGGTCGGTGAGGTCGCGTTCGATGGCGATGTAGTGCGTGATGTTTCCCTCGGTGTCGCGCACCGGGGAGATTTGCACATCCACCTCGTACTCGCTGCCGTCCTTGCGTTGGTTGACGGTCTCCTCGCGGAAGGGGAGCCCCTGCTGCAGCGTGCTCTTGAGCCGGTTGAGAAAATCGCGATCGGTGCTTGGTCCCTGCAGGATGCGCGGCGTCTTGCCGATCACTTCCTCGCTCGTGTAACCGGTGTGGCGTGTGAAGGCTTCGTTGACGAAGACAATCTGCGGTCCGGGCGGTTCCAATTCGGAATTGGTGATGACGACGACTTCGTTGATGCTGCGGATGGCTTCGCCGAAAATGCGTAGTTCGTCATTCGCGCGTTTCTGGTCGGTGATATCCACGCAGGAGCCGACGTACCCCACGCAGGTATTGTCGTGCACGCCGTACGGGCGGCCCGTTTCGAGAATCCAACGATATTCGCCGTCCTCGCGTTGCAACCGGTACTCGACGTCGTAATTGACCAGCGTGCTGAATTTATTGTGGTGCAGGTCGCGACACACTTCGAAATCATCCGGGTGCACGCCCGCGAGCCAGCCTTCGCCGATTTCCTGTTTCGATTCCTTGCCACGGAATAGAAGCCAGGGGTCGTTAAAGAAATCGTGTTGAATTTCCGGCTTCGACATCCACAACATCACGGGCGCGCTGTTGGCCATGCTGCGGAATCGTTCCTCGCTCTCGCGCATGGCGTCTTCCATGGCATGGCGCTGATTCATCAACTGCACCTGCTGGTTGGCCACGAGCAGGCGGATTTTCAACAAACTAAAATCGAGTGGCTTGGAAATGTAATCGTTCGCGCCCGCCTTGAGCACCTCGTGCAAATCCTGAGCCTTGTCCTTGGCCGTGGCCATGAGGACGTAGGGCCGGTCGCCCTGCGGTTGGTAGCGCAGCCAACGGCAGAAATCGAGGCCGCTCATGCCGGGGAGCAACCAGTCGAGAATAATCAGGTCGCTATTCTCTTTTTGGTACATCACCTGGGCTTCTTCCGCCGTGGTGACCATGACGGGGTGATGCCCGCATGCCTTGAGAATTTCGCCGATAATCAGCTGCGTCGCGTAGTCGTCCTCTACTACAAGTGCTTTCATGTGGTTGTACAATCTGCCGACATCCTGCCGGTCTTAGGCTGCCCGTTAATGACTCTTCTCATTTTTCGGCAGGGAACGGGAGGTCTTTAACTCAAAGGTCAAAACCAGCGTGACGCTGGACCCAGTTTAGAGCCTGAGACATTGAATTATAGTCCTCAGTTAACACCTAAACCACCCCCTTGCCCGATCCCTCGACGGTGCTCGGGATGACGGATCGAGAAGAGGGTTTCCACAGGATAATGACAGCTCTCTCCGTCATCCCGAGCACCGTCGAGGGATCGGGCAAGGGGGCAAAGGTTTATTCTCATCTGCCTACGGTCAAAGCCTTATTTCGTGACGATACTATTTAACCAGATTCACTTTTGAATTTTGCGCTGTGACTTTTTACTTTTGACCTTTGACTTTGCAAAAAGAAGCGGGTGGGATGCGCGCACTTCATCCCACCCGCCCCAAAGTTTTTACTCTTACCGGCCCGGGCTCCCCGGATTGGACGGGGAGCTGAGCGGGGACGCACAAGCGCCCCCGCTCACCAAGTCACGGACATAAACAACTCAATGCCCCGTGACTCGTCTTTCACTCGTCCGATGACCTCCTCAATGGTCCCGACTTCGAGACCAAGGTAATCGAGGGAGTAAGGCTTGATTGTTGTCAAAAATTGTTCTTCGTCCCAGACGTTGAGGTCGGCATACCGGGCGCAGGCGCTGGCGACATGCACCAGCTTGGCCAGGCCGTGGCTCTGGGTATCGAGTTCCGGATCGTTGTGATAGCGCACGGCGCTTACGATTTCTTCCGGGAAAAACCACCGCTCCAGCAGCAGTCCCCCGATCTCTGCGTGGTCGGCGCCGAGAACCATGAGCTCGGCATCCGACCACGACAGACCTTCCTGCTCCATGACCAGGCGGATTTTACCCACCTCGCGGCGAGTCGTGACATTGAGCACGCTCTTGCCGATATCATGGAGCAGTCCGGCGACATAGCAGGCGCTCGTATCGAGTTTCAACTTCTGGCTCAACGGGGCGAGGATCTTCGCCGCGATGGCCGACTTGATCGAGTGCCGCCACAACTCCACCGGATCAATCCCGTAGTCACTCAGCGACACCAGGGACAACTGGCCGAAGGTGATGGCCATGACCTTTTCCTGAATGAGGTTGTAACCTAGCCGAAGCACGGCTTCCTCCAGCGTCCCGCACGGATCATCTCCGTAGCTGGCGCTGTTGCTTAAGCGCAGAATCTGCGCCGTCAGGTCCGGGTCATGGCGGATAACTTCCACCACATCGGAGTTCATCAAGTTGCGATTCTTCAACATGAAGAACAACTTGAAGGCCACCGGTGGCGAAGGAGGCATCGTCCGCAGGGAGTTGACGATGTCCTCCGCCACCGAGGTTCGGGTCAAAGGTTTGATCTGATCGAGTGCGTCTGTGATCATGGGAGTGATTCCGTGTAGAGTGTGTCTTATTTGGAGAGAGAGAAGGAGTCTGCGAGAGCGGACGCCCGGTGAATCACCGGGACGCCACGCTCACAGTGCCATTCGCTGCGCACGGAACGTAAACCACATTTTTCGGAGACCGCGACAGGTCCGCATATTGTCCATGATTAGCCGGGTTGGTGTAGGCAGTGCGTACTTCGGTCACCGCCGTGCGGGAGAAGAAGGCCGCCCATTCCGACGGGTTCTTGCCAGCGAGCCACACGGGCTTGTTCATCCGTTGATCCATGCCCCAGTAGCGGCCCTTCGCGTCGCGATAGACGACAAACGCGTGGCGGTCGCTCATCCGGCGATCATCCTGCCAATCGAACACGATCAGGTAGGCTTCGCCACCCGCACGGGTGATCCGGCTATAAAGCTCCTTGGCGTAAGGGGCGCAGGTATTCCACCCGCCCTTGCCAGGGAGATCCAAGGCCAGCGCCATGGACCAGCCATCGTCGCCGGCCTTGGATTGGAGGGGAGACATCATTAACGCCGCGCCGAGGAAGGCCGCAGCCCAGCATACTTTCTTTAACCCTGAGGAGGTCTGTTGAGTTGTTTTCATACCTGAGCTATCGTCGCCGTAGCGCAGAACAACGGTGTCGGGAACTTTCCCCAAAACCCCAAAATTCACCCTTTTCAAAATATTTTCAATTCGCTTGAAATAAGCATCTTGCGATAGATTAAGAACCCTTTATCTCGCCCAAAATTAGCCCCCCTCATGGCAGAATCGGTGTCCCCTTCCGGGTCGGAAAATGCCGCTGCAAAATCGGGCGTGGCATTAATTCCCGTGGTCAAAAATAGCAGAACCGGTTCCTCTCACTGGTATGCACAGGCATTCGCGAGAAGATCTTTTTTCCCCTCGCCATCAGACGGAACAAATGCACATTCCCAAAGCGGAAGGAATATCTCGCCTCACTTGTGACTCGGATATTTTTGGCGCTGCTTCCCTAAACACGTCCAAAACAGGGATTTATGAAGAAAAATTCTCGCGCCAGAGGTGGAAATTTGGGCGAAAAACACGCTTTTTGAGGTGGAGGAGTGTTCCGGAGCGACTTTTTCCCTGTCCGTGAGCTTTCGCCCGCCGCAGCCACCGGCAGCGGCTACACCAGAAATCCTCCATGGAGTTCACCTGTCGCGCTAGCGTTGTCGCCGGACTCACTGAGTCCGGCGGGCGCAAGCTCGTGGACAGGGGATCATTAGTCTTAACCGTCAGTTGTTGGGTGGATCCCGATGGCTTGCTTCGAATCAGCTCTACTTCCCCTTCAGATAGGCTTTTGGCGTTACCGTCAGACCTTCGCGCCCTTCGGGCAGCAGGAGATACTCCTTCCACACGGCGGGGGGAAAGGGATTCCCCTCGGATCTCCACTTTTCCAGCACCACGGGATGCTCGGGATCGCTCACGTCGACGGCCCGCACGGTTTTCCACGCGGCGGCGACCGTGATCAGCACCCGGCCAAACGCACGGGGAATTCCGTTCAACGGTTCGTTATTCGGCAATAGCACTTGGGGCTTGGTCAATTCCGCGTGGCTGCCGGTTGCAGTCACTGAATAACCATTGTCGAACAACACCAAGGCCTGTCCGTCATCGAGCAGCGCGACGCCGTTCATCAATTTTCCAGTCGGCACGGTATTGGGCGAATGACGTCGCGGTGGGGACAGCTTCAGGTCGTACCAAACCGGGCCGCCCATGTGCCAGACTACCGGGAGCAGGCCATTGGCTGTGGACCGGGGCGCGATCATCTTGCCATAAAACAATCCCGGACCGGTTTCGCCCAGCACTACGCGAATGTCCTTCGGGTCGGCGAGATCCAGAATTTCCAGACGCGGGCCATTCTCGATCACCGCCCAAGCGCCATCCGGCGAGAGCACTACTTGTTGCACGGAGCAGCCGGGTTTGGCGAAACGACCGATCTCGCGGGGTGGATCGTTTCCTTCCAGTTCCCACACGGATAAGCCATCCGACAATTCCGCCACGTACAGGCGCTTGCCGGAAACGGCCACATCGGTCGCGATGCCACGGGTCGGCGTCACCGACAATACTTTGAACTCCGGTTGCAACTGGACGAGATGGACGCCACCGTTGCCCACGGCCAGTGCCGCCTTGCCGTCGTCGTACGGGAAGGCGGCGGCCAGTTGACCCTCGGGACGGTAGCGGAGCGTTTCTCCCTCGCGCGTGATGAGTTCGTTACTGGTGGCGGGAGGAATTTTTATGGCGGGCGAATCCAGCGTCGGCTCCGGCTTCACTCCCTCGCACGCGATGATGTAGACGCCGCGTTCATAACCCGCCGCGTAGATCACACCATCGCCCGGCACCGCGGCGGAAACCGGTTCCGGCAGGGGCGGTGTGCGCACGCCGTTCGGCAGAATGGCTTGTCCCACGATCACCGGCTTGGTCGGGGTCGATACATCCACCACGATCACGCCGTTATACTCATCGGCGACGATGGCATGCCGCCCCGAGACTTCCACCTGCCATGTATCGGGATAGCCTTGGTAAAAGGCTGGGAATTTCGTGGTCGATTGCTTGCGTAGAGGGCCTTTTTCTTCGACTGCGAAAATCTCCAGCCCGTGACCTTCGCCATAACCGGTCTTGTTTTTTCCGGGAGCCTCGAAATGATTTTTCGTGTAGCTCACGGCGTGATGTCCCGTTGCCGCGAAGCAGAGGCCGTTGCGCATCCGCACGCCGTCGCCATAACCGTCGAGAGCCGCTTCATGCACCAGCACTGGCCGTCGCGGATTGCGGATATCGACCACGTAGACCCGCCGCTCCGCCCAACCTCCGGCGTAGAGGAACGAACCATTGATATCCACGGACTGGATTTCCTTCGTCTGCAAAGTCGTCGCGAGATATTTCGGCTGGGCCGGGTCCGACACATCGATCAATTCCACACCGTGATAACGATTCGCCACTGCGGCGATCGGTGGGGCCACCGCGATGCCGGTCGCCTTCTCCAGCGTGTCGTAGTGATAAAGCAACCGGGGCGATTCCGGCTTGGAAATATCCACCACGTACATCCCGTCATCGCGCGAGGAGATGAAAGCTTGTCCGCCCGCGCAGGCGATTTGCCGCACGTGACCGAGGCCGTCGAGTGAGCCGAGAATCCGGGGTTTGGCTGGGTCCGCCACGGACGCCGATGTCAGCCTGCCGTCGCCGATAAACCAGAGCACTCCTTCGTGCAACGTCACATCGATGCAGGGCGAATCGCCCACGTGGCCGATGACTTGAAGCGAGGCTCCCATCGATTCGGTGGCCGCCATGGATCCTGTCAGCAGGAGGCCAAAAGAAACGAGCAGCCCGCTGAGGAAAAGACAACGCTTCTTCACGGGCTGAGAATGCGATGGGCCGTTGAGCGCGTCAACCCCGGGCCGTGCGGCGACGAGCGGTGCCGCGAGCCACCAGCGCACCGACAGACAACAGCACCAGCCCGAATGTCGTGGGTTCGGGTACAGTCGAGAGAGAAAAATTGTCAAAGTCGACCGTGCCCGTGCTCAAACCACCGGCCACCAGATCCAAGTTATACGCCAGCGCAGCCGGGGTTGCGTTGCCGCTCAGGTAGGGAATTCCGCCATTATGATTGGTGGAGCTGGCTGACAGGGTGGAGGTGAAATTGGCTGAGGTGAGGGAACCAGACACCGCGACATTGGTATAGGTCTTGGTTGTCGGATCGATCACCAGTTCAAAGTTCACATATTGCCCGGCATTGGCGTAAGTGGCGTAATTGCCCAGGCTAAAGTTCGCCGTGCCGACGCCGGAGATCGAATCAGTGATCAAGGTTAATGTTCCATCCACGCCCATCGTCAGCCCCATCCAATAACGCTGCGTACCGGCTGCGACTCCGTTATAGCCCAGATAGACCTGCGCCACATTTCCCGATCCCCCTGGATTGGTCACGGCCAGGCTGAAGGTCATTTTGAACGTCGACGAAAAAACCGATGAGGAACTCGCCAGATCGACGGCCGTACCCAGCGCAGCGCTAGACGTTGACGAATAGGTATCATTCAGCCGCAAAGACTGGGTGCCTCCGATTCCCGTTCCCGAAGAAACCACCATGCTCGAGGCCGTGGTGTTGAACAAGTTCGTCCACGTCTTAGTTCCGGGTAAACCCGAATCATCCACGCCCACAATCGTGGAGCCTGCGGTGTAACCCTGCGCGTTTTCAAAATCGATGGTCACATCGGCGCGCGACGGCAGGGTCATGCCAGCGGCGAGAATCAATACGGCGGAGAGGCCGGAGAGGATTTTTTTCATGATACGGGGGAGTCGATGGTTGAGTGATGGGGGTATGAGGCGACGACCAATCCGCCTACCGAACGAATCGTGCAATGGATATTGCGGGCAAACAATGCTGGTGCTATTGAATCACATCAATGAAACGTCCGCCCGAATACCCCTGCACCCAGGCGGACGTGGCCAAACTCGCCGGGGTGAGTGTGGGCACCGTCTCCATGGCGTTGAAAAAAGATGCCCGCATCCTGCCCACCACCCAAGCCCGGGTGCAACGCGCGGCCCGGCAATTGGGCTACCGGCCCGATCCCATGCTCTCGGCTTTGGTCGCCCGCCGCTTTTTCCATTCCAGTCGCAAGGCGCTCTCCAATCTGGCCCTGATCGTGGATGACCGCTGGTACAAGGCCAACGATACGCAATGGATCGATGTCATTCTGGACGGCATGCGCAAAGCCTGTTCCCAGCACGGCTATAGTTTGGAGATTTTGCAATGGCACCGCGACCTGTTGCAGAGCAAGCAACCCGACAAGCTCCTGCGCAGTCGCGGGATTCGCGGCTTGGCGATTCTGAGTACTACCGACGGCAAGTTACCGTTGAAACTCGACTGGAATAAATACGCCGTCGTGGCCTTGGGACGGCAACCGGCCAATCATCTCTTCCACCGCGTGGGCCCCGATTTTTTTGCCAGCATGGACCTCGCCTGTATGAAACTGGCCGAGATGGGCTATCGCCGCGTGGGGCTCGTGAACGACATGGCCACGGAAACCCGCTATCGCTACGAGTGGATCGGCAGCATCGTCAAGGAAAGCTATATCCGACCGCCGCGCGTCGAAGTCGTGCCGCCCCATTTGCCGGACGATTTCGACAAGGACGAATTTTTCCGCTGGGTGAAGCACTATCAGCCCGACTGCGTGATCGCCAACTATCCCACGTTGCGCCGCATCTTCGAAGAAGGCGGATGGAAAGTGCCCCGTGATATTGGCCTGGCCCTGCTCACGCAATATCAGCTCGATGATTCCTTCACGAGCGTCATTCACGATTCGGAACGCATCGGCATGGCCTGCATCGATCTGCTGCACAATCTTTTGATGCGTGGAGAGACCGGGCAACCCGAGACCCTGACTGAAACGTTGATCTATCCCACGTGGAGGGAAGCCAAAACGACCCGCCGCCTTATCGGAAAACCGGCCAAGGCGCGCGCGAAATAAGGCGAGGGAATTGGATCAGGAAGGAATTTTCTGAGCAATGATCTCGGTGATTTTGATTCCCAGGGAATCATCCACCACGACCACTTCCCCGCGGCCGATCAGGCAGCCGTTGACGTAGAGATCGACGGGTTCCTCGACGCGTTTGTCGAGTTCGATCACCGTACCGGGAGCCAGGTTCATCACCTCGCGCACCGGCATTTGTGTGCGGCCCAGCTCGACGCTCAAGCCGACGGGAATGTCCATGATCAGGTCGGGTTTATCAGAGTGAGAGGATAAGTCGGGCATAGGATTAGGTCAGTTTGGAGTTTAAAACGAGCGAGAGTTTGCGGTGATCCCGCTTCACATTCGCGTAGAATTTGGGCAGGGCTCCCAGCTGGACCGTGGCGGCTTGGCACTTGCTCGGGTCCAGCCAAAGCGTATCGCCGATGGAGAGATTTTGCAGATCGCGCAGCGAAATGCTGAAGCCGTTCCAATGCGCAGAGACCGGGACCGGCACGCTATACAACGGCGCCGCAAGATTGGCCGGCAGGCCGAGCGCCGGGCTCTTGATTTGGTCCTGGCTGATTTCCTTCATGATCTGTTCGACCAGATTTTCAATCGTCTGGTAGGGAATGATCAACCGCAGGCTGGAAACGCAATCTCCGAAGCGCGCCTCCATTTCGAGGAAAAGCATCACCTCGTCGGGCTCCACGATTTTCAGGAACCGGGCGGTGTTTTCATGCTCGACGATCTCCCAGTCGAGTTTCTGGTAGCGCAGCCAGCTCCCGGCGTATTCCTTGAGAACGAGGCCGATGACGTTTTGCAGCACTTCCTTCTCGATGTCGGTGAACTCGCGTTCGTTCTTCACCGAGTGTCCCGGCCCGCCCAGCATCCGGTCAATCATCGTCAAACCCAGGCGCGGGGAAATATCCAGCAGGCAGATTCCGTGCAGCGGGTTGAGCCGGAACAGGGTCAAGTGGCTCGGTACCGGCAACGACTCCAGCATGTTGCGGTAGGAGATCGTTTCGAGTTTCGACATCTGCAACAGGAACTCCATGCGCAGATAAAGTGAAATGCTGGCGCTCAGCCCGCGGACGAATTCCTCGTGCCGGATGCGCAACCGGCGCAGTTCGCCCGGCGTGAGGAACACCGGACTGCGAAAGTCGTAAGCTTGAACAGAATGCGCCGTTCCCGCCTTATTGTTATTGCCGACGACCGGGGCGCTCGCCTCCGGTACATTGGTAACGGAAGCCAGTATGGCCTCGACCTCGGCTTGACTCAGGACATTGGATGCGGCTTCTGGATTATCCATGATAGGGTACGACTGGGGTTGCTTTGCTCACTGGATAAGGAAATCGACAAAGTAGAGGTTTTTTATTTGGCCTTTTTTCAACAATCCGTTGCAGGTCGCCGTCATCTCCTCCCGCAGCATGCCGCGGGCCGAGGGGGAAGTGAGCTCATCCATCGTCTTGGCCGCGAGTGTGGTGGAGACCAGATCGATGATCCGTGCGCGCTGCTTCTCCAATTCCTCGAGTACTTCCGGTGAGGCATCGAAATAGACCGACGCCTTGATGTAGCGGGCGCCGCGTGAACCGGCGACATTCACCACGATTTCGCTCAGGACAAATTCTTTGGCCTTGGCCGGGGCTTCCTCTTTCTTCGCTTCGCCATGGCCACCCTCTTCCTTCTTGCCCTCTGCCTTGGCTTCGCCGTGGCCTTCCGCCTTTTTGTCCTCTTTTTTGGCCTCTTCCTTTTTTGCGTCGGCCTTGGCTTCGCCGTGACCCTCCTTGCCCGCTTCGGCAGTGGCTGCAGCCGGTTGCTTCATGGCGTCGGCCAGTTTGGCGGGCAGCACGAATTGGACGAGGGCGAAGCCGCCCCCGAGCATCAATACCCAGCTCAACCCCATCGCGCCGAAAAACACCATCGGCGACATTCCCCCTCCCGCCGCTGCCGGCGCGCCTTCGGCAGGCGCCGGTGCTTTGGCTGGTTCTTCCGCTTCGGCTGACATGGCTTACTCCTTATCGCTTCAGGTTGGTGATCGTCTGGAGCATCTCATCGCTCGTGGTGATCGTCTTGGCGTTCGCATCGAACGCGCGTTGGGTGATGATCATCTCGCTGAACTGCGCGGCCAGATCGACATTGGAAAGTTCCAAGGCTCCCTGCTGCAGGGTGCCTGCCGTGCCGTTGCCCGGGGTCTTCACTGCCGTGGCGGAGTCGCCCGCCGAGCTATTGTACTCGAAGCGATTGCTGCCCGTGCGGATCAGGCCGTTCGGATTGGGGAAACTCGCGATGCCGATGTAGCCCACCACGAGTGTCGTGCCGAGTTGACCTACTGCCGTCACCGTGCCATCGCTGTCGATGCTGAAGCTGGAGGTGAGTTCACCGGCGGCCACTTCGACCGGCACATAAATTTTATCCATACCGGCGATGGCCTGACCGGCGGCGGGAATCGCGGTGGGGGGAGGACCATCCGCATTACCCATCACGTACCAGCCGTCCTGACTGCGAAGATAGCCCAGCACCGGAGGCGTGGCGGTCGCATCGCCCTGATCGAGGATGAAATCGCCCGCGCGCGTCAGCGCATTGCTGGTGGCCGTGGAATTTTGCACGACGAAAAATCCATCTCCATTGATGGCCACATCGGTCGGCACGTCGGTGCGCTGGAAGGCGCCCTGCGTGAACTGCGACGGGGTGGAGACAATGATTGATCCGAGACCGACTTGATTGCTGACCGGTTGGTTGGCCGTGGCATTGCGCGAGACTTGGTAGAACGCGTCGGCGAAATCGGTGCGGCTATCCTTGAACGCGACAGTATTGGCATTGGCAATGTTATTGCCGATGACGTCCATCGCCCGTTGGTTGTTGAGCATGCCGCTGACGGCGGAATAGAGACTGCGTATCATGGAGGTATCCTCTCGTTTCGAATTACTCGGTCGTTTCGGTTGTCGCTGGGGCAGTGGTGATCTTCGTAATCTGCGACGGTTTGAATTCCTGATCGCCGACCATGTAGTACCAATTCGTGCCGTCGTAGGTGGCGGTGCTGATCGTGCCGGTGATCTTGTCGCCATCATCGTTGGTGGCGCTCACATACTGGCCGATCATCTGCTCGGCGCTCATCGAGCTCATCTTGGTTGAGACATCCTGGATCGCCTGATAATTACTGAGCTCCATCATGTTCTTGTAGAACTCCGTACTACTCTGCGAATCCGTCGGAATTTGGTTCGAGTACTGCGCCACGAGTACTTTCAGAAAATCGGTTTGCGACATCGTCTTTGTCGGAATCCGCGACGCGGTATTCGATTTGGAATCAGACGCCGCATCCACTCCGCCGACCGTGCTCATTTCAGGCTCCCGTCTTTGGGTGTGATGCCGCGCAGCGATGTGGGCCGTTGCGCTTGATACACGGCGCGCAAGTCATGCAGGGTGAAGTTCTGGCCGGCGGCCGCAAAATTCAGGACATTATTTTCCATCCACACCTTGTCCACGCGACCGGAGAGCACCTGACCCTTGGGATCGCAGACCTGCACGGTGTGACCCACAATGGCTTTGCCGAAATCTTTTTGCCGGTCTTCGTTGCAGAGGGCGAGCAGCTCGTGATCCACCGGCACGGCAATTTCCTCGGAGCGGCCGGTCTCCTGGAGTAATTCCTTCGCGAATCCCGGCAAAGCGGCGTGGGCGGGACTGGATGGGGTGAGGAGATTACTGGCGGCGGTGATGGCGGGTTCCACGGCCTTTGCAAGGCCGACGGCGGCAATGGGTGACATGCTTTTAACCTTTCTTGGAAGTTGTCGCGGTTGTTCGCGACGCGATTCCGGTGAGCGCATCCATGCTGTTTTGTTGGCGACGTCGACCACCCTCGCGGCGACGGCTTTCCTGACGATTTTCCGTGGAGCGTTGCTCCTCTTGCTGTTGCTGGTTGGCCATCTGGGGCGGAGCCCAGCGGACGGTCAGACCGAAATTCATATTCTGCAAACGGCCCACTTCGTTGTTGAGCCACTGCAAAGTCTGCGCGTTGTTCGCGTCGAACTGCGCGCGCAATTCCCCGTTGCTGCGGGTCAGGGAAAGCGTGACAACCGCGCCGGGCGGCGTTTGCACCTGGATTTCCACACGGCGCGGCAGGAGTTCGCGCGGCGTGTTCAACGCGTTTTGGACTGCTTCGGCAAATTGCTCGCTGTTGCTCACCGTGATGACCTCCGTCTTCACCGTGGTGGAGGCCGTGGTTTGCGCGGAAACAATATCAACCCCATAGGCCAGGGTGCGATACGCCGTATTGCTCCACACATCACTCAACGTTTGCATCGGTTGTTCAAGTGCACGGTCCGTGCCAGTGGTGGAGGCGGAAGTTGACTCGGGGGCCACGAAGTTGACCGTGGTGGTGGCGGTAGAGGTGGTATCGGTTTGTGATTGTGACGGTTGCGTGGACGCGGAACTGGACGCGGCGGATTTTTGTGCCGCACTTTTTTGTGAAGTGGTCGTGGGAGTGGTCGTCGCCATCGGAATTTTTGTGCTGACTTCGGCGGTAGCGGAGGTGTTTTTTTCCGGTTCCGGGCTGGCAGCGTCCGTCTCGGGCGCAGCGGATTCTGCAATTGTTGCCGCCACGGCGGTCGCGCTGGAGAGTACGGCGGCGGTGGAGGCAGTAGTCACGACGGGCTGCGCGGTTTGGGTCGGTGTGGGCGTCGTCTCCTGTTCCGTCGCCAGAACCTCCGGCACAAGCGCATGGCCCGAAGTATTATTCCCGGCGTCACTGGAAGCGGGAGGCGTGGCAGCGGTGGCAGTTTCGGTCGTCGTCGGCACGGCAAGCGCGAGGACCACTTGCGAAGGCACCGTGCCGGTGAGGAGGAGAGTCGGGTCCGGGGTGGTCGTTGCAGCAGTATCGTCGGCAGTTTCGGGTGAAAAGACCGGAGTGTCGGCAGATTGTTCCGGCGTGGCGGGAGTCGGAGCCTCGGGAGATTCCTTGGCTTGCGAATCCATCGCATCGCCCATGAGATCGTCGAAGGAGCTGTCGCTCGACGACGATTTCGCCCGAGTCCCGGAGGACTTGTGGCTGGCGGCGGCAGTGGCGGTGGAAGGGGCCGGGGACGGACTGTTGAGGGCAGTGGGTACGGCGTTCATGATTACTGGGAATTCAGACTGACTTGGGCGGGTTCCTCTTTCAGGACGACGCGCATCGCATCGGAGATGCGGGCGAGACGTTCGCGATCATCGGGAAAAGTGCGGCTCCACGTTTCGAGAATCTTGGCCGATTTCGTTGGCTTCATGATGCCGAGCAACTTCGCGTTCTGCTCGTCGGGCAACTGTCGCATGATGCCGCACGCTTCGATGGGCTTCATCGTGCTGTATAAATTGGAGACCTGCTCGAGGTTGGCGTTATCGGTCTTGCTCACGAGGATCAGCCGCTCTTCGATATTTTTCTGCATCTCCGACAAACGCGCCCGTTCCTTGCCCAGGGCTTCGCGTTCCGCGTTGATCAAATTATTGCGGCGCAAAATTTCCGCATCCTGCGCGAGCAGTTTTTTCTCCCGCTCCTCCAGCTCATGCCGCCACGTATTCAATTCTTCCGCCACCTTCTGGGGCATCACCCATTTTTCCGTGCCCGGTTCCGGCGGTGGTTCCTCTTTCTTTGGCGCGACGACGACGACCGGGGCGGGCGGCGGCATATTCGCCTTGGCCGTGGCAATGGCCTTTTGCATGGCAAAATAGAAACTGCCGCCAAAGCAGAGCACGCTGCCCAGAATGAGAATGAGGAGATGAAGAATGCCGATGCGTTTCATGAGGATCTCGGGTTAAATTCCTGCGAACTCCGGTTGTGTGGCCCGACCGGCGGCCAGATCGTCGAGCAGCTTGCGTTCAATCTGGTCGCGCTCCGCCCGTCGCGCGTCGTCATCGCGTTCGAGCAGGCGGTCGACGATTTCCACGCGCCGCTTGGCGTTCAGTACCGCCTGGATCTGTTCGTTGCGCGCCTGCTGCGCCAGACGGAACTGACGCTGCGCGGTTTCAAATTCATGGCCCAATTCGCGCACACCGTCCGCGCGCCGTTTCCAGTCAAGGGCGCTCGTACCGATATCCACCAGCATTTCGTTGCCAAGCCGGTTCTGCGCGTGGGTACACACCGCCAGCATGTCCATTTCCTCGCGTTGACGCGCCTGCAGCTTCCACTCTTCTTTCTCGAGTTCGTACTGGCGCAAACGGCGCAGGGCGGTGATGGCGGTGCGGTTCATGGCGTGGCGAGGGCGCGATTCAGTGCTTCAAAGGAAGTGGCGAGCGGACTGTTCTCGGCGATGGGTTGACGCAGGACTTTCACCAGCTCCGGATAAATCCGCAGGGCTCGATCCAGGTTCGGATTGCTGCCCGGTGTGTACGCGCCGATCTCGATGATTTCCCGATACTGCCGCTGAATCGCCAGAATTTGGCGCGCTTGCGAAATCGGCTGTGATTGTTCGTTGGAAATAATGTCGGATTGCAGACGGCTCAAGGAATCGAGGACTTCAATGGCGGGATAATGATTTTCCGACGCGAGACGGCGGCTGAGCAACAAGTGTCCATCGAGAATGGAACGCGCGCAATCGCTGACCGGATCATTCCAGTCATCACCCTCAGTCAGGATCGTGTAAAAGCCCGTGATCGCGCCGTCGCCGACGCAACCGGCCTGCTCCAGAATGACCGGCATCAGGCCAAAGACGGATGGCGGATAACCCCGCGTGGCGGGCGGTTCACCCACGGCGAGACCGAGTTCGCGTTGCGCCATGGCCAGTCGCGTGAGCGAGTCCACGAGCAGCAAGACGTGCTTGCCCTGCGCGCGAAAATCCGCCGCGATGCTGTTCGCCGCGTAGGCGGCCTTGATGCGCACGAGTGCCGGTTGATCCGACGTCGCCACCACCAGCACGCTGCGCTTCAGCGCCTCGGGGCCGAGATCTTTTTCCACAAATTCCAAAACTTCACGACCGCGCTCACCGATGAGCGCCACGACGACGATATCCGCTTCCGAGTGACGGCTGATCATGCCGAGCAAACTGCTCTTGCCCACGCCGCTGCCCGCGAAGATCCCGAGGCGCTGACCTTTTCCGCACGTGGCGAAAGTATCAATCGCGCGCACGCCGGTTTGAAAAACATCGCGAATGCGCGGACGGCGCGACGGCGGCGGCACATCGCGAATCATCGCGGTGGTGCGCACATCGCCCAGCAAGGGACCGTGATCATCGATCGGGCGTCCCATCGGGTCGATGATGCGGCCCAGCACACACGGGCCCACCGGAATTTTCGGCGGCGATCCCGTCGGCTCCACGCTGTCACCGGCGGCGACACCTTCCAATCCCTCCCACGGCATCAACAAAATTTTTCCATCCCGGAAACCGACCACCTCCGCCAGCTTGCGATGGCGTCCGCCTTGTGTGCCGATCCAGCACGCTTCCCCCAGCGAGGCGGGAGGGCCCTGCGACTCCACCGTCAGGCCGATGACCTTCGTCACCCGGCCCGTCACGCAGAGCGGTCGGATCGCGGTCATGTTGCGCCGCATGTTGCCGAAATGGTGTGCGGTCATGAGTGGATGCCTTCGAGGGCTTCGCGGATATGCCGCAGGCGGGCCAGCCGACGGCCGTCCACCGAGCCCAGATCGCTTTCGATATTATATTCGCCCTGACGCAAGGCCGCGCTCGCGCGCCAGACAATCTGTCCCTGTCCGAGCGAAACTCCGAGCGCTTCCACCCCGGCTTGCAAGGAAGCGAGGTCCTCCTCGTTGCACTCCACGGTGACTTGATGCGCCTGGTTGAGTTCTTCGAGCAAAAGTTGAATCTCCTCCACCAAACCTTCCTTCGGGATGCTGTGCTTGTTCAATACGCGGCTCAGCGCCGTCATGGTAATTTCCGGCAGATGTTCCGCCGCCACGACGAGCAATTCCTCGTGCACCGCCTTCATCTTGCGCAGCAGCACGTCGGCCTTTCCCGCCAGCACTTCGCGCTCGCGTTGTCCATCCAGTTTGGCGAGCCATTGACCGGCGCGATAACCCGCGTCGAATCCGGCTTGATAGCCCGGAGAATTTTCCGGCGCATCCGAAGCCACGGGGCTGACCGGGTGCGATTCTACTTTGCGAACGGAGCCCGGCAGGGCGATTCTAAACAACGACGTCATTGCGTTCTCCTTTCCGGCTCATCACGATATCGCCGCTGGCTTCCAGGTTGCGCAGGATTTCGATGACCTGCTCCTGTGCGGTTTCGACTTCGCTGAGTTTGACTGGCGGCATGTACTGAATTTCTTCCGCGATGGTTTCCGCGGCGCGTTTCGACAGCGAGGAGAGAATGGCTTGCTTGAGTTTGTCGCTCGCGGTCTTGAGCGCGACAGCGAGAATATGGAAGTCCACTTCGCGCAGCAGCCGCGTGATGGCCGTGCGATCCAGTTCGCCGATATCCTCGAAGACGAAGAGCAGCTTCTTCACCGAGCGCGACAACTCCGGATTGCGTTCTTCCAGGCCCGTGAGCACCTGCTTGGAAATCGAATCGTCGAGAGTATTGAGAATTTCCGCCAGAATCTTCGTGCCGCCCGAGCTGATGACGTCCATTTGCGACCGCAGGCTGATGCGGTTCTTGAGATGATTGAGCACCTGCTGGACGACTTCCGACGGAGCGGGCTCCATCGTGGCAATACGCTCCACAATATCCGTGCGCATCTCCTGCGCCACCAGCGACAGCACTTCCGCGCAACGCGCCGGCTCGAGATAAGACAAGACCATCGCCCACGTCTGGATCTGTTCCTTGCGCAACAGATTGACCAGTTGCCGCGGTTGGATTTCGCGCAGCACCGAAGCATCGATGGTGCGGGTGCGCATCGGCGCGATGCGGCTGATCAATTCATTCGCCTTGAAACCGCCGAGGGATTTTTCCAGCACATCGCGCGCATATTGCGGCCCACCCACGGCCGACGTCACCGCCTGCATGGTCACACTCGAGAATTCCTTCAACAGCAGTTGCTGCAGCGGGATTGGCACGAAGGTGATCTTGGCCATTTCCGTGGTGATCGCCTCGACTTCGCGCTCGTCAAATTCATTCAGGATCTGCGCCGCCACTTCCTGACCCAATACCACGAGAAGCGCAGCAAGTTTCTGCACCTTGGACATGGACGCGAGCGTGGATAGTGCGGCTGCTTCGGCATTGACCGCAATTTTCGGACCCGTTTTTTTATCTGTATTGCTCGGAGGCATGAAATGATCCGGTTAGTTTTCCAGCATCCATTCCTTGATCGCCTGCGCGGTGTTCGTCGGGTGTTCGCGCACCAGCTTTGTCATCTCATCCACGCCGAGATAGCCGGGTTGCTTTGTGCTGGCCTGATCCTTGGGATCAGCGGGGCGCTCGCGCTCGATACGCGAGAGTAGGGCGGAGAATTCCTGTTCCACTTCCTGCGTGGTATCGCCCGCGCTGCGGATGACGCTGCGGAAGTAGAGCAGGATGCCAACCGCGAGCACGACCAGGAATCCCTGGCTGATATAGGGCAGCCAGCGATCCATTTCCTTCGCCACAGCCGCCGTGGTCGAAGCCGGAGTGCTCTGCGGGAAGAGATCGGCAAATTGCGTTTCCTGCAGCTTGATCGAATCCTGTCGTCCACCGGCTGTGCTGAAACCCACCGCTTCCTTCACGATATCCTCCAGCGCCTTGATTTCCTGGGGCGTGCGCGGCGTCGCTTGGGCTCCGGCGGCGGCAGGCCGCATGTTCACGAACACGGCGAGGCTCAACCGCTTGACGTCGCCGATCGCCTGTTGGCGGGATTCCACCGTGCGATTGATCTCGTACTGATTGACCGTGCTTTCCTTCTCCTGCTTGGTGGAGTTGGTCGGCGTACTGCTGGTACTGCTCGAAGATTGTTGACTGCCGGTTTGCGTGTTGCTCGTGACGCCTACCGCGCCATTCGCTCCATTGGCCGTGGTGCTCGTATTGTTTTCGTTCGTGATCGATTCCGAGCGCACGACAGCGCTCTTCGGATCAAACTTTTCCGATGTCTGCGAGACCGCGTCGAAATTAATGTCGGCGGACACACGCACCACCGATTGGCCCGGACCCAGCACCATGTCGAGCATCGACTGCGCCTTGTCGCGCAATTGCTCTTCCGTGCTCTTCACCAGTTGCCGTTGATTCACCGTCAGATTCAAGCCGGTCGATTCGTCATCCTCCGCGAGCGCGCGCCCCGCGCTGTCGATGATCGCCACCCGGTTCGGCTGCAAGCCTTCCACCCCGTTCGCCACGAGAAAGCGCACCGCATGCACCTGGCCGGGGGACAGCATCCGGCCCGGCTTGAGTTGCACAAAGACCGACGCTTTCGATTCGCGCCGATCCTTGGAAAAGAGCCGTTCCTCCGGAACCACAATCATCACCCGCGCTTCACCGACCTCATCCATCTGCTTGATCGTGCGCGCCAGTTCACCCTGCAGCGCCCGGTAATAATTCGCCTTCTGCATGAAGTCCGACATGCCGAAAGAGGGTTTGTCGAACAGCTCGAAGCCCACGCCGCCCGCCGTATCCGAAGTGCGCGGAATACCCTGTCCGGCCAACGCCAGACGCGTGGAATAAACCTGTGTCGAGGGGACCAGAATCGTCGCGCCACCCTCGGCCAATTCGTACTGAATCTTTTTGCTGTCGAGATACTCCACGATCTTCGACGCCTCGGCCGGAGCCAATCCCGCGAACAGCAGGGTCAGCTTCGGCTTGCTCGAGAAATAGATCATCCCCGCCAACACGGCCACTACGACAATAAAGCTGGCGATCAACGACACCTTGCGGGTGGTCGAGATCATTTGCCACACTTGCAGAAAGGATGTTTTCAGATCGTTCATCTCAGTAATTAATCGGCTGGTCGGGGGGGTTAAATGAGGCTAACTGGGCAAAAAATTCGTAGATCCTGCGGCGCTAAACCGACATGCGCATCACTTCCTGATAGGCTTCCACCACCTTGTTGCGCACTTCCGTCAGCATCTGGAACGACACGCTCGCTTCCTCCGTGGCGATCAACGCCTGATGCACCGGGGTGGAACCCCCGGCCAGCACATCGCGCACGAGGTGACCGGCCACCTGCTGCTTTTCATTCACATCACGAATCATTTGCTGCGCGAGATGACCGAACGTCGTCGGCTCGTTGATTCCCCCCACCGTTGCCGTTGGTAGAGCCGCGCCGGTCGCGGCGGTGGAATTCACCCCGCCCGTGAGCGGAATCCCCTGCGTCCCCAGTTCGGAACTGAGCGCGCCCAGCTTCGAGGAAAATTGTGCTCCACCCGCCGGCGACGCGGCTCCTCCGGCGACTGGCGTTGTCGCGCCCGTCACACCGGTCAGGATTGGAGAGAAATTAATCGGGATCATGGGAAGAATTAGCTACCGCTTGCGATTTTCAAGGAGCTGCTGAACATCGAACGCGCCGCCTGCAGCGCCTGCAAATTGGCTTCGTACGAACGACCCGCCGTCATCATGTCGACCATTTCCTCCACCACGTTCACATTCGGCATGGTCACATTCCCGTTTGCGTCCGCGCGGGGATGGCCCGGCATGTGCACGACCTGGAGCGGTCGCGGATCATCGACAATTTTGGTCACCCGCACCCCGCCGTTTTGCGCGTTGTTCGGCGCACCGGCTCCACCCGAGGTGTTCACCATCGATTCGAACAACACCTGCTTGCGGCGATACACCTGACCGTTCACATCGTTCGTGTTTTCGGCGTTGGCCAGATTGGCCGCGATCACTTCCAATCGCGTCCGCTCGGCTTGCAGGGCGCTGCTGGTCGCATCAAGGGCGGGAAGAATGCTGCTCATGGTTTTGGGGGTTTCAGAAAAGACGGATTAAACTCACATGCTCTTGCCGGTTGCGGCCATGCGCAGGCCGCGCAAGTTCTTGGCGGTCATCTGCGCCGCAAAATCGAAACGCGACTGATTCTGCATCAAGTCGATCATTTCCTTTTCGATATTCACCGTATTGCCATCCTGCCGTGCCAGACCCTGCACATCCGCGACCGAGATGGTAGGCGTCGGCAACGACGCGGCCGTGCCGGTCTGATCCAGTTGCTGCAAGGCTTGCTGGAAAGCCGATTGGAATCCCGCGCTCAGGTCGACCCGCTTGTAACCGGGCGTGCTGACGTTCGCGATATTGCTTGCGATCGCCGCATGCCGTTTCGCGGCGGCATCCAGACTTAATCCGAGGCTGCGAAAAGTCGGATCACTAAAGAGAGCATCGACAGAGTTCGACATACTTCCTTTTCAGCAACGGATATGCCATCGGCTCAGAAGGAAAATCAACCTGTTCGTAGACAACGAATTATAAAAACGTGCCGCTTTCACCCCCACCAAAATGCGGAACAATTTTCCATCACCCGTTGCCTACCGGAAAATTTTTTCCGCTTCTTCGGGTCAAAACTGCTATTCCGTCATCGAAACGTGCCGCATGCCGGGTTTGGCACAATGCAAGCGCGGCGGAGAGTGCCATCACGAGGGAGTATCTGGAGTGCGGGAGCTTGCTCCCGCTTTGGGAACGGCAGCTTGCTGCCGGAGGGGAAAGGATTGGAAACGGGAGCCAGCTCCCGAACGGCAAAGCGGCGGCAAGCCGCCGCACTCCAAATCGTACCTCCTCTCACAATCTCATGACGACACGATCTAATTCTCCTCGGAGGCGTCGTCGGCATCGTCACTGTCGTCGTGACCATTGGCGAGGCCATTGGTCGCATGACCATTCGTTGTGTACTCGTGAAGTTTATTGCGCAAGGTCCGCACATTAATGCCGAGCAGACGCGCGGCTTCATTGCGATGGCCCTTGGTTTTCTTCATCACGAGCTGGATCAGACGCTTTTCCATCTCCGCCACGGTGGGCAGACCGTCTCCGGTATCGAGCACGGAATCGGTCGTGGGCGGCGCGGTCAAAACGAAGTCGCCGAAATTCAGCTCGCGACCTTCTTCCACCATGATCACGGCCCGTTCAGTGTAATTCTGCAATTCCCGCACATTACCCGGCCATGGATAGGACGAAAGTTGTTCCAAGGCCAGAGGGCTGATTGCTGGGGCGGGTTTGCGATGCTTCTTCGCAAAGCGCTGGATGAAGCTCTGCAGCAGAAATTCGACTTCGCCCTTGCGCTCACGCAGCGGCGGGATTTTCAGCGGCACCACGTTCAGGCGGAAATACAAATCCTGCCGGAATTTGCCTTCTTCCACCGCCTGGCTCAAATCCCGATTTGTCGTCGCGATGATGCGCACATCCACATGGATCGTGCGATTGCCACCGACCCGCTCGAATTCCTGTTCCTGCAAGACGCGCAACAGCTTCGCCTGCAGACCGAGGCTGATCTCCGTGACCTCGTCCAGCAGCAGCGTGCCGCCATTGGCCAATTCGAAGCGCCCTTCGCGGCGGCCCGTCGCCCCGGTGAAAGCGCCCTTCTCGTGACCGAAGAATTCGCTTTCGAGCAAATTTTCCGGCACCGCCGCGCAATTCACTTTGATGTAGGGTTTATCCTTGCGCAGGCTGTGCTGATAAATATTGTGCGCGATCAATTCCTTGCCCGTGCCGCTCTCGCCCTGGATCAGGACCGTGGCATTCGTCGGTGCCACGCGTTGCACCAGCCGGTCGATGCGCGCCATTTCCATGCTTTGGAAGAGGAGTTCGGAGGAATCGTTTTCCGCAGTGAGTTGTTCCTTTAAGTAGGCGTTCTCATGGCGCAACTGACGTTGTTCGAGGAGTTGATTGATCGCCACGTCGAACTGCGCGAGCGTGAACGGCTTCAGGAGATAATTGGCCGCACCGAGCTTCATCGCTTCCACCGCGGATTCGATCGTGCCGAACCCGGTCATGATGATCACCTCGACCGGCTGGCCCAGGGCTTTCGCGGCCTGCATGAATTCCAGTCCGTTGCTGTCGGGGAGTTGTAAATCGACAATGAGCAAGTCCGCAGGTTCGCGTTTCTGTTCGTCGAGGGCCTGTTGCGCGGTGGCGACACCCAGCACGCTCGCATTCTGTTTCTGCAGGTGATTCACCAGCATGCGGCGGATCACCGGATCGTCGTCGACTACAATAATGCGTTCGAATTGCATAAGACTACCCTTGGGTTGGCACTCCTCGCGGCTTCACCGATTCGTTGACCGGTTGGCGTTTGAGGAGGGATTTGGCCTGTTCCTGAAGTTGTTCCCGCTTGCGGACGTAATCGCTCTTCCACTGCACGAATTCGTCGGGAGCCTGCGGCGTTCCCGCTTGCGGCGGCTTCTCGCGCTGTTTGTCGGAATCGTGACTGGCGACGAGGGTGATGCGGCTGCACATCTCGTCCAGATAACCGTAGAGCGCCTTCCAACTGGGATCATCGGCGCGATTGCGCAGGCCGTCGCGCAACGAAACGAGTTGTGTCCGGTTTTCCAGCGGCAATTCCATCACCATCGACACGGCGCGTTGTTGCCAATAGGCGAGCCGGTTGGGCTGCAAATTCTTGACCACCCACGTCAACGCCTGCATCGCCTCGGCCTGTTTTTTCGGTTGATGCGTGGCACCGTAGAGAAAATAGAGTCGCAACCAGGCTTCTGGCGCGAACGGATGGAACGGCGCGACGGCGAGCGCTTTTTCATAGCTCGAGATCGCGGTGGGCTGTTGGCGCAGTTGATACTGGCAATCGGCCTTGCGGTAGAGCGACGCTTCGACGAGTTGATCGCCGGAGGGATTCTGGCTGTAGAAACGGTCGAAATAAGTGAGTGCGCGTTCCCAGTTCTGGTGCATGTACTCCGTCTCCGCCAGTTGCCAGACGGCGGCGCGCACCAGTTTTTTCTCGCTGTTATAATTGGGGTCGTCGGAGTTCGCGACCGACATCAGCGTGCCGCTCATCACCCGATAAAAATTATCGCGGGCCAATTCATAAACGCCGAGATCGCGGTACGCCTGGCCGAGCAAATAGTAAACGAAGGGCGATTCCTTGCGCCGTGGAAATTCCGCCAGCCACGCGGAGAGCTTCACCACCGCATCCGAAGAGCGGCCCTGATGCAAATCGATCTTCGCCAGCAGAAGTTGCGCCCGCGCCCGTTCCTCTTCGGAAACGCCGGCGCTGCTTTCGATGTCGCGCAGCAGCAAGACAGCCATCCGGAAGTCATTCGTCAAAACCAGTTTTTCCGCCATGCTCACCCGGTCGAACTTGGGAGGTGTGGCAGGCTTGGTATTCGGCTTTTGCGTTGCGGCGGTGATGAGTGTCGCTTCGCGCAGGAGTAATTCGCGGATGGGATCGATAATTTGCGACTCGCGTTCGAGAAGTTTCGTTTCCGCCTGCTTCAGCACGGCGTTTTCGCGGGCCAACAGCGCCGACGCTTCCACTTCAGGAGTGGCCACGGTGACCGGAGCCGGCGCAGGTGTGGGTGTGGGTGCCGGGGCGGGAGCGGTGACCGTTTTTTCCGCGGGAGGTGCCGTCACCGCCGGAGCAACCGGTGCTGCCGTCACCGCCGGAGTCGTTGGCTCGGCGACAATGGTCACGGTGGGGGCTGCGGTCGTGGCGGGAGCCGGTTCCACACTGGCCAGCGTGGCCAGAATCGGCGGCGGCGCGATGTCAATGGAAGGTCCTTCCGAAAGAGATCCCTCCGCACCGGAGACCTTCGGGCCGAGGACATAGGCCACCAGCAGGGCCAGCCCGAGGCGAATGAGAAGTGCGGAAAAAGACATGGGTAAAAAGGGTTATCGTTTCGGCGTCGTGTAAATCACCGCGCTGTTGCCCGGCGGAGCTTGGGCACCGCCGGTGTACGGGAAGCGGATATTGTAAAAGAGATCGGTATTGCCGATGGCGTTTTCCGCCACGCCATTGACGCTGTAGCCGTCCTGGGTTTGGCGCGCGACGTCGGCGGCGTTGGGATTTTGCGTAATCCAGTTGATGAACGGCGAAACCGCCACGTTTTGTTCCGGCGTGTCGGACGTGCCCAGAATAACATTGGGTCCGGCAGCACTGGAAACGCTCGCGGCGTTGACCGCGCTGTTGGGATGAGCGGACGGTTTGACTGCGGCTTGCTCCCGGCGCGTGGGGATGTCGATAAGGCCGGGGCGTGGCAGCACGACGGGGAGCGGCTTGCGTTCCGGAGGTGGCACGGGATAGAGGGAAGGGGGCAGGGGAGGGAGTTTGACATCATTTCCGCCGACACGGTTGTCGGCAAAGAACGGACCGTTTTGGTAAGGAATCGGCTGGGTGGAAGGCACGAGCGCATTCGGATTGGCCTCGGACGTCGTGCGGTCATGAGTGGTCGGTGTATCGGATGAAGTGTCGGTGGAAAGCGAAGGATTGGTAATTGTTTTCACTCCGGCCTGAACCGGGGCGAGACAAAGCGCCATCGTGGCTGCCAGGAGCAGCCCGACTTTTCCGATGGCGGACAAGCGCCACGCTCCCGGGAGGTTAAAATCCGGCGAGAGCGCTGGGGCGATCGGCGTATATTTCAAGGTCTTTCGTTTCCTCGAATCCTTTCGATTGCGCTGCAAAATCCTGTGATCCGACCACGCGGAACTTGATGCCAAGTTCCTTGCAGCTTTGGACCACTTGCAGGATGAGTTTGATGACGATCATGTCGATCTTGGCGACTTCGCTGACGTCGAGCACGAGACGGTTCAAGCCGGACTCCACCATTTCCCGGGTCTTCGGCCCGATGTAATTGGTGATTTCCGAAGCGACGAGCGTGTTCGGGTTGTTCGGCACGCGCACATGTTGGATGCTCTCTTCCTGAGAGAAGTAACGCATGGACGTATCGAGATTCATCGCGCGGGTGAGGCGGAAGTTCAGTTCGTTCGTGTCGATGGGTTTCGTCACGATGCCGGTAAAGCCCATGGCCTGGGCCTGGCTTTGCTCTTCCGTCGCCGTCTTCACGCTCATGCCGAGGATCGGCACCGATTTCGTGCGGGCGTTGGCGCGCATCATCTGGAAGAAGTTGAACGCGGCCCGTTCCGGCAGCGAGAGGCTGACCAGGATCACGTCCGGCACTTCCTTCGAGGCAATGTCGATCGCCTCGCCGCATTGCGAGGTACCCACAACTTTCCACGGGGCCGTGCCGACGGCTTGCTTGATCTGCTCCACAATGGCGGGCTTGTCGTCCACCACGAGGATCGACGACGGGTCTTCCATCGTCTTGATCTTCGCGCTGGCGGCGCCCTTTTGCTGCAGATCGATCACGCGACCGACGCGCTCCACGATCATCTGTTCGGTGAAAGGCTTGATGATGTAATCGCGCACACCCAGCTTCGCGATCTTCACCACGTTCTCGCGGCCCGCTTCGGCCGTGAGCATGATGACCGGGATGTCCTTGATGACCGGGTCCGCCTTCATCTTGCTGAGCGTCTCCACGCCGTCCATCACCGGCATCGTCACGTCGAGCAGGACGATATCGGGATTTTCCCGGGTGCATTGGGCGAGACCCTCCACGCCGTTGCTGGCGAAGAAGAGTTGGACGTCGTAACTTTTGAAGGCTCGCGTGATGACCATGTGGATCATCTTACTGTCATCAACGCTGAGTATTTTTGGCGCGATCATAAATTATTTTTCCTCCAGACGGGCAAAGACCTGGACGATCAGGACTTCATTGAGTTCGGTGATGCGAAACAGGTTGTGTAGGGAGATCTGGGCGTCGTGGCTGTCGATGGTGACCTTGCCGCCGCGGATCACGGTGGGGATGCTCAAGGTGCAGTTGAAGCCTTTGTCGGCCATCTTCGATTTCAGATTGCCGGTGACCATGTTGGTCAGTTCTCCGATGACGTCGTTGACTTCGCTTTCCGGCATCTTGGTACCGTCGCCGCCTCCCATGATGCGGCCCGCGCACGTCGCGGCCAGTCTCTCGCTAAAGTTTTGGTAAAGGCTGCCGGTCATCTTGCCGGTGAAGCTCACTTGTCCGCTGACGCCGGTGATGCTCACTGGTGGCGGACTGGCGTCATCGCCTTCATCGGCAATGGCCTCCAGCTGCAACATGGTGGCGAACACTTCGCATACAGCGCCTCTTATGAATCCAGATATGACATGCATCCTACGACCTGCTATCGGAAGGGGAGCGGAAAATTTTAACACTTTTCCGAAGGTGAATTTTAATTTAGCTGCCGCATCGCTCTTTTCCGCCGCTTTTGGAAATTTGCGCTAACCCGTGGGGCAGTTTTTTCCGATAGCTGCGGGAAGATGTCTTCGTCTGCGTTGAAACCACTGGCGGGAGGTCACGGGCCCAAAAAGACTATTTTTGAGCTGATCGCCGATCCCCGCGCGTCGCAGCACCTGCCTTCCCTCAGCTCCGTCCTGCGCGAGCTGGAGGATCTCGCGGGTCGCAACAACGTGATGATTCAGGAGATCTCCCGCCTCATCCGCAGCGACCAGAGTCTCGCCGTGCGCATCCTGCGCCTCGCCAACTCCGCCTACTTTGCCCCGGCCGAACCGATCCTCGACGTCGACCAGGCGCTCATTTATCTCGGCCTCAGCCACGTCCGCACCACGATTTTCACCACGCGTTGCATTGAGCAGACGTGCAACATTTCCTCCGACCTGCTGCCGTGGAAAGAATTCTGGCTGCACGAAGTCGCGGTCGGTTTTATTACCCGCATCCTCTCCCAGCACATGGAAGAGCGGTCCCTCACGCCCGAGTCCTATTATATCATGGGCCTCTTTCACGACATCGGCAAACTCGCCCTCGCTTATCTCGCGCCGGACGATTTCACCATGGTGCTCACCCAGGCGCGCGAACGGCACTGCGATACGTCCCAAGTGGAATTTGAACTTCTCGGCATCGATCACGCCACCCTCGGCGCGTGGTATCTCCAGCAGCAGGGATTGCCCGCCATGGTGTTCGAGCCCATCCGGCTGCATCATGCGTGGAAGATCGAAGGCCGTCAGGCCACGCTCTCCTGCCTGCTGTGTCTCGCCGACAAGATTGCCCACCGCTTTGGACTCGGCACCTCCGGCAGTTTTGTCGAGGCCGGTGGCGACATGTTTGCGTGGGAAGAGTGGCAGCAATACGAAAAGCGTTGCGACCACAAGAGCGAGGCCGAAGTCGAACGCCATCGCGGCATCATTCAGACCGAGCTCAGCCACGTCCCCGACTTGATTCACCAGATCGTCACATGACCACTCCCGATTTTAACACCCTCCTCATCGAACGCAGTCTGCTCGAAGCGCTCTCCCGCATGCTGTCCCACGACATCAACGGCAAGGTCATGGGTGTCGAAGGCATCCTCTCCTGCTGGGAGTCGCTCGGCATTGAAGCCGAGAATCTGAAAGAGGATATCTCCATCGTCCGCGATTCCTTTTCCTCGCTCAAAACCGAATTCCTCATGCTCGGCTGGTTTTTCCAGGCCGACCCCAAGCATACCCAGGCCATCTCCTTCGCCTACTTCAACGACGTCGCCGGCCGCTTCCTCTCGCGCTTCTTTCAACCGCCCTCCAGCTTTCAACTCCAGTCTGTCGCCGAAGGACGCTCCATTTACTGCACGCCCTATCAATTGATCTTCTGGACCAGCTCCTTTTGCCAGGTGATCGGCCGCTATCGTCCCCCCGGCGAGCTCGTGGAATTGCAGATCGACACCCGTTCCGAGGGCACCGACCTCGAACTGCGCTGCCGCTCCGAGTTCCTCAGCCAACTCCTCGACGACGCCATCCCCCATCCCCTCGGCCATCTTCCCCCGTGGGAAAACTGGCTCGCGCTCTTTCACGCCGCGGGCGGCACCTACCGCGTCGACCCCGGCATTCTGCTGCCGATTACGTTCACCTTGCCACTCCACAATCCCGCCCCCGCGTCATGATGCGCTGTCTTCATCTCTCGCTGCTCGCCGCCGTCCTGCTCCTGCTCGGCGGCTGCATGGCCTATGATGAGATTCAGTACAATATGGATTTCGTCATTGGCAAAGGGTACACCCCGCCCGTGGACAAAGCGGCGGCCTACATCCCCAAGCGCATTTTGCTCCTGCCCGTCACCGGAGCCATCGACGACCGCTACAAACGCGAATTCACCAATACCTTCCGCGCCGTGCTCAATGCCCAGGAAAACTGGACCGTGGTCGATTGGCCGGATGGTTCCCTCGGCGGCTCCAAATTGCAGATCCTGCCCGAGGAAGCCCGCGAAATGGCCAGCCGCCTGAACTGCGACGCCGTGCTCTACGTCCGCATCGAAGACGCCGCCATCTATCCTCCCCTGCGCCAATGCATCCGCTACTCGCTGGAGCAAACCGCCTCGCGCGCCGTCATCGCTTCCGCCTTTCAGGATTACGACGCCAATAACCAACGCGTCGCCAACTCCGCCCGCAGCTTTTACCAAACCCGGCTCAACAAGCATCAATCCCCCGACAAGAGCCTGATCATTCTCCAAAGTAATCCGCCCTTCTTAAAATATGTGGCCACGGCGAGCGCCGAATCGCTCAAAGAAGCGTTGCAATCACCTAGGAAATGAACCACTTGAGCATGTATTAACAACAAGGTAAGAATAGTTAAAAAAACTTTAATCTTTCTCGGCACCTGCCGATATAATGGATATGGAACTACCCCTAGTAGGCCAAACAGAACGCGCTTCACGCCTCGAAGAGATTAAGAGTGCGCAAGGTTCGACTGTGTCTACCTCGCCCGAACTGGAAGACAACGTGAAAATATCACCGAATTCGTTGATGGTTGCACGTCTTCTAGACAAGGTGAACGCCATGCCGGAGACTCGCCCGGAAGTGGTGCAAGAATACTACGAGAAGGTCAGCGACGGCCATTATCCTCCGCCTCTTTTGGTGGATGGTCTGGCCAAACTGATCGGTGGCGAGTTGACACAAGAGAACAAACTCACTCCCGCATCTTTCCAAGGCCCCTCCCAGTAACCCCGTCCATGGATCGGGCTGTACCCCCACAGCCCGAAGTGGACGGTCTACTGCGAATGTGGCCCTCATCGCGAGGCCCAAGCGCCCTGCCGCCATCTTCACTTCGCCCCTCCTTCATCCGAGGGGCTACACACAACGCCGCTCTCGGTTTTGAGAGGAATCGGACTCACTCGGTTGAGGAGATATTCCGATCAACCTGTCGTATGACGACGGATCATGAGGCTTCCATACTGATCCTTCGACAAGCTCAGGATGACCAGCGTGACGCTGGACCCAGTATGACGCATCTGGCGTTAGCTGTATTGGATGCAACGTCACGTTGCTCGACAAGCTCAGGATGACGTGGAATGAAGGTAATGCTTTGGGAGTTTTTTCGCTCTCAGCAGAACTCCTCGCTACCATCCGAGACTACCGCCCCAACCCGTCATCCTGAGCTTGTCGAAGGATCGGTTAGGATGGTTTACGATGCGACAGTGAACTTGAAATCCACTTGAGCAAACTGCCTCGCAACCCTCATTCCATCTGCCTTGCACCTCTAGTACTCGAGCTGCTTTTGCAGTTCCGCATCTTTCTTGCGCTGGAACTTGTGAATTTTTTCCTGCTGCTCTGGATTCAGATAAGTCGCGATTTGATCCAGAAACTTCGTACGGCAGGCCGAAATTTTGCGCAGCGATTCCTTGCGCAGTTGAATGACCTCAGCAATTCCAGTCGATAGAATGGGCCGGATCTTATTGACCTGCTCCGCATTCAAATCGAATGCCGTCTGCAATTTCTGGACGGCATGCTCCTCCAGAACTGCGGGTTTTAATTCCGCATCCAGATTAGTTAAGCTATCGAATCTCTGTTTCTGCAGGCAGGCATTCAATGACAAACCCGTCAGCAAGCCTAGGGCAAATACAGTCCCCAGTACCAGGATCGTGACAATGCGCGGTGATTTTAGAGAGTCCATAATTTGTAGAGGGCGAGCAGGGTGAACTGGCTGTCGGTGAGGGCGGGGCCGGGTTGCAGCACTTGCCAGACCTGCACGCACAGCAGGACCGCCACGCCCACGGCCAGCGCGGGAATGAAACATTCCGTCGCCCAGATACTCGGTGCCGGGATCTGCATCAAGCGCCAATGCGAGAGGATTCCTTTTTCAATGTAATGCGGCAGCTGTTCTTCCGTCGCGGGCTGGGCCTGCGAGGCGCAACGAAACAAGCGATCCAAACGACGATCCGTAATGTTCATGGTTTCTCCTCAGTCAGACGTTTAAAATGCGCCCGCATGCGCGCGCGGGTGCGAAAAGCACGGATTTTTATCACCGGAGTGCTCCATCCGGTCAATGCCTGAATTTCCGCCACGGAACGACCCTCGAGATACAGCAGTGTCATCAACAACCGTTCCGCCGGCTTCAAATTCGCCATCAACCGCTCCACCAGGTCGCGCGAGGCCATCGCTTCCGACGGATTCAATTCCTCGTCGGTCGACGCGAGCGTTTCCACCACGAGCGATTGCTCCTCCGTCAGGTCCGACCACCGCAATTCCGGACGGCGCTTCTCGCTGGAAATCTGGTTCAGGCACGTATTCACCGCGATGCGCGAGAGCCAATGATGAAACGGCACCCGCGCCGAGTACTGCCGCAGATTCTGGAACATCTTGATAAAGATCTTTTGCGCCAGATCATGTTCGCTTTCCATGGGCGGCAGGTGGGAGCGAATGATTTTCATGACAAAGGGACTCATCAGGCGGACCAGTTCCCGCGCGGCGGTTTCATCTCCAGAGTCGATCCTCTGCAGACACGGGGAGAGATCAAGGTCGGCAAAGTCTTTGGAGTCGTTCACACGGTTGGGCTTCCTCTACTAAGACCACCGCAAAGGTCGATTGGTTACGATTATTTTCTCTGGAAGCTTGGAAAAAAGCATCGGGGTGATTGGGGAAGCTTCGGGACAATTTGGAGTGCGGCGGCTTGCTGCCGCTTTGATTTTAAAACTTCGTCTGGCAACAACAGTATCAAGCGGTTGCACGGCAAAGCGGGAGCAAGCTCCCGCACTCCAAATTGTCTCCCATGGATTCCTCATCGGCCTCTGGTGTAAGAATCGTGATCGAATCTTGTAACCGGCCACCCGTTTCCGCGGTCTCTAGGGTCATGACACGATTCCCTTTTGTGGGCGCCCTGCAGGCGACCAGCCTCTTCTTGATGACCACCGCTCTTCTCGCCGAGACCGACGACAACAAGGTGGCGATGAAGGACATTGAACCCACCTTGCGGCCCGCTTTGGTGGAAAACGTCACGGCGCACTATTCCTACGTGGGCGGATCGGATCTGAAATCCAACGGCAACGGCGAACTCACCGAGCAGACCTCCGATTTTCGCTACGATTTGCGCGTTCCCATCAATGACACGGTGGGCGTCGGATTCGGTCTCGGCTACAACCGGATTGATTTCGGCACGCCGGAAAATTCCTTCCTGCCCGACAGCCTCGAAACGCTCAACCTCGGTTTGCTCGGCTACTACAAACTCTCCAACGACTGGAGCCTCTTCGCCATGTTTGGACCGCGCCTCAACCTGATCAACGGCTGGGACGAGATCGAGGCGAAGAACGTCACGTGGGCGGGTGGTTTCGGCGCGCACTACGATTTCAATAAAGACCTTTCCATCCAATTTGGACTCGGCCTGAATCCCGGTACCGACCGGATTCCGATCCTCCCCATCCTCGGTGTCCGCTGGGCCTTCGCCGACAAGTGGACCCTCAATGCCGGGTTCCCCCGCACTGCGATCGACTACCAATTGCTGTCCAACCTGACCTTGTCGCTGGAGACCAGTTTTCTCGGTGGCACCTATGAGACGAGTTCGACCTATGGCGACACCGTCGGTCGTCCCGAATTGAACAACCGCTCGCTCAGCTATAACGAAGTCCGGATCGGTATCGGCGCGCTTTATAATCTGACCAAAAATGTCGCCCTCGAACTCTCCACCGGTGCCGTCGTCTACCGCGAGTTCGACTTCAAGGACACCGACTACGATCCCACCGTCAAGCCCGCGCCCTATGTGAAGACCGGCGTGAAGATCAGCTTCTAGGAACCTGTCTGCGATCTTTACAACGACGAGACGCTCTCAATCTCATTGCTCTTTTAACACCACCCCTTCCACCCGATTCTTCGCTTGGCTCAGAATGACGGAGTGTGAAAGCGAATGTTTTCACGCGATGGGCGCAGCGCATCAGCTACTGGGTCCAGCGTCGCGCTGGTCATTCTGAGCCAAGCGAAGAATCGGGTGGAAGGGGCGGGTTAATGAGAACGGGATCGAGAGCGTCTCGTAGCCGATAAGATCATGGATAGGCTCTAATAATCGGTCTTGAGGTAACACGTTGCACTGACTGGACAACCCGAGTGAACGTCGCTACCAATGATGGGATCATGGCACCCGCATCGAAAGAAGGACTGCGCATCATCGCGCCATTCCTCGTCGTTTGGTTCGTACTTCTCCTCCTCAACACCACCTGGGCCACCGTCCTGGCGGTGATCCTGTCGGCCCTCATCCTCTTCACCATCTACTTCTTCCGCGATCCGGAACGCGAATTGCCCGAGGATGAACACCTCATCGTCGCCGCGGCGGACGGCCTTGTTGTCGGCATCGAGGAAGTCGACGAAAAGGAATTCAAGCAGGGCCGCATGAAACGCGTTGCCATCTTCCTCTCCGTCTTCGACGTCCACGTCAACCGCATGCCCGTCTCCGGCCGCATCAAGGACACGATTTACACCAAGGGAAAATTCCACGACGTGCGCCATCCCGACGCCAGCGCGGCCAATGAAGCCAAGGCGTGGTTGATCGAAAGTTCGCGCGGGCACGTCGTCGTCCGCCAGATTGCCGGACTCATCGCCCGCCGCATTGTCGGCTGGGCGCATGTCGGCGAAACGCTGGAACGCGGCGACCGGTTCGGCATGATCCGTTTCGGTTCGCGCACGGAAATTTATCTGCCTCTCGACTGCGAAATCCTCGTCAAACTCGGCGATCGCGTGGCCGGGGCCAGCACACCTGTCGCGCGTTGGGCCAAGCCTGCCGCCGGCGTTTGATCCCATCCCACCACCGCCATGAAAACCGACGATCCCGCCAAAATTTACCTGCTGCCCAACCTCGCGACAGCCGGGAACCTGATCTGCGGTTTTCTCGCCGTGCTCAAGATTTTTGAAGGCACGCTCCAGCGTCAGGCCGGGGCGGAAAACTGGGCGCGCACCTACGAGGCCAGTCTCTATTTCATCCTCGCCGCCTGCATCTTCGATTTGCTCGATGGCCGACTCGCTCGCTTCGGCGGCCGCGAGAGCGCCTTTGGCCGCGAGTTCGATTCGCTGGCCGACATCGTCAGCTTCGGCGTCGCTCCCGCGCTGCTCGTCTTCAAGATCGTGCTCGCCGGATTGCCCAACCGCATTGGCTGGATCGTCGCCGTGCTCTATCTCGTCTGTGGTGCCTTGCGGCTGGCGCGGTTCAACGTCTACGCCGCGATTGATTCCCACACCTCCAGCAAGGAATTCACCGGCTTCCCCATTCCGGCGGGCGCGGGCCTCATCTCCTCCATCACCCTCGTCATTCTCCACTTCTACGACAACATTCCTGCGCTGGAGGCCGGTTACGCCAAGTACGCCCTCGCCGGTCTCATGATTTTCCTCTCGTGGATGATGTTCAGCAAGGTCAAGTACCCCAGCTTCAAATCCGTCAACTGGCGCACGCAACATTCCATTCCCAAGTTCATCCTCGTCGCCGCGCTCCTCTTCCTCGTCATCCTCTACTACAAATGGATGTTCGCGGTCATCTTCATCAGCTACCTCCTCTACGGCTTCTTCCGCCCCTTCCTCTCCCACGCCTGGCGTCGCGAGATCGAGGAAGAGGACGAAGCCGAGGACCACGCCGACGGCACCGCTTCTCACAAGAAGGCGTAGGTGTCGCTCCGCTCGTTGCCAATCGAGCAACGACGTCTCAACTCCGTCATCCCGAGCGTAGTCGAGGGATCGGGCAAGGGGGCGGCGTCTTTTCCTCCTTCGCGTCTTGGCGAACTCAGCGAGAAACCTTTTTCGCATTCTTCCGCAAAAATGTCGCACACCTAGCCAACCTAGCTCACCTAACGCAAACGCTTCCGCGCGATTTCTGCTAAGAATGGGGTCATGCCCGTCGTCTGTCCCATGGAAATCCCGGTTCCCCGGCTGGAATCGAATCGACCCCGATCCCGACACGATCCAGAGAATGGAGACGTTTGGAGAGGTTTGGCGCTCGAATCCCAAAAAATCAACTCCTTGACCTGCATCAAGGAATTCTCCGCCTCGAACGCTACGGTGGGTCTTTGAATTAACCCCAAGGAGATATCCCATGAGCAGCATGTTTTGTTATCAGTGCGAACAGACTTCCCAAATGAGCGGTTGCACCGCGTTCGGCGTGTGCGGCAAAGATCCGGAGACAGCCGCCCTGCAGGATCTGCTGCTCTACGCCTGCCGCGGCATCTCGGCCTACGCGCACCGCGCCCGCGCACACGAGGCCCGCGACATCGCAATCGACCGCTTTGTCATGGACGCGCTCTTCACCACCGTCACCAATGTCAATTTCGACCCGGCTCGATTGCAGGGCTTACTCAACGAAGCAGGCGAAAAGTTGCAGGCCGCCCGCGCGCTCTATCTTTCCGCCTGCCAGGCGGCGAAGGCGACTCCCGTTTCCCTCAACGGTGCGACGCAGTGGACTCCCGCTCCGCAGCTCAACGATCTCATTCACGCTGGAGAAACGATCGGACTCGAAACCCGCTTCGCTGGACTCGATCCCGACGTCGCCAGTTTGCAGGAACTCCTCACCTATGGGCTGAAAGGTCTCGCCGCCTATGCGCACCACGCCTCCGTGCTCGGTCGCGAGGAGGAATCGTACTTCGCTTTCCAGCATGAAGCCCTCGCCGCCATCGAGAACAACGTCACCGACGTCCCGACGTTGCTCAAGCTCAACCTCCGCTGCGGCGAAGTGAATCTCGCCATCATGGCCGCGCTCGACGGCGTACACGTCCACACCTACGGCAGTCCCCAACCCACGCCCGTGCGCATCGATCCGGTGGCGGGAAAATGCCTGCTCGTTTCCGGTCACGACCTCAAGGATCTGGAGGAACTCCTCAAGCAAACCGAAGGGCGCGGCATCAACGTCTACACGCATGGCGAGATGTTGCCCGCGCACGGCTATCCGCTGCTGAAAAAATACAAGCACCTCGTCGGCAATTACGGCGGCGCGTGGCAAAACCAGCGCGAGGAATTCGCGAAATTCCCCGGCGCGATTTTGATGACGACCAATTGCATCCAGAAGCCGAAGGATCTCTACTTCGATCGCATCTTCACCAGCGGCGTTGTCGCGTGGCCGGGAGTGCGGCATCTCACGAATGCCGATTTTTCCCCTGTGATCGAGGCCGCGCTCGCGGCTCCGGGTTTCACCGAGGACGGCCCCGGTAAAACCATTCTCGTCGGCTTCGGTCATGAGGCCATCCTCGCCAACGCGGAGAAAATCATCGGCGCCGTGAAGTCCGGCGCGCTCAAACATTTCTTCGTCATCGGCGGTTGCGACGGCGCGAAGTTCGGCCGCAACTACTACACCGAATTCGCTGAGGCGGTCCCCAGCGACTGTGCGATCCTCACGCTCGGCTGCGGCAAATTCCGTTTCAACAAACTGGATTTCGGCGACATCGGCGGCATCCCGCGTCTGCTCGATTGCGGACAATGCAACGACGCCTATTCCGCCATTCGTGTGGCCGTGGCGTTGGCCGATGCCTTCAAATGTTCCGTCAACGATCTCCCGCTTTCGCTGGTCATTTCGTGGTTCGAACAAAAAGCGGTTGCGGTTTTATTGACTCTCCTCAGCCTCGGCATTCGCGATATCCGGCTCGGGCCTGCCTTGCCTGCTTTTATCTCGCCCGGCGTTGGCAAAGTGCTCACGGAACAATTCGGGCTGAAACCGATCGGCACCGTAGCGCACGATCTGGAGGAATGCTTGCGGGCGTAAATTCGCAATCCCCTCGCACTTCATTGGAGTTGGAATCCAATCCCAATGAAGTGATTGACGAGTCTTCCGTGACTCATTTATAATCATTTCATAGATAGGTAGTTATAGGAATTAATTTGGCAGGATTTGACACTTTGTGAAAATCCTATAGAGATTATAGTGTTCCGTGGGGCCTCGAGCCCTTCCTTTATGAGCACACCTCTTTCCGACAGCGATCTCGCCCGGCTGAATCCGGAGCTGGAAAAACAAACCGCCGAACAGCGCGTGACGTGGGCGCTCGGTCAATTCCAACCGAATATCGTGCTCAGTTCCAGCTTTGGCGCGCAAGCGGCGGTGAGCCTGCATCTCGTCACGGTCCAATGGCCCGAGATTCCAGTCGTGCTGCTCGACACCGGTTATCTCTTTCCCGAGACGTACGCTTTTATTGATCAACTCACGGAGCGGCTCAAGCTCAACTTGCGCGTCTATCGCTCCACGCACAGCCCCGCCTGGCAGGAACAACGCTACGGCAAGCTGTGGGAAAAAGGCGTCGAGGGAATCAAGCAATACAACCAGATCAACAAGGTCGAACCGATGCAGCGCGCCCTCACGGAACTGCACGCGGAAGCGTGGATCTCCGGTCTGCGTCGCAAGCAGGCTTCCACCCGCGCGAACCTTGATGTGCTCGTTCGCCAGAATAATCGCATCAAGGTGCACCCGATCATCGATTGGACCGATAAGGACGTGCACGTCTATCTGACAAAACACAATCTGCCCTATCATCCCCTCCGCGAGCAGGGCTATCTCTCCATCGGCGACGTCCACACGACGCGCAAGCTCACCGATGGCATGACCGAGGAGCAGACGCGGTTCTTTGGACTCGTCCGCGAGTGCGGACTTCACCAGAGTTGAAGGCGCGTTCGACTTCCTACAGCAGATGAACGGGGAGATCCTCTTCGACGAGTACGGCCGCTGCTTTCACCCGTGACTTGGCGACTGGTAAAGGCGTGGAAACGGATTCCGTCTTGCCGGCGACAGCGAATTG
Organism: Verrucomicrobia bacterium Tous-C9LFEB; assembly: GCA_002304345.1. GTDB lineage: Bacteria > Verrucomicrobiota > Verrucomicrobiia > Methylacidiphilales > UBA1321 > UBA1321. Next base: position 103,462 of record NEUU01000010.1, read on the forward strand.
CTTGCGCCACGCGCGCGGGCTGTGGCCGGTGTGCAGTTTGAAAAAGCGGGTGAAGTAATTCGCGTCGTCGATGCCCAGCTCGACTCCGATGGCCGCGATGCTCTGCGGCGTCTCCTTCAGCAACATGCAGGCCTGCTCGATGCGATGCTTGCCCGCGAGTTGCTTCGGGGAAATACCCGCCTGCGCTTTCACGCGGCGATAGAGTTGGAAGCGCGAGAGTTTTAGATCCTCCGCCAAACCATTCTTGCCGATCCGCGTCTGCGGTTTTTGCCGCAAACGTTGCTCCACCAAGTCCCCCTCTTTCATGATTCGAAAATGCGGTGATTCGTCTCGCGCGTCAAGCCGCCGCTTCCGCCGCCGTGGCGGTATTGGCCATGAGCATGGCGATGGTCATCGGTCCGACGCCGCCCGGGTTGGGCGTCACATGCGCGGCCACTTCACAGACCGCCTTGAAATCGATGTCGCCGACGAGCCGGTAACCGCGCGGATCGTTCGCATCGGTCACGCGATTCACACCCACGTCGATCACGGTCGCGCCGGGCTTGACCATGTCTGCTTTCACAAATTCCGTCTGGCCCATCGCGGCAATCAGGATATCCGCGCGGCGGCAATGCTCCGCGATGTCGCGGCTGCGGGAATGCAGGACCGTGACCGTGGCGTTGGCGTGCTTGGCCTTTTGCACCAGGATGGCTGCCATCGGTTTACCGACGATATTGCCGCGACCGAGAATGACGACGTGCGCGCCCTCGACTGGAATCTTGCTGCGGATCAGCAATTCATGCACCCCGGCGGGCGTGCACGGTTTGAAGCCGCCTTCTTCGCCGAGGAGCAGCTTGCCCACATTGACCGGGTGAAAGCCGTCGACGTCCTTGCTCGGCAGCACGGTGGAGAACACTTTCGTCTCGGAAATATGTTTCGGCAGCGGGGCCTGCACGAGAATGCCATGAACGGATTTGTCTGCGTTCAATTTCTCCAGCAGCGCGAGCAATTCCGCCTCCGTCGTCGCATCCGGTAATACGATCGTGTCGGACTTGATGCCCAGTTCGAGCGCCTTCTTACCCTTCATGCGCACGTAGGCTTGCGAGGCGGGGTCCTCACCGACGCGGACGAAGGTGATGCCGGGGGTGATCCCCTTGGTTTTCAAGGCAGCCACGCGGGCGGCGGTTTCGGAGTGGATGGCTTGGGCAATTGCCTTGCCGTCGATCAATTGGGCCGTGGACATATCGCCTTCTATGAGACGGCTCCGCGTCGCAAAAGTCAATCGTCGAGGCAGTTTCCCGCAGATTATCAATAGGGAAACCGGACGGTTCAGTTCAAGCCGTGAGTGTCGCGTGGCCTCGCTGCAGGGCGGCGCAAAGCTGATCCGGATTCATCGGCTTGGTCAGAAAATCATCCATGCCCGCGGCAATGGCCTGAACGCGATCATTTTGCAGAACGCTTGCCGTCAGGGCGATGATATGCAGATGCGCGTGGCGCGACTCTTTCCACGCGCCGCCTTTTTCCAGCTTACGGATCTCACCCGTGGCGGCATACCCGTCCATCTCCGGCATGCCGATGTCCATGAGCACCACATCGTACGGCTGCCGTCGCACCGCCTCGACGGCTTCCACTCCGTTGGAACAGACGTCGGCACGGTACCCGAGCTTGGTGAGAATGAGCAGGGCGACACGTTGATTGACCGGGTTGTCTTCCACTAGAAGAAGTCGCAAGGGAAATTGCTGTGCGAATGCCGTGTTCATCAGCAATGGCTTTGATTGCGTTCGCGCGGGGGCGACGGTTTCTCCCGCCGCCGCGGCGCGCTTGCGCATCACTTCGGCCAGGGTGGTCCGGAGATCGGCCTGATGAATCGGTTTGCTCACTTTCGCTGCGAATAATTCCTTGGTGCTGGGAGCGGTCACGTCTTGGTGCGAGAGGGAGGTCAGCAGGACCATCGAGACGCCGCTGGCCTGGGGCAGCGACCGCATGCGTTGCGCCAATTGGGTGCCGTCCATCTCCGGCAGATGCCGGTCGATGAGCGCCAGATCGTACTCGCGTCCCTGATGCAAATAACCGAGCGCCACATCGGGTCCCTCGGCGATCTCCGTGAGCGCGCCCCAATGCTGCAACTGGGCACACAGTGCGCGGCGGTTGATGTCGTTATCATCCACGATGAGAATCCGCTTGCCGTCGAGATAGCCTTCCTCTTCCGCATGCTCGGGGGAGGGTTCGTCCGGCACTTTGACTCCCACGGTGATGGTGAAATAGAACGTGGAGCCCTGCTGGGGCTGGCTCTTGACGGAAATGGCGCCGCCCATGAGTTCGACCAACCGTTTGCAAATGGCGAGGCCGAGGCCGGTGCCGCCGTACTTGCGCGTGGTGGAGGAATCGGCCTGGCTGAAGGCTTTGAAGAGTCGCGGCAATTTATCCTGCGGAATGCCGACGCCGGTATCGTGGACTGCGAAGTAGAGTTTCACCGCGGCATTGGACGTTGGCGTCGAGAGCGGCTCGCCGATCATGTCGGGCATGAGCCGGACCGTGAGGGAGACTTCACCGCAATCCGTGAACTTCACCGCATTGCCGACGAGGTTGACGAGAATCTGCCGCAACCGCGAGACGTCGCCCACGATCCACTCCGGCACGCCCTCTTCGAAGATGTAATTGAGCTCGATTTTCTTGGCGACGGCGGATTGCGCGGTGAGGTCCATTACCTCTTCCACGCAACGGCGCAGGCAGAAGGGATGCATCTCCAGATCCATGCGGGCCGCCTCGATCTTGGAGAAATCGAGAATGTCGTTGATGAGCATGAGCAGCGAGTCGCCACTGCTGCGGATGGTTTCCGCGAATTCTTTTTGATCGGGATCAAGTTGCGTATCCATCAACAAATTAGCGAACCCGATCACCCCGTTCATCGGTGTGCGGATTTCGTGGCTCATCATGGCGAGGAATTCGCTCTTCGCGCGGTTGGCCGTTTCGGCCTCGTTCTTGGCGCGCAGGTAATCGGCGGTGCGCTCCTCGACCATTTCCTGGAGGCGCGCGTTAAAGGCGTTGATCTCCGAGGTCAGCTGCAGGCTCTCGATCCGGTTCGAGGCGGAGGTGAGGATGAGCGAAAGGAAATCGAGCGACAAGTCCGTGCGATCCGGTTGCGACTCGGGCAGCACGGCGAGGAACATGCCGAACGTGCCGTTGCGCGTGCCCAGCTGGTGCAGCAGCACATGCGAGCCATCGAGTTTCGAGCGGACGAGAGTCGGATGGAATTGCTTGATCACCCAGCCGAACGTACCCGCTTCAATCTCCGCGAGCATCATCTGCTCCATGCGTTTGAACGCGGTGGGTGGCGAGGCCATGGCGAGTTCGAAATTCGAGTCCTCCGCGTTGACGATGCAAAAGCCCATCGATTCACAGCGCAGGACCCGCTCCACTTGGTAGCGGGCGAGTTCGACCACATCCAGCAGGGCTTCCGTCTCCAGCAATGCGCGCTGAAATTCCTCCAGCGCGGAAATATGCACGAGAGTCTCCTGATAGAGACGCAAGACGACCTCGCAGTCCGAGCCCGCCTTCAAGGGGCACTCGGCCATCGACCGCTGCATGGAGTTAAGGGGCGAAGGTTCCGTCATGGGCACGGGGAAAGGTGGTCGATTACCGGCTCGTTAAGATCCGGGAGACGTCCGCCATCTGCCGGTCCAGTTCCTCTACAATCATGGGGAGGGCGCCGGGCTTGATACCCAGCCGGTTCCAGGCTTCGTTGGAAAGGGGTGGCACATGTGTTGCGCCGCTGGACCCAAGGGCCAATGAATTGATCACCACATCGGAAACATGGACGATGGCCGTTTCGGTGATCGCAATCTGCGCCACACCGGGTTGGTGATGACAATGCACGGCTTCGCAGACGCCTTGGGGGAGCTGCCATTTTTGCAGGATGCGACCGCCGAGTTCGGCGTGGTCGCAACCGAAAATTTCGCGTTCGACGCGGTACTCGAGTTCGCCCGATTCGCGGCAACGCTGCAGGACTTCGCTTGCCTCTTTCGGCATGCGGATGAACATAAGCAGACGGCCGATATCGTGCAGCAGGCCGATGAGGAAGAATTTCTCCGTCTTGTGCTCGCGCCGTTCCGCGGCGAATAGTCGCGAGCAAATGCCCGTGCCGATGCTGTGCTTCCAGAAGGAATTGATGTCGACGAGATCGTCGGACATGCCCTTGAACACGTCGATGACGAAGGTGGCGAGAGCCAGATCGCGCGTTTGCTGCAACCCGATCAGCGTGATGGCGTCCCCGATATTATCCACCGAGGTGGGAAAACCGTAGAAGGAGCTGTTGGCGAGCCGCATCAGGCGCGCGGCCAGGGCCTGGTCGTTGCTGATGATGCGGCCGATGGTGGAACTGGTGGAACGGGGATCGTTGATCGCTTCCTTCAAGTCGAAATAGATGGTGGGCAACGAGGGCAGTTCGTTGGAACGCGCGATCAATTCTTCCGTTAGAAGGGGCATGAGAGTGGTTTGGTTTAAAGGCTCATATACTGGCAGCCCCGGTCAATTGCCGGGCGCGGCGTTGCACGCCGAGTCGCACGAGTTCATCAATGGCGGGATGCTCGATGCTATTGTGGCGCATGCGGGCGAGCACTTCGGTCCGGGCCTGCTCCAGAATTTCGGGACTGAATTGCTCCACCACTAATTCGTCGGTCGTATCGGAGGGATCGCCTTCCACCTGGACTTCAACAACGCCCCAGGACTTCAAAACACGCAAGTGCTTCTCCGTGACTTCCATGGCCTTCTTGATCAAAAGCTGGCCGTGGGCGTTTTTGACATCTGCGGCCAAAACACGACCTGGCTTCAGCGATTGTACAGGTACGGTAATCATGGGATGAGGCGTTATCTTCCCCATCTATCGGCACAAATTTCCGGCAACTAAATAAGAAAAACCGGAGGGCTGATTTGTCTGGTTATGAGGCAGTAACGAGGGAAGGGCGTGAAAAATAAAGAGCGTCGACAAACGACTACAAGAATCGACCGCCTCTGTTGGGTGTCGACGACGGTGTCGGCCAAACCGGGCGATTTCCCATTTCAGATTGGAGGTTTCCAGGGGGCGAAATTCGTGCATGACCCCAGTTCTAGCAGAAAAACGGGACGAGCGTTTGCGTTAGGTTGGCTACGTGAGCTGCGTGTGCGATATTTTTGCGGCCGGGCGCGGAAAAGGTTTCTCGCTGAGCTCGCCAAGACGCCACCCCCTTGCCCGATCCCTCCGCTACGGTCGGGATGACAACTGGGTGAGATTATAATGAAGGGGTAGCGAGAAGCTCCTGTAGAGACGTCTTTGATTCAAAGAGGGTGCGTTACAATCCGTCATCCCGACCGTAGCGGAGGGATCGGGCAAGGGGGTGGTTTTCTGTAGGGCAGGACGGTGTCCCGCCATGGCGCTTCACCGAAGCGCCCTACAGCAAGGCACTGGTTGCGATAGTTCATTTAGAGCCTTTTAAGGTATTGTGCACAGAGGCATGTCTGCTTTGTAGGGCGCGATTGCATCGCGCCGCGGCGCCATACAATGGCGCCCTACAAGGGGCGTGGCATTCCTAGTCTTGGAGCCATTTCGAAACGTGTGCACGATACTTTAAAATGCTCTAAAACGCTCCCGTTGGCGCTTCACCGAAGCGCCCTACAGTTTGGAGTCGTTTTGGCTACTCTTTAAGGCGAGGGCTGCGCGCCGCGTCAGGCGGCTTGCGTCAGCCGATGGACCAACCAGATGATGATGAGGGCGAGGGGGATGGCGAGCAGGAGGAAGAGTTTGAAATCGCGCTGGCGTTGGGCGCGGAGCACGCGCTTGGTTTTGTGAACGGGAAGCGGTTCTTCGTTGCGGACGAAACTTTGCTCTTCCTCCAGCCGCCAGACGGGCGGGCCGGGTTCAACGGGGGGAGCGGGTTTGGGATTTTTCTCGGCTTCGAGTTCGGCCTCGAGTTCGCTCATTTGTTCGGCGAGGCGGCGCTGTTGCTCGGCGAGTTCGCGGCGTCGTTTCTCTACCGGGTCATCGGAGTCGCCGCGAAATTTCCAGGGGGCCATGGGGTGAACGTGCCGGATTGCCGGTGGCTCGGAATGGTTGCCGGAGGGAACCGGGGGATCAGGCGGAGTGCTTGGTGATGAGGATGAAGAGGTAGACGAGTCCGAGGAGGATGACCGGCAGCGAATAGGCAAAGCCGTCACGCACCATGTCGCCGAAACTCTTGCGGTTGGGATCGGTCGTTACGACTTCGCCATCGGCATCGAGCGGTTCTTCGCGCAGGGCGTCGAGCCGGGCGCGGGCCTGGCCATGAACGGCCTGGGCTTGGTCGATGATGGCGAGGGCGCGGGTCAGTTCGGCCTGGAGGGCTCCGGGCTGCCAATCCTGCGGTTTGATCGCTTCCACTTCTTTGAGGTGCTCGCCGAAGGTTTCGCGGACGAGCTGGATTTGCTCGGCTTCGCGCTTGATTTCAAATTCCTGCCGTTCGAGAACGACGAGTCCGCGGGTCAGTTTTTCGAGAATCTCGCGGCGGCCGTCTTCAAACTCGCGCTGCTTGCGGCTGAGTTCTTCGAGTTCGCGGCGTTGGCGTTCGATTTCCTCTTGCTGGCGCTTGAGCTCGAGGAGCTGCGTTTGCGCTTGCTGGACTTTCAGGTTGATGTCGTCCGCGGTCACACCGCTGGAGACCTGCGGGGACGCCTCGGCAAGGAGATCGTCCGGCTCTTCGTTGGACCAATTGGGATTGGGCGATTTCATGGAGCGGTCTTTGGCCGGTTTCGACATGGATTCAGTCTGTTGGAAATTTAGGGAATGACGAGGACGGTGCCGAGTTTGAGCGGCTTGGTGAAGTCAACTTGGGAAGCATTCGCGGCCTTGATCTTGTCCATGTTGGCGTTGACGTCGCCCTTGTAATACTTGCGCGCGATCTTCCACAGCGTATCGCCTTTCGCGATGGTGTGGCTGCGGGCCTCGGTCACCGCGGTGGCGGCAGGGGTTGCCGTGGGCGCGGTGGAGGGAGCCACGGGAACGACGGCGGCAGCGGCCGGAGCCGGAGTGGTAGGATGGGCGACGGGGGCAACCGGCGTGGCCTTGGGCGCTTCCGGTGCGGCGGTAGGTGTCGCGGTGGGGGCCGGAGCGGGAGTGCTGACAGCGGCGGCGGCGTTCTGTTGCTGCTGGTCGAGGCGGGCCACGCGGGATTGAACTTCTTCGAGTTCGCGCTTCAGGTTGGCGTTCTCACTCTGCAACCGGGCGAACATTTCCGCATTGGCGACGGGGGAGTTGGGAAGCTTGGTGGCGAGGGAGAACTTGGCGTTGTCGAGCAGGGCCTGAACGGACTCGCGCTTTTCGGAGGTGGGGCGCAGTTCGAGGAACTTGCTGAAATGGTACATGGAGCTGATTTCGTCGCCGAGCTTTTCGCCATAGATGCGGCCAAGCTCGTAGTGAGCGGTGGCGACATTCGGGTTGGCCTGAAGTGCGGCTTCGTATTCGCGCACGGCTTCCACGTAGTTCTTGGCCTCGGTGTAACTTTCAGCCTTCTTGAAGTGGGGGTTGCGCGAATCTTCGGCTTCGAGATTCTTATCGATCGGCTGGCACGCGGCCATCCCCAATACTAACAAGGCACTAACTGTCAAGCGACGGAACATGCGGCACATCCTAACAAGACAATCCTATGTTGCAAGCGCAGCGTGACGCTGCACCCCGGTATTTGAGACTCAGGTCATGTCGTCATGAGAGGGGCATTGGAAAGAGGAGGTGATAGAGTTGCCATCAAGCCGATTGCCTTTAAAACCGCCCCTTCCACCCGATCCTTCGCTCTGCTCAGGATGACGGAGTGTGAAAGCGAATGTCTTTCGCGATTTGCGTAGCAAATCAGCTACTGGGTCCAGCGTCACGCTGGTCATCCTGAGCAGAGCGAAGGATCGGGTGGAAGGGGCGGGTTGTTATGAGTTGGCTCTGTGAACGCTTCGTTTCTCATGACGATACGCCCTACCTGTGCCTAGCAAAAAACGTGACGTGGTTCCGGAGGGAACAACGTCACGTTGCGCTTTGCAATCCGCTGGTGAGTGACCGCTAGGCGGCGCCACCGAAGGTGACGTAATCGTCGAGGTCGAGGTAATCGAACCAGGTTTTGATGTCTTCGCGTTTCGGGGCGATCTTGGCGACTTCGCCGTAGAAGAATTTGATCGTATCCGGATCGCTATCGGGACCGCGTTGGTATTGATAGTCGGTCCACGTTTTGATTTCCCACGGTGTGTGCTTGTTCTTCTGGTGGGTGGTGATCCATTCCAGAATTTCGGTGTCGCCCTTGCCGGTTTTCAATTCAGCGAGGAGCGCGTCCGGGTCGATGCCGAGGAAGTTGATGATGTGTTGATCGAGCGGACAGTTGTAGTGGAAGTCGCCGTTCTTGCCAGCGATGGTCGCGCGGGCCTTGTCGAGCATGCGCGGGAGGAGGACATAGCCGCCGAGTTGGACGCGCGCGCTGCGCGGGGGACGTTGGGTGAGGTCGAGGGATTTGATTGTGCTCATAGTTTGATTTCCTTTCGGGAGGGTTGGGGAGGCAGGATTATTTGGCGCTATAGCCGCCGTCGACGAGCAGGTCGTGCCCGGTGATGAAGGACGCTTCGGACGAACTCAGGAAGAGCACCGCGGCGGCCACTTCGTCGGGCTGGCCGTGACGTCCGATCGGATGCATGGCGCCGAGCGCTTTTTTCGATTCCTCGCTGGGAGGACCAAAGGCGCGGGTGACCATGTCCGTCTGGATCACGGCGGGGGAGACGGAGTTAATGCGAACGCCCTGCGCGGCCACTTCCAACGCGGCAGTTTTGGTGAGACCGATCACGGCGAATTTGCTCGCGTTGTAGATGGCGAAATTCGGCATCGCATGCGTGCCGAGCACCGAGGCGGTGTTCACGATGGAACCGCCACCGTTTTTCAGCAGCGCCGGAATCTCGTACTTGAGCGAGAGCAGCACGCCTTTCACATTGATATCGAAGATGTGCTGGTACTCTTTGACCGTGACTCCGGTGGTGGGCGTGATGGTGCCTTCCACGCCGGCGTTGTTGAAGGCGATGTCGAGTCGCCCGAACGTGGAGACGGTTTTCTCCACGAGCGCAGCCACCTGGGCTTCGTCGCTCACATCGGCCTGGATGAAGCGGGCTTTGCCTCCGGCGGCGGTGATGGCCTGGACGGTTTCCTGACCTTCTTTTTCGCGGCGACCACTCACGACCACGCTGGCGCCTTCGCGGGCGAAAGCGATGGCGGTGGCGCGGCCGATGCCGGAGGTTCCGCCCGTGACGAGGGCGACTTTATTTTCGAATCGTTGGCTCATGATGATTTACTCCTGGTAGCGGGTGATTTGGGCGAACTCCGGCAGGGTGATCGTCGGAACGACCTTGCCTTTTTCGTTGGTGACAAAAACGGGGAAGGGAATCGACATCAGGGAATAGGCCTGGGGAGTGAGGACAGCTTGCCGGCGGCGGCGAGAAACGCGGGGACGGGAGGCAATGGGGAGGTTTGTCTTCATAGGTAGTTGACTGGTCGGTTTATGTTGTGGGTAAAAATTTTTTAGGGGTGTGCAGCAACAGACTGGGCGACATCGACCCCGATGAGGCGGAAGATGCTTTGCTCGGTATTCTTCAGGGCTTCCGGGTCGTTAAAAATCTTGGTCTGGACGAGCAATCCCATCACCAGCGCGTCAATGGCGCGGGCGGTTTCCGTATGGTTGCCGGGAGGAATCAAGCCTTCGCGTTCCGCTTCATTGAGGGCGGATTCGAAATAGCGGCAGTAGCCGGAAAAGATGCTCTGCACCTTCTTGCGGATATTTTCGTCTTCCGTGCTAAGCTCCAGTCCGACAGAGATATAGGGGCAGCCGCAAGCCTTGCCGCAAGAGCCTTTTTTCTCCGTCTGGCTCTGGTATAGCGCCTTGGCGAAGCGGGAGAAACGTTCCAGTGGGGGATGTTGCGGGGAGAAAGCCTGATCGAGTTTCGCGCAGATTTGTTCCCAGTTCTTTTCGAATGCGGCAACGGTCAGATCGCTTTTGGAGGGGAAGAAATAGTAGAAGCTGCCTTTGCGGACATCGGCGCGGGCGCAGATGTCATCCACGCTGACGGAACCGTAACTGCGTTCCCACATCAGCTCTAACGCCGTCGTCAGGAGCTTGGTCCGGGTTTCGCATTCAGGTTTCATGAGGACTATAGTAGTTGACTAATCGGTCAAGTGCAAGTGGAATTTTGAAAGGGCTGGTCTGTTCGTCTAGATCTGCTCTTTCATACCCGGTTGGCCTCCGCTTGTCGAGAAATCGGAAGTGATTGGTAATCCCCCGCTTTCTGGTTTCCTGATGGCTGGCTTGTTGTATGCTCCACGGTCCATGCCCGACCCGGCCACGCTTCACTTGCGGTTGTTTCAATTCCGCTGTCACGAGGAACTCCGCGTGGAGTTGCCGGTGGGACGTCATTTCTTTTTTGGGTCGAACGGGCAGGGCAAAACGTCGCTGCTCGAAGCGGTCTATTTCCTGAGCCGGTTGCGCTCGTTTCGCACCGCGCAGACACGCGAGTTGGTCTGCTGGCAGCGAGACTGCTTTCGTGTGGAGGCGAAACTCGGCGAGACGGCGCTCGCCGCGACGTGGAGTCCAACCGGTCGTGAACTGGTTCTGGACGGGAAGCCTGTGGCCAGCGCGGTCGATTTCTGGGGGCAACTTGCGACCGTGCTTTTCATTGGGGAAGATCGCGAACTTGTGACCGGGTCGGGAGCGGGCCGCCGGAATTGGGTGGATGGATTGATCGCACAACGCGAGCCGGGCTACCTCGCCACCGCGCAGCAATACGCCCGCGCTTTGAAACAGCGCAATGCGTGGCTGCGGCAGGGCGGTGAAGACCGGCGCGTGGGCGAATCGCTCACGCAATTGGTGACCGAGCATGGCCTCGCCATGACGCGCGCGCGGCGGGCGATCACGGAGCCGCTCTCGCTCGCGGTGAGTGAAGCGGTGCGCGCCCTCTCGGGCGAACGTGATACCGTGACGTTGCGCTATCGTTCCAGTTTTTCACTCGATGCCGCGCCGGATTGGGCGAGCGTCGCGGCGGGCGAACAACGGTTTCAAGCGACGTTGCTCGGGCCGCATCGCGACGACTGGATTCTCGAGCGCAACGGCAAATCGCTCGGCAAGTTTGGCTCGGAAGGCCAGCAGCGTACTACCGCGCTCGCTCTGCGACTCGCCGAAGCGCAACTCATCCGAGAGCGGCGCGGGCAATGGCCGGTCTTCTTGATGGATGACGTCGCGCCGCAGCTCGACGAGAACCGTCAGGCGGCACTCCGCGCCCTGTTGCCCGCCGAGGCTTTTATTTTGATCACCGCGCCCGAAGATCGCGGCTGGACCACGCCGCAGGATTTTCGCTGGATGGTGTCGCCGTCGAAAGCGGAGGCAGCCTGACGCGACCGCAGCTCGCCGTTTGATGGGAAGGAATTCGGAGTTGTTCGAGCGATTGCAGGAGCCTTTTACGTAGGGCTATAGCTGTTTTAGGGCCATCGTTTCCCTGTCGTAGAGATTGCGCCCGCCGAAGCCACCGGCTTCGGCTACACCCAGAGTTCCATGGAGGAGTCAACCTGTCGCGCTAGTGTTGTAGCCGAAACCGGTGGTTTCGGCGGGCACATCCAGCCAAGTCGGGGGCTCAGTCGCGAAAAAACGATCGCAGACACAACAAAGGCGGCACCGGTGGGGTGCCGCCTTTGTTGTTAAAACGGAGCGGTGGCTTACTGCGCGGCAGAGCCCGTAGGGGCTTGCGTCAGCATCGTCGGCATTTGCGTGCCCTTCGAGGTTGAGCGCCAGCGGACCCATTCGGTGAGGGCGGCGTAGCGGGCCTGATTCAACATTTCGTTCTGGAGCTGGGTTTCGAACGTGCTGTACGTCTTGCGGTCCGGGGCTTGGCGCGCGTCGAGGTAGCCGATCACACCGCCACCGGCGGTGGGAACGAACTGGCTGACTTCGCCGGTCTTCAGCGACATCGCGAGGCGGCGGGCCAGGGCGAACTTCGGATCGTTGTTGAGCTTTTGATCGCCGGGGACAAACGTCGGCAGCGCTTCCACGGTGAGCTTGAGTTGCGCGGCAGCGGTGCGGAACGGAACGCCCTTCGCGACTTCGGCTTTGAGTTTTTCCGCGGCGGTATTGCCGGCTTCCTGCATCAGCGAGAGGGCCTTGCGGTTTTTAATCTGCGCTTCGATCTGGGCGCGGACTTCGGCGAGCGGGAGCGGTTGGCTCGGGGTGATTTCCTCCAGCTTCAGGATGTAGAAGCCATTATCGGTTTCGATCACGGAGCTCGTCGGGCGATCCGTTCCGAGTGAAAACGCGGCGCGATTCAGATTCGGGCTCGGCGGCAGCGGCGCGGCGGGTTCCTCGGCGGTGAAGAAGCCGGTGGTGGTGACGTTCAGGTTATGTTTCTTGGCGACGGCAGTGAAATCGGGGCGCTTGCTGGTCGCGGCGGCATCGGGTTCCGGTTCCAGGGCGAGGGCGAATTCCAGCGCTTGCTCACCGATCTTGCGGCGGGCGTCATCCTTGGCCGGATCGGCCTTGGCGGCGGGGGCCGGAGCGGCGAAAGCAACGAAGCTGACGCGGCGGCGTTCTTTCGTGCGCAGGGCGGGATTCACTTCGACCTGGCTTTTATAGTCGCGGTCGATTTCCTCGGCGGTGACGGTGACTTGGCTGAGGTAATTCTTCAGCGGGAAATTGATCGTGCTGAGCGTGGCCGGGCTGTAGATCAGGTCGAATTGTTCGGCGGCCTGTCCGGTGGGCATCTGGATCGGGGCGACGATGAGCTTCTGCATGCGCTCGACGGTCAATTCTTCACGGATGATCTCGGTGAAACGCAGTTCGCTGATACCCAGCGATTGCTGGAAGTATTTGATCAAGCCTTGATAACGATCGGGCTGATAGACGCCGTCCTTTTGCAGGGCGGGCATGTTGCGGATGAACTGGATCACCTGTTCGTTGGAGGTTTCGAGACCGACCTTCTTTGCGTTCGCCAACAACAACATGCGCTGCCAGGTCTCCATCTGGATTTGGCGGCGGATCTGGGGCGACTCGGGGATCTGGTTCCCGTAGCGGAGGGTGAGCAACGCGTAGACAGCGCTTTCGGCTTCGCGGAAATGTTCCGGTGTGATGTCCTTCCCATCGATCTTACCGAGGTTGATTTGCGGGCCCCGGTTGTCCACTGGCATCGTCCCGAAGAAAGTGAAAGACACAGCGATGATAATAAAGACGATGATGAGGAGGGGGCGGAGGGATCGTTGGATGAGGTTGATCATAAATAAAATTGGTGAAAAAAGTGAATGGAATTAGATTTTCTACGGTTGACCCTCTGTAAATAGACTGCTAAATGAATTGAAATTATCGTGATGGATATTACTTGTAAGCCACTTTACCGCAGTTTCCTCGTTTGCGTGGGGCTTTTGCTTGCCATTTCTGCGATGCATGGGCAAGACAAAATCGCATTAAAGACGGGACAAGAAGTCACCGGGAAGATTCTCGAGGTGGCAAATGGCAGCGTCAGCGTGGCCGTTGGCGCCGGTACCATTCCCTATCCCCTGGCCAATATTGCCAGCGTGGAAATGGCCGCTCCGGCGGAAATTGACAAAGCGCGCGCGGCCTCGGTTGATCAGGCGATTGTTTTGCTGGAGCCTCTCGTCAAAAAATTCAAAGGTCTTCCCGCCGACTGGGTGCCGGATGCCATGGTGCGCCTCGCCGAGAGCTATTCCCAGACCGGCAAGGAAAATGCCTCGATCGCCGTCTTCCAAGACATGGTCAAGCTCTACCCCGGCAGCCGCCACCAGGTCCGCGCGCAAGCGGGATTGGCCAAGGCGGCTCTCAAGGAGGGCAAGCTGGACGAAGTGCTGACGAGTCTGGCGCCGCTCATCGCCGAGGCGAACAAGACATTCTCTCCCTCGCAGGAAGATGGCCGGGCGTATTCGGAAGCGTTTTTGATTCAGGGGCAGGTCTTGGAAAAACAGGGCAAACTCAAGGAAGCTCTGGAAAGTTATTTGACAGTTGTGACGGTGTTTTACCAAAATCCCGCCGCAGCGAAAACCGCGCAGGAGCAGGCGGACTCGCTCCGAAAAAACAACCCTCAAGTCGTAGTTGAATAGAAAACTCATATCATGAAGATGTACTCCCGACTCGCCTGGCTCGCAGGCTTAGCATTGATCGTTATTCTTTTGGGAAGCGCGGACCTCAGCTGGGCGCAGGAAGCCGCTGCGGGCGAAGCCGCCGCCGCTGGCACGCATGACAAGACCTTCATCGAAGTGATGAAGGAAGGTGGCCCGGTCATGATCTTCCTCGTGATCGCTTCCATTTTGGTGATGACCTTCACGGTGGAAGGCTTCCTCAAGCTCAACAAGCGCAAGCTCGCTCCTCCGGCTCTTATCGCCCGCCTGCGGGAATCCGTCACGACCGGTAATTATCAGGAAGCCTGGAGCATCTGCCAGTCGAACCGCTGCTTCGTCAGCGCCGTTCTCGGCGCGGCCCTCGAGCGCATCGGCCGCGGCAAGGATCAGACCGATTTCGCCGTGCAGGAAGCCTCGCTGCGCGAAGGCACGCTTCTCAAGATGAACGTCACCTATCTTTCCGTTATCGGCGTTGTGTCGCCCATGATCGGGTTGACCGGAACCGTCATCGGTATGATCAAGGCGTTCAGCACTCTCGGTGCGAGCGGTATCGGCAATCCGCAGGGATTGGCCTCGGCCATCGGTGAAGTGCTCGTGTGTACGGCGGCCGGCCTGGTCGTCGCCATTCCGGCGTTCGTGTTCTTTTACATTCTCAAGAGCATGGCCACCAGCGCCATCCTCGTGGCGGAATCGGAAGTGTACCACCTGCTCGACGATATCCCCTTCGATCAGATTTCCGGTCTGCGCCTCGGCGAAAGCTTCTCGTCCAACGCGGGTGTCCCGGCTCCCGAGTCTGCCGCCGCCGCTGCCACCTCGCAGCGCGTGTCCCGCTCCATGACGACCAATTGCCCCCAGTGCAACGCCGCTATCACCCCCGGCACCAATCCGTGCCCGAACTGTGGCGTCGTGTTGGAATGGGATAATTAATCTAATAACTGATCCGCTCCCGACGACCCCGCTTGCCAAGGCGGGGGAACCGGACGAAAGTATTTAAAGTCGAACCGCACCGCGCCGTATGAAAAGAAAGCAGCGCTTCAAGAATCAGGAGGCCGAGGCCGATCCGGAGTTTCAGGTCGCCCCGATGGCCGACGTGCTCTTCGTGCTCCTGATCTTTTTCATCAGCATCACGTCGACCGAAGTGTTGCGTAAGGATGCCGGTCTCGTCCTGCCGGACGCCGACAAGGCGTTGCAAGCCGACAAGGCCAAGAACAGCGGTCAGGTCGTCATCAATCTGTCGTGGTTCCCCATGACGCGCACCAGTGCGGTCAAGGTCGATTCGATGCGCTTCGACGATGTCAACGCCCTCATTCCGCTCCTGCAGGAACGACTCGCGCAGAACCCGCTTTTGCGCGTGCTGATTCGCGCGGACAAGGACGTGGAGTACAGCTACGTGGCCGACATCATGCGCGCTTGCGCGCAGGCCAATATTGGCAACGTGACTTTTGCCGTCATCACCGGCGGCGCGGATACACCCAAAACCGATAAGGAGAAGAGCTAATATGTCCGGCGGTGGAGGTGGAGAGGAAGGCGAGTTTGGACTGCAGATCGCGCCCTTGTTGGACGTGCTCTTCGTGCTGCTCCTGTTTTTCATGATTTCGGCCGGTTCGCAGAAACGCGAAGGCGAACTCGGTATCCGTCTGCCCAGCAATGGCGGCAGCGCCGGGGTGACGGTGGAAACGCCGATCCGCATCGACATCACGCCCGACGGCGTTGTGAAATACAATGACTCTCCGGTCGATAGCCGCAGCAGCAAGGACATGCCGGACCTGACGTCCAAGCTGAAGAATATCGTGGAGAAATTCGGCGATAAACAACCCGTCATCATCACTCCCTCCAAACAGACCCGGCAGGAACGCGTCATCGACGTGCTCAACTCCTGTGGGGCCGCGAAATTAAAGAGTGTCGCCTTTGGCGCGCCGCAGAACTGATCTTTTAACCAGCCTTCTCCATCATGCACGCTCCCCGCAAAGATACATTCGCCGACAAGCTCCTGCGGATGCGCTATTTTCTCTTTGCCGTCCTGCTGCACCTGATTGTGTTCTTCATGCTCAGCACGGTCGTTCTGTTCAAGGGCGTCGCGCCGCAGGAAGAATTCGAATCCGGGTTCATCGCCGGCGGTGGCGGTGGTGGCGAACCGCCTCCCCCTCCGCCTCCTCCCTCGGAAACCATGCCGGTGCAGACGCAGGACCCGAACAAGTCCAAGACGGAGGTCTTCAACATCGAGACGCCCGCGCCCGATGCGCCGAATATTCCCATTCCCAGTTTCACGCCGCAATTGCCGGTCGCCAACAAGACGATCCAGCAGCCGAAGGATCTGGCGAAAAGTGATTTCCAGAATCGCGCCAAGGATATTCGCAACATGATCGAAGGCGGTCAGAAGCGCAAGATCGGTTCCGGCAGCGGCAAGCAGACCGCCGCCGAGTTCAAGTGCTACATCGCGCAGTACGCGCAGGGCGATTGGTCGACTACTATCGAACTCAAGGACGGCAAAGTCTGGCGCGGCAGTATCGTCAATTTGCTCTTCATGATTTCCGAATGGAGCCGCAATAAAATCCGCGCGAACGTGGTGCCGGTGCCGCTAAAACTTTCTAGCTCGGAGATCTTCGACATCAAGCCGCCCTTCATCTACTTCACCGGCCACAAGGACTTCGTTCTCACCGAGCAGGAAGTGGAAAATCTCCGCAAGTATCTCATTCAGGGTGGTGCCATCTGGGGCGACAACGGCCTCGCGGGCAAGGGCTCGCGCTTTGACGTGGCGTTCCGTCGCGAAATGAAGCGGGTGCTGCCCAGCGAAGATCAGCAGTTCGTCGCGCTGCCGGACGATCACCCCATCTACACCCGCAGCTTTTTCCCCATGCAGGGGCCGCCCGCCGGGATGAACTTCTATCAGGAACCGATCGAGGGCATCAACATGGACGGCACGCTGGCCATCATCTACACCCTCAACGATTACAGCGACATGTTCCGCATGGCTTTCAAGCCCGGGACCAATGATCCCGACACCACGGACGCGCCCGACAAGATGCGTATCACTAACTGGGAGATGTGGAAGTACCGCACCGTCTACTACCGCAACTTTACCCCCGAAGCGTGCAAGACGTCCTACGAGCTTGGCATGAACATTGTCGTCCATCTCCTCACCCGCTGGGACGAAAAACTGTTGCTGGCCCCTTAACCTGATTGTTGACGCATGATTTTTTTTCCATCGATGTCCCAGGCGCTCGTGACGGCTGCCACCGGGTTGGCTCTTCTCTCCGCCGCGTCGTTGCACGCGCAACAACCGGCTGCGACGAATTCCGATTTGCTGCGCGGTCTCGGTTCTTTCGAGAAGTCCTACACTGCCACGCCTCCCTGGGGCGGGGTCGATAGCGGCGATTACCTGCGCGGTTTTCAGGAGACGGCTCCCATCGTCATGTCCAACGGGCAGGTCGATCAAATGTCTGTGCCCACTTCCGTAGCTGTCGCCGATCTCAACGGGGACAAGCTGCCCGATCTCATCGTTGCCGATCCGAGCGGTATCATCTGGTATTATCCCAACAGCGGCACGGCGACCGAACCGAAATTCACTTTTGGAGAAACCATTCCCATCTGGCTGCGCGGCTTTCTCAGTAATGAAGGCGGCGAGCAGCGCGCCATTGCCTGTAATAAAATCATCGCCACCGATTTCAACGAAGACGGCAAGGTGGATCTCATTTGCGGCACCTTCATGGGGGAAATCTATTTCATCCCCAATACGGGCAGCGCGTCGACGCCCAAGTTTAGCCTGCCTGATAATGCGAAGGAATATGTCATCAACACCCGCACGGATGGCAAGCTCTGGGGCACCTTCTTTGCGCCGCTCTACGTCGATTTCACCAAGGCCGGTCGCCGCGATCTGATCCTCGGCGATGGTACCTACGCCGCCAATAATATCTATTACTTCCCCAATGCCGGTACGACCCAGAGCCCGCGTTTCAGCGAGAAAACCCGCCAGGTTTTGATTCAAGGCTTGGGCCGCGAGCACCTCACCCCGCAAGCGGTGGATTGGAATAATGACGGCATGCTCGACATCATCACCGGCGAACGCGACGGCAGCGTCACGGTCTTCATTTGCAAATCGAACGATCCGAAGAAATTCGCCTTCGCGGAACCGCTTCCGGTTAAATTCGGTTCCTCCTCCAAACTTGGTTCGCTCTCGAATCCGGTTCCCGTGGATTTCAATGGCGACGGTCTGTTCGATATCGTGGTGGGCCGCACCAATGGTCGTGTCGCCGTGGCCATCAACAAGGGCAAACCGGGCGCCCCGGTCTTCGACGCCCCTCAGGAAATCAAGGGCACCCAGACCTACCCCAAATATCTCGCCCCGACGGGATGGACGCTCGATGCGCCGCCTCAGGCCACTTTTCAGGTGTTTCGTCTGGTGACCGGGCAGGACCCTGCCGCTTTAACCGGACCGGAAAAAGATCGCGCGACACTTGCCTTTGAGGCGGGCTTCAATCCTCCCTCCGGTTCCACCGGCAAATACGCGGGCAAACTCGAGTTTCTTCCCGATAAAGGAAAATACTTCACAAGCCAGGTGGCCCTTCCCAGCGACGCAGCGTTTAACATCAAATACGACGGCGGCATGCAATTCAAGCCCGAGACGAATTACGAAATTACCGTCTGGGTGCGGGGCAGCGGCTGGTCCAAGTCCGCGCTGGTGATTGGCGGTGGCGACCGTTTGACGATCACCGATCCGAAGACGAGCGAAAAGAAATACAAATGGGTCAGCTATAGCAAGACCGAGGATTTCACGATGAGCGGCGGCTGGAGCAAACTCACCAAGAGCTTCCGTTACAGCAAGGACAAGGACACGCCCGCAGCGGATAAGACGACGCCGAACAGCTTTGGTATTGCCATCAAACTGGAAGGCAAGGGCAAGGACTTCTACATTGATGATGTCACGGTGGTGGAGAAAAAGTAGCCGCCCTTTCTTTTACTTATGAAACCGCTCATCGCACTATTCGCATGGGCGGTTTTTATTTTTCCGCTTAGCGCAGCGATGGAGGAATCGCGCGAGCCGGATGTTCTTTATTTCGATCAGAATCTGCCGGAGAAAATCATCGTCTCGCTCGAGAAAAACGCCAACGTATATCTCGATAAAGACCTGCAAACCCTCGCTGCCACACTTCCCCCGGGCACCAAGGTGCAGATCCTCGGCCTCGTCAACGACGGCAACTATTTTGTCAGTACCAAATACCGCGGCACGCGCATCGAGGGCTGGGCCTTTGCCGGGGATTTTCCACCGCTCGATCCCAAGTTGATTGAGACGGCGAAGAAGAGCCAGCTCTGGCGGGAGAGTGTGCAGCGGGCCATCAAGGAGAAGCGGGTCGTGCAGGGCATGACCTTTGACGATGTCAAAAAATCGCTCGGCAAACCGGACCGCACTTCCTCCCGGCAGGATGCGCAAACCAAGTTCGATACCTGGACTTTCATCACGTATGAACTGGTCCCGCAAAACAGCTACGTCACGGATGCGTGGGGGCGTGTGACCATCCAAACCATCTACGTCAAAAAGCCCATTGGAGAGTTAACCGTTGAATTCAATAGCGGGATCGTCACCGGCATCGAAGAGCATCGGCGCCAGCGCGAATAACCCTCATTCGGAGAATATAAACCGCATCACCCACACTATGAAAACCACCCTCATACTGACCGCCCTCATTGGATTATTCCTCGTTTCCCCCCGGCTTCAGGCGGGAGACGTGACCTTCTCGGATGCGCCGGCGCCTGCCATCGTGCTGAATGGACTCGATACCTACCGCACGGGAACTTCCGGTGCGGCGCTCGATGTGTGGCTGGCGGGTTCGGCGCTGGGCAAGGCGCAGGACACACGCGATGCGTTGCAGAAGCAATTCACCCAGTTTGAAACGACCAATGGCAAGATGCTCCGCTTTGAACAAATCGGCGGCGTCAGCCCTTCACCCTCCGTGCGGGTGAACTGGTACACGATCTGTTATTCCAAAGGCGTTGCCTTCGTGGAATTCACCTCCTACCAAGGAAAGTCTTCCTGGATCATCACGAATATCCGCCTCTCGACGGACTACCGCGACATCCTCCCCGCCTGGCAGATTCCCATCGAACGCTAGGCACGTGACGTTGCATCCAGCGGCGGCACAGCGTGCCGCTGGCTATTCCTCCATGCGCGGTTCATTCGCCGGATCTTTCGGCGTGTGGCGCGACCACATAAAGTAGAGATTGCGCAGATACAGGGGGAGCGGCATCGCCGTCATGATCACGCCGACGGAATCCTTTTGATAGAAAGCGAAGTAACTCAGCGTCAACAGGCAACCGATCACGCTGCATTCCCAAAATCCATGCGGGATGACGCTCTTTTTGGCTTTTTCCGAGGCCAGCCATTGCAGTAAAAAGCGAATGCCGAAGATAAAGCTGCCCGACAGGCCTACGATTTTCCACGGGTGAATGACGATTCCGAGGAATGTCGTTTCTGCAAAAAAGTCCGGTATCATCCCGCTACAGTCCGCATCGTCCCGATTTTTGACAAGCTCTTTTCGCCAGTGTTACGTCGTCAAGGGCTTAGCCCTTGGGCTTGCGCTGGCGGGTTGGAGCTCCTAATATGTCCCCTTTCCCATGAATCATCTACGCGTAGGCCTTGCTGGAACCGGTACAGTTGGTGGTGGCGTTTGGCGTCATCTCCAATCCAATTTTGACGTGCTCTGCAGCCGAACCGGCGCGGAAATTTCCATCACGCGTGTGGCGACCCGCGACCCAGCCAGCGTTCAACGCCTCGGCATTCCCGCGGCCTTTGTCAGCGACGACTGGCGCGCACTGGTCAATGATCCCGAGATCGACCTCGTGGTGGAGCTTATCGGCGGCACGACGCACGCCTACGAATTGATCAAGACGGCCTTGCAAAAGGGCAAGCATGTCGTTACCGCGAACAAGGCGTTGCTTTCCAAACACGGCGAGGAACTCTTCGCTCTCGCGGCGAAGCATGAACGGCAATTGCTGTTCGAAGCGAGCGTCGCCGGCGGCATCCCGATCATCAAATCCCTCCGCGAAGGACTTATCGCCAACCGGATCAATGCCCTCTACGGCATCATCAACGGCACCTGCAATTATATCCTCACCAATATGGCCGAGCGTGGTATCGACTACGCCGAGGCTCTCGCCGATGCGAAGGCCAAGGGTTATGCCGAAGCCGATGAAAGCCTCGATGTGGACGGTCACGACGCCGCGCACAAGGCCGCCATTCTCGCCGCCATCGCGTACGGTTTCTGGATTCCCGAGGAGCATCTCTTCACCGAGGGCATCCGCAATGTCACCCGGCTCGACATTCAGTACGCCCGCAAACTCGGCTACGAAATCAAGCTGCTCGGCATTATCAAATCCGACAAGAGTGGCGCGGTCGAAGTGCGCGTCCATCCCACGCTCGTTCCGCAAAAGCATGTGCTCGCATCCGTCAACGGCGTGTTCAACGCGATCTTCGTGCAGGGCGATGTCGTCGGCGATACGCTCTTCTACGGTCGCGGTGCCGGTGCCGATGCCACCGCCAGCGCGGTGCTTGGCGATATTGCCGAGGTGGCACTCCACCTGCCCACGCCGCGCAAATGTCGCTCAGTGGGCACAGAAGCTCTTTATCCGAAGCTCAAGACCATCGATGAAATCGTGTCGCGCTATTACGTGCGGCTCAATGTGGTCGATCAGCCC
Organism: Verrucomicrobia bacterium Tous-C9LFEB; assembly: GCA_002304345.1. Lineage (GTDB taxonomy): Bacteria > Verrucomicrobiota > Verrucomicrobiia > Methylacidiphilales > UBA1321 > UBA1321. The sequence continues at coordinate 125,261 of NEUU01000010.1, forward strand.
GGCGTTCTGGCCAAGGTGGCCAGCATCTTCGCGGCGCACAACATCGGTATCTCGTCCGTCATCCAGCCGGAAGGTCATGCGGGCGATCAAGTGCCGCTGATCATCATGGTGCATGATGCTCCGGAAAAACATTTTGCCGCCGCGCTCGCCGAAATCGCGCGGTTGGAGACGATCAAGGACGCGCCGGTTCGCCTGCGCGTGGAGGATTTCGCGTGAACTATCGGGGGCTCTGCCCCCACACCCCCGCTCAAGGAAATGATTTCCTTGAGAATCCTCACTTTGCGTTTTGATTTTTTCCGCAGCGGAAAAAACCAAAACGCAAGCTGGGGTTCCCAAAGGGTATCATACCCTTTGGCAGGAGGTTTGGAGGACGGAGTCCTCCATCAAGAAAGGTATTGGTATGAGTTGGAAGGGATTGATTGAGACATATCGTTCGCGATTGCCGGTAACGGACAAGACACCGGTGGTCACGTTATTGGAAGGGAACACGCCGTTGATTCCCGCGCCCCGCTTTGCGCGGCACGTGGGCGGCGACATTTCGCTGTATCTGAAATTTGAGGGGTTGAATCCCACTTGCTCCTTCAAGGATCGCGGCATGACCATGGCCGTCTCCAAGGCCAAGGAAAAGAACGCGTGCGCGGTCATCTGCGCCAGCACTGGCAACACCTCCGCTTCGGCGGCGGCTTATGCGGCGCGCGCGGAGATCAAGTGCGTTGTCATTCTTCCCAGCGGAAAAATCGCGCTCGGCAAATTGGCACAGGCCATCATGTACGGCGCGGAGATTGTTGCGATCGAAGGTAATTTTGATGACGCCCTGCGCATCGTGCGCGAACTCGGCGAAACGCCCGGCGTGGAGATCGTCAACTCGATCAACCCCGTCCGCATCGAAGGTCAGAAGACTGCCGCGTTCGAAATCTGCGACACGATTGGTCGCGCTCCCGACTTCCATTTTCTGCCCGTCGGCAACGCCGGAAATATCACTGCCTATTGGAAGGGCTTCAAGGAATATCACGCGGCCGGTGTGGTGAAAACGGCACCCCGCATGTTCGGCTGGCAGGCGGCCGGTTCCGCGCCGCTCGTGGAGAATCGCATTATCGAAAAGCCCGAGACCATCGCCACCGCCATTCGCATCGGCAATCCCGCGAGTTGGCAGGGCGCGGTCAACGCCGTGAAGGAATCGAACGGTCAGATCGACAAGGTGACGGATGAGGAAATTCTCGAAGCGTATCGTCTCGTGGCGAAACTCGACGGTGTTTTCTGCGAACCGGCCAGTGCCGCGCCGCTCGCGGGTCTGATCAAAGCCTCGAAGCAGGGCAAGGTCCCCGCTGGAAGTGTGATCACCGCGACGCTCACCGGTCACGGTCTCAAAGATCCCGATACCGCAATGAAGGTCGGTAGTACTTTCAAGGTTGTCCCCCCCACGAAAGAAGCCGTCCTCAAGGCCGTTGGTTTTTGATGGAGGACTCTGTCCTCCAAACCTCCTGCCAAAGGGGCAACGTGACGTTGCATCCAGTAAAATGAGATCAATGGGTCCAGCGTCACGCTGGTCCTTGAGCGGGGGTATGGGGGCAGCGCCCCCACTATTATGAAAGCGATATCGATACTAGGCACGTCCTCGAATGCGGGGAAGAGCTGGCTGGCGACGGCCATAGGTGCGTTGTTGCGGCGGCGGGGATATCGCGTCGCGCCGTTCAAGGCGCAGAACATGTCCAACAACGCGTACGTCACGCTCACGGGTGGTGAGATCGGTCGTGCGCAAGCGGTGCAGGCCGAAGCGTGTGGCGTCGTGCCCACGGTCGAGATGAATCCGATTTTGCTCAAGCCGACTGGCGAGAACGGCTCGCAGTTGGTCGTGATGGGCGAAGCGCACAGTCACGTCAGTGGCGGCGATTACTATCAGCGCATCGCCCAACTCTGGCCCATCGTCTGCGGCGCGCTTGAGACGTTGCAGAGTCAGTATGATGTTCTCGTTCTGGAAGGCGCGGGCAGTCCGGTGGAATTGAATTTGATGGATCGCGACCTCGTCAATTTGCGACCGGTGCGTCATCTCGATGGACGCTGGATTCTCGTGGCGGACATTGAACGCGGCGGCGTTTTTCCGCAAATCATCGGCACGTATCACTTGATGCCGGAAGAGGATCGGCGACGCGGGCTCGGCGTGGTGGTGAATAAATTTCGCGGCGATCTTTCCCTCTTCAGCGAGGCGCGGGAATGTCTCGCTCAACACATCGCGCTGCCCTATCTCGGCGTGTTGCCTTATCGTGGCGATCTGCAACCCGAGACTGAGGATGGTGTGAATCCCGAGCAGGAGCGCGGCGTTTCGGGCGGGGACAATGTCATTGCGTGGATTCGTTTTCCGCACCACGCCAACACGTCCGACGCGGAGCCGTGGTCGCTCGATCGCGGCATATCAATTCGCTGGGTGACGCGACCCGAGCAACTCGCAGCCGCGAAAGCCATCGTGTTGCCCGGCAGCAAGAATACGATCGCCGATCTCGATTGGTTGCGCACGAGCGGATTGGCTGACGCGATTCTCGCGGCGCACCGGCGTGGTGTTTTAGTGGCGGGCATTTGCGGCGGATACCAAATCCTCGGCGAGACCTTGAGTGATGTCAGCGGCGTGGCCGGACAGGCCGGAGAAAAAAAAGGATTGGGTTTGTTACCGCTCGAAACCACGTACGAAAATCGGAAAAAAGTGACACAGGTAGAAACCTTTTTTGCCGACGAAGCGTGGCTCTCGTACGAAATTCACATGGGCCAAACCCGGCTTTCCGCCGGGTTGCCGCAGCTCTGGCAAGTGCGCCGGAATGCGTCCGACAGCAGCCGGGTGGGCGAAGGTTGCCTCCGGGTAAAGACGACCCAGGGCGGTGCGGTCTGGGGAACGTACCTGCATGGGCTCTTCGAGTCCGGCGCGATGCGGACGGAATTCACCCGGCAGGCCGGAATGAGCGGACATGAAGCGGCGAAAGTGTCCTGGCGCGGACACTTGCAGACTGTGTATGCCGGGATGGCGGATCTGCTGGAAGAACGGCTGGAGCTGGATGCTGTGTGGAAGTACCTCGACGGGAAATAGGAGATCAGCTCCGCAGCAACGAGGTGCAGTTGTTCACGAAATCCATCAGCGCGAAAGGCTTGTCGAGCACCTTGATGGCGCCGCCGCGAAACGCGCGGATGTCGGTGTCCAGATCGTTGCCGCCGGTGACGAACATGAATTTTTCCACGTCCTGATGCTGGTTCTTGTCGAGCCAGTCATAGAACGCGATGCCATCCATGATCGGCATATTCACGTCGGAGATAATCAGATCGAAATGATGCGAACGCGCCTGCCGGATGCCCTCGGCACCGTTGGAGGCCACATAGACTTTGAGATGGAGGCGGCGTTCCAGCACGCTTTTGATGGCATGGCGGACGGCTTTATCGTCATCCACGACCAAAGCAAGGCGTTGGATCGCCTTCGGCTGGCTTCCCGCAAAAGCGCCACGAAAGAAATAGCGAGGATGTCCCGCCTTCGATTTGGGCAGAACAATCTTGGCTGTTTGCGGGGGAAGATTAGATTTCATGGCCAGGTGCTCGCGAGTTTTTAAATGTTTCTAATTAATAAGTCGGAAGTTATTCACAAAACATGAGCAATAATTGCCTATATTAGCGTCCGATCTATTTCGCAAGCCTGATACTTTACTGAGTAAAGTATACCGCGAATCACGCCATTTGTACAGCGAAGAGTACGTCATGTGATGTCCTGCAACTCTAGTTGCAGGACTCGTGCCGAAATGCGCGTGCCAACAAACTAATGGGCGCGACCACCTGAATGGTGATGCCGTACTTGCGGGCACCATTGACTAACTGCAGAAAACAACCGGGGTTGGCGGTGGCCACGATGGGGGACTGGGTGCCCGCGATATGTTGCATTTTGCGGGCGAGCAACTGGGCGGACATGTCCGGCTGCGTAATGTTATACACGCCTGCACTGCCGCAGCACCAGTTCGACTCTGGCAGTTCCACCAGCTTCAGGCCGGGGATGGAGCGCAGCATGGCACGCGGCTGCTGGGTAATCTGCTGGCCATGGGCGAGGTGACACGATTCATGGTAGGTCACAATCTGGGCGGGCTGCTGTCCTTTCGGCGCGCGTAAACCGATTTCCACGAGCCACTCGTGAATATCCTTCATTTTGTGCGACCAGATTTTCGCCCGTTCGGCATAAACCGGATCGTGCTCGAGCAAGCGGTCGTAATGCTTCAGGTGAGAACCGCAGCCGCCAGCGTTGGTGATGATCGCATCCAGCTTGAAGACGTCGAACATGTCGAGTTGCTTACGGGCGAGTTCAGCGGCGGCGTCGAGTTCGCCGTTGTGGCCATGGAGCGAGCCGCAACAATATTGCACGGGCGGCGTAAAAACTTCGCAGCCGTGCGCGAGCAGCACATCGACAGTGTCGCGATTAATATCAGAATAGAACAAATCCTGTACACAGCCCGTGAGCAAACCGACGCGATATTTCGTTGTCTTCGGTGTTTCAATAGGGGCGATTAATTGATTTGAGAACTTCGCTTTCACCTCGGGAGTTTGCGCTTCAAGATCCTGATAACGCTGCGGCACGAGCTTCGTTAATTTCAGTGTGCGAATGAGCCACTGCACGCCGGTGACTTCGTAGAGCCAGATCACGCGGCCGAGGAGTCGCATCCAATGCGGATGCATGAAGAATCCTTTAATTAATGTCGCGCGAATAACGTCACGCTTAACGCTTTTCAATTTGCCGGAACGCTCGCATTCGGCGCGGGCCATTTCGAAAAGATGCGCGTAGTCGACGCCCGCCGGGCACGCGGTCGTGCAGGCGAGGCAGCCGAGGCAATAATACATTTCGTCACCGAACGCTTCCGTCGCCTCGAGCTGTCCATCGGCGATGCTGCGCATGAGCGCGATGCGGCCGCGCGGGCTGTGACGCTCCAGCTTGGTGGCGTCGTAGGTGGGGCAGGTGGGCAGACACATGCCGCAGTGCATGCATTGTTGCAACACCGAGTAGTCGAGATCTTTGAGGTGAGAAGACATGGCGTGTGACGGGTGAGGGGACGATTTACGCGGCGTCGAAAATCTTGCCGGGGTTGAGAATGCCCTTCGGGTCGAGCGACTGCTTGAGCGAGCGGAACAGCGCGATGCTGCCGTCGCCGAGCGCCTTGGCGAGGAACGGTTTCTTGGCGATGCCGACTCCGTGTTCGCCGGTGATCGTGCCGCCGAGTTCCACGGCGTAGTCGAAGATCTCGACCATCGCTTTTTCCACGCGCGCCATCTCGACGTGGTTTTTCTCATTGGTGAGGAACGTGGGATGCAGGTTGCCATCGCCCATGTGGCCGAAGGTGCCGATCTTCAAGTCGTACTGTTTCGCGATTTCCTGAATGCGGCGCACCATCTTGGCGAGTTCGCTGCGCGGTACGGTGGCGTCTTCGAGAATGGTGGTCGGCGACACACGCGCGAGGGCGGAGAAGGCGGTGCGGCGGGCGGCGGCGAGCTTGTTCGATTCCTCGACGCTTTGCGCGACCTGCACCGAACGCGCCCCGTTTTTGCGGGCGAGCGCTTCCATCGCGGCGGCTTCTTCTTCCACGGCGGCGGTGTGGCCGTCGGTTTCCATGAGAAGGATGGCTTCCGCATCGAGCGGCAGACCGATCTTCGCGTAGCCTTCGACGCAACCGATGGTCACGCGATCGAGGAACTCGAGCGTGCACGGAATGATCTGCGCGGCGATAATGGCCGAGACGGTTTCGGCGGCGGATTCCATGCGGTCATACACGGCGAGCAGGGTTTTGCGCGCGGCGGGTTTGGGGATGAGCTTGAGCAGCACTTTGGTGATGATGCCGAGCGTGCCTTCGGAACCGATGAAGACATCCTTCATCGAGTAACCGGCCACGTCCTTCACACACTTGTTGCCGAGCCAGATCACGGAGCCGTCCGCGAGGACGACTTCCATGCCCATGACGTAATTGCGCGTCACGCCATACTTCAAGCCACGCAGGCCGCCGGAGTTTTCCGCGACGTTGCCGCCGATGGTGGAAATTTTGCCCGAGCCCGGATCGGGCGGATAAAAGAGTCCCGCTTGTTCCGCGCGCGCCGCGACCGTTTGCGTGATCGCACCCGCTTCGCAGAGGAGCGTCAGGTTGCGCGAATCGACTTCCAAAATTTGGTCCATCTTCGTCAGGCACAGAACCAGCGCGCCCGCCGGGGGCATGCTGCCGCCGGAGAGGCCGGTGCCCGAGCCGCGCGTGACGAGCGGAAGATTTTCCGCCGCGCAGAGTTTCACGATGGCGCTGACTTCGCTGGTCGTGCGCGCGAACACCACGGCCAGCGGGAGCTGGTGATCTTGCGCGGCGGTGCCGTCGTAGCTGTAAACGATGAGGTCTTCTTTTTGTGTCAGCACGTTCTCGTTGCCGACGATTTGGCGGAGGGTTTGGAGATCCATAAGAAAAGAGGTAAGGGTCAAAGTGAAGAATGTCAGGCGACGCCCCCTAGAATGTCCCTTCTGTGTTTAAAACTGAAGAGAAAAAGGGGCTGCGTTTCGATAGTGTAAATAAAATCGGCATTTTTCCCTCGGGAGATGAGCGGAAAGCATCTCTATTGAAAAATTTAGTCACGACTCCGAACCGCTCCCAACGTCTCCAGTGGGTCTTTTCCCCCACTTCGCGGCAGGCGGTCACGGGGGAGAAGAAGAGCGGGCGAGTCATGCCCCGATTCAAGCACAGTTCCGGCCGGAGCGTTTGTCTTAGGTTTGCTACGTGAGCTAGGTGTGCGACATTTTTGCGGGGAGGGGGGAATGGGGAGCGGTTTCTCGCCGAGTTCGCCAAGACGCCAAGGGCTTCGCCTTTTTGATGAGGCGTTACGCAGGGGAAGGGCAGGAGGGCTCCCTGCCCTGCTCTCATCAAGTGCGGTTTTGATTGAGCCATTTGGCGAAGCGGATACCGGGTCTCTCGATAAAATGATACGTAAGGGCGGAGCTGGCGATGACGAGGGTGAGGGCGAGAGGCAACGTCCACCAGGAAGGGGGAAGGAAAGCCAGAAGCGTCCAGATGATGAGAGGGTGGATGAGGTAGATGGAGTAGCTGATGCGTCCGAGGTAGGCGAGGAGAGACAGGGGAAGATGGCGGACGTAGAAGAAGGCGAAGAAGAGGGCGTAAGCGAGTATCCAGGTGATCATGATGCCCCGTATGGTGACGGGGTAGGGACTGGTAAGGATGCGCAGGTAAATGGCAAGCATGGAGGTGGACCAGATGGTGAGTACGGCGAGGGCGCAGGCGCGTGGACTGATGCGACCGGCCCAGGCCGCCGCGACGGATTGCCCGGCGAGAGAAGTGAGGATCAGGGCGACGGGGTAGATGGGCAGCCGTTTGTGCAGGACATAAGCAGTGATGGCCACAAGGAGGACGATGGCGCAGGCGCTATAGATGATTCGGGGTAATGATTTCCAGTTCATCCAATAGAGAAAGGCGGCGAGGATATAGAATTGAATTTCAGTGACGAGGGTCCACGTGAGATGCAAAAAGTCGGTCATGGGCAGATAGCCCTGCAGCATGGTGAGGTGAATGAAATACGATTTCCACGAGAGTTCCTGCGCGAACGAAGGGGGGAGCGTGGGGAGTCCGGCGAGGGTGAGGAGGAAGAGGAGGGTGATGACGGTCCAGTAGAGGGGGAACAGGCGAAAGAAGCGGGCGATGGCGAAGCGGGCAATGGTGCCGTGTTGTTCGAGTGAATAGGGGATGACGAAGCCGCTGATGAGAAAGAAGCAGGTGACACCGATTTGACCTACGCCAATACCGTTTCGGGTTTGTTCGGCGAGGATGGGGGAGAGGGAGTCGATGTCGTGCTGGAAGAAAACGAGGAGGGCGGAGATGGCGCGAGCGGCATCGAGGAAGGCGAGTCGTTTGAGGGCTAGGGGGTGCGCATTCACGAGGTGGGTGATCTCAATGCGGCAGGATATCCCCGGCGGTGATGGGGGTGATGCGGCCGCTTTCGGCGCGCAGCAACAGGGCGCCGTTTTCGTCGAGGCCGACGGCTTGGCCGATCTGGCGTCCAGCGGGGGTTTGGACGGAGATGGTTTGGCCGAGGCTGAAGCAGCGTTCGGACCACGCCTGGCGGACGACTTCAAAGGGCTCGCGATAGTGGCGTTGCAGGGCGGCGAGGATGGCGACGAGCAAATCGGCGCGGCGGTAGTCGTGGCCGGTTTCGATTTTCAACGAGGTGGCGATGGCGTGGAGGGCGTCGGGGAAATCGCTTTTGGTTTGCGAGACATTGAGGCCGATGCCGACGACGGCGAAGCGGATGGCCTCGGGATCGGCTTGCACTTCGGTGAGAATGCCGCCGAGTTTTTTGCCGCGCATGAAGACGTCGTTGGGCCATTTGATGCGGACTTCCTTGCCGCATAATTTTTCGACTGCTTCGGCGACGGCGAGACTGGAGACGATGGTGAGGCGCGTGATTTGCGAGAGGGGCCAATGCGGGCGCAGCAGCGCGGAGGCGTAGAGGCCGGACTTGGCGCAGGATTGCCATTGGCGGCCCTGTCGTCCGCGGCCGGAGCTTTGTTGTTCGGCGATGATGACGAGTCCTTCCTGCGCGCCGTTCTGCGCTTCGCGCCAGACGAGGTCGTTGGTGGAGGCGGTTTCCTGAAAGAGGAGGACGCGCCAGTTGGGCTCGCCGGGGGTGGGGTCGGGGAGGCGGGCGGCGATTTCGTCGGCGCACCAGACGTCGGGCGGGGCGAGGAGGCGGTAGCCTTGGTGGGGCTGGGCTTCGATGGGGTAGCCGATTTTCTGGAGCTGGTCGAGGTGCTTCCAGATGGCGGCGCGGGAGACACCGGCTTGCGTGGCGAGATCTTCACCGGAGACGTAGCGGCTCGGGTTGGAGAAGAGCGCGCGCAGGATGAGGATGTCGATGGCGGTGGTCATGGGTGGTGAAGTCAAATCTCAAAGGTCAAAGTCAAAATGACAACCTAAAACGCAAAAATGATGTGGAGTTCGTTTCGGCAGAACCTGTCCGCGATCTGCCGCGCGTTAATAAGTCTCAATTCCTATTTCGCCCCAACCGAATCCCTTTGCTGCGGCCCTTTAACGGAAATCAGCAAGCCGGCCTTGTCGAAAGAGGATTGAAAATATGTCACAGGCACTTATTACGGCAGTAAGCGGAATGACCTCAAGCCAGACCGCGATGGATGTGATCGGCAATAATATCGCCAACTCCAATACCGTTGGTTTTAAGAACAGTCGCACCGATTTTGTCGATGCGGTGTATCAAGCCAACAAAGCCGCAGGCGGAAATGGTCCCACCTGCCAGCAAGTCGGTCTCGGCGATTCCGTGGCGGCAACGCCCCTCTCGTTCGCGCAGGGAACCTTTGAGAGCACCGGGATCACCACCGATCTCGCCATCAACGGCTCGGGTATCAGCTCGGGCGGCGGCTTCTTCGTCGTCAGTAAGAGCACCTCTTCGGGCTCCAGCACCGAACTGACACGGGCAGGCGATTTCACGCTGAACAGTGCCGGCTACCTCGTCACGCAGGATGGCTATTACGTCATGGGCTCCGCCAATCCCTTCACTGGTCTCACCACCCCGGGCAGCCTGCAAGCCATCCAGATTCCCGCCACGATTGCCTCCACCGGCGAGAACGTCTCCACCTTTAGCGTGGGAACCGATGGCACCGTGACCGCCGTGGGCAGCAGCGGTGGCAGCCAGGTCGTGGGCTACCTCGGCGTCGCCTCCTACGTCAATCCTCAAGGATTAGCCAGCCTCGGCAACAACCGCTACGCGTACACCGCCGCAGCCGGAGACGCCGCCTCCGTCGGAACGGCCGGGGAGGGAGCCGCGGGCACCATCACCCAGGGCGCGCTGGAAGTGTCCAACGTGGACCTTGCCAATGAGTTCACCCAAATGATCACCACGCAGCGCGCGTTCGACGCCAATTCCAAAATCATTACCACCGCCAACGAAATGCTTCAAACCGCCGCCGATCTGAAGCAGTAGTATTCGCCACAACTCAGAGAGCATCTCAGCCGATCCTTCGACAAGCTCAGGATGACGCGGAGTGAAAGTAATGTTTTATGACAAGCGTGACATCTCAAAAGAATTCCTCGTTACCCTTAAAGGTTACCTCCCCAACCCGTCATCCTGAGCTTGTCGAAGGATCAGTTTGCCTCATCATTAGAGATGACAGTCAAATCGCATCGTTTAGTGATTACTCATGATTGGAGAACTGATCTCGGTTGAAAATGGTCCGCAACGAAACGTGAAAATATTAGTTTCGCCAACCGAACTTTATTCTCAAATTTCCGAGCCATCTGGCACTTACTTACCCCAAAACATAGCCTATTACGAAATCCGTGATTTGCAGGAGCACGATTCAGAAATCTCAACTATCACTTTCGTCATGACCGACAATCACAAAGCTCTATTTTACTCCACTCACTCGAAATTCGACCTGGGCTTACTACTTGATGAGTTGGATTCTGTCATTGGCACGCGTCGTCGCGTAATGATCTGAAAGCGCGATTGCATCGTGCGCGTGACGTGACAGAATTCACCCACACGCGCATGAATATTTCCGCAGCCACTTCTGCCGACCTGCCTGCCCTGCTCGAAATCCAGCACGCCGCGTTTCGCGCCGAGGCCGATCAATACGGCGACTGCAGCATCCCGCCCCTCCGCCAAACGGTGGACGATCTGCGCGCCGATCTCGCCACGAAAACTTTCCTCAAGGCCACCGATGAGACGGGACAGCTCCTCGGTTCCATCCGCGCTTTCGAAAAAGACGGCATCTGCCACCTCGAAAAACTCAGCGTCGATCCCGCCCACCAACGGCAGGGCTGTGGCGCGCAACTCCTCCTCGCGGTGGAATCGCAATTTCCCCACGCCATCCGCTTCGAACTCTTCACCGGGCATCGCTCCGAAGGCAATATCCGCCTCTATCAAAAACTCGGCTACCGCACCGTGCGCGCAGAGGAAATCAGTTGCCGCCTGACTCTCGTCCATATGGAAAAACGCCGCACCCAACCCGGCACCGCGTCATGATTCGCCTGGGCCTCGTGCTGCTCCTCAGCCTCGCCTGCGCTCACGCCGGGACGGAATCGCCCGGCCCCGGCCTCACGCTGGAAACCGAGACCCGCACCGCGCCACGACCGATGCACTTGCATTGGCTCACTGCCGATTTGAATACAGCCGGTCTCGCCCTCGTTTTTTCCCCCGTCGATTCCGAGTCCACCTCTCCCGCGAAAGTGCTCGCCGCGAAACCGACTGAGCGGCTCCTCACTCTCGGCTGGAAAGCGCTCCTCAACGGCGATGCGTTTTATGTGATCGGCGATGAAAAGAAACGTTACCCCGCCGTGGGCGATCCGCTCGCGCTGCAAGGCTATGCCGTGTTCGACGGAAAACGTTACGGTCAACGCTCGCCCAACAACGGCACGTTCTACGTCCTGAACGACCGCAAAACCATGGGCGTCACCTACGACGCACCCCCGAAAAACACGTGGGGCGCGGTCGGCGGCTACCGCATCGTCTTGCGCGACGGCAAAATCGGCAGCCACATCGACAACACGCGACTCCATCCCCGCAGCGTCATCGGCTTCAATAACGCCACGCGACAGGTCTACTTCCTCGTCGTCGATGGACGTCAACCCGGACGTAGCGAAGGAGCCACGGAACAGGAACTCGGCGAATGGATGCTGGCACGCGGCGCGACCGACGCGCTCAGTCTCGACGGCGGCGGTTCGGCCATTCTCGTCATCGAACAAGACGGCGGTGCGCGCGTTGTGAACCGACCCGTCGGCGTCTGGGATCAGCCCGGCACCGTCCGCTGCATCGGCAATGCGGTGGGACTGCAGTTCAAAGTGGAATGACCAGCATCCACGTAGAACGAAGTACGTATCCGGATCGCAAAGTCACAAATCGCTTGTAGGACGGCACTGTGTGCCGTCGCGGCTATGCCGTGTGCTAACACTTCACCGAACCGCCCTCCAACGCAGACAGCTTCAGAGTAGGCGATTGATTTCATCACATTCCATTTTCACACTCCGTCATCCCGAGCACAGCCGAGGGATCGGGCAAGGGGGCGGTGTTTCTGCAGAGAATCGAATTGCCGCGCCGAGAGATCTCCCCATCATTTGAGCCATGGGCTTCATTACCTTGTTTCTTGATCTACTGGGGCTCATCGCCTTCGTCGGCGATGTCATTTTTACAATCTGGGCATGGTGTAAATTTTTGCGTGATCGCCGCTTTTGGAAACTCAGCGATTCGCCACAGGATCGAGAGCGACAGCTCTATCAAATCTGGTTTGCGCTCTTTGCTCTCGGACTTTTAGGGCTCGTCGCCGGTGGCCTTTATCTGTATCGTCGGTACTTTGGTACTTAGTACTCTTGCCATGAAATCCTTCGCGCTTCTTTTACTCTCGCTTCTCCTCGCCACGCCGTTGCGTGCGGATACCACGCTCGTCATCGTCGCCGACAACACCCTGCGCGCCGCCCTGCCCGAACTCACCCAGATTTGGGCGGACAAACAGCCCGACATGAACGTCGAACTTCAGTTCACCAACGCCGAGACGATGCAAAAGCAAATCGTCGACAACAAGGGCGGCGACGTCCTCATCTTCGCCAACGCCGATGACCTGAAGGAAGCCACCAAGCGCGGTTACATTCTCGCCAGCGAACAAAAGCAGATCGCCCGCAACGACCTCATCGTCTACGGCCGCAAGGCGCTCCTGCCCGATGAGGAACTCGAATGGTTCGACCTCGTCGCCCGCGAATGGGAAACCCTCGCACTCGGCGATCCCTCCCGCACCGCGAGCGGCCGCGCCGCGCAAGCCGCCCTGAAGAAACACGACCTCGAAGCCCGCGTGAAGGGCAAGGAGACCCGCCTGTGCGGCAACGAAGCCGCCGCGCTTGACTGTGCGCGCCGGGCCGAGGTGGAAGCCGTTTTCGTCCTCAACACCGACCTCGGCAAAACCGTCATCGACGGTTTCGTGGCCTACCCCATCAACCGCGCCGATTACCCCGGCATCTTCTACATCGCCGCCCCCACCAAGAATACCAAGGCCCCGAGCGCCGCGCGCAGCTACATCCAATCCCTCGCCGCCCCGGAATCGCTCCCGATCTGGACCAAGTACGGCTTCAACCGTCCCGATGCCGGCACAGTCCAGTTGCGTTGATCCGTCTCGCGGCGTGGGTGCAGATCGGGCGGCGTTGTAGGGCGGTTCTGTGAACCGCCGATTGGCAGCAAAGCTGCCATCTAAAATCGGAATGCAAACTCCCCACTCTTGGCACCTGCGGTGCCAGCGGCGGTTCACAGAACCGCCCTACAGTTCGGCTTCATTTTTCATGGGCTGCCTATCTTAATAAGCTCTCAAATTGTCTCCACACGATCTTCAACCCCAAAGGTGTTGCCGTTTTCAACAAGGAACCTCACAGGTCTCAGAGCATTTATAAGCTCGCTAATTATTATTGAGTGCGGTTAATTCTTGGAACAGAAGTTGCAATCATTTCACGTATATTATGGGCGCAGGCAAATTCTTTCCGGGTGGGAGCAAAAAGGGCAAAGCTCAAGAAGAGAAAGCCCCCGAACCGATTCGCGCGGAGCCCCCCGCCTCTAAAAAACCGGGACTCTTCCCCAACGCCAAATCGCGTTTCTCCAAGCCCGTCGACTCCAAGAGCAAGCCCGGCGTCCTCCTGATGAGCGTCGCCTTTTGCGTCCTCTTCATTTCCGTCGGCTGGTACTACCTCGCCGTGCGACCGGCCCAGATGCATGCCGCCGCCATGGCCGCGCAACTCGCCCAGCGCGACAAGGAAGTCGCCGAGCTGAAGAAAAAGCAGGAGGAAACCCAAAAGGAAGTCGAGAAAAAGGCCGAAGCCAAGGTCACCCTCAAAATCGACACCCGCCCCGCCGGAGCGCAGGTTGTCGTCGCGGGAATCACCAAGATCACGCCCGCCGTCTTCGAAGGCTTATCCTCGGGCAAAGCCACCCTCGTCATCACCCTCGACAGCTACCACCCCATCACCCGCGAGCTCGTGCTCGAGGGCGGTCAAACCTACGACCTTGGCCTGCTTGATCTCTCCCTCAAATCCGGCGTCCTCAAGGCCACCAGTCCGCAAAAAGGAGCCACCTACTTCCTCTCTGGCCCCCATTCCTTCAGCCAAAGCGGCACACTCCCCGCCACCCTGGAAAAACTTCCCGAGGGCTCCTACACCCTCACGGCCACTCACAACGGCTGGCAACTCCCGCCCCTCATCTTCACGATCTCCGACGGCAAGGAAACGCTGCAGGAAGTCAAATTCCCCTACGGCACCCTCACTCTCCAGACCACGCCGCCCGGAGCTTCCGTCCGCCGCGGTCGCCAGGAAATCGGCCAGACCCCCCTTACCCTCAGCGAACAACGCCCCGGCCTGTACAAGTACAGCATCGAAAAGGAAGGCTACCGCACCGTTCGCGTGGAGAAGGACCTGAAGGAATTCGAAACTTATCCCGTCACTCTCACGCTGGAGAAAACCCGCGACTTCACCAATAGCTCCAACCTCGCGCTCGTCTGGATGACCGAAGGCTACTGGGTCGGCAAATACGAAGTCACCCAGGCGCAATACGAACAGGTCATGGGACGCGGCGCCAATGCGAGCCTCTTCCGCGGTGCCAACCGGCCCGTCGAAAATGTCACCTGGCAGCAAGCCACCGATTTCTGCACCCGCCTGACCGAGATCGAACTCGCCGCGGGAAAACTCCCCGCCGGATATCGCTACGCCCTGCCGACCGAGGCGCAGTGGAATCATTTCGTTGGCGATGCCAATTACGACAGCTCCATCCTCGCCCTCGGCGGCAGCGTCGCCCCCGCTTCCACGGCCGACGTGGGCAGTGGCGACCCGAATCAATTCGGCCTCTACGACGTTCTCGGCAACGTCTGGGAATGGTGCCAGGACAACTACGACACCCAAGGCCGCACCCGCACCATGCGCGGCGGCGGCTGGCTCAGCTCGCGCGATACCTTCCCCAATAAAAACACCCGCAACGGCGGCGGCGTGAACTACCGCGACAAATTCACCGGTTTCCGCGTCGTCCTCATCAAGGCAACGTGACGTTGCATCCACTTGGCGGAGCCTGCCTGCGCGCCACGCATCGATTCCAGTTGCGCTCTTTCGTAAACCGCGCTTAGTTTTCATACTCTTTATGAAAGTCACACTGCTCTCTCTCTTCGCCTGTCTGGTGACCGCCACCCTCTTCCCCGCCATGGCTGCGGATACCGCGCCGATTCAGGCTCAGGACGTGGACGGCCAATGGCGCACCCTGCCGCCCAAGGGCCGCCTCACCATCGTCATGTACACCAACGCCGATCTCGAGGCTGAATCCAAGGCCCTCAACAAGACGCTTGATCCCTATCGCGGCGCCCAGGATTTCCTCTTCATCCAGATCGTCGACCTCCGCGGCGAAATCCCCGGCATTGCCCGTCGCATGGCCGAAAAGCAGATCCGCAAGGAACTCGACATCGAGGCGACTCGCGAGAAACCCTTCTACGCCAAGAATGGCAGCAAGACCGATCCCCGCGCCAACCTCTCCACCATCGTCGATTACGGTGGCAGCTATCTCTCCCGCTTCAACTGGGATGACCGCGTTGAAATGGTCCGCTTCGCCATCTACAACTCCAAGGGCGTCGAAATCCGCCGCATCGACAACACGGCCGACTCCAAGGCCGTCGCCAGTTACTTCCGCACCCTTTTCGGCAGCAACACCGCCGCGCAGTAATTTCCAGCGGTCTCCGCCAAGACCCAGAGTATTAAGAACCTATCCACGATCTTTTTGGGGTGGGGCTGGAGCGTCGTTGTCGCAGCCATCCAAGATCGCTGAGGATATTGGCCGGCTGCTCCGCCTCGCCCAGCCTCCAAATTCTCGGCAACTCCACCCCAAAAAGATCGTGGATAGGTTCTAAGGAATACTCTGGCTGCCGGTGCCCTGTTGTAGGGGGCGATTGTATCGCGCCGCCTTTTTCCCAGCCTGCTAGAGCATTTAGTGCGACGCAGTAAACCCCCGGTCCGTAAGGCCGGGGGGTTTCAGATAGTCGCAAGAAGTCAGGAGTAATGCAGTGTCCGCAATAGTGAGCGCTTATGGGGCTCAGCCCAGCCGCTGGCTACGCGGCGCGGCGGCGGGGGGCGGCTTCGCGCTGCTCGCTGGGACGGGAGTTCAGCCACTTCAGGAACGCGCGATTGGTGAAGCGCAGGGTCGCGTGGCGTTTGCCGACGACGTTGAGGTCCTTGCACTCGTATTCGCGGCCAAGCATTTGGGTGAGGATTTCGCGCACGGTGCCGCCATGATATTCGACGTAAAGGAAGAGCACGCTCAGATTCGGCACGTTCTCGAAGAGATCGGCGAGAATGTTGAATTCGCATGCTTCGGCGGAGATCTTCAAGATGGCGATCTGTGTGATCTTGCGAGCGATGAATTCCTCCGACGCGCGGCGTACCTCGACCATTTCGCGACCCCGGTTCTCGGCGAATTCGAGTAGCGAGAAGGTGCGGGATTGGAAACCGGTGCCGTAGAAGAGCGGGCGCAGGCCGCTTTCATTGGAGAGCGCGCAGTTCACCGTGGTCACATTGCGCAGTCCGGCGGTATTGGTTTCGAGGAAGGGAAAGTTGTAGACCGACGGTTCGTAGCTGATGATCTTGGCGTCGGGGAAATGACTGTGGAAGTAGAGGGTGGAGGCCCCGGCATTCGAGCCGATGTCGACGATCAGGCGCGGGTTGAACTCCTCGGGCAGGTCATCGAGGGGGAAGTCCTTGCCCGAAAGAACGCGACGGACCGATTCCTCGCGATCATCCGGATATTCCATCTCGAAGGTGCGGGCAAAAGTGCCGAGGGCTTGTTGCCCGGATTGAGCTTTGAGGAGGTCGATGGCCATGATGGTTTCTTTCGTTCAGTTCCCGGTTCGCGGGGGCGACACGGTCTTAAGTGAAGTGATCGACCTGCGGCAAAAAATTCTTTACCGGAATGTATCATCGGGCGGCTTCTCGGCATGGAAGCGGTTGAATGCCAGTCAGATTGGGCTCAAAAGGATATTTTTCGGTGATTTTGAAGTTTTTCTTATGTCTGGACTGCGCGTGTCTGCCTAGAAGCAAGGCTTCTGATTTCGGCATTCGATCGCCTCCAGCAACTCCTTTTCCAAAGCATCGCTTGTGGCGTCAGCGTTTTTGGGTCCGGCGTTACGCTGGCTGCTTGTGAAAAATTTCACAATTAGACCTTGCCATGGGTAGAGCGGATATTAGTTTATCTGCATGGTTCACGGTCACGATGAGATTTCCTACAACCCGAAAACCGAAGGTAATGTCGTCATGACAACCCTCGACGCCTCCATTAATTGGATGCGCAAGAATTCCCTCTGGCCGATGCCGATGGGGCTGGCCTGTTGTGCCATTGAACTGATGGCCACCGCCTCGTCGCGCTACGATATCGCCCGGTTCGGGGCCGAGGTCATGCGTTTTTCTCCCCGCCAGTGCGATCTCATGATCGTTGCGGGCACGGTCACCTACAAGATGGCCCTCTCCACCAAGCGCATCTGGGACCAGATGCCGGAGCCGAAATGGTGTATCGCGATGGGTGCCTGCGCCAGCACGGGCGGCATGTACCGCAGCTACGCCACGCTGCAGGGCATTGATAATTTGATCCCGGTGGACGTGTACGTCTCGGGTTGTCCGCCCCGGCCGGAAGCGTTGCTCGAAGGCCTCATGCGTTTGCAGGAAAAGATCATGACGGAGAAATCCACCATGATGCTCAAGGGCGAACGTCCCCCCATCAACGTCGCCACCGCCTAAAATTTCAGGAAATCATGCCGATCGCCAACACTGCTTCCGCACTCGAATTGCTCAAAGCCCGCTTCGCCGGCAAGCTGGGCGCACCGAAGGAATTCCGCGGCGAGACCACCGTCGAAATCGACAAGGCCGAGATCGTGGCCGTCGCCCAATTGCTCAAGGATAATGGCTTCAACTATCTCGTTGATCTGTCCGGCGTGGATAATTTCGGCGAAGAACCGCGCTTCGAAGTCGTCTACGAATTTGCCTCGGTCGACAACGCCCAGCACCTCCGCGTGAAAGTGCGCGTGAGCGAGGATGACGAAGGCGTACCGACCATCTCCCATCTTTATCAAACCGCCGATTGGCACGAACGCGAAGCCTACGACATGGTCGGCATGCGTTTCATCGGTCACCCCGATTTGCGCCGCATCCTCATGTGGGAAGGGTACCCGTACCATCCGTTGCGCAAGGATTTCCCGCTCGAAGGCAAGGAAACGCTCGTCCCCGGCGAAGCGTTCACCAAGCCCGCGCCGCTCGCGGGTGGCCCCTTTGTCACGGCCCCGGCCTCATTGACCATCGACCGCGAACCGCGCGCCCGTCCGCCGGAATTGCCTTAACCTGGAAGTGATTTTTCCTATGTCCGCCACTACCACCGAATTTCAAACTCCCGACGCTCTGGCTCGCGCCCAGCAGGGAATCGAGAGCGCCCCCGAATTTGCCGGCGAGAAGCTCATCATCAACATGGGTCCCTCGCACCCGAGCACGCACGGCGTGCTGCGCATCATTGTGGAGATGGATGGCGAAATCGTCACCAAGGCGACCCCCGACATCGGTTATCTGCATCGCGGCGACGAGAAAATTGCCGAGAACATGACCTATAACCAGTTCGTGCCCTACACGGACCGGCTGGATTACCTCGCGCCGCTGGCCAATAACGTGGCCTACGCTTGCGCGGTGGAAAAATTGATGGGCTGGCAATTGCCGCCCCGCGGTCAGGCGATTCGCGTGATCTGTTGCGAGCTCGCCCGCGTTTCCTCCCATTTGCTCGGCCTCGGTGCCATGAGCCTCGATCTCGGCGCGATGACGGTGTTTCTCTACATCATGACCGAGCGCGAGAAGATTCATAACCTGATCGAGCGGCTCACCGGCGCGCGCTTCACCACGAGCTACACCCGCATCGGCGGCATGACGCGCGATTTGCCCCCCGGCTGGATCGAGGAGGCGCAGGCTTTCGTCAAACAATTCTGGCCGAAGATCGACGAGGTGGACAATCTCCTCACCCGCAACAAAATCTTCATCGACCGCAACAAGAACATCGGCGTCATCACCGCTGAAACCGCGATCAACTTCGGCCTCTCCGGTCCGAACCTGCGCGGCTCGGGCGTCAACTACGACGTCCGCAAGGTGAATCCCTATCTCGGTTACGAAAAATATCAATTCGATGTGCCGGTCGGTTCCGTGGGCGACTGCTACGACCGCTATCTTGTCCGCTTGGAAGAACTCCGCCAGAGCTCGCGCATTCTCGAGCAGGCGCTGGGCAACGTGCCGTCCGGCCCGATTCACGTGGAGGACAAGAATTATCTGCCCGCGAAGGCAGGCGTCCTGACCAAGATGGAGGAATTGATCCATCACTTCATGCTCGTCACCGAAGGCATTGATGCGCCCGCCGGTGAGGTTTACTTTGGAGCGGAAAATCCCAAGGGCGAACTCGGCTTCTACATCAACAGCCACGGCGGCGGCGTTCCCTACCGTCTCAAGATCCGCGCCCCTTCCTTTGTCAACCTGAGCATCCTGCCCAAGATGCTGCCCGGCCACATGGTGAGCGACATCGCCGCCATCCTCGGCAGCCTCGACTTCGTCATGGGCGAGTGCGACCGCTAACCCCAACCCCGAAAGAACCGCTCCGATGAAATCACTGATTCGTTCCGCCAAGTTGATGCTGTGTGTTGCCGCGCTGAGCCTGCTCGTCGCCTGCGGTTCCAAGGTCACGCCCGCCAATCTCGACAAGGTCCAGAACGACATGACGCCCGCCCAGGTCACCGCCATTCTCGGCAAGCCGACGGAAGTGAAGACCAGTGGTTTCATGGGTCTGACCAGCACCACCTACCTTTACAAAAAAGGGAACACCGAAGTCACCATCACCTTCGTCAACGACAAGGTCATGGCCAAGAACGGTTCCTTCGAGAAATAAACTTTGAGCCACATGAGCGCCACCTGCCACGACACCCAAGACCACGTTGAACTCAAGCCCGAGTTCGTCGCCCATGCCGACGAACTCATCAGTCATTACCCGGTCTCCAAGCGCAGCGCGTCCTTGCCGCTGCTCCATTTCTGGCAGGAAACGCACGGCTACATCAGCAATCAGGCCGTGGAATGGATCGCGGGCAAGCTCGGCTTGAACCCGATCCAGATTCTCGAACTCGTCACGTTCTACCCGATGTTCCGCCAACACCCGGCGGGCAAATTCCAGATCAAGGTCTGCCGCACGCTCTCCTGCCAGCTCGGTGGCGCGTACGAATTGCGCGAGCACTTCATGAAGAAGCTCGGCATCACGAAAGTCGACGAGCACGGTCTCGGCATCAGCGCCGACGGCAAGTTCTCTGTCGAGTTCGTCGAATGCCTCGCCAGTTGCGGCACCGCGCCGGTCATCATGGTGAACGACGACTTTTATGAAGGCGTCAGCCACACGCAGGCCGACGAGCTGATCGGCAAATACAGCTGATTTTAGACGAAATTAACGGAATTTACGAAATTCGGATGATACAGGACTTAAATCAAACCGCATATCAAGCGGAAGACTTGGCCAAAACCGTGATCGGATTGGCTATGAAAGTCCATCGTGTCTTGGGACCGGGATTTCTGGAGTCCGTCTATGCCAATGCTCTTTTGGTTGAATTACGTGAAGCGGGCATTCCTGCCGAAACGGAAAAACGTCTGAATGTCTATTACCGCGATGTTGTCGTGGGCGAATTTCTCGCCGATCTCATCATAGGCGAACAGTTGATTATTGAGTTAAAAGCAGTGCAAAATCTTTCCAATGCACATTCGGTTCAATTGGTAAATTATCTGACCGCAACTCACATCGAGTGTGGACTGCTCTTGAACTTCGGTTCTTCAAGTCTCGAATTCAAAAAGAAATCCCGTACTTTGCCGGTGCAATCCCTACGTCATCACCGACCTATTAAAATTTCGTAAATTCCGTTAATTTCGTCTAAAAGCCTTTAAAAATCTATGCCTGCTCCCGCTGAATATCGCCTCGTTTTCAAGCACATCGACGAGCCCGGTTACACCAACGACATCGAGTGTTACCAGCGGCACGGCGGCTACGAGCAGTTGAAGAAGGCCTTCACGATGAAGGGCCCGGACATCGTCAACGAAGTCAAAGCCTCGGGCTTGCGCGGTCGTGGCGGGGCGGGTTTTGCCTGTGGCGTGAAGTGGGGTTTCATCGACCCGACGAAGAACACCAAGCCGGTCTA
Source organism: Verrucomicrobia bacterium Tous-C9LFEB (assembly GCA_002304345.1). Taxonomy (GTDB): domain Bacteria; phylum Verrucomicrobiota; class Verrucomicrobiia; order Methylacidiphilales; family UBA1321; genus UBA1321. The sequence goes on from NEUU01000010.1 coordinate 146,511, forward strand.
TCTCATTTGCAATGCGGACGAATCCGAACCCGGCACGTTCAAGGATCGCCAGATCATCCACAAAGATCCGCATCAGCTGATCGAAGGCATGGTCATCGCGTGCTACGCGAACAACGTCCATCTCTCGTATATCTACATCCGTGGCGAATTTCCCCTCGGCGCGAAGATCCTCGAGAAGGCCATCGCTGAAGCCAAGGCGAAGAATTTTCTCGGCAAGAATATCCTCGGTTCCGGTTACGATCTGGAAATCTACGTTCATCGCGGCGCGGGCGCGTACATTTGCGGTGAAGAAACCGGCCTCATCGAATCGCTCGAAGGCAAGCGCCCCTATCCGCGCATCAAGCCCCCCTACTTCCCCGCCGTGCTCGGTCTCTACATGTGCCCGACGATCGTGAACAATGTTGAGACGCTCTGCGACGTGAAGCACATCATTGCCATGGGTGGCGCGAACTACGCGAAGATCGGCAAGCCCAACAACACCGGCACGCGCCTCATCGGTGTCAGCGGTGATGTGGCGAAGCCCGGTTACTACGAATTTGAAGTCGGCTCGCTCACGCTTGGCCAGCTCATCAATGACGTCTGCGGCGGCCTGAAAAATGGTCGCAAGTTGCAGGCCGTCATTCCCGGTGGCAGCTCGTCGAAAGTGCTGCGTGCGGGTGAAAAATACAAGATCAAGGAAAAGCAGGCCGACGGCTCGATGGTCGACAAGGAAATCGGATTGGAAGACATCCCGATGGACTTCGACACCATGGCCGCAATCGGTTCCATGTCCGGTTCCGGCGGCGTCATCGTCATCGACGACAGCCGCGACATCGTGAGCTGCCTCGCCAATCTCTCCGAATTTTACGCGCACGAATCGTGCGGCCAGTGCACGCCCTGCCGCGAAGGGTCGCTCTGGATGAAGAAGATCACCCGCCGCCTTGCGGACGGTCATGGTCGCGTGGAAGACGTTGCGCTGCTCAAGAGCGTGGCCGACAACATCGCGGGCCGGACCATCTGCGCCATGGGTGAAGCCTGCTCGTGGCCGGTGCAGAGTTTCGTCGCCAAGTTCAAGAACGAGTTCGAAGCAAAAGGACGTGCCGGCAAAGGCCCCGCCGTCGCAGCCACGAACGGACACTAACCCTTCCACGCCCTATGTCTTGCAAGAATCCTTTTAATCACGACATCACTCCCGCGGATGCGCCGCTGCTCAATGTGCAGGTGGACGGCCAGTGGGTGCAGTTGCCGCGCGGGCTCAACGTGGTCGAAGCCGCGAAGCGCGTGGGCAAGTTCATCCCGCACTACTGCTACCACCCGAAGCTCTCCATTTCCGGCAATTGCCGCATGTGCTTGATCGAAATGGGCACGCCCAAGATGGGGCCGGATCGCAAGCCGATCATCGGTGCCGATGGCAAGCCCGAGATCGGTTGGATTCCGCGTCCGCAGATCGGTTGCGCCACGATGATTTCCGAAGGCATGGGCATTCGCACCGATTCCCCCATGGTGCAGGATTGCCGCAAGGGCGTGATGGAGTTTCTCCTCATCAACCACCCGCTCGACTGCCCGATCTGCGATCAGGCGGGCGAATGCAAGCTGCAGGAATTTTCCGTCGAATACGGCAACGAAGACAGCCGCTTCGTGGAGCAGAAAGTTCACAAACCGAAGCAGGTCGACATTGGCGAACGCATCGTGCTCGATGACGAACGTTGCATCATGTGCTCGCGTTGCATCCGTTTCTCGCGTGAGATGGTGAATGACGACGTGCTCGGCTTTACTCAGCGCGGTAGTCACACCACGCTCGCGGTTCACCCCGGCAAGCGACTGGATAATAATTATTCGCTCAATACCGTCGACATCTGCCCCGTCGGCGCACTCACGAGCAAGGATTTCCGTTTCAAGATGCGCGTCTGGTTCCTGAAGGAAACCAAGAGCATCTGCACCGGTTGCGCCACGGGCTGCAACATCCTCGTCGGCAGTCGCGAGAACGTCGTGCATCGCCTTACTCCGCGCGAGAACGAATTGGTCAATTCCGAATGGATGTGCGATCAGGGCCGCCTTGGCTTCCATTATATCCACGCCGAAGAGCGTTTGCTCCAGCCGACCGCGCGCGTGAATTCCACGACGCTCCCTGTCGCGTGGGACGACGCGTTCGCGCAGATTCGTGACCGGATCAAATCGTATAAGCCCGAACAAATCGCCATCATCGGTTCCGCCCGCATGACCAACGAGGAGTTGTTCCTTCTCGCCGAATTGCGCGCCGGTCTCGGTGGTAATGCGGTGCTTACTGATGTGGTTCCTCGCACCGGCGAAGCGGACGGTATTCTTCGCAGTGCCGACTTGAATCCCAATACAGCGGGCGCGAAGTTGTTCCAGATTTCCAATGACGGCAAGAACCTCGCGGCGATCAAGGACGGCATCGAGTCCGGTCGCATCAAGGTACTCTACGCATTGCACGAAGATCCCGTCGGCGACGCGGGTCTCTCCGAGTCCGCTCTCGCGAAACTCGATCTGCTCATCACGCAGAAATTGCTCAAGAGCCACAGCACCGACATCGCCCATTTCTCGCTCCCCGGAGCGAGCTTCGCGGAAAAACGTGGGTCGATGATCAACGGCGCGGGCCGTTTGCAACGCCTCAACAAGGCGATCGCGACTCCCGGCCAGACGATGGATGATTTTGAAATCCTGCTCAAACTCCGCGCGACGATCACCGGCGGCAACAGCCTGCACACCATTGAGGAAGTCTTCAAGGCGGTGGCGGCGAGCATTCCGGCTTTGTCCGGATTGAGCCTGAGCAAGGTGGGCGATCTCGGCGTGGAAGTCGCGCCGGCAGCGGCCACGGTAACAACGTAATTTTTTAAGGGAACGAGTCCATGTTGATGAATTTATCGAGCGCGCTGGCTGGCGCGTGTGTTTTGGGTCAGACCGCGGCCGCCGATGGCGGGTACGTGCTGAACGTGGCGGGCTATTCGCTCTGGCCTGCCTTGACGATCACGCTTCTCATTCTCGTCAAGGTGGCGGTGGTGATCGGCGTCATGCTCTTTTTTGTCTCTTATTCGGTCGTGGCCGAGCGCCGTTGCAGCGCCGCCATTCAGGATCGCATGGGCCCGAACCGCACCGGTCTGCCGCTCAGTGGCGTGAAAGTCCTCGGTCTTTTCACCGTCCCGAAGTGGAAGCTGCTCGGTCTCGGCCAACCGCTGCCCGATTCGCTCAAGCTCATCCTCAAGGAAGAATTTACGCCCGCGAGCGTGAACAAGTTCTACTTCACCCTCGCGCCTGCGCTCGCGATGATGCCTTCGCTCATCGTGGTGTGCGTGGTGCCGTACGCTTGTCTTGTTCCGATTCACATCGCCTTCAGCTATCCCTTTGAATTTCTGCTGAACATCCCGAATCCGGGTGTGATCGCGAATATCGACGTGGGCATCCTCTTCGCCTTCGCGATTTCTTCGCTCGGTGTGTACGGCATTGTGCTCGCCGGTTGGTCGTCGAATTCGAAGTATCCCTTCCTTGGCGGTATCCGCTCGAGCGCCCAGATGATTTCCTACGAAGTCTCGATGGGCCTGTCGGTCATTCCGATCTTTCTTGTCATCGGCAAACTGAACCTTTCGGACCTCGTGCAGTATCAAGCCACGCACGGCTGGCTCATCTTCCCCTTCCCGTGGGCATCGGAGTTCACCTGGTCGCAGATCGTCCTCTGGCCGTGCCTGCTCTTGTCGTTTGTGATTTTCCTCGTGTCGGCCTTTGCGGAAACGAATCGACTCCCGTTCGATTTGCCGGAATCCGAAACCGAACTCGTCGGTGGTTATCACACCGAATATTCCTCGATGAAGTTTGCGCTCTTCTTCCTCGGCGAATACGCCGCACTCATCGTGGCCTCCTGCCTGATGGTGACGTTGTTCCTCGGCGGTTGGTCGTGGCTCACGCCCGCCTCCTGGACGCCATGGTATTATAATCCGCCCGCCGGTTGGCTCGGCCTCGCCATCACCGGATTGCAGGCCGTCACATTCCTGATCAAGATGGCGATGTTCATCTTCGTCTTCATCTGGGTGCGCTGGACGCTTCCCCGCTTCCGTTACGATCAGCTCATGCAGATCGGTTGGAAATTCTTCCTGCCCGTTGCCTTGCTGAACATCCTGCTCACGGCCGTCCTCCTCGCCGTTATACGCTAGTGGGGCGGATTCGCCTTTTGGCGGAGCCCCAAAGTATCAGCGTGCTTCGAGGGTGATGACGCGGCCGATTTGCTGGCGATAGATTCCGTTGGTGAGGAGAGCCACCACGGTGAAGCGCACTTTTTGACCGGGCTTCAGCGCCTGGATTTCACGTGGGAGCGAGTCGGTTCCGAGGATTGGATGCGTCGTCCGGCCATCGAACGAAATGCCGATCACCACCATTCCCTTCACCAGACCCGCGCGATCGGCGGGTCCATCCTCGGCGATATCACGAATCAGCAAACCGCCATTGATGCGATACCCCAGCGTTTGCGCGGCGGAAGCCGACAGCTCATGCAACACAAAACCGAATCGTTGCCGCAGCACATCCGCGAGCACCGGTTCCGGCGCCGCCTTCTGACCCTTCGCCACCGCGATCGCATCGGACGCCCACGGCACCACCACCCCGGCGGGGATGGCGAAGCCGATGCCCTCGACCGCGTTGGCGGAATATTTCGCCGTGTTGATCCCCACCAGATTGCCGTTGATATCGATCAGCGGACCGCCGCTGTTACCGGGATTGATCGCCGCGTCGGTTTGCAACAGGCCCGTCATCTCGCCATTGTCCGTCGCGAGGCGGCGATTCGTCGCGCTCAGAATGCCCTGGCTGACCGAGTTTTCGTAACCGACCGGATTTCCCACCGCGATCACCGTTTGCCCCAGCAGATTCGGCGAAATGGTCTTCAGATCGAATGCGGGTAATTCCTTCGGGTCCTCGATTTTGATCAGCGCCAGATCCTTGTCCGGGTCGCTCGTGATCAGCTTCGCCTCGTAGTTCGAGCCGTTGTAGAAACTCACGCGGATCTTCAACCCCTCCGCCATCTCGACCACGTGATGATTCGTGATGATGTAACCATCCGGCGAGATGAGCAGTCCCGAGCCGAGACTGTAGACCGGCTGCTTCATCACCCAGTAACGGCGCATGAACAAGTCCACGTCCGTGGCCACGGTGCGCTGCACGATGCGTTCGGTTTGAATATTGACCACGCTTGGCAGGGCGCGTTGCACGGCCTTGACGGTCGGCTCTTCAGCGGGTGAGATGGCGTGGAGCGTGCAAGCCATGAACAGCAGGAGTGAACATCCAAGGGGTAACGGCGAGAGTCGCAGCATAGGAATGGAGAACTTCCTTACCTATACATCATTTTCGCCTCAATACCAGTCAGCTTCCGCACTGGCCGAAATGCCGCCGAGACCGCCGAACGAGGAACAATTGCAGGCGGTCTGGTTTGAGCACTGGATGCGGCCTGTGATCGAGACTGACGAAGGTGTGCGCATCGAGATCGTTCAGCCGGGGAACTGGAATCACAGCGCGGGACCGGACTTCCTGCAGGCGGCGATCCGTTTGCCCGACGGCACCCTGCGCGTCGGCGCGGTCGAACTTCACCTCCGCGCTGGCGATTGGGATGCGCATGGCCATCACACGGACCCGGCTTACAACGAAACGATTTTGCATGTCGTCTGGGAAGCACCGTCGAAGACATTCTTTCCGGCAACCGAAAACTTTCGTCACGTCCCGCAGGTCATATTGAAGGAGCAACTCCTCGCCCCGTGGGAGCAGGTGCGCGGGTATATTTCGCCACTCATCGATTCGCGGCCCCTGCCTGCCGCGCAACCGGGTCGCTGCCAGCGCTGGCTCGCGACGCAACCGGCCGGGACCGCGCTGAATTTACTCCGCGCGGCGGGCGCGTTTCGCCTGAACCAAAAAGCGGAGCGGCTCGGCTGGCGCATCGATGCGGTCGGGGAGAAACAGACGCTTTGGGAAGCGCTCGCGGAGGGACTCGGTTATTCCGCGAACAAGATTCCGTTTCGACTTCTCGCCCAGCGCTTGCCGCACGCGATGATGCTCAAGCTCACGCGCGAGCAACGGCTCTCCCGGATCTTCGGGCTCTCGGGATTACTCCCCGCGACGAGTCTCGAATCGTTCGACCCCGAAGTGCGCGAGTGGATCAAGCCGCAGTGGGAGCACTGGTGGAAGATTCGCGCGCGGTACGACTACGCCATTCTGCCGCGCTCGCCGTGGAAGCTGGCGGGGCTGCGTCCCTGGAACCGGCCCGAGCGACGGCTCGCCGCGATGGCGGAATTGGTGCCGCGACTCGCGCGTTTGCACGAGGCGGTGACGGCTCGCGATGCGGACGCCTTTCGCCGCCTGCTCGACGGCATCCGCGATCCGTTTTGGGACCGGCATACCACGTTCACCGCGCGCTCGCTATCGAAGCCGCATCATCTTATTGGCGCGGAGCGGATCAACGATCTGCTGCTCAATGTCTTTTGGCCACTCGTGCACCAGGCCAATGCGAGTGCGGCCATCCGAGGCTGGCACGAGAGCGAAAGCGCGGCGAATTCCGTGACCGAACTCGCGCGACAGCGGGTGCTGGGTGGCATCGAGTTGAAACCGTATCTTCACGAAACCCTGGTGCAGCAGGGGTTGCTGCAAATCTACCACGACTATTGCCGGACCGATGCGAGCGCGTGCGCGGATTGTCCGTTTCCGAGAACCATCGGGGCGGAATAGTGAAACGAGAAGGGGAAAAGATGTTTGCGGGTTATGCAGATGGATGTCGATTTTTTTGGATTTGATCCGAAACGATTTTGACCACCTAAGAACCTATCCACGATCTTTTTGGGGTGGAGTTGCCGAGAATATGGAGGCTGGGCGAGGCGGAGCAGCCGGCCAATATCCTCAGCGATCTTGGATGGCTGCGACAACGACGCCCCAGCCTCCAAAGGCTGGCAATCCTTCGG
>NEUU01000011.1 GCA_002304345.1 Verrucomicrobia bacterium Tous-C9LFEB
AAAGCGCATATCCCGATTGGATCTGTAACTGAGGAGAAACGAAGCCAATACTGAAAAGAACAAGCAGATGAGTCTAATCTTGAAGGCTAATTAGAATTAAATGGCACGTGGTACTAGCAACGGGTGGGAGAGATTTTACGCCAGTAAAACCACCAGTTCAGCACGAAGCAGGACATGGCAAATAGCGCCATAATGACATAGGCCCATGCCGGTGTCCCTAAATGCTCCAGGCACCAACCCAATAAGAGCGGCGGGAAAAAACCTCCGAACGCTCCCAGGCAACTGACAACTCCAATCACAGCCCCGGCATCCTTCGGATTCACGGTCGGAATAATCTTGAAGACGCTGCCATTACCCAGCCCTGCCGCAGCGCAGATCATCATGATCACGGCAAAGAACATCGGGAAATCGGTCGGACGCAGGAACTGCGATAAACTGAATCCTCCCAAAGCCATCACCCCGATGGCAATCGCCGTGATCCGTCCCGCCCCGAGCTTGTCGGCGGCCCAACCACCAATGGGGCGCATGATCGTGGCAATTAAAGGTGCCCATGGTGCATAAGCCAATGGATTTGGCGCTCCTCCGGGGGCCTTGATAAAGACCTCTTTGATGATCAATGGCAATGAAGCGCCCATCGCCACAAAGCAACCAAAGGTGAGGAAATAAAGGTAGGATAAGATCCAGGTATGTTTATCCCGACCAACGTTCAACTGCGAGGCGAGCGTTTTGGGTTCCATCGGAAAATCTTTAGTTCCAAACCAAATGGCGGCCGAGCACAACAAGATCACCGGAATCCAGATAAAGGCAGCGTTCTGGAGATAGACCGATTTCGTTGCACCCGATTTCAAGGTCATCACGAGCGGCGCCCCACTGAAAGCACCATACACCGCAAACCCGATCACCACCGGCACGCTAAATTGTGCGAGCGTCACGCCGAGATTTCCCAGACCGTTAATCCCAAGCGCCGTGCCTTGCATTTTCTTTGGAAACCACAACGTCACAGCGGCCATCGATGTAGCAAAATTGGCTCCAGCAATGCCTGTGACCGCCGACCAAAAGAGAAGCACCCAGTATGAAGTCTGCGGATTTTGCACGGCGATCCCGGTGCCGACGCAGGGAATAATCATAATCAGCGTGACAAAGGCATAACTCCTGCGACTACCAAATCGCGAGACAATCAGTCCGTACGGAATCCGCAGTACCGATCCCAAAATGACCGGCGTGGCCGTTAACCAGAAAAGTTGTCCTTTGTTAAGGTGAAATCCACTGTCGTTGAGCTTCACGGTGATGGCGGACCACATGAACCAGACGGCAAAGGCCAACGCGAGAGAGACAAAGCTGATGATCAAGGTGCGCCACGCCAGCTTCGCTTGAGGAAAGGCTTCTTCCTTGACTACGACAATGGGTACTCGCAGCGGTTGCGGCAGGAAGCGGAGCAACCCCACTCCACCTAAAAATAAAAGTAGGGAGGCATAGAATGTTGGCCACGCGATTGCGGAATCTCCTCCCAAAACTGTGTTCAAACTCGCGGTCAAAAGCCAGATTTGCAGGCTGACAATGCCGATCAACAGGACAACGATTCCCAACGTCAATGTATTGGTTTTGGTCGGATGCGCCTGATTTTGCGCCAATCGAAAATCACTCATGTTTTTTCTCCCGCGTGAGCCTTGGGCATAGCCGCGACATAAATATCATCTCCACGCAGCTCGACTTTCAATTGCGGTAGTGGACGCGGAGGCGGCCCTTGCAAGACGGCTCCCGTGCGGGCGTCAAACCATCCATTGTGGCAGGGACACTCGATCTTGCCTTCTTTCGGTTGATAAAAGACGGCGCACGACAGGTGAGTGCATTTCTGTTCAAAGGCACGCCACTCGTCGGTTTCCAGATGAATCAAAATATAGGGCAACTTTGTCTCGGGCAGGGTAAAGGCCCAAGTACCGCCCAAGGGTACATCGCCAGTCTTGCATATCAGATGCTCGCCTTGAATTTCAACCGCAGGAAAAAGTTTATCTTTCACCGCCAGCCACCCACTACCCGCGCAAAGCCCGCCGGAAACGAGGCAGAGAAACTTCGCGAATTCGCGTCGCGACACATGGATCGCTTCGACGCGCTCAATGGGAAAATCAGCTTCCCAATCCGGCTTGGGTGGTAAGGTTTGGTTGTCCATAAATCAGTCGACTACCAGTTGAGTACTCCCCTTGGGCATCATAATATTTACTTTGGTTTTCACCGCTTGCTTGCCGAATTGGAACGAATTCACCGCAGTGCTATTCGGGCGCGCTTTTTCAATATCCTCACGCTTGCCATACCACAAGGCCCCGCTCGGGCAGACCGTGGCGCACATCGGCTTTTTTCCGGCGCTGGTACGGTCATAGCACATATTGCACTTCATCATGAGCTGCATGGGCTCCACCTTTTTCGGCACGCCGAACGGGCAAGCCAGCACGCAGTTGGAGCACGCCACGCAACGCGCGACATTGGCACTGTGCACAATGCCGAACTCATCCTTTGTGATCGCATCAGCGGGGCATGCTTTTGCGCAAACCGGGTCTTCGCAATGCATGCAGATTTGCACGGACGTCTGTGTCGTGGCGAAGCGGTCAACGTAATCAACGCTGATCATCGGAGTCTGCCCGTTCGTCTCGCACTCGGCGCAGGCCATTTCGCATGCATGGCACCCAATGCACCGCTGGGGGTCCATGAAGAACTCCTGATCTGTTTTGAATTGGGTGTTATTCATGCGCTGGCATAGGCATCGGTTTGCGAGGCAGGAGGCGCTTGACGTCCGACCGGTTCCAGCCGGGCGGCAGAGACCTTAAATTCCGGAATTTTGGAGACGGGATCGAGATGGCCGGAAGTGAGTTGATTGGCCGATTTCCGACCCGGCCAATGATAGGGAATGAAAATGGTATCCTCGCGAATTGTTTCCACCAACTGCGCAGGGAATTCCGCCGAACCGCGACGGGTGACGACGCGAACCAGATCACGGTCACGGATGTTATACTTCGCCGCGAGATGAGGATGGATCTCCAGCAACGGCTCTGGATATTGATCCACCAACTTCCCAATACGGCGAGTTTGCGTGCCACTCAAGTACTGCGAGACGACGCGTCCGGTAGTAAGGATAATGGGATATTCCGCATCCGTAATCTCGGCAGGTTCACGATAGGGAACTGATTGAAAATGGGCTTTCTTGTCGGCGGTCTTAAACTGGTGGTCCTCCCATAATCTCGGCGTGCCAGGATGATCCAACGAAGGACAAGGCCAGAAGATGCCCATATTCTTTTCGATCTTCTCATAGGTGATTCCAAAATAATCAGCAGTGCCCCCCTTCGAGGCCACCCGAAGCTCGTTGAAAATAGCCTCATTGTTTGGATACGTGAATCGCTTCTCCTCCCCTAGACGCTTGGCCAATTCGAGAAGAATGCTCGTATCAGTACGCGCCTCGCCGGGGGGTGTGATGCACTCACGAATACGAACGACGCGCCCTTCGGCCGTCGTGACCGTGCCGTCTTCCTCTTCATGCAACGATCCGGCGAGAACGATATCCGCATGTCGCGCCGTCTCATTCAGGAAGAAATCGATGCAGGCGTAAAACTCCAGTTTCTCCAGTGCCTCGCGCACCATGTTGCTATTGGGCAAGGAAACAAGCGGGTTAAAACAGATGCTTAAAAGCCCCTTGATTTCACCACGATGGATCGCCTCCAGAATTTCATACGCGGTCAATCCCTTGCCCGGCATCTCAGGCTCAGAAATCCCCCAGACCTGACTGATGTACTGCCGATGCTCCATGTTCTCGATGTCGCGATTACCAGGTAGTTGGTCACATTTATGGCCATGCTCACGTCCACCCTGACCATTCCCCTGCCCGGTGATCGTCGCGTAACCGCAGTACGGTTTGCCGATGCGACCGGTCGCAAGCACGAGATTGATGCACGCGCTGACATTCTCGACGCCCTTCGATTGGTGTTCGATCCCACGGGCGTGCAGTAGAAAACTCGTCTTCGCTTTACCCCACCATTCCGCCGCCAGCTGGATTTTTTCTTTCGCAATACCCGTTGTGCGCTCGGCCCAATCGAGATCGTAGCCTTTCACGGCTTCAATGGATTGATCAAATCCACTGGTGTGGTTCTTGATGAATTCGTGGTCGAGCCAGTCATTTTCCACGAGTTGATGAAGCATCGCCCCATACAAGGCAGAATCGCGACCCGGTCGAATCGGGAGATGGAGATCAGCCGTGCGCGCAATTGGCGTCAGTCGCGGATCTACTACAATCAACTTCGCCCCGTTGTCCCGCGCCTGCCATATCCAGTGCGTTAGCGTCGGGAACGTTTCGCTCACGTTCGTGCCGCAAATGATGATGACTTCTGCATGGACGAGATCGGTGAAGTTGTTGGAAGCGCGGTCGAGTCCAAAGGCTTTCTTGTTCCCAGCCCCGGCGCTCACCATGCAAAGACGTCCATTGTAATCGAGGTTCTTCGTCTTTAGCGCGACCCGCGCAAATTTGCCGACGAGGTATGATTTTTCATTCGTCAGCGACACACCGGACAGCATGGCAAAGCTATGCGGCCCGTACTTCTGCTGGATACGTCGAATTTCCGACGTCGTTCGCTCCATCGCCCTGTCCCAAGTCGCGGGACGAAAGCCTTCGCCCTCCACTCGCTCCAATGGATGAAGCAAGCGATCCGGGTGATTGTTTTGGAGATAACGCTGCACGCCCTTGGGGCACAGACGGCCTTGATTGAATGGAAATTCTTCCCATGGCTCAAAGCCAACGATCTGGTTGTTCTTCACCAATAGTTGAATGCCGCACTGCATGCCACAAAAGCAGCAGTGGGTTTTCACCACCTTATCCGGCTCATCACGACCGGGATAGCCTTCCGGTGACGGGTAATTTTTATGCGGACCGAATTGTTCGATCAGTCGCTCAGCGGAAACTGGAAGTATTGCCATGTTTTTTCCCGGTCAAATTCAACCGAAGTAAGAGCCCGACTTCTTTCGTGCGGCCAAATGCGCTTTCGCCAAAGCAGCGCGTTTCCCTTGCGGACTGAGATCGAGATGCGATGTCCCGTCCTGAAGCTCGTAATTGAACCCAAGCTCTTTTGTGACTTCTTTCAAATCGTTGATGTGCAATTTGGAGGCAAATGGTTGCTCCGTGTGCGGGCAAATCGCTTGTTCGCCGATTTCCCCTTCCTTGCGATAAATCGCCACACCCAGCTGCGCGGGACGTTGGAAGAGGTGAAAGAACTTGCCGAATGGCAGCCAGATCAAAAACAGAATCACGCTGATCGCATGCGAGATGGCCATGAATTGATGCGCCTTCCCCTGCATGAATTCGTAATCCCATGTCAGTCCCAAACCCGTGACCGAAATGGCCAGCAGGAGTATCAATGGGAGCCAATCGCCTTCGAATGTCTGGATCGCAATTTGCCCCGCGTCGGTCAATCTCCGCCGCATCATGAAGGTGACGCCGATGATCACCAGCACGGAGCACCAGTCGAGAATATGGAATATATTAAAGGCAATCCACGTGTGCAGCGGAAACTCCATCGTTTTAAAGCCCCATAAATAGGCTTCGTAGGTATCAATCGTGCCTTGTTTGAGTCCAAAATGAATCCAGCCCCACGTCAGGGGAATCGTCACGGCAAAGGCCATCACGCAGCCAATCACAAGAGACAAATGCGCAATCCAGCGTTTCGTACCGCGATGATAGATGAACTTTTGGCAGAGAAAATCGTTGAAGAAATGTTTCGCCAGTTCCCATCCATAAATGAGCATCTTCCCACTAAAAAACAATTGCCAGCCCCGCACCCAGTAACGCCAGGTGGGCGGACGCTGGAGCCAGACGACGTAGCGGTAGACGATACCGAAACACGCGAAGATGGTTCCGAAAAGATAGGCGACGAGAGCGCCGTCAAAGTTTTGGAGATTGCGCGAGCCCACAATCACGGAAGCGATAAGCCCCAAGGTTACCACTGTCGCAACTAGAACCGCTTTAAGATTCAGTGTCTGGAACAAGCCCCACCTCCATTGACGGTTTAATAGCCACCAACGACTTATATGCCACAGACTGTATCACGACTTTGATCTAGATCAAGGATTGGGAAAGTTTTCACAATCTTTTCAACCTTAGCCTTTGATCCAAGTGGCCGACAGAGCCAAAACAACCTCCAGACTATGGACGCATCTAGGGCCTGCCTACGGCATACCTGAAGGAGACAAAGGCTAACTGCAACATTCCGGGCGTCCCCAGCCTAACAGGATCGAACGTTTCCAACCTACACCTTGCCGCGAGTCGCTTCGAGTTCGGCACGGATGGCTGTCATGCGGGCACGATTCAACGGATATTTCCAGATGAAGAGCAGGGTGCAGCCCCAGAAGAGAATGGGCAGGACGATGAAGAGGATTCTCATCCGCGACAGCGCATCCGGTGATTGCATGGAAAGCGTCGCATCGAATCCGGTCATCTGCATGACGAGGCCTCCCAGTCCGGCGCCCGTCACACTTCCCGCCTTGGCAAACCACGAATAGACGGCACTGAGCGACCCTTCACGGCGGCGCTTGGTGATGGTTTCATCATGGTCGGCGACGTCGCCCTTCATGGACGGCACGAAAAGCCACACGGCGCCGATGGCTCCGGTTTCGAAGACGGCGGGCAGCAGTTGAAGATAGGGCATGTCGGGACGCAGACAGACGATATTCAAGAGATGGCCGACGAGGGTGCCGCCGAGCATGATGGCGACGATGGTTTTCTTATCCAGCCGTTCGCTGAGCCACGTCCAGATGGGAATGCCGGTCACGCCGACAATCATGACCAAGGTCGATTTCCAGCCACTGATAATGAACGCATTCGCGGCGCGGCCTTCATTGACATAATAGATATTCACGTACTGGCCCAGCGTATTGCTGATGGAACTGCCCAGGACGAGAAAGCAGGAGATTCCGATCACATTCCACAGCGGGCGGCAGTGGAACGACTCCCAAAGGCTTTGCCAGAATGGATCGCGGTTCTGTTTAGCGGCAGTGGCTTTATAATAACGCTCCTTGACGAAGAGGGCTGGCGCGATTCCCAGAATGACAATCAATCCGGCAATGAACCAGCTAATGGTCTTCATGCCATGAACGATGTCCGGTTTGCCGGTGGCTTGATCGACAAACCAGGCCGAGCTCGCAATGGCGAGAACCCAGCCGCCCCCGAAGTAGACAAACTTCCCCGCCACAGCCACCCAGGCCGCGAGCCGCGTGCGCTCGTCGTAACTCGGAGTCAACTCCATCTGCAGTCCGTAGAAAGGCGTGCTCCAGAGGGCAAACGCAGTGGAGAACAGGATACCCAGAAGGCCGAGAAGCAGAATCGTGTTCGTGGAACTGAGATGAATGGGCAATCTCCAGAGCAGGAGATAGAGACCCGCCGTCAAAATGGCTCCAACAAATATATATGGCCGACGTCGACCCCAGCGGGTTCGCGTATTGTCGGAGATATTCCCAATGGCCGGATCGAGAAAGGCATCCCATGCCCGCAGAATCATGAGGATAATGCCGAGAATGGCGGGACTGATCCCGAGCCCGATATTAAAGAACGGCATCCACAGCACACTGGCTGTGAGTCCGTAGGCGAGATAATCGACGCAATAACCGGCGCTGAAGGCCAGCTTTTGCGTGGCGGGAACCCGGTCGGCCGCGGCGATGCGCGGGGCGGCGGGCGTGGGATCTTTTCCGGTCTGCGACGTGTCTTCGGTTGGGTTGGAAGCAGGCATAGTTATTTTTGTTGTGATGAACTCGATCTGAGATATTTCCGCAGAAACGCGAGCACTTCGGGCCGGAGATCTTTCTGCGGTGGCTGAAGATCGAACGCGTGTGGCGCCTCGGGAATTTCTATATATTCATAGGGAACGCCGAGATATTCCAACGACTTGGACAAGATTCTCGATTCCTCGACCGGAATCACCTTGTCCGCCGTACCGTGCGCGATGAAAAAGGGCGGCGTCTCCTTTGTGAGATAAGTTACCGGTGAAGCCTTCTCTTCGTACGAGGTCACCCGGTTGAACTCCGAACCGGTAAACGGGGTGATCTTCTTTCCGCGCAGGTCGGAAACCCCATAAAGATCCACCACGCAGGCAACCTTATTGGATTGATCCAGATAGAGTCCCTCCCGGTTGAATTCCTCGTGGTTTGTCGTCACCCCAACGAGCATGGCCAGGTGGGCTCCCGCCGAACCGCCCATCACGCCGATGCGTGCCGGGTCGATTCCGAAACGGGTCGCTTCAGAACGCAGAAAACGAAGGGCCGATTTGCAATCATAGAAATTCTGCGGCCAGGCCACATACGAAAGATGAAGTTTATTGGAGGCATCCCGCTCACCAATATTCATTTTGTAGTTGATCGAGAAAACAGCGTAACCGTTTTCAGCGAGAGTGGTAGCGATTCTTACCTCCCGTTCCCCGGCCTTGTCTCCATTACGCCAACCGCCACCGTGAATGAATAGTATGGCGGGGACGGGGCGCTTGAACGAATTGGACGGCAAATAGGCGTCCATCTTTTCGGCGCGCTCCGCGCCGAGATAGGAAATATCGCGCTCTGGCACAATGGAGGCGCAGGCCAACGCCACAGACGCCAGTAAAAAGCAGATCGAAAGCATTTTCATAGCTTGGCAAGGTTCGCGAACGCCTGACGGACAATGGCGCGAGGATCGGAGGAATAGGAGTGCATAAAATCGTGAACCGCAAGTCCAGCCCGGACTCTTACCCGGCAGGCGACGAGATGCAACTGCCAGGAATGATCTTGCCGGGTATCGACGCCGCTCTCGTTGCGCAAAGTCACTTGCTCCGCTTTGCGCAGACTTCTCCAAGTGGAGCGAGAGGGCGTCAACAGGCTATCCGGGAGGGGATGGCGCAGAAGGAGATTGACGATATCCATGGCCACTTCCGCCGAGATCTGCCCGCGATTCAGCAATCGCTCGACCGTCAAGGCGACGGCAGTCCGCACATTCAGAATGGCATCGGGATTATCCGCGACCTCCCGCAGTACTTTTCCACATTGAGCGGTGCCGCAGCGGCGCAGGAGAATGATGGCCAGCAGCCAGAAAGGGATGTCGATTTCCTGACCATAGGCTCCCGTATTGAGTTCCGAGGGTGGCAGGCCCATTTCACGCTGGGTGATCGCTTGTATAAAACGCGGTTCGGCGGAGGCATCCTCCCACATGGCCAGGATCGTCGCGGCGTAAAAGGAGGCAGCGGGGAGTGGCGAATGAAGCGCTTGTTTAACGGCTGAGGCATGATTTTCGCGATCACGGTAGAGCGTCCAGAGATGCAGTCCCGGTTCGCCTTGAGCCAGCCGCGTTTCGCCAGGAATGGTGGCGTGCGCGCTATTACCATTTGCTTTGCCGTTGCTATGCCCATTTCCATTCACTACCGGGGCAGACTGATTATTTTTGGCAAGGCGACTTTGGAGTGACGGCAGGCTGATCTTGCGAGAAGCCCCGCCATTCTGCGCCGCCAAGGCCGCCGCAATTCCCGCGGCTTCACCCAATCGCTGCATGTCGCGCTGCATGCGCACAGCATACGAGGCGGTGGTTTCAACCCCTGCCGCGCGGCAAGCGATCCAAACATTCTCCAACCCGCTCGGCAACAGCATGCGATAGGGCAGCTCAGTTCGAAGCGGGTGACGGAAGAGGCGGCAGGCCCAGTAAAAAAACACCGCCTCATCTTCCTCGAATTCAAAATCGACCGAATGCGTGTCCGCAATCGAGCCCGCTTCACCAATGGAATCGGCGAAATGCGTGTGCTGAACGAGGTCGGAAAAGGTCAACGTGTAATCCGTCGTAATATTGCGGGACTGTCGGATGCCGGGCAATGCGGCGATGGCGAGGGGGCGATTGTCCTCCGTCCACAATTCTTTCCAATACTGCGCGACCCCTTCCAACCGGGCGCGTGAAAGCTCCTCGGGATTGGTGGAATCGGTCCAGCCCGCATCGAAATTCTGCGCTGTGACGTTCAGTTTGTTACCAGATGACTTGAGTATAAAAGCCGGCTGCGAATAAGCCAGCATGCGTCCATCCCCACTCCGTCCCGCCTTGAACGTGCTGCCCGCCAGCGCACACAGGTCACCATCCCCGGTGCTGTCTATATAGGAGGGGGCTACGATTTCAATAAGCCCCTCGTCCGTGGCCGCGAGAATACCGGAGAGTCGTCCTTGGGGATCTTTCTTTACGCCGCACATCAGCGTGTTGCCGAAAAAGGTGATGCCGTTATTTTCGAAGGCGGTGAGTAGCGCCAGTTTTTTTCCTTGAGGATGCCAGCGTCGCGCGGAGGGATTGGTCCCTTCCAAAAGCAAATTCATTTCAGCCGTGAGACGATCGATCTCCTCCTGCAAACCACCTTCCAGCCCGTGGAAATAAGCGGAGATTCCCGCTCCGATTCCCACCCCGCCGGGACTCGCCGAAAAATCGAGTGCCACAACGCGCGCACCCTGTCGCGCTGCCGATAACGCTGCCAAGGCACCGGATGTGCCGGTTCCGGCGACAGCCACGTCACATGAAATCGTTCGACCCACAGTCGGAGCGGCACTCGCCGCAAAGGGACGAAGAGGCGGCAGGTTGGCACGTGGCATCCGGTGAATCCAATCCCGGGTGGCCTTGACGCTCCAGGCGAAGCGGGAACCGATGGACGTCAACCGCTCGTTACTCAATGCCGGACTCAGCATCAGCAAATTCGGCGGCAACGAATACTCCGCCGCAGGCGCGGATGTTTGATACGATGGAAAGGGATCGGAAGAACACAGGCTCACCGTCACGTCAGTGCCAAACGGCACGGCGAGGCGAAGTTGGGTGAGGAGTTCGATCACCGAACGGTGCCATGGCATGCCGGTATCGGCCCAACTTAAGCGCCGTTCGTTCTGTCGCACGGAATGCGAAAACACGATGTCCTGCGCGGCACAGAATCGCTTCACATCAGCCTGATACCGATCCCAGACATTCGAGTGGAGCGTCAGGCTATGGAATGAAAACGTCGGCCTGCGCCGGGCGCCCCGGCTGCGGGGATCGCACAAGGCGGCAATCAATCCATTCTCGGAAGTATCCACCCAATGATGCGCGTTGATCGTACGAAAACCATTCTTGGTGGCGAGGGTCCATTTGCCGATGCCCTCGGCCCCCCACTCCACGGCCACTGGCATGGCGTAAAGCAGGGTGCGCACCGTCTCCTGCTGATGGAGCAGAGTGCGGGCCGCGGTGATTTCAGCAAAGGCAATATCCAAATGCGTCGCGCTCGTCGCTGCATGTCGTCCCATCGAGTCGAGCCACTGTTGCCAGTCCGAACAATCGGGCGCGTTATCCGTACGGTTTTCCAGACAGCAACTCGATTCCCAAAGTAGCTGCCCCCGGGGCTCCACCACCAGAACCTTCAAATTGGCAGCCACCAGTAGTCGCACCGCGGCAAACCCGGTGTAGCCGGCACCAAATACAACGACATCGTAGTTCTGGTCAAAAAGGGAAACAAAGGATTTAGCTGCAGGGTTCATCGAATACTTGGGTGATACTCCACATTGCGACGGTCCGGGCTTGACGTCACGCGGACTTAAGTTCAAACAGTTGCATATGGACAAGCGAGTGACCCTCAAGCAAATCGCCGCCAAGGCCAAAGTCCATCTCTCCACCGTGTCTCTCGCCCTGCGCAACGATTCCCGCCTTCCCCAGGAAACCCGGCTCCGCCTCCAGGCTCTGGCCCGAAAAATGGGCTACACCCCGGACGCCGCCATGAGCGCCCTGGCGGCCTATCGCAGCGCTATTCGTCCTCACGACGTGCAAAGCGGGCTGGCCTACCTGACTGACGTCGACATCAAGTCTACCTCATGGGCCACGATGGTTTATACTTACGCCAAAAAGCAGGCCGCCAAGATGGGTTATAACCTGATCCAGTTTAACCTCGATCAAGGCATGACGCTGGAGCGATTGCAATCGATCTGGTGGAATACCGGTTTGCGTGGGGTTCTGATCGGGCCATTCCGGAAATCGGGATCGGTCCTCGGCGGCTCCTGGGATAGATGGCCAACGGTCGCCTATGGTCATTCTATCGCCGTGCCTTCTTTCAACCGGGCAGAGTTTAATCACTTCCAGAATATGCTCAATCACTTGGAGGTACTACACTCCAAGGGCTACCATCGCATCGGACTGTGCATGTCGCAGGAGTTGAGCAACCGAACCCAAGGATCACTACATGCCGCCTATCTTCTCGACCAAAGCCGTCACCCGGAAAGTGAGCCTATTCCGCTCTTCGGCGATGCTTCCGGCGATTTCCGCGCCCTCGAAAAATGGGTAACCAGCCAGCGGTTGGACGCGATCATTTCCTACGCAAATCAATATCATGCGCTGCGAAAGCACGGCTGGAAGATTCCCAAGGACATCGGTTTTTCCCTGCTCTCCACCTGGGGGGAGCACGTCAAACCAAGCGAGCAACAATTTGCCGGGATGGATACCAAAGCGGAAATTCTGGCCGAAACAGCCATCAGCTTTTTGATTTCCCTCATTCACGAACAAGCCTACGGCCTGCTCAATCCACCCCGGTCTTATATGATCTCGGGTGAATTCCAGGACGGCGCGACGTTGCGAAAGTGAAAGTCGTCCACGTCCCCTCGCAATGATTCGGGCGCTAGGTCGACAGAGCCTATCCTCGAAACGGTGCAATTGCGTCTCTTTTCCATATATGCAACTGTTTGAATGGCGCTGACGTTGATCGGTCCAAGGGAAAAGCTACGGTATAGAAAACCACCCTTTCTATGAACCTAACTCTCCCTATGATGTCGTCGACGGCCCCTGCAACATCCTGTTTCGCCGGTTCAGTGCAACGCTTCATAGGGGCGCTCGCAGCTATAGCGATTCTGGGTTCTGCTTCAGGGCAAATGGCCATGGCCGCGACAGTGACATGGGATGCCGCCTCATCCTCGAACTTGTCCGCCAATGGGAACTGGGACACCGGCGTTTTACCAGTCACGACTGATGAAGTGCTTTTTTCGGGTCCAGTTACACCCAATGCCAGCCTGACCTTCACTAATAATCATCAGTGGGGGGATCTTGTTTGGAATTCGAACAGTTCTTCGACCATAGCCATTGCGGCGACTCAAACCACAAACAAGACTTTGACTCTCTCTGGTCTCGCGGGAAGCGCCGCAGCTATTGCGGCAGGTGGCGCCACGGGGGACCTCATTGTGATCGGTAGCAATGTGACAAACCAGACGCTGACCATTTCCAATGCGGCAGCGTCAAATGGGACCAATCGACTGGTGGTTCTGGGCTTGGGGCAGAGCGGCAATTTTAATGTCGTCAACTCCGGCGCCACGCTCGTTGTATCGAGCTCTATCAGTGGCACGACGGCAGGCCTTAACAAAACGGGCGCGGGGACGGTGCTTTTAAATTCCCAATATAATTCCTATGTAGGCACCACAACCGTCAGCGCGGGAACGCTCGGCGGCTCGGGACGGGTGAAAGACGTGGAGGTAAAGGGTGGCGGCACCCTGGCCCCGGGTGAAATGGCGATCGGGACGTTCTCGACAAGCAATCTTCTCATGAACGCCGGTTCGACCTTGGCTATTGAAATCAATACATCGACGGCCACGACCGATCTTTTGAAGGTGAACGGAAATGTCGCTCTCGATGCCGGCGCGATCCTTACGTTGACCGACCTCGGTTCCAATGTTGCTTTAGCCTTGGGCACGACCTTGACGATCCTCGATTACGGCAATACCGCCACTTGGACCGGGCTGTTTACTCTGAATGGTGTCGTATTGGCTGATGATTCCATTTTCACCATGGGAGCCAATACCTTTCAAATCAGTTATGACGGCTATAACGGTTCGATCAATGATATCACGCTGACCACGGTGGTTCCCGAACCCGCTCCTTTCGCTGTATTAATCATGGGTGGCTGCTTTCTTTGGATTCTATCGCGTCGTCATCGATCCGTGCTCGCTTTGCGTTGAATTAATCAAACTAATCGCCTTTCGACTTCGACATTACTGTTACCGGCGTTTGCGCCCCGCCTCCGTGAACCTTCTTTTTATGCAATCCAACCGTCAGGCCAGAAAGGGATTCTCCCTGGTTGAATTGCTGGTGGTCATGGCGGTGATGGGAATGGTGGCCACGTTATCGATCACCGGATTTAATTCCATCGTTCAGGCCCATACGGTCAGCCGCGGCGTCTATGATGTGGCCAGCCTTCTCGAACTCGCGCGGAGCCAGGCCATTGCTCGCCAGACCTATGTCTGGGTCGGCTTTCAAAGCGTCGCGGGCAGTAGCGGGCAGGAATTGCAAATGGTGGCCTTTTACTCCGTGGACGGCACAGGGACCAATACCGCTTCCACCAATCTTTTGCCCTTGAGCAAAGTCTTGCGGGTGAAAAATGTTTCCCTCGTGGAATGGAACTCGCTCAAGGAATCGACGCGCAATCTGGTCGCGGGCCAAAATCCATCCAGCGTCGCAACAAATGTGGACGGCATCCCACTGAGCGCCGGTCCGATCCAGTTTAAGGCCCGCACGACGGTCACCTTTACGCCACGCGGGGAATCAATGCTCAAGGGAGCTGCCGGGATTACCGATGGCTATAATACATGGATTGACGTCAGTTTCCGCCAAGCTTACGGTAATAGCATACGACCGAATGCCGACGACGGTGCGGTACTGGTGAACGGGGCAACCGGAGCAGTGAGACCTGTGATCTTACGATGAAACGCAATTTCCCAGCGTGCGCTTTTCATGCTTTCTCTCTCGTGGAGGTGACCATGGCCATCGGAATCGCCTCATTCTGCCTGCTCGCCGTGGTGGGTTTGCTACCGATCGGCTTGAGCACACTCAAAGTTTCGCGAGACGAGGCCGGAGCGGCTCGCACGCTCAACCAGATCACCCAATCCATTCGCGGGGCGACACTCAACGGCAGCGGAAAGTATGTGGCCTCCGGAGCCTATACCAATGTGACTTGGCCCGCAACGAGCAGCGCCTCCATGACGTTGCCCGGGCTCACTCTCTCCGGTTTGCCAAGCTCCAGCAACACCGACCAACGACTCATCGCCAGAGTGCAAGTGACTCCCCCCACCTCGCCGAGTTCTACCGGCAAGGCGCTGGTGACGGTGGCCTGGCCCGCTCGCGCAACGTGGAATGGTGGAACCAGCAAATGGACAAATGCACAAGGATCACTCTCAACGTGGGTGATTTTCCGGCCCATCGAATGACAGTCCCCATGTTGCCTGTAGCGCCTCGGTCGGGACGTTCAGGCTTTAGCCTCATGGAGCTGCTGGTGGCTATGGCGGTGCTGGTGATTATTTCCGCGCTGCTCTTTCAAATTTCCGAACAGACGCACCGCGCCGTCCGGACCTCCCACCAGCAAATGGATGCAACCCAGCAAGCGCGCATTGTGCTCGACACGCTCTCCGCCGATTTTTCCAACCTCGTGGCACAAAATGGATTTACGGTTTTCGTTAAACAAGACGGGACCAACACAAAACTTTGTTTTCTTGCGCGCAGCCGCGGCCCAGCGGGTTCATCCGACTTTCGTTTCATGGCCATCGGCTACGCACTGGAAGGTAGCGAGATGGTACGCCGGAGTTCTCCCATGACATGGTCCGAAATGGATTTCGTTACAAAGCCGGTCAACGTGATGACCACGGGTGATCGCGATATACTGGCTAAAGGAGTGCTGCGTTTCGAGGCTGTGGCCGTCCTCGAAAACGGAGCTATTGTTCCAGTCACCCAATCGGGACTCACCACTCTTTTCGGTGATGTCGTGCCCGGCGGATTTGCGGCTCTGCCGCTCAATAAGCCTCCCTTTACCGCAAGTCAGTCTCGCGTCACCGCCCTGATCGTGGCCGTAGCGTCAGTCGATGAGCAGAATATTTCCCTGCCTCGTGTCTCGCAGATTGCGGACCTTTTGAAATCTCCCGCAGCAGGCCGCACGCCGCTCGATCTCTGGACGGAGACAGTCAACTCCTCCGAATTTGCGGTGCTCCCACGCCCCGCTGTGGCCGCGCTGCAGATGATTCAGGAAACCATTCCGCTTCGCTAATACTTCGTACGCCGATGAAGATTTTCCTGCAACTGACCTCCCGCCGTAGTGGCTCCGCCTTGATTATCGTGTTGGCCATGGTGGTGCTGATCACGTCGCTTATCGTGGCATTCTTTTCATCGGTCACCGCCAATCGTTTCATCGAAGCCAGTCGGGTTGACCACACACAAGCCGATCTTCTCGCCCAGACAGCGGGCGAATATGTCACAGGATTATTCCTTGATGAAATTCGCAAAACCGCAAACTCAACAGCGACCACCTCCAGCGGCGTCACCCTCTATACCCCGATCTCCGCCATCGCTTCCCTACCCGCGAGAACGATCTCGAGTGCGCTGCCCGCGAGCAATCCTGACTACTACAATCTCATACGTCAAAGCATCGCGTCCGCCGACAGCAATGCCTCAACCCATTCCGTCACAACACCCGCCCGCAATAGCCGCTCCATTGGGGCCGCACGCTGGAACGCTCCGAAACTTTTGACCGGTAATGGCTTTACCGGCACCACTCAACTTCCCAATTGGATCTATCTCACCGATAATGCCGGAGTAACCACGACGCTCTCGGTGAATGTGATCGGTCGCTTCGCCTATAACGTCTATGATACCGGCGGTTTGTTGAACGCCAATGTCGCGGGATTTCCCTCTCTGAGCGCTCCTGAAATCTCCCAGCTCAAGGGATCGCTCGCCGGAGCGGATTTGACAGCGTTGAGCCTCCAGACTGCAGATGTGAATGCGTTGGTAAGTTTTCGAAATCCTGCGGCTTCGGGCAATGCAGCCACCTACTTCGCAGCCATCACCGATGCGGCCCACAGCGGCTTTTTATCGGTCGTCACGACCCATCTCCCCACGCCGAACCGCCATAACTATTTCACGAGCCGTCAGGACCTCATTCGGTATGTCTCGGTCAGAAACGCGGGACTCAGTCCAGCACTGCCCTATCTGACGCATTTTTCGCGAGCGGTGACAGCCCCCTCATGGAGTCCTGCTTCACCGACGACGAGTAATCCCAATATCCCCAATGTCCGTTTCTCCGCCGCACCGGTTGGGGTTCACTACCGGGATGACGGGACAACTGAGTTGTATGAGGGCATTCGAGCGGGCACCCCACTGCTGCAACGGCGTTTTTCCCTGGCGAAGCTCGCCTGGCTTGGTCCCAGCGGACCGAATGCGGCCGCCTTCTCCGCTTCGGTCAATGCGGCGGCGCAAAAAGCGGCGATCCGCCAGTGTTTCGGCTTGGAATGGAATGCGTCAAAGGATCGTTGGGACTATATGGGTTCGGATGGAGAAACCACGCCACAGCTTGAATTCAAAACCCTCGCCAGTGTCGCCGCGAATAATCGCGAGCCGAATTTCTTCGAGATGCTAAAGGCAGGGATTCTGGAAGGCTCTGTGGGAACCGTCTCCACTGAGAAAACCTACGCAGGCACCAATAACCAAGTGCTAGAAGCGAATAAGGATTTTCAGGTTTTGCGAATTGGCGCCTGCATCATCGATCAGGCGGACCGGGATAACTATCCCACGATCCTCTCCTTTGACGGTAATCTCGAAGCCGCCGGAGTGGAAGACCTGCCTTACTTTTACGATGTGTGCATGTCGGGTTTGCGCCAGACTAATACCGTGAGCAACAAGCTCACCTCTGCAGATTTGGTATGGGCACCCGTTTTCTTCAATCCGCATCGCCCCTCCTCTCCCACCGAAGGACCTGTACAGATCGTGATGGATGTGGCCCGCGGCACCTTGACAGGGGTCGAAGCGAACAGTCATTACGAGCTGCAGCAAACGCTGACCAAAGATTTGTCCACCCTGCCGGGAATCACAATTCCCAGCGCCAACTTCGCTCTTTATCGCCTATCGCCGCAACCTTCACGAAATGCGACGGCAGTCAACAGCTTGGGAAATCTCGTCTCCTATGCCTCCGCGGATAAAGACATACAGGTTTTCAAACTTTTTTCCTATCAAACGGAATACACCGCCGAGCCGTGGCCTGCAACGCGTCCCGATTCGGACTCGGCTATCTTTGGCGTGTTCACGGACGACTTGATCCTCCGGCTTCAATTTCAAAATGCCCAAGGCCATATGAAAACCTATGCCACATTCGCGGGGCATGAAGCCATGCCTGACTCCGGATGGAAAGGACTGCTGAATTCGAAAGGCAACTACGCCACCTATTTTGGCCCGCAGATAAGTCCTGCCCAACTCCAGTTCAGCGACCTATCTAAGAGCTACTATGTTTCCCTGTGGGATCCACGAACGAATCGACTCGGACCCAACCGGGGCCTTTCCCATGCGCCGAGTGCCGCGCCGGCCTTGACCGGAACGGCAGATGTTATTCGCGACGGAACTCCATTTTCCTATACATATAATGCAGCGAATCCAATCCACCCCGCGCTTTGGCCTCAGGGCGGAAAAGCAGCGGGAAGTGCGCCTTCAAATTATGCCGATAGTGACAACGTTTTTCGCCCTGCCGATGGCTGGCTGGGAGATGCGGCCAATCTATATAGAAACCTCGCTGATTACGACCGACGACCGGTCATCCTGCAGCGCCCCTTCCAATCAGTCGCGGAACTCGGTTATGTATTTCGCGATGTGCCATGGAAAACGCTGAGCTTTTTCGATGCCACAAGTGGCGATGCGGCCTTGCTGGATTTGTTTTCTGTCGTGGATGAACCCGCTGTCACGGCGGGCCGGGTAAACCTGAACACGCGACACAGCACCGTCCTACAGGCGCTCTTGAAAGGGGGCGGTCAAATGGCGGATGGCACCTCGACGATGCCTGATCCCTCCGGAGTTGCGACAGCGTATAACACGTATGCCTTTGCCTCCGGCCAACCCACGGTCAATGCCGCCCGAAATGTGGCCGGTCTCGCCACGTTCATGTCAGCGGGGAGCCTGCCTTCCACCCTGAATAAAAACAAACCGCTCCGGGAGGCAGTGGTCCGCGCGTTGGGGTCCACCACGCAAACACGGACATGGAATCTTCTGATCGATGTGGTGGCCCAGAGCGGAAAGTTTGCACCCGGTGGCACAGCCGCAGGAAATTTCATCGTCGAAGGCGAAAAACGGTACTGGCTGAGCATCGCCATCGACCGTTACACCGGCAAGGTGGTGGATCAACAATGGGAGGCGGTGTATGAATAGTTGGATCGTCATTCTGTTAGGCCTGATGGGTACTGTCGTTTTGGCTGCGGAACCGGAAATGCCCCGCGTCCCGCCATCCCCTCCCTTTGTCAAATCGCCACCGCCCGGCTCGCAATGGAGCGTGGAAATCAAAACCGTCACCCGCGAAAAAACGTCGCCGGTCGGCATTACTCCGATCCGGCTGGAAAAGCGTGTTGGCACCAACCGCATTCTGGAAGCCGTAACGACCTATACGGATGGAACGCGCAAGACTTTCTATATTGTCGACGAGTCTATTTTGCAGCGCTATGACAACTCGGATAAAATCGCAGTTTTCCCGGTTGAATCGGGCGGCGACTTTGCCTCTCTGCGTACCAAATCCTTTCCCGGTCTGGGATGGTTGTCTGCCTCCAACTATGCAGGTTTGGCCATGATCAAAAAAAGCGAATGTGCCAAATTTCTCCTCAAAGGAGGCGCGGGCTCTGATCTTCAGGCGGACATGATCTTGACCGCGTGGATTCGGGTCAGCGATGGTTACCCCGTACGGGCTCAACTCGGCGATGTGATCTATGAGTACTCGGAAGTCACCTCCTATTCACGGGAGGTGCCACTCCCCGCGGAATATCAGGAGGCTCTTGGAAAACTTCGCGCCGGACAAAGTCTCGTGGAAAAACTCAAAGCCAAAGCCGCTCGCTGAAATCCGTCACAGACATTCTCCCCTTTCCCATAAGAGGCTGTTTACGATCTTATCGGGGTGGCGCTGGGGCCGGAAGGCGTGGTGAAGGCGAGGCGCTAGCGACGATGGTATTTGAAAAATACCGGAGGAGCGCCGCAACGAAGCCTGCGCCCGCCCTAACGGCCCAGTCCGAAGGATTGCCAGTCTTTTGCCTCCGGGCGGCGTTGTCGTGGCAGCAAAATCCCTTGGCAACGCCATCCCCGATAAGATCGTAAACAGGCTCTAAGGAGAGCTATGTCACGGAGTCGCCGTTTTCTTCGAGTCTATACGACGGCGAAGTTGATCCAGATAAAGTGACTGGGGCTGCAAGGCCTCACCCTTACCCACGCCTTCGGTAAAATCCACCGGCGCTGTTTTATCCGCCGCCAGACTATCCGTGGCGACACCGCTGACCTTTCCGCTGGTGCCAATGATATAACCCCAACGCGCCTGATCGCTATGGACGATGTATTCGTGCTTGGGGTGATAGGAGAGTCCCTTGAGATTCCAGTAAACGGAATGCACCGACGTTTGTCCGTGCGCGGGCGTGCCAAAGGTATTGCCGCTGGTGCGATAATGAGCGTCAAAAAAATCCCCATCAAGCGTCACGCTGTCGATGAGATCGGATTGGCTCAGGTACATGTGATGATCGCTGCCCTTTCCCGCTGTCACGCCCAATCCCGCCACCTGTACCTGGGTATGCCCTGCGGTTCCGCGCAGGAAGACATTCCCGGAACTTGCCATTCCCGCCACCACGAAACCATGCCGGCTGTAATGGCAAACGGAATCCCGCACCAGACATTCATTCGAATACTGAAGACGGAACATGTATCCATTGCCGCCACCGCCACCATAGAGCGCGCGTTCAAAATCACAGTCCGCAATCGTGACACCCCGGCTTTCTTGAATGACGATTCCATTGGAAAGGATATGGGCTGCCGTTTGATTCTCTGCCGGATGATAACTCGCTATATTGGAAATCCAACTATTGCGAACATGGTTCATCGTGATCGCCGCGGAAGCATGCACATCATACGCGCCGTTTCCTTCTTTAGTGAAGTCGATCAGTCCCCAGCCCTCGGTTTCCTTGACCTTCGGATGCTGGATGTTGCCAATGGAAAAACCCTCCATCCCCACCTCTTCCAGATGGGGAGCGGCGAGATAAATACGAGCCTTGTCCCGAGTCTTGAGATAGTAACGGATGGGGACATCGATGGTGATCCGCAAATTCTTCTCGTCGACAGAAACGATCTGGCGCTGGAACATCACTCCCGCAAGCCGCTTACCCATGCCTCCCCAGACATCAGTCATTCGATGCTCGGCAATAAACTCCTCGGTGGCGTCGGCACGAAGCATGATCCAGTCCCCCACCTTGAATCCCGCAAGGCTCGCCACGGGAATCGAAATGGTCGGAGTTAGTAAATCGCGCGTAATCGCGATAACCGGACTGGACGTCGGCTTGTCCCTCCAGCGTGTCGGGTCACCTTCCGCTAGAATGATGCTCTTCAGCCGCATCTGGTAGGAATTATTGAAAAGAAAAGTCTTATCCCTACCGGCTCCCCGGAGAACGATATTACTATGACTGATCCGCAAGACGAAACTGTTTGTACCTTGGGGCGAAACCAGATACGTCCCGGCAGGGAGATACACCACTCCCGCGCCTTTGGCCGAGGCGGCATCAATGGCCTTTTGGATCGCCAGCGTGGAATCTTTCTTCCCGGTTGGATCGGCCTCATAGGCGGTCACGTCGAAGACCGGTCCAGAAATAACCGGCAACTCCACTTCGCCCATGTGATAGCCCGCATAAGAAAAATCCTGTATTAATTTTTCTGTCTCGAACGGCTTGTCCCAGGGCGGCGTCCAACTCTCGGGATACAGCTCGCTTCTCCATGGAGCCTGGGCAAATGCCATCCCGGGAATGAAAGCAAGACAAAGAGCCCCTATTCTCACGTGATTCATTCGACGAAGCGACGGGGTGATCAATCGAAGCCAACCAAAGAATGTTTTCATGGAAAATAGAATGAGCGAAGTATGGTTAATACTGTGGCACGTTCTGGAGACTGCGTCATGAAAGACTTCATTCGAATAGTTGAATGTCTCCGTTTATTGCCTCCCCGCGTCATGACAAGGTTTTGATTCTGGGGGTATTTCGAACAAGATCGGCATACCCCCTGTCCATTCCGGCATCGAATCCACTCGCGGGTACGTCATGAATCCCTGAGAGCCTGTTCACGATCTTTTCGAGGAGGCGTTGCCAGGGATTTTGACGTTGGGCAAGACGTCCCAAACGGCCAATATCCGCAGCGATCTTGGCCATTTTGGGACAACGCCGCCCAACGCGCAAAAGACCGGCAATCCGCAGGACTGAGGCGGGAGAGGGCGAAGGCTTCGTTGCGGCGCTCCTCCGGTATTTTTCAATACCATCGTCGCTGGCGCCTCGCCTTCGCCCTCTCCCGCTCTCAACGCCTCTCCGAAAAGATCGTGAACAGGCTCTGAGCGCGATTTCTCCTAGCAGGTTACTAGCGTAACCAGAGACGACCGAATCGTTCGGGATTTTTGTCATCGACAATGCCATCGAAGAGCCGCATTCCCTTGCGCACATTGGGCATAGACGGATCGACATCCGTCACCGCAATGGAAAGACCGAAAGCGGAACCCTGCTTGGGCATATCCTTCAGACCAAACACCTCCCATGGAAAGAAGATCTGGTAGTCGGTGAGGTTTCCGTTGCGCGACACATTGGTGATGATGCGCGGTTCGCTGCAGCCGACAGGTAGTTCCGGCAGATAGGAAATCCAGCGCCAGTTCATCGTTTCCTTGCCGTTCCAAGCCACACCGTATTCAAAGATGCGGTGCCCCTTGAGGCCGAAAAGGTCGTTGGCTTCCCAAGTTTTTTCCACGTCAGGATCGAAGCCGAATTGAATGGAATCCTGCGAGAAAAGCGCTTCGGGGCTCTTGTCCTGAATATGGTTGTCTTCGCGAACCTGAATGCGGATATGCAGTCCCTGACGATTGTAGGCCGATTGGAACGTGGCGGAGGAATGCGCCGGATTGGTCGCCGGACCAAATGGGCTCCACGCCGTGAAATCGACCGGCAAAATCTGGCTCCAGTTTGGCTTCTGTTCACCAGAGGCCATCAGGCGCGATGAGACAAGCGTGAAGTCCAACGGCATCGTCACCCGGTCGCGATGCTGGCCGTCCCGACTCTCAACGAAAAGCTTCCCCTGATAGCGCCGACCTTCCACGAGGCCCTTGAGCGGCATCCGCATGGCCGCTTCCTGATTCGGTTCGATACGTATATCGGGCAGAAAATAATCCGAGGATTTCTCCAGTTTTGCCGTCACACGGGCAGACAGCGGCTGCGGCGCCCACGATTTTGTGAGAATGGAGAGAACGGGATCTCCACCGAGCGGCCACTGCAGCGCGAGGGTTCCGACCTCCAGCGGTGGCACCACTTCCACCGGCTGTGCGCTCCAGCCCGCATCGGCCTTGGTGAGGAGAACGTACTTGCCGTTGGGCGTCTCGGGCTTGGTTTCGATCTTCCCCTCTGCAATCTGAATTTCACCGCTGGAAATCCACTGCAGCTTCGGGTCCAGCGGCAACGCGTGCGAGGTGCCGCGCATGACGCGGATTTCCGGAAGCATCTGCGGATCGTACGGGACATCTCCACTGAGCGCGAGAAACGTGGGGCTGGCGCTGATGGCCAGCTTCGGCGTCTTCGGTTGAGAACGGCCCATCATGTCCTCCACTCGCGTGATGGCAAATGGCAGGGCAAGCGACTGATCGCTCTGCGTGTCCCAGATGATCGCAATATAGCCGCCGTCTTTCTTGAACAAGACGAGGTTCGTGGTGGGACTGAGTGTATACCAGCGCCCCTTTGGTTCCGTCCCGGCCAGCCAGCGCGCGAGGTTTGAGTATGAGGCGTACGCGGGTTTGGGCGTGGAGTTTTCGTGAACAATCGAGAAGGAACGTTCACCGGGATTGGGGCCGGATTTGAAAGCGAGACAGAAGTAGGTGGAGTTTTTCACTCCGACCGCAGCGAGCAAGGTCAGCGAGCGCACGGCGTAGCGGGCCTGCGTCAGTTCACTGACCGGCTTTTGCCACGTACCGGGAAGCGTGCACCAGCCGAACTCAGTGAGATGAATCGGGAAGCTCGGCTTGCCCACCTTAACCAACCATTCTTGCAACTCCACCACACGCCGGATGAACTCCCCTTCCGGTTCGCTGCCATCGACGTAGGCATGCAGCACCAATCCATCGAGATGACTGAGGAGGCCAAGTCGTTGGATCGTTTCCAGATCGAGTCGCGCCGGATCTTTGATGCGGATGGTGGAAAATCCGGGACCGAGGACTTGCACGTCGGGACGCACTTCCTTGATCGCGTCGGCAACGACTTGTTGAAATTTGACGAGATCCTCCTTGGTGCCTTTCCACGCCCATTCCGGTTCGTTATAGAGTTCAAAATAGGCGGGGAATTCCGCCCGCTTCGGATGTTCGATGACGTAGGCTTTGACCAGTTGCCGAAGCTGTTCCCAGTCGCGCGGTTTCTGAAACGGATTGGCGAATCCCTTTTTCTGATAATCCGCAGGTAGATCGTAAATCCACAGCGGCAGTCCGAATGAAATGACGCCCACGTTGGTGAAGCGCGCTGGCGAAGGCTGGGGCTTCACCGGCCCGGAGATGGACATCGTCAGGTATTCCTGCGGACTGTCTTTCATCGATGTCATGTCGCGATTCCAACGCGCTCCAGCGGCCACCACGAGTTCGGGGTCCCCTTGCACCGTCCAGAGTCCTAGCGGCGACTGCATGCGCACCGCGTCGTCGAGCAACGGCCCTACGACAGCAGCCGTCGTCATGAGTTTTTCCTTACCCGCTTCGCGTAGGATTTCTGCTTCGACCGCATAGTATCCCTTGCCGGAAAGCGGAATCGTGAGCTCCCCCGCTCCGGCCGCAATCGGTAGCGTGGTGGCCTTGCCGCTCTCATCGCGCAAGGTGACTTTTCCTCCGGTGACGGCCTCAGGATTGGCCAGTCGCAGGACAAGCGCTCCTTCATTTGCGGTAAAAATATTGCCTTTAACGTCGGAGCTTAAAGTCGATGTGGTCACTGCCGCCGGAGTGGGAGGCTGGACCGGCACAGACGTGGTCTGACCATAACCGCTCACACCGCCGAAAATTCCGAGGGCTCCCCAACAAATCAAATCAGATGCTTTCATTATGACAAAAACCCAAATAGAGATTGGAGCGACTCACTGAGCCGCAGTGGGCGCAGGCGTGGGAGTGGTGACCGGAACCGGCTCCGGTGCGATTTCTACCGACAGATCATCCAGCCAGAAAGCAGCCGGAGCGTCGGTGGAGGTAACCGCCAACATGACCATCAAACCGCGGGTCTTCGGGTTCAGGGTTCCCGTCCAGCGCACCTCGGCCCACTCGGCATTGAGCGGAATGGCGACAAGCGACTTGGAGTCACCGACCATCTTCAGCGTCTTGTTGAGTTCATCTTTTTCCAATCCACGCAGGTGAAGGCTTTTTTCCGCGAGCCCTTGGGCGCGGACATAAAAGCAGATGGTAATGCGCACTTTCTTGCCCTCGTCCGGAGCGGGGATCGTAAAGACATCGGTGTGGAGAATCTTTTCGTTGGGAACCGATTCGAGAATCTCCATCTTCAGGCAGGCATCACCGGAATGGGAGTCGCCTTTTTCCAGCGTCACCACAAACGGTTTTTTCCATCCCGTGGCCGGCGCGTACTTGGAGCCAAGACCAGCTCCCCATTTGGGCAGCCACTTCGCATCGGATTCAAAGTCGTATTTGGCCAGAAGTTCCTGGCCCTGGGTGTGGGCGACAATCGCAAAAAGCGATAGAAGAGAGAGGAGTTTTTTCATAAGCTGGTTTCCTGATCGGGGATACCCCGGGTGAAGGTGGTGATGTTGGTGAGGGCGGAGGAAGGCTGCTTTTCTACATGGCCGTCTATATAGAGAACATTGGCATTGGTCTGATGGGGATAGTTCATATAGCTGGGATGCGCCAGGTAGTAACCGACCCTACCGGAGCCATAGACCGTTTCCGTAAAGAAGAGCGTGGTGGCAGCGGACAATGCTCCCATCTTGTAACGGCCATGGTTGTAGTAGAACACGTCATTCGCCCCCCACATCGATGCACTCCCGGTGACAAGACGGATATTGATGCCGTAGCTGTTCGTGGTCCGGGCCTCGCGACAGGTTAAAAGGGAATCGTTCAACCCGAAGCCACGCACATTGAGTTTGCTATTGTTGGTTTGATACCACAGCGCCTGCGGCACCCAACCGTCGTTTTCCGCAGACCACGCGGAACTGGAAAGATAAATTTGTCGAAGATTGGAGACACAACGCGTCGCCGCCATGACATCTCGTACCCGGGCCAAGCCGGGAATAAGCAATCCGAGGAGTCCGGCAATAATCGCCACGACGACGAGAATTTCAATCAACGTGGCCGCGCGATTATGACGACGCAGAAATGAGGAGACTATGAGGGGGGATTCCATACAGCACTCCAAGTGTTGGTTAAATTATCGGCTGATAGGGCCGGTTGATTGACGCACAATCACCTCCACAGGCAGAAGCTCCTGCAATGGCGAGGAAACGGGATGCCCGGGAGCGGTTGAGTTCGCCTCAATCTGTTGCAGCAAGCGCTCGGCGGCCTTGCGTCCGATGGCCATGGGATTTTGCGCCACGGTGGTGAGCATGGGACGCAAGTGTCGCGTCACATCCAGATCACCGAAACCGGTGACGGAAAGATCCTGCGGCACGCGTAGCCCCAGGTCATGCGCGGCGGCGAGAACCTGCATGGCGACAGGATCATTGAACGCCACGATTGCCGTAGGCCGATCCGGGGAGGAAAGCAATTCACGGGCAATTTTGTAGGGTTCGTCGCTACCGTAGTGCTCGATTCCCGGCAACCACTTTTCGTGAATGGCGATACCGTGCCGGATCATGGCGCGCTGGAATCCGTCCAGACGGCTCTGACCCGTGCTCACGTTCGAGAGCTGGATGTGCGCGATTTTGCGGTGCCCCAGCTTGATGAGATGCTCGGTGACGACGTCAGCGCCCTCGGCGTCCTGACTGCCATAAAAATCGTAACGGCAGCCGGGCCACATCTGATCGACAACAACGATCGGTCCATTGAAAATACGCAACTCCTCGAGATAGGGATCGGTCGGCAATTCCGCCGGTGGAAACATGAGAATGCCATCGACGCGACGCTCCGTCAGCGAGCGCAGCGCACGCACGCCCTCGTTCACGCTCAACTCCCAACTAATGACGATCGGGTCGTACTTCGCGTGGAAGAGCACCTCGAGCATGCCGCTCATGATACGGCCACCAAATTCATCCCCGAAATTCCGGCAGGTGAGACCAACCGTCATGCTCTTGCCTCTCTGAATGGCGTGAACCAGGCGATTCGGACGATAGCGATATCGTTCCGCCACGCTGAGAATGCGTTGGCGCGTGGTACTACGCACACCGGGCTTACCGCTTAACGCCTTGGAAACCGTGCCGATGGAGACACCGCAAATATCAGAAATGCGGTCTAACGAAATTATTTGATTTGACTGGTCTATATTTGTCATACTTGGAAAGTACTTTCGTAAATTTTTTATATGTCTTTATTTGCTTGATTTTAAGCAAGTTATGAATATTTTTTAGATTATCTTTTGCTTTATAATAAAAGTATTGTCTTTTATTGATAGAAAGTCAAGTATAACTGCAATACTACTAATCGCACCGAAAGACCAATACCAATGAATACTCCCCAAGTCGTACCTCGTCGGCGCCCTTCGTTCCTGAAGGGTATCATTGCCTGTCTGACACTCTGGATGGGTCTCGTCCTTCAACCGGGGTTCGCCGCCATAACGGTCGTGAGCGATTCATTCGCGGATGGCGAACGATCGACGCAGAATCTGCCCAATTCCGCCGCATGGTATCAGTTGGGCTCAGCCACGGGCACGGTCAGCTCCACCACGGGCTACACCATCAGCCCCTCGACTGCCGGCAACGCCTTCATCGCGGTGAGTTACTTCACGCCCACTACCGTGACGATTGGCGCCTCGATCACTCTCAGCTTCTCGGTTACCGATACGATTACTCCGGGCGCGGCATCGGCGCGGCAAGGACTGCGCTTCGGATTATTCAATTCGAATGGCGTCACCCCGGGCAATAACTCCCTGACGGGCGATACCACAACCCTGACTAACAGCGCTTTCACGCACTACACCGGTTACGCGGGATTCTATTCGCTCCAGTCGGCACTGGACCCGAGCGGTATAGCCATCTCCCAGCGTGACGGTGTCTCGCCCGCCTTGACGAACTCGCTTTTTGGCGGCACGAGTTACAGCACCCTCGGTGCGTTGTCCGGCAGTACAGCCGCCGCGAGTGGAACGACCTATAACGTCAGTCTGACTCTGCAATATGTCTCTGCCACGGAAATGGACATCACCCTGATCGCCAATGGCAACACGGTAACCCGCACCACTTCGAGCATCCTCTCCACGTTTGATTCCATCGGGCTGTTCTCCAGCGGCTCAAACGGAGACGTCACCTTCGACAACATTACCGTCACCGTCGTTCCCGAGCCGAGCACGGTCTCATTGCTGGCGCTCGCCTGCTTCTGCGCGATTGCCATTTCCCGGGAAAGAAGGCGGAAAGGAGCCCCCGTCTTGGCGTAACTTTCAACGAAGCATTTGTCCAGGCAGCAGAGTGCGGAGGAAAAATCCCGCACTCTGCTTTGCCGTCTCTGGCCGTTGCCAGGAAACCACGGGGACTGGGCCTGATTCGGAGCACATTTTTATGAACTCTCATCCCCTCTACACACACCAACGCCAGATTCATCTGGACTTCCACACCTCCCCCTTCATTCCGGATGTCGGCACGGAATTCGACGCCGAAGACTTCGCCAAGACCTTGGAAACGGCCCGCGTCAACAGCGTCACCCTTTTCGCCAAGTGCCATCACGGCCAATGCTACTACCCGACGAAAACGGGAGTACAACACCCCGCGCTCAAGGGGCGGGATCTTCTCGGTGAGATGATCGAAGCCTTGCACCGCCGCGGCATTCGCGCCCCGATCTACACCACCGTCGGCTGGGAAGAAGATGTCGCCGCCAAACATCCCGAGTGGCGGCAACTCCGCGCCGATGGCACGTTCGCCCGCTGCGGTAACGCCGATCCCTCCCAACCGCCGCATCCCGGTGGTTGGCACTACAACAACTTCGTGCACCCGGACTATCAGGAGTACATCGAAGCGCATGTGCAGGAAATCCTGTCGAACTACCCTGTGGACGGATTATTCTTCGACATCCTCCTTTTCGATCCCCAGGCATGCTGGAGTGAATCGAGCCTTCGTTTCCGCGAACAACACGGACTTACGGGACGTGACTCAGCCACGCAGGCCCGTTTCGAGTGTCTTGCCCAGACGGCATTTGCCCGGCGTTTCACCAAATTGATCCACGATCGGAATTCCGCGATCACGATTTTCTATAATTCCACTAATCCGATCTATATCGATTCTACAACCGGCGTGCGGGCCCGGCACTCTCTGCAAACGCACTGGGAACTGGAGTCCCTCCCCTCCGGATTCTGGGGCTATCAACACTTCCCGCGGCTGGCCCGTTCGCTCGGCAACTGGGGAAAACCGTGGCTCGGAATGACCGGTCGATTCCAGAAAATGTGGGGCGACTTCGGTGGATTGAAACCACAGGCGGCGCTCGAATTTGAGTGCTTCCGCACGCAGGCTCTGGGCGGAGCTAATTCCGTCGGTGATCAACTCCCCCCCCGCGGCAGGCTTGATGCCGGAGCGTATCGTTTGATCGGCTCCGTCTATAAACAATGTGAAGCGGCCGAGTCCTTCTATCGCGGATCGCGCGCGCTCTTCGACATTGGAATTTTGACTCCCCATGCGGTGAGCGGCGAATCCGCCGCGTGCGATAAATCGCTCGAAGGCGTGGTGCAAATGTGCGAGGAATCGCACTACGACGCGGCCGTGATCGACGACGCCAGCCCGCTCGATGATTATCGATTGTTAATCCTGCCTGATTCCGTCCTCGTGACGCCTGCGTTAAAACGAAGCTTGGACCTCTATCTGGCACGAGGCGGCAAGGTCATCTTCTCTTCGACCAGCGCGTTCACTCCCGAGGGAACCTGCGAACTCGCGGGCATCCACCTCAAGAATACCGGACCGGTAACGCTCTATCCTTCTTACTGGCGTGCGCGCGAATCATTCTCTCCCGAACTGGCCCTCAGCGACCGCGTTGTATATGCCCCAGGCGGCAACGTCGAAGCGGAACGCGGTGTGGAGGTTTGGGTTGAACGCGTCCTGCCCTATTTCCGCCGGACCGACCTCACATTCTCCTCACATTTTCAAACACCGCCGCAAGCGAAGTCCGACAAGTACGCCGCCGTGTTGGGTGGAGAAAACTTCTGTTACTTCGCCGATCCCATCTTCCGCGAATACCGGCAATCAGGAAATATCGCCGTGCGCGATGGCTGGCGCGCCGCCATGCAACGCTTGATTGGCGCTCCGCGTTTTGGCGCGGGTTTGCCCACAACGATTCTCACCATCCCCCGCCGGAACGGACAGGATTTGCGGCTGACGTTGCTGCATTATATTCCCACGCGCAAGGCGCTCGATATCGACATGATCGAGGAGCGCTCCAGCTTTGCGGGCGAGATTCTCAAGTTGTCAAAAGCCGCCCAAGTCATCGATTTCGAAACCAGTCTTCCCCTGCCCGTGCAAGACGATGGATCGCTCCTTCTGCCCGCGAAAAAAGGACGCCTGCTGTTACTCGCGCCCAATTACTTCGAATAGAGAATCGCGTTAACTCGCCGCCGGTTTCCACGCTCGCCGAGTCAACAGCCAGACCAGTACAAACGCGAGGGGATGCAGAAAAGTCATCGCGTAGAAACACGGCGTATAAGAGAAATGACTGATGGCCCAGGTCACGCCCTGGTTCATCGCGAGCCCGCCCAATGCGCTGCCCGCGCCGATGAATCCGAACGTTGTGCCCAGGATCGGACGCGGCACCAGATCGACTATGTAGGTACTGAGACTGCCGAGCCAGGTCGTGTGCGCAAAGGCGATGAGCATCGCCACGGCAAAGACCCAAAAAAGGTGATCGCTCAGCGCAATCACCGGCGCGAGCGGGAAGAAAATCACCGCAAAACCCATCACGCACCGCCGTGCCGCCGGAGCCTCCCACCGACGCTTGATCAACCACGCCGAAGCAAAGCCGCTAAAGAGAAAGCCGATGTCGGCGGCGAGATAAATTTTCCATGTTTGCGCAAGATGCTGTTGGTCGAAATCACGCGCGCTGTGCAGATACTTCGGCAACCAGAAGAGGAAGAAATACCAGACCGGATCAGTCAGCATGCGCGCGGCCAACAGGGTCCACACCACTGGACTCGTCATAATCATCCGCCAAACTTCAACTCCACGCAATGCGGCGGTTTTCGCCTCGTCTGAAGCGCCCAGATCCTTCAACTGGTCTCTCTCCTTCTCCGTGATCAGGGGATGCCGGTCGGGTGTACGATAGAAAAGCAGCCATCCGATCGCGACCAGCAGCGCAAGCACTCCCGTGCAGATGAGCGCCGCACGCCAGCTGTAACGATTCGCCACCCACAAAACCAGGATCGGTGCCACTGTCGCGCCGATCGCGCTGCCCATGGAGTAGAGCCCTACCACGATCCCACGCTCTTTGGCCGGAAACCATTCCGATACAACCTTCGGAGACGTGGAGTAACCGCCCGCCTCTCCAAGTCCGAGAAAGAAGCGCGCCACGCCCAGCATCAATACCGACGCCGCCAGTCCCGAGAGCATGTCCGCCGCCGCCCACACGGAGAGAAAGAGAAACAGTGCGAGGCGCGCGCCAAGCTTATCTACGAGCCAACCCGAGATAAAGTACGACACCGCATAGGCTATGAGAAAAACGCTGACAACGTTTCCATACTGCTGATCGCTCATGTGCAACTCCGACTGGATGGTCGGAATTAACAGCGCCAGCGACTGGCGGTCGATGTAGTTCAGGATCGAAATCAGGAACAACAGGGCGGCGATCCACCACCGAATGTATGGAATCTTGGGCACGGGAGAGAGTGGTGACAGGAAGAGGTTTACGGCTCGAACGTGACATTGCGGACGAATTCGTTCACAACAAGATCGCTCATTGCCCGAACCGGTTTTCCTCCGATCACGCAGTTCTTGAACGTAATATTGTCGATGAGATGATTTGCGTCCGCGCCTTTGAGAATGATCTTTCCATTGGGAGCTGTCACGTTGGTGAAATACAGACCATCGTAATGTCCGCGCTCCTCACG
Organism: Verrucomicrobia bacterium Tous-C9LFEB; assembly: GCA_002304345.1. GTDB lineage: Bacteria > Verrucomicrobiota > Verrucomicrobiia > Methylacidiphilales > UBA1321 > UBA1321. The sequence continues at coordinate 32,212 of NEUU01000011.1, forward strand.
GTAGCCGTTGTCATTACTGTAGCGTGTTTTTGCAATGATGATCTCGATGGCGGTCGGTCCCGCTGCGTCGATGCGGAAATTTTCGAAACGGATGTCCTTGCACATCGCCCAGTCCGAATGGTCGCTGCATATCGCTACCAACGCGTAATTGAGCACATCGATATTACGAAAGGTGATGCGCTCAAAGAGGCGCGTCTCCATGGAAGCACCGACGCGCAGGCCATTGCCCGCCGTGGTGTTCCAGATCACGCAGTCCTCTGCCACGCAATCCTGCGTTGGCGGCTCGCCGTTCCTACGAGCATCCACCGCGTGCCAGCCGAAGCCGTCATCGCCGCACCGGATAAAACAACGCCGGGCGGTGAGTCGTTGGACGCCATCAATGTCGATACCGTCGGTGTTGACCTCCTTGCCGAAGAGATTCATATCGCTGATACTCACGTCGTCGGTCAGCAGGTAGAGCGATTGCCACCAAGAGCCGCCCCGAACGCCAATTCCTTCCACAGTGATCTTGGAAGAACGCTCGAAGAGAATGCCGAGCGTCTTGTCCTTGCGAATCGAATGCGCGCTCGTGTCGAGAATGCCCCGCCCTTTCACCACCACATTCTGTACATTTTTAGCCTCGATCCGGCCTTTGACTAACGCCCCCGGTGCGAGATAGATCGTCTGTCCGGACTTTGGCTGGATCACGCCCGCTTCGTGCACACCCGGCGCAAAATAGAGCACATCGGCATCTTTGGGTTTCGGTGGATTGACCTCCGTCGGCGTAGCGATCAGGGCCAGAGGCTGTTGGCCCGGTACCTTGACCACGAGCCGTAACGGCTCCGAAACCGTAAAGGTGATCGCTCCGTTTTCGATCTGGGGCTGAAGTCCATAGCGGGAGGGAAGCACCTGACACTCGCGCGCCTCGGAGGGCACTCGCACGGTTATCATCGCCGAACCGCTCAGTGTATAGAAGGCGGTTTGAAAATCGTACCGGCTTTCATCATTTACCGGAACATCCTTGCCATTGATCGCCACCCGATAAAGAGAACTGGTCGGAACGCCGGGAATCGCTGGAAGGGGCTGCACCCCACCCTCCGCCAGCGCCGTCATCGACACCAAAATCAACAGGGCAATGCCTGATGGAAAGTATTTGCGCAAACAGCCATTTTTAAACCCAATATTGAGAGGGATTGAAATCATAAAATCCCTCCATTTTAAGAGAGAATCGAAGGCCATCACCAATCATACAACACGTGTTAGGTAATGAACAGAAAATATTTTATAAAACCACGCTTATTTCCATGCAAAAATGGCATAGGCTCCACCTAGTGTTTTATCACACCATGCGCTTTCGATTTTATGGCAATGGACAACAGTACACTCACCTGCTTGATGCTCATCCGTTTCTGACGTCAACCATTCGGCTGAGCAGCGATGCGTTCGTTAGTCACCTGTGTTATTGGAACAACGCTTGGGTGAAAATTCCCGCCATTCTAGTATTTGGAACTGGCCCGCGAAATAATGCGGCCTCCTTCATTCATGCCTGTATTGCTTCAAAATAAAGATGACTCGTCCACAGTCCACCGATGGAGTGTGGGGTCCCTCACTTACGGCAAGGCGGCCCTCGCGCTTTTATTCTGCTGGCTGCTTTGGGGTGACTTTGCCTGGTCGCTGAAAGAGAGAGCGATCTTTCCGAGCATGCAGATCATGTTTCGAAAGGTCGACGCCTCGGATTTTCTGACAGGACTTCTTTTGGGAACCGTCCCGGCGGCAATTTCCTTGTTCTTAGCCCCCTGGATTGGCTCACGTTCAGACCGGTGTCGCAGCAAGTGGGGGCGGCGCATTCCCTACCTGATTTTGCCAACGCCCTTTATTGTGCTGGCCATGGTGGGCATTGCCTACGCGCCGGAGATCGGTAGCGCGCTGAACCACTGGCTCGGAGCCATGTCTCCGGGTAAAAGTGCGTCGACGTTGTGTACTCTGGGAGCCTTATGGCTCTTTTTTGAAGTAGGAACAATCGTGGCCAATACGGTCTTCACGGGTTTGGTCAACGACGTGGTGCCTCATTGTTTTCTTGGCCGGTTTTTCTCGTTATTCCGGGCATTGAGTCTTCTGGCGGGAATCGCCTTCAACTTCTGGATTATGGGACAGGTGGAATCGCACTACCGCTGGATATTCATTGGGATAGGACTGATCTACGCCGTAGGCATGGGAACGATGTGCCTTAACGTTCGCGAGGGAAACTATCCGCCTCCCGAGCCTACATCGAACAACGCGATCTCCTCGATTGGAGAATACTTGTCCCGCTGTTTTGGCAATTCCTATTACCTTCTGTTTTTTGCGGGCAGCATGCTTGCGGCGATGGCGCTCACGCCATCCTATCTGTTTAATATCTATTACGCCAAAGATCTGGGCATGGGGATGGATTCCTATGGTAAATGCGTTGCGGCAACCTACACCATCTCCCTGATCATCGCTTATCCACTCGGCATCTGCGTGGACCGCTATCATCCGTTACTGCTAATCATTCCCGCCCTGGCACTGAATGCGTTGGTCAATCTCTGCGGAGCCTTGTTCGTGACAGATGCCTCGACTTTGGCTCTGGCATTTGTGGGACAGGGAGTCTGTGCGGGACTTTATTGGACCATTGGCGCTTCATTGGCGCCCATGCTCTTGCCCAAGGAACGCTTCCTCGAATATGCCTCGGCGATGGGGTTGCTCGTCGGCTTGGGAACCATGCTGACGCATCCGCTGCTGGGATATTTCCTCGATGCCACAGGGCATCAATACCGGTTTCTTTTCTGGATTGCGGGAGGTATTGCCGCGCTATCGACGATCGCATTCATCTGTCTTTATCGGCGCTTTCAGCAATTGGGAGGAAGAACGGGCTATTGCCCACCGACATAGGAATATAGAAGACGGAATATGAAACTTTGTACAATCGGCTGCGGAGCACATGCGCACAGCGTGCATGGTCCATCACAACGTCGCTGCGCTTCCCAGTACGCGGATGTGGAATTGACCTCCTGCTGCGATCTGAATCCCAAGCATGCCGCATCCTTTGCCCAGAAGTTTGGTTACGCCAGGTCGACGACCGATTGGAAGGAAATGGTCCGTCGCGAAAAACCGGATGCGATTTGCCTGATCCTGCCACCACAGCATATTGCGGACGTAGCCGTGCCGTTGCTTAATGAGGGCATAGCGATTCTTCTGGAAAAGCCGCCGGGGCTTACTTCGCAAGATCTGGACTGCCTGATTGAAGCAGCGCAAAAGGGAGGCGGCATCCATCAGGTCGCCTTCAACCGGCGCTATACACCGCTGCTCGTGGAAGCTTTCAGAACCCTGACGACAGAAATATCACCCCGCGACGTCATTCAGATTCGCTATGAAATGGTTCGCCATAACCGGACCGACCCTGATTTTTCCGTAACGGCAATCCATGCCATTGATGCCGCATTGTTCCTCGCGCGGAGTCCCGCTTGCAGCGCCCGATTCGAGTTTCACGAACTTCCACATCTCGGTGCAGGCGTCGCCGCAGCAACAATGAATGTCGTTTGCGAGTCGGGGACCCGGGTGCAGTGCCTGTTTCAACCAGTTGCCGGCGTGGTGCTGGAACGCGTGGTCATTCATGCCATCGGTATGACGCTTACGGTTGATCTGCCGATGTGGGATGGGTTTGACAGCCCCGGCTATTTGCGACTGTGGAAAAAGGACCAACTGGTCAAGGTTGTTCTTGGCAATGAATTAAGCGGCGTCGAGATGTTCGAGCTATGCGGCTTTTACGATGAAACAGTCGCGTTTTTGAACTGTGTACGAGCGGATCGGCCGGCGGCACCTACACTCGAAGATTCCCGCAACTCGATGCTTCTCATGGAGTGTTACCGGAAGCGTATGCGAGAGTTCTCCTTCCTCTCTCCGGTCCTGGTATAGAGACCTTAAAACTAGGGCCTCGCGTCCCTTTATTATATAATCGCGCTCTACAGAAATGCTGTTAAAGACGACAGCTAACGCTTTTGCAATTCTATAGGAAGGCAATGATTCAACACCTGTCAACTACTCCCTGATAATGGAAACGTCGTCGAAGTAAAGCTTGCCTGTAGCTCTCCAGAGAAAGAGATCCATCGCCAGCCGTTCCGCCCCATTCGGCACATCAATGACGGCGTTAATTTCCGTCCACGCCTTCGGAACTGGTGCCGTTGCCCATCCTGAGGGATTGACTCCATCCAGGACATGGCCCTTCCAATCGATCGATTGAAATTTAAGGGGAGTTTTGTTGGCCCCAGAAAAATATGCGAGGCGAATCAGCATCCCAGTCTGACTGGGATCGGCACGAAAGTTTTCTCCCGCCCTCACCCACACGGTGACATGGTACGAACCGAGCTGAACGGCAAGAGGCATATTCGCCGGCGTAATGGCCATCCGCGCACCGGGTTCTGCGGCTTCCATGGCGGCACAAAATTGCCCCGAATGGGTGTCAGTTTCGCTCAAAGTAAACACACACCCTTTCTCCTGGCTGTCGGCGGGAATGTAGGGAGATTTCCAACGGCTCATGCCAGCCTCGAAACCCGGATTGGGAATCAGATTTTCCGCCCGTGCCGTGAAGGATATGGCCAGAAAAAGCATGACCGAGATCCCAAGAAAGCCCACGCGATTGGTGCTTATCGTCTGCCTGTTCCGCCGATAGATAACTCCAAACACGAGTAGCAGTCCTGCCATCATAAACATCCAGATGCGCGGTTCGGGAACCGATATGATGGTAAACTGCAGCAGATTGCCATCACCGCCATAGCTGAACGTTCCGGCCCAACCCGACTCAACCGCCGCTTGAGAAAGTGTGAATGTACTCAGCGCAATCCCCGTCGTAGTGCCGCCAAAACTGATGAGGTCGAGCGTTTGGTTCAGGATATCCCCGCCGTTATAGATGAAGTCAAACGCGATGCTGTTGTCGCCCCCCAACGCCGAACCTGTCATTGCCGTGTTACTGAGAGTGATCAGATCCTGAGTGACGCCGAGCCGGAATTCGATGGTGGCATTCCCTTGAAATAGAAGACCGACACTCGATGAACTGCCACCGGCCAATGTCAACGTTCCGGCCGTGTCGGGCGTGCCTGCCTGCAGAATCCCACCGTTTTCGACAACGATGCCACGGATCGATGATCCGGTTGAAAGAGTGATCGTGCCGTTGATGCCCAACGTGGCCCCATTTTTCACCACATAATCGCCTTGCCCGTTGACGTTGGTAATCCCGGTGCCGTAAGAACCGTTCAGATAAAGTTTGCCACCCTCCACTGTCGTCTGTCCGGCGTAGCCGCCGCTGCCATTCACGGCGAGCGTACCGGAGCCCGCTTTGACGAAGGCCAGAATATTGTCGGTACGGGTTTGGTTGGCTCCGATTGATCCGTTGAAGGTGGTATTGGCAGACTGTTCGACCCGAAGCGTCCGGGTGCCAGCCGTGTTGCTGTAGGTGCCATCCAGTTTGACGGTACCTGTGCCGGACAATTGGCCGATCGTCGCTGTGCTGCCAACCAGACCGTAGCCAACTTCCAGATTACCGCCCTCCAGCGTCACCTTGGTGTCAACACCCGTGGCGTTTGCCCCGGTGGATGCCGTGCTGCCGATCACCAGACTCACCGTCGAAGTGGACGAACCGATGATGGTCGCGGTACCGTTCCAGGCAGAGGTGCCGTTGAGAGAAATCTTGAGCGAAGTACCTCCCGAAGTCCGATCATCCCGAACGGTGAAGTCACCACTGCCACCACCGGTAATGATCAAACCGCGAGTCACAGACGTCGTGCCTGAAGCGTAAAAAGTAGCGCCATTATCGATCGTAAGTGTTCCTACGGTGGCGTTCCATACGTGAATATTCGGATTCGCCGTAACGATTTCCGCGTCATAGCCATTGGTCCATGCGGTCGATGCAGAACCGGTCGACGTGGTGGCCCACGGAAAAACAGTGGTACTTGTCGACCAACTGTTGTCTCCCGCAGTCCAGTAGAGCGTTGTAGCGGAAGCTCGGTGGCCACCCCCTACCGTCGCGAGACAAAAGGCGATGAATGCGACCGCTACTCGGATACACGGTGTGGACGAACCTCTGTGGAATAAGACGTACCTCATGAGAGACCGGAAAGACAGGCGTGGAGATGTCATAGTTTTTTTCGGGTTAGGGATGGACTAGTGTTCAAATTGCGATCATTGCCGACAAGGTGGATTCAAGTAACACAGTTTATCAACTTTCTGCGCCATGCCTCAGGTTGCACGATCATACTGACTGAGCGTGATCCTGTTGCGGAGCGTTTCGCCCTTCAGATAGCGAGAAAGGTTTTCCAGCGCAGTCTGACCGCAGAGGGGGAATTCGGAATGCGTCGGCCCGGCGATGTGCGGTGAGAGAACGATTTGCGGCGTCATATACAGACGATCCGTCGACCGCACCGGATCCTCCCAGCACACATCCACCGCTACGCGCAGACGGCCACGGGAGGCTTCTTGTATCAGCGCGGGTTCGTCAATTACCCTCCCCCGGCCGACGTTGACGAATACAGCTCCATCCGGCAAAGCCGCCAGGATGTTCGCGCTGACGCTTCCGGTGCTGGACGCGGTCAACGCTTCGCATTCGAACAGGACCTCACTTCGGCCGAACAAATCGTGCAGGGAATCCGCGGATGTGGCGCCATGCTCTTCAATAAATGCCCGGGGCACTCCTTCGGACCAGACGGCAATCGGTGTCCGGAACGGCTTGAGTAAGCGGATCAACGCACGGGCAATCCGACCGAATCCATGAATGCCCACACGGCGACCGAACAACGTGCAGGTCTTGAGTCGATTTACCGGATGCTCAAAGTACGAGGGACCGTCGGCAATCAGAGGCCGCCAGTCTGGAACATTGCGTAGAGCCGCCAGTGCCAGAAGGAGCGCGTGCTCGGCCACCGGCTCGGCGGGAGCATCCCCCCAGTTGGTGACAACGCCGCCCCGCTCAATAAAACGCCGCGGCACATGACGCACTGACCCGGCAATGTGACAAACATAGCGTAACGGGCTGTCCTCGGCGCAGGCAAACGCCTCGGGTATGGCGCCTGTCGACCAGCAGGAAACAATCACCTCGGGCCGAGTGGTTTCGAGTACTTGGTTCCAGGCGGCCATGTGATTGCGCTTCCCGTCAAACCAGTGAATGGAAGCGTCGTCGATGCCCTTCCAATCGGGCAGGAATTCGCCCCTCTCCTCTGGACTAAGCGAAAACAAGATGGAGCGGGACCGCGACCTCACGGATAACGGCACCGTTGCAATGGGAGAGCAGGCAGAGTCGAGACGTATCATGGTATCCGACACTCACGCTAGGACCGGCGTGGCCGCAAAACCATCTTCTCGACAGTAACACAGTTTATCTAACTTTAAGACGGCGTAACGTTTTGCCGCAATTCCATTCTGTCTCCACGAGAATTTGCTGGCAGAGACGCGGCACGCCCGTCTCGCCACGCTGAATCATGGCAACAACCTGGTTTGCGGCAACTTCTCCTACATGGAACGGGTTTTCCTGCACACCCGAAACGGAAGGCGTATAGTTGTGAGGCAGGGAACAACAGGCAATCCCGACCTCACGCGGCACATCAAGCTTCGCCTTCCGCGCCAGCAAGTCCAGACCTGCACCGATGAGAATGGCGTCCGGAGAATACTTGCGATACCACCGCAGCAAGCCCTCAGCGTCACCCTCATTCTCAAGAATCAGCGGTGGAATCTTCCGCTGCGTGGGGAATCGAATGTGGGTGTCGGCGAGATAGCCCGACAGGCAAGTATGCAAAATTCTCTGATCGTGAACCTTCGTCATCATGAACCCGATGCGTTTGTAACCGAGTGCGTACATTTCCTCCATGGCCTGGAGCGTCGCACGGTAATGAGATGTGGTAACGCAGTGGAGCCGCGGCGAGGCAAGCGTGTAGCCGAAAGTAACCGAGGAAAATTCCTCCCAGGGAAATTCCAGCTTCATGTTCGGCTGCGGTTGCGGACAGACCAGAATGCCGCGGATATTGCGCGACCGGAAAATGCCCGCAAGTCGGTCAGGTGGCATTCCGGTGTCGCCCAGGTTGAACACCTCCAGATTAAACCCATGCACACTGGCTTGCTGGGAAGCCCCCTTAAAGTATTGGACAAAGGCGGCAATCTTTTTCCAGCTAAAAGGCGAAAAGTCATTCACCAGCCATGCCAGCGTTCCCTGAAAGGCCCGGGGACGCAGTCGATTGCGATAAGCCGCCAAGGCCGAGAGCATGGGGTCCGGTGCGTAACCGATTTTTTCCGCGATCTCGCGGATTCGTTTACGCGTGCTTTCCGGAATATTGGGGAAGTTCTTCAGCGCCATGCACACCGTCGTGCGATGCACACCGGCCAGACGCGCAATATCGGCCTGGGTGGGACGTTTCTCCGGAATAGTCACATGTGTTACTAAAAGCCCAATTGCATCTTTTGTCACGTTAAATGAGAATTCTTGTATAGAATCCAATTAATCTCATGCGCCTATTCATAGCCTCACTTCTCTTCTGTACCGTCACGGTGCTCCACGCGTCCGAATCACTGCCCAAAATCACCCCGGCCGAAGTGGCCGCGTACCGCAAAGCTCACGAGGCGGAGTGGCTATCACACATAAAAACGGGAGAGCCCCGTCTGTTTTACAAGGCCGAGGACTGGTCCGCCCTTAACGATCGGATCCGCCGTGCTCCGGCCCCCCTTTCTACCTGGTACAAGGATATGCTGACCGCGGCAGACCGGGTGATGGCAACGCCCTTACCAACCTACAAGACTCCCGAGGAACTGGCGGACAATGATCGCAATACGTTGATCGTGGCACGACAGGAATTGTGGCAACGCGAGGTGGGAAACGAGCTGGTTCTTCTGGCAGTGGCTGCAAAGCTAAGCCCCTCGCCGGAGCCCTACCGCAAACGGATGCACGATCTTGTCCTGACTATCTGCCGATTTAACACGTGGGGAATCTCCGTCCGGATCAACGGCGACTTGGCCGCAGCCCATCTGATGCGGGGGATTTGCATGGCTTACGATTGGAATCGCGACCTGTTCAATCCAGAGGAAAAACAATTTCTTATCAAAACCATTCGTGAGCGGATACCGAACTTCCTGCAAGGTCTCTACGGCGGCGCCTTCTACGGTGGAGAATTCCAGGCCAATCATAATCACATTTCGATCGCCACCATGGGATTGACCGGAGCGACCTTTCTCGAAGAAATTCCGGAAGCGGCTGACTGGCTTGCCGGAGCGATGCTCGATTACGAGCGGATTGGCCAGGCGATGAATCCTGATGGCAGCTCGATCGAGGGCGTCGGTTACTGGAGTTACGGTCTCAGTTTTATCCTGAGTTTTATCGAAGGCGTCAAACACGTTGCCAACACTCAGCCCTTCTATGACGCTCCGTATCTGCGCAACGCCGGGCATTATCGCCTGGGAGCCAGCAGCCCGGACTTTCAATTCACCTTGATGTGGGGCGATGCGACCGGGAAGGATTACTATGGCCCGCAACAACTGCTCTACCGCCTCGCCTCGCAGTATAAGGACGGCAGCATCCAATATCTCGCCGACAAACTGCCCTACCCTCCACTCAGTATCCGACGCCAGGGTGGCGGATACGATTTCTTTCCATTCCTTGTCTTGTGGTACGACCCGTCGGTTTCCATCACGGTACCGAAAGAAGTGGATGTACTCCTGCCTGACTGGGGCGTTGCGACGACCCGCAGCGGTTGGAGTTCCAAGGACTACCTTTTGTCACTGAAAGGCGGACTCAACAACACGCATCACTCCCATCTCGATGCCGGAGCGCTGAGTTTCTATTTCGACGGACAGTGGATGTTGCGAACGCCAGGGTATGGTTCCGGTGGACGCCTCCCTGGTTTTTGGGACAGCAAAGACAAACGCTGGACGTTCTTCTCGAACTCGACAGAATCTCACACCGCCCTGCTTCTGAACGGACGCAACCAGAACTTCGATCCGAAGGCCACAGGCGAGATCGACGGATTTGCCTCCGCTCCGGCCACTGCGTGGATCTCCGTCGATTTGCGCAGCGTCTATGCAGACGTCTCGAGTGCGCGCCGCCAGGTGTTTCATCGCCGCGGCAACTATCTGCTCGTTTTGGATTCCGTCTCGGCAGAAAAACCGGTCACGGCGGAGTGGCTGGCCCAAGTCCCACCTGAAGCTGCGGTAACCGACCGGGGTTTGGCGATCGGCGCAGGTGGCAGCCTGCTAAAGGTCCGCCGCATCGGTGGCGACGGAAAATTCGCAAAACGTGCCCCCACGAGCCCAATAGTCGATGCGTCCTCAATGAAAGTGGAAACCTATGCCCTGAAGGATGCAGGTTCAGACGTATCCTTTGTGGTGCTTCTACAACCCCTGCTCGCTGACGACAAAACCACCAGTCTGGAGGCAGTTTCGGAACGTCGTGGCGCGGTGACAGAAGTCCGCGTGAAAACCGCCGAATGGTCGGACGATTTGGCCACACGCAATCCGGCAGGCGCATTAACGCTCGGCACCGGTGACAACTCTGCGTCAGCCACCGCAGTGCTCCTTCACCAAAGAATTACGGGAAACACCCGGAGCGATCTCTTCGCCACCATGGCTCGCGAAGTTTCATCGTCGTGGTTTACAGCCAAGTCCGCGGAACCGTTTTCTTTTGAGACCTCGACCGATGCGACCGGCGGATATCGGATTACATTGACGACACCTTTCAACGGCTCGATTAAACCCGCAGCAGGACTGGCACTTCACAACGCTGAAAAGAAACCGATTAGCTTGGAAAAGGCCGTTTCGCTGGCAGCAGGGACATATCTTCTTCTTCCTGTAAAAACAGCTACGCGCTAAGAATAAACCCACGTTCCATGAACACGCAACGGTTCCCCTCCAACCGAGCCAGAGGTTTCACCCTGGTTGAGTTGCTGGTAACCGTTGCCATCATTGGAGTGCTTGCGGGCCTCTCATTATCATTCTCCCGGACCGCTACAGAGAACGTCCGGGCCATGAAATGTTCCTCGCAGATGCGATCAATCTGGCAGGCAATCAACCTCTACAAAGCGGAACACGATAATTTTTTCCCACCCAACCGGGCTCGTTCCGACGGAACGATTGACAACTGCTGGGTCTATTTGATTCGCCCCTATCTGGGCATTAACCAGACCGACAAGTACGGAACAGGAGCCAAAGCCATGGCCGCGTTGGTAACCTGCCCCTCGACAACGGGAAGTGAAATCCCGACAAACTGGTGGGAGTCCAACTATTCAGTGAGTCTCTATTTAAATCCAGACGGCTCTTCTGTGAAGGATTTCGTCAAAAATCCCAGTCAGACAATGATGCTGATCGAGACCTTGAGCAAAAACCGGGCAATCTCCTGGACGCCGCCGCCATTGACGCAAATTGCCTATCGCCATCTCAATCACTCCAATGTTTTGTTCTTCGACGGACACGTCGAAAAACTCCAGTCCAGTCAAGTCCCCACCAACATGAACGACGTTTTCTGGGGAACATCGAATTGATTTCTCAAGGTCGTATCGTGACCCAGACTCAGTTTCCTAACAGATAGAAGTCGGAAACTTCGAGATGATTTTCATTCTCCTGGCTATTGCAGCCGATGGAAATGGTCTTGATCTGACGGCCCAAGGCGCTTTTTGCTCCGCCGACCGCCGGGATAACAAAGCTGTCGATCGGGACATAGGCCACATGCCAGACACCGTCGGACGGGAATAAGGAGAAGAGTGTCGTTGATTGCTTGCCCTCCTCGTTCCATGTAAGCAATCGGGCTGTTCCCGGTCGCGTCAGCCGGGCGCGGACGAGTATCCCCTGAACTCGATCCAGGTTCGCTTCCTGCGGGATGATAAAGCGGGGATAAACCCAGCGATCGCCCCCGTCAAAAGTAGCGGTAAATCCCCACTGAGCCTCCGGCCCATGCTCGAATTTCATCTTGCCAGTCGGCGTGATATTAACGCTCCAGCGATGCTCTTCTCCCAGCGGAATCGTATAGCGGTAGGCGTGACTCTTGAGATGATTCTCCAAGCCCTGCGAGAAAAGAAAATTCAGCACGAGAGGCGAGATCGGTTTGACTCCCTCCGCCTTGGCTTCGATCCTCACCGTTTTAGAATCGCCCGGGCTAGCCTGAAAAGCGGAAAAATCCACCGTGGCCGTCAGCACAGTCTCACCTTGTGGCGGCACCTTGCCCATGGCGACCGTCAATGGCGTTTTCGATACCGCCGCATCATCGTAGAACTCCAATTTCACTTCCCGCTCTTTATCAGCGAGATTGGCGACAAGAATCGGAATCCGGATCTTCATGACGCCTTCCGCCACACGATAGCCGCGAGTTTCCGGAGTGACCTCACTATTCTTCATTTGCGCCTTGAGAATGAGCGGTTCGGGGGCAAGCGCAGAGACCGGCGCGGCTACTCGTGGAGTCAATCTACGCGCACCTGTGTCCGTGATTAACTTTCCACGGATCGATTCCAACGAACAAACGAGATACGAAAGCCCATCGGGCACCGGAATTGTCCCCGTAGTTTTCGATTTCAACACACGGCCATCCGCTCCGAGAATTTGCTGCGGCACCACCTCCATCAGTAACGTCGCCAAGGGATTAATCGTGCCGGTATATACTACGATGACGGCCTCTCCTTTTGACGAGGCAAAGACGCGGGCTTGCCCAGTCTTAAGCTGAGACACCGGAAAATCACCGACGTAGGATTTATGAGCCAGAATACGCGTGGCGGCGGCATAGGCAGCCATCGTCCGGGTCGGTGCACCGTTGCGATCCAGCATGCCGAAATTCTTGCTGCCATGCTCCGAGTAGTCGACATAGACGAAAGCAAAAAATCGCTCCACGCCGCAGGCGCGGGATTCAATCGCATTGCCGGCAAATTTCATCGCGGCACTTTGAATATCCCGCGCACTGGCGCGGCTTCCCGGAACTCCCAGCCACGGCGCGCCACATTCCGTCAACCACAAGGGCATCGCCTCATGTCCATACTCCTTTAGCCAGCGCCGAAATTCCGCCACGTGCCCTTCCATATTGGCTGGATCGCCATAGTAATGAAAACTGATGAAATCCGAAGCGGTGAGCAACCCGCACCGCGCGGCGAGATTCAGGAACGGACGCGAGATATAAGCCAGCACGCCACCGCCCACCGGGGTTTGAATTCCCTCGGAGCGGAGCGCATAGCGCAGGGTTTGCACCCAAGCTACGTATTGATCTGCCGGGGCATTGACCAGATCCGGCTCATTCCACGCTTCGATGGCGCCCCATTGCTTCGCCCATTTTTTCCCGATCTGCCGCCAGTCCTTGATCGACTCCACGATGGCATCCGGTTCCTTGCCCGATCCGTCACGAATCATCCACTTCGGTGACTCATGCGCGAGTTCCAGCAAAGGAATTCCATTTTCCTGATACATCAGCCGGGTGCGATCATAAGCACGCGGTGTTTCCCAATTCCAGGAGGCATCTGCCGCAGAATGCACCGCAGGCCATGTCAACCTCTCACGCGACATCGCAATGCCGCAACGCTTGAGCATCTGAATCAATCCTTCACGCGTGGATACCGGGGTCAGCCACGAAAGAGCGGAATCCATGCAAAAGAACGGATCCGCCGCACCCTCATAGGCGGCAATTACATCCACCCCGTATGTCAGGCGCAATTCGGGCAGAGCGACTTCATAATAGCCAGACGGCAACTGCAGCGGAATTTCCCACTGCCCCGCCTTCTTCAAGGCCTCACCCGTCGTCACTCGCTCTGACTGATAATTCAGGATCACAAACGCCGTCTTCTCCCCACTGCCAGCTGGGGCCGGAAGTTGCAAGATCGACGGTTGATCCGGCGCTAGAAAGAATTGTTTCACCGCCGCATTGGGAATCGTTTCAGCCCAGCATCCCACCGATAAGAGCCCGTAAATCACAATGAAAGAGACCGTCCGGCTTAATAACATCATAAAATTAATTCAGTGAAAAAGAACCGATTTGCGTCCATCTCGATTTGAGTTCGCTCTCGGTCTGGGATTCGATGTGTCCATCGAGAAACAAACCGTTGAGCTTGCCATTGTGCGGATACCAAAGCCCCGTGCCTTGATCCTTGGAGGTATAACTGCTGAACTTCGGATGCGCTCTCCCCTCGCCCAAGAGAAGGGTTTGGGATGGCTTGCTGATCGCAGCCATCGACATCACTCCGGTCGCGGACAAAAATTGGAACTGCCCGTTCATTTTATAACTGATCCACGGAAGGATATAGGCAGCATCGTTATTTTTGACCTCAGGGCAGTGGAATACGCCACGCCCGACAATCACGGTCTCCTGCCCCCAGTCATACGGCATTTTTGTTCCACCCGTCAGATAAGGATAGATGGCATAATACCAATTATTGTCGGGACCGTTGTTCCCGCTGATATACGCAGGCGGAAGGAAGTTATTGTTATCGGCCGCGTACAACAGGATTCCCTCCCCTAGCTGCCGCAAATTGCCCATGCACTTCGCGGACCGGCTCATATTCATAGCGCTGCGAAAACCAGACATGGCGAGCGTTGACAAAACCAGGATCACCGAAATGACCACCAGCATTTCCACGAGTGTGAAACCACGCCTTTGAGCCAAATGCCGATTCATGGTGATTAGGGATAATGATTATCGGAGTGCAGGCAGGCAATTGTTGCCGGGTTACTCCAATCAGGCCTGATGGCCTTGCGACTGCCGCAAGATAGCACCGTTCTTCTCACGCCTCAACACGATGACCATCACACTCATCCCACCGAGAAGAGTCATTGCCAGACTGCCGGGCTCTGGCACGACGGACAGTTGAAAATTATCGACACTGGAAGCACCCGCCGTGGCGGTCGCATAATCAATGAAGCCCGCCGAGCCAATGGAACCGCCCAAGGTTACACTCTTCCATCCGGAAACATCGGTGCCATTGATCAAGAGATCCACCATGCTCGTGCTCGGATCATAGGACAAGGTCAGCGTATACGGTGTCGTACTCGAATAACTGGAAATGACGCCCGTGGCCACTTGGGTCGTGAGCCCACCTGAATAAATATACCAGCCGCCACTCTTGGTTAAATAAACCCACAGCAGATTCGAAGTGCTAAACCAGTTCGCCTGACTTGGTGAAGCCGAAGTCTGAAAACCAATCCCGCCCCATTGCGAGGTACTCGTCACCAAGTCCGCCTGAACCGAGAGAATCCCGGTTGGATTCGGATTCGTGAAGGCAATCTCTCCGAGCGTGCTGACGCTACTGTTCGGATTATTGATCGAAGCCACAATTGTTCCAGAAGATGAGAAGCGAGTATCTGTAATCGTGGACCAGCTTCCCGTTCCGGTCTCGACCGCTATTGTATTCAAGCTCGCACCGGATACGCGGGTCGTCCCATTCAGCGTGAACGTGTCGGCGGCGATGATGACCTGCGCCTGCGTCAGGCCGCATGACAGGATCAAGGCCAGCACCGTCATGCCTATCGGCAGGCATGTCTTTTTTTCGATTCGGTTGATGGACGGACGGCTCGTTTTCATGATGTTCGTGCTCATTTTCTTCTCCACTTAATTGGCGTTTCAGGGGGTAAAAACTTTGAAATTGTCGAAGGATGCTTCGCCGGGGGATGAGATGGCCAGACCATTGAATCCGGCAGAGCGGATCGCCGCGCCCGGGAGCTTCACCGAATGCGCGCCGCTGACATCGGCCCCGTCGATCAGGACAAAGGCCACTTCCGCAACCGGGTCGTAACGCAGTCCTAATGTGTGCGAATCCGAGGCATGAAATCCCGGAATCTTTCCCATCGCCACCGAGCGGGTAATCCCTTCGCTCCACAGCTGCCAGCGACCATCCGGCTTCAGCATCACCCAGAGCAAATTCTCCGCCTTAAACCAATTCGCAGGATTCACCTTCGACTGAAAACCCACGCCCATCCATTCTGAGGAACTCACCACCACATCGACCTGCACCGTCACTTCGCTGGAAGGACTGGGAAGGTCAATTTCGGCGGCGATACTCGATACATGCGGTGCGGCCACCTGTGCACAGACAATCGTTCCGGCAGCAGAAAACCGCGTATCGCGATCCGTCTTCCAAACACCCGCGCCTTCTTCCGGTGCCACGCCATTCAACAAGGCCGCTTCCTTACGGTTGCTCCCCGAAAGTGCAAAAGCATCCGAAACCAAGGTTTCGGCCAAGGCGATTCCGGGTACGACCAGATGACAAAGGATCAATATCCCAAGCATCGAAAACGCGCGCTTCATGGGGAGTGAATCAGGGTATTGCATACACAGTTAATACGATATTCAGCACCGTAGATCATCCGTTCAGACGATACAAGGTAGCCTCTATGCACCAGTTGCATAACCGATTGACTCAAGCCGCTTTCCTCCTATGATTTCCCCATGCCACGGGATAAAAACGAACCGTCGACATCTCCTGCACCGCCACTCAATTTGCGCGACATCGCGCGTCAGGCGGGCGTTTCTCACTCCACCGTTTCGCGGGCCTTGCGCAATCACCCCGCGCTACCACGAGAAACCTGCCAGAAAATTCAAGCGTTGGCCGAGTCTCTGGGGTACCGGACCAATCCCCTCATTGCCACGCTGGCCAGCCAGCTGCGCATGTCGAGAACCACGCCCTATCAGGCCACCCTCGCCTTCGTCACGTCCTACCCTACCCGCAATGCCTGGAAGGAAGGTCGTCCTGCGTTTCTGCGTTTTTACAAGGGCGCTCACGAGCGGGCGCGCCTTCTTGGCTATGAACTGGATGAGTTCTGGATCAAGGAGCCCGGCTTCACCATGGAGCGCATCCGCAAGATTCTACAGACTCGTAATATCCGCGGGCTGCTCATCTCGCCCATGCCACATCCCCTTGGACATCTCCCGCTCGATTGGTCTCAATACGCGTCAGCCACGATTGGCTACACCATGGCCTCTCCGCATCTCCACTCCACGCGCAACCATCATTATCATGCCATCACCCTCTGCCTGCGCCGGCTCAAATACCACGGACATCGCCGCATCGGTCTCGCGCTACGTCCGCAGTCCTACAAATATGCGGACGATCTTTTTACCGCGCGTTATCTCTATCATCAGTATGCCACCGGTCAAAAACCATTGCCTATTTTCTGCCTGGGTGCCGCCAATGGCGAATTCACTGAGAAAAATTTCATTCGATGGTTTCAAAAAAACAAGCCTGACGCTCTCATCTGCATGGGCGAGCAAGTTCACGACTGGTGTGCGAAGATGGGGATCGACGTTCCGGGTGAACTCTCCATCGTCGATATGGATATCCACGATTTTCAGAAACAATGGAGCGGCATCGACGGCTGCGAAGAAGACGTCGCGGCGGCCGCAGTGGACGTCATTGTGCAGCAACTCCAGCAAAATGATCTCGGCATCCCCCGTTCACCCAAAACCATCCTGGTGGAAGGCCGCTGGTTAGCGGGGAGTACGCTCGCAAAAAGTCCGGCAGGCAGCTAGCTGACCCGAACCGCTTCTTTTTCCCGCAAATTTTCCGTGGTCTGACTCGGGCTCACACAGAGCGCCGCATAGCAGCCAATGCTTTCACCCATTTCAACCGCATTCCCCGTCACACGATAGCTGGCATGGGCAATGAAATCGCCACTAATACAACGTCCCGCCAACAAGAGTCCGTCAACATCGGCCGGTTGGGCGGCACGTAGTGGAATCTGGTAGGGCGTTACAATCACACCCGCGTTGTCGTATCCTTTGCCGCGAGCGGGATTGGTCGAATGCACATCCACGCAGAAAGTAGGTGAACAGATGGCATCCGGCTGTTGACGTCCCAACGTCAAGTCTTCATGGGTGAGCGTGTATCGCCCCAGAATGCGGCGCCCCTCCCGCGTTCCGATTTGCTCCGCCGTGGCGACCAGCGCCACGCGACTCCAGGCGCCTCCCGATCGTCTCAAACTCTGAACGATGTTCTGGATTTCCGCCCGCGCCCGCAGCGTCGCCTGAGTGACGTCGTCCGCATTGGTAGCCCGAAAGCCGTATTCGTGATTGGCCATCAAGGCATAGAGATTTTCGTGAATATAGAATAATGTCGGCGCGGAATAGGACGGAGTGCAGCCATTCTTTTTGAGGTATTGATAGAGATTCTTCTTCGCCAGCTCCTGGCTTGCCGGGTTGCTGCGGTTATGAAACGGTCGCACCAACTCAGGATCAATCCCGGTCAGCAACGCCATCAGGCTCATCGGCTGGGATTCCCCATGTTCGGGGTGCCCCACGGCAAAGCGGCAACCGGCTTGAGCCGCCACATCGCCATCGCCCGTGGCATCGATAAACATTTTGGCTTTCCACGCCTCGCGTCCCGATTTGGATTCGGTAACGATATGCGTGAGCCGTCGCTGATCGTTCACGAGGGCGGCGACCACACGGGTGTGCAGCCGCACCCGTACCCGCGCTTCGCGCGTCATTGCTTCCAGAAGATACTTCATCGACTCGACATCATAGGCAGATGAGGCGCGATTCTCGCTGCCCGGACCGCAATCCATCGCGCGGAGCCGGTGCAGGATCTCGCGCATGATCCCCCCCTTGTTCTCGTGATCGATGATCCAGCACAAGGCCCCCGCCGTCCAGATGCCGCCGAGGCATCCGTGCGTTTCGATGAGGACGGTTCGCGCGCCGGACCGCGCCGCCGAGAGGGCCGCCGAGACACCGGCAGGGCCACCACCGCAAACGAGAACATCGCACTCCGCGACGACCGGGGTTGTGAGCGCCTCCGGCACAGTCACGCCGTTTTTGTTACTGCTTCGATGCTTTTCCATTACTGGAAAAGATCGCATGACCGGGGCCAAACCCTGAACGCAACATTCCGCACAAATCTTTCACGAAATTGATTCGTGACGGTTTACAACTCGTTACGAAAGCGGCGCGGATTTTTCTTACTATGCTTGACGAAGAGCCGGGTGAAGTAGGCCGGGTTATCTATGCCCACTTGCCGTGCCACCTCGTTGATCGGCAAGGCCGTGTCGCGCAAGAGAAGGCTGGCGCGCTCCATGCGCATGTTGTTGAAGTAGGTCAACGGGCTGATGCCGTGCGCCCGCTTGAATATCCGGCACAAGTGCGGATAGCTGTAGCCTAATTTAGCCATCTCCTGCTCGAGGGGCAGACGCGCCAGGCGCGGATTCTCCAAGAGGCGATTGAGCATCTCACGAATGCGATTGGCGAGATGATGGGAGTAGTCGCCCCGGGAAGGTTCCTGAAAGTAGTTGAGGGACCCGCCCAAGATCTCAATAAGGATTTCGAGAAAGAGCGCCCGGCAACTGGCCCGCTCCATCGGCGTGCCGCAACTCCAGCGCTGCTGCATGCGGTCGAAGAGTTGGAAAAGGGAAGCCGGTGCCGCCAAGGGCCCGTGCAAGATTTGTCTCGGCACAAAAGCGGGCGCGGTCCGAATTAGATCCCGACGCGGCTTGGCCGGAGCGTGACAAATGCGCGGCGACGATTCATCCATCGACGGCTCCTGATGAATCCAGTCAAAGTGCACCCAACGAAAACGAATGGTTCCTTTGGATGTCTGGACCGAGGAATGGGGAATACCGCTCGGTTTGATCAGGTAACTAGCCGGAGCGCTGATGATTCTCTTCTCGCCCTCGATCTGCGTTTCGCACGTGCCCCCGTCGATCAACAGCATTTCCTGATCGTAGATGACACGCAACGGCCCGCTCCAATTACGACCTTCATAGGAGCCGATCGTGTGGATTTGAGGGGAAATGAGATCGAGAAGATGGGCCATGTGAAGCCACGAAGATTAGGCAGTCTATATCAAGTTTGTTCAAGTTTTATCCACTCTTTTTTATGCGATTGCCTAAAAAACAGTTTAAGATACGGACATGGCAACCTTTTCTGTCCGGCACCTCTTTCTCCGTTCCCCTCTCTTCTTTGCTCTTCTTTTTTCACTGGCATCTCTGTCGATCTCGCAAGCTGCCGAAGCGCCATCGTCTCCCCTGCGTTTACAAGGAGACACCTGGCGTTGTACGGCGACCATCGTTCCCACCTCGCCCCAGGACTCCGCGTGGCTGGAACTACGCGGCGCGAAGGGAGAACGGCTGTATCGAGTGGGGTTGACCGGTGCGGAACCTCAGTTGCACCAATGGAAGGAGCAAAAATGGCAGGTGGCGTGGAAGGGCAAAAGCAGCGAGATCAAAAATGGCTTCGAGATCGGCCTTTTCCGCTACGGAAATTATCTCTTCATCGAATGCGGCGAAGCGGGCGATGCGCGGCTGGTAACGGATTTGAACGGGATGCCGTCGCCGCAAGAAATTGATTGCTCGGAGCGCCCCGCCGATCCGGCGCAATCGGGTAAATTAATCAAAGATGTCCAAGTCGTGAACGGCGGGAAAACCCCGGTGAAGCATCAACGTGTCATGGATTTTCCGAAATCCGCCATCGCCTGCTACCTGCCCTGGTTTCCAGCGGATTACACCTCCCTGGGTTACCAACGTCAGTATGATTTTCCCGTCATTCCCCTGAGCACTGATCCGGCCAATGATGTCTTCACCGCGCAATTGCAGGAAATGGCGCAGCACGGCGTTGGTGTCGTGGAAGCCGATATGGTTTTCTTCACACCGGACCGCGTTCGCGCCGCCATCACCCTCTTCAAGACTATGCTGGATTCCGTCGAGAAGAACGGACCCAAGGGAATGAAGGTACTGCCGTTTCTGGAATTGAAAGACATTCCGCTCACTGTCGCCGGAGCGCTCTATATGGAAGATCGACTGGGTACCAATCCCCATTGGTTGCGCGCCGGCAAGAGACCGATCTTCCTGACCTATCACCATGCGGAACACATGGCGATGACTCCAGACAAGTGGCGGCAATTGCTGGAATCGATGGCCGCAGGCGGAGCGGATACCTATTGGGTTTACAATTTCGAGGGACTCCAGCCTGCCATTTACGGGACGGTGAACAAAACCCTCGCAACGAACATCATGGAGGTAACCGATGGTGCCTACCATTTCGGAGGCTCCTCCCTGATGGAGAGCGCGCATTTCACCGGAAATATGCGCCGCGATTTTTCGGCCAAACAACCCACGGTAGCGATCGGGGCGGCCTTGCATCCCGGCTATTACTCCGCCCGCACCTACAACCGCAATCTGATTTCTCCCCGGCACACGGCGGAACTGCGCGAACAGTGGAAGTTGGTCTCCGCCGCCAAACCGGATTTCCTGCATCTGACCACGTGGAATGATTGGAACGAGGCCACCAACTTTTGCCCCGGCTTCGGCGACTTGGGAGCGCGACTGGAAATCGTCCAGCGGTTCCTCGCCGATTACCTGCAGACTCCCCTTCCCGAGGGAAATCCCGACGAACCGGAGGCGGTGCTTTCTTATCGCAAGGCCCTCTATCCCGGCGAACCCTTGACGATCGAATTGCTACCCCTGCCCACCAAATCGGGCCCCGCCCAGAGCCGATGGAAAATCGAAATTGGCACTCAGGCAGGACGCAAACTCCTGAGCGCGGAATGCCCCGCTCTCGATCAAACCCGGATGGAACCCTGGATCACCACCGCCAAACTTCCGGCCGATTTGGAACCCTCGCAGACGCTCAAGGTCACGCTCACATGCGAGACAGGTGAGAAATTCAAGAAGAGCTACAGTCATCTGCCTGACATCGCGCTGCTTGATCCGATCACCTATGGCGATCAGCTTTACTATTCCATTCCCGTTCACCGCCTCGCCAGCAGCGGCAAGTCCGTGAGCCTGCTCGTTAACGGAGCAACCGCTCCCGAAGCGCGTGGGAACGGTCTGTACGCCGTGACGTACCAAGTCACGGGCGGCAGCGCGAAGACCGTCGTAGCCGGAATGAAGCGCGGTCATTTGATGCGCTTCCTGGCTCCCCTCAACGTCTCGGGAGCGGAAGTGGGCGAGCTCAATCGACAAGTGGAACTCAAGCCGGAGACCAGTTCTCCGGTGAAGCGAACCTCCAGCGAATGGCAACCCCGGTGGACCTCTGCCGAGCGCGGCCCGGATTATTTCGCAGCGGTGGCACAATTTGAAGACGGCACCTGGGCCTATTCGCCGACCGTATTTGTCACCTCTCCGATTGACGAACGGCGCATCATCGCCGACTGGGTCTTCTCCGGACCGAAACCCGCCTTAATGGGCAATGTGAAAGGGCTCGATCAACCCGCGAATATTCTGATGGATCGCTCCATCTATCGCAACGATCTCCCGCTGCCAACGGAAGGCACTTCCCGTTTCGTCACACTGCCCGGCAATGGCCGCGCCTATCAGTTCGATGGTAAAACGGTTTTGAAAGCGGCGGAAGATGCCGCCGGCAACGGCCCGTTGACCGTGGAAGTCCTTTTTCGACTCAGTGAAAATCGCCGCAATCAAGTCCTGTGCATGCAGCGGGGCGCTCAAATCAATCTGATGGTCGAGGCCGATGGCAGCCTCACCGCCCAACGGCTGCCGGAAAATCGAAAACACCCCAACCCCTTCGTCAAAGTGCGAAGCCGCGACAAACTGGAAGCGGACCGCTTCTATCACGTCACCTGCGCCTTCGACGGAGAAGAGATCCGTTTGTATTTGAACGGAAAATTGCAGGGCAACGCGAAATGCCCCGGCACCCGCTCGACGGAAGGTTTCTTCATCGGCGGCACGGTCGGCAGCGCTGCGGTGGTGAAGGAAATTGACGGCGTCGCGGCGGACGGCGGCTTCACCGGGCAAATGGTGCGCTTCACTCTTTTCGGTCAGGCGCTCGGCGAAGAGGAAATCCAACGCCTCTACACCACCGCCCAACTTCTTCCCTTCTGGAGCACCACCGCCACGGAGATCAAATGAGCACGCGACTGCGTTCATTCGGTTTGGGGCTGAGTCTCTGCCTCTTGAGTGCGACGGGAGGATTCGCCGCCGATTGGCAAGTGTATGACGGCTTCGACTACCGCACCACCGAACTGGAAGGCTCCGACGGCGGCGCGGGCGCGTGGCAGCGGGAATGGCGGCGAAGCGCACGTGGCGGTTTTACCGTGTCGCGCCCCGGACTCCTCTACAAGGATTCCAAGGGGCAGGCGCTGCGCACCAGCGACGGACTGATCACGCTCGACCTCGATGATTCTGGCGGCGCTTACCGGGACGTGACCGCTCCCCATGGCGAAGGCGGAGCGCAAATCATCTGGTGCTCTTTTCTCGCGGAACTTCACGGCGGTCCGCTGGATACGGCGGGAGATGAGATGGCGCTGCAGCTCCGCAACAAAGCGGATGTGGCGCTCGTCACGTTGGGTGTCATGGGCCGATTGAACCAATGGCGTATCCGCGTCGAAAATACCCAAAAGCAGCGGGCCTATTCCCCCGGCGTCCGCAATGTCCGGCCGGAAGAAGGGCATTGGATCGTCTGCCGAATCAAGATCGATCCCGCCGCCGACGCCACCGATAGCGTCCACCTGTGGATTGATCCGCCGCTGGATCGCGAACCGGCGTTAGCCGATGCGGCCAACGTGCTCGAGGGCGAAGATTGGTGGAGTGGGGCCGATTCCTTTCAGTTGCGACGAGTCCGCGTTGGCACGCTGCAATCCGGACGTCCCAAGGGCAAGAAAATGCAGTTTGATGAACTGCGCCTCGGCACCAGTTTCCTCTCCGTTGCGCCCATGGCGGCAACGCCGTAAAAAGCGGGAAGCGCTGCCCGTGAACTTCCCTTGGGAAATCGGTAGGCACTGTCAAATCCGGGATGACGAGAGCTCTCGTGAAGATTGACACACCCCGGCGCTACGCGCCGGGGTGTGTCAATCCCCAGTGGAGGCCCTGACTTACAGGTGATTTCGCATTGCTCCTGAGCCATTTCCTTCCTGCGCTCGATTCACTCAAAATCAATCCAGTGATCGCTTTTGGACTTTGCCTCTGCAAAAATATCGCACACCTAGCTCACGCAGCAAACCTAACGCAAACGCCTTGAGCCGTTCTCTGCTAGAAAGAGAGGCATGCGCGGAGTCTCTTCCTTTCAAATCTCAAATCGGGAATGTGAAATCCCCGTCGGTCCGAACCGGGACCAAGAACGGGGTGTAGACGTTGGGAGCGCTTCGGAGCGCGAACTCATTTTTTCGGCGGCCCGCCCCGATGACACGTCCCTACTCCCCAATCAACGCCGACCAAATCGCCTCAATCGGCCGTTGGTTCGCCACCGCCACGTCGGCCGGAACCTCCACCGTAGGATGGTCAAACCGCGCGCAAAACTTCTGCGTCCACCGCGCATACTGCTCCACCGAATAAGCCCCACACAAATCTCCAGCGATGACATTCGTCTCGGCCCGCAACAGCCGGATCGCCTGCGCCACCTCTTCCGGTGTGAACAGCCCATTCTCCCAGTTCGTAAATGCCTGCACGGGAGCGAGGCAATCGATGTCCACACTCACATAGACGTTCTTCCCCTTCCAAAGAGCCACCTGCCGGGTGAATTCCTCCAGCCAGTTCGCGCGGGTGATGCACCGGTAACGCGCCTGATCCTTGGCTTTGAACCGTTCCGCCCACGGGCGCACAGTCAACTTCCCCGCCCGTATCGCGGCATGATTGGCAAACAACCGGTTCGGCCACGAGAGCTCGAAATTACCGCAGCCCCACACGTGCGCCTCCTCCACCAGCGGACTCTCCAACGCGCGATTGACCCAGCCTCCGCAAGCCCAATGGGGCGGGCGCACGTCCCAGTCGGGGTGATTGTCAAAGGTCAGCAACACATACGGCTCCGTCACCTGCCGCTGCCAGAGCGCGCTGAGATGATGGAAATCCCCCGATCCGAACAGCGTGAACGGCTTCAACTGCGGTTTCACCCATTCGTAAAACGCCTCCATCTCCCCCGCCGGACTGCAGAACCGCAAGCGCGGTCCCCACGACCGGGCCGAGACCGTCGGCCACTTCAACGCGCGCGCCACATCCGCCAGCGCACCATCCAAATCAATATGCTGCCACATCCTCCGCTAGTCTTAGCCCCGGCGCTCCTTGTAAGTCAATGGATGAAAGCGCCTCTCCCGCGTCAGCGTATCTGGATGCAACGTCACGTTGCGCTTGCGCTTTCACATAAAATTGGCAACCCTACTCTTATGCCGGAAATCGCCAACTACGTCAGACAGGGAGCCATCAGAGTCACACCTCGGGTCGTGCAGAACATCCTCAAGCATATCGGTATGCTTAAGCTGGAGTTCACCCAGGCCAATGATCCCAAGTTCCCCCATCTCGTGGATCAACTCGAATTCCTGCTCGATTTCGTTGAGGACTTCAATGACAACAAGCTGCCCGACGCTCCCTACGTGGGAGTCGCCGCCGCTGCGTTCGCCATCATTTACGCCCATCGCAAAATCGACATCATTCCCGACTTCGTTTCCGACTTCGGTCACGCCGATGATTCCGCCATCGTCCGCGCCGTGCTCATCAATTACGAATTCATCTTCCAGAAATACGCCAAGTCACGCGGCATTGACTGGGCCACCATCTCCGTCGACCGCTAACGCGGTTCGCGCCCTCCGGTCTCACCTCCATGGAAACAGTCACCCAGTTTATCGAGAGCCTCTATTCTTCGGACGGGCTCAAACACCTGATCGCCACCGGCGGACTTTGGCTCCTCATTGCCATCGTCTTCTCCGAGACTGGGCTCTTGGTGGGCTTCTTCCTGCCGGGTGATTCGCTCCTCGTCACGGCGGGCGTCATCGCCGCCAGCATGACCCGCAACGGCGAACCGGTGCTCAATATCTGGGAGGTCAACTTCGGCCTGATCGCCGCCGCCTTTATTGGCGACCAGCTCAATTACTACATGGGCCGACGCACCGGCATGGCCGTCTTCGAACGTGGTGACTCCCGTTTCTTCAAAAAGAAGTACGCCCAGGAAGCGCACGACTTCTACCTGCAACATGGCGGCAAAGCCATCGTCATCGCCCGCTTCCTCCCGATCCTGCGCACCTTCGTACCCTTCATCGCCGGGGTGGCCACCATGCCCTACCGCCGTTACCTCGTCTTCAGCATCTTCGGCTCCAGCCTCTGGGTCACCTCCCTCGTCTGGCTCGGCTACAAGATCGGCCAGACTCCCCTCGGCAAGCAACTTCACTACGTCATCCTCCTCGTCGTCGGTATCTCCTTCATCCCGATCGTCCTCGGCATTCTGAACCGCTATTACGCCTTCAAGCGCAAGCAAGTGGGGGCCGCCGTCTCCGCCCCACAGCCCGCGTCCAAGAACCCGTGACGCCCCGTTGCCTCCCCGGCAACATTCCTATTGAGTGCGCCGCAAAATCCGGCACACTCCATGGTTTCGCTTTCCCTTACTTCATACTTAGAACTTAGTACCTAGAACTCTTCCTATGGCCGATAAAACTGCAATCACTCCCACCCGCGATCAGAACTTCCCCGAATGGTATCAGGAAGTCATCACCGCCGCCGACATGGCGGAAAACTCCGAAGTCCGCGGCTGCATGGTCATCAAGCCCTGGGGCTATGCCATCTGGGAACAGATCCAGGCCCAGCTCGACGCCAAGTTCAAGGCCACCGGCCACAAGAACGCCTACTTCCCGCTCTTTATCCCCCTCAGCTACCTTGAGAAGGAAGCCGCCCACGTCGCCGGTTTCGCCAAGGAATGCGCCGTCGTCACCCACCACCGCCTCGAAGCGGGACCCGATGGCAAACTCCGCCCGACCGGTGCCCTGACCGAACCCCTCATCGTACGCCCGACGTCCGAGACCATCATCGGCGCAGCCTACGCCCGCTGGGTCCAATCCTATCGCGACCTCCCGATTCTCCTCAACCAATGGGCCAATGTCGTCCGCTGGGAAATGCGTCCCCGCCTCTTCCTGCGCACGGCCGAATTCCTCTGGCAGGAAGGCCACACCGCGCACGAAACCTCCGACGAAGCGGTGAAGGAAACCGATCAAATGCTCCACGTCTACGAAGAGATGGCCCGCGAACACCTCGCGCTGCCGGTCTACGTGGGCCGCAAGTCCGCCAGCGAACGTTTCCCCGGCGCGGTCGATACCCTCTGCATCGAATCAATGGTGCAGGACCGCAAAGCCGTGCAGGCCGGCACGTCGCATTTCCTCGGTCAGAATTTCGCCAAGGCCGCCGGCATCAAATATCTCTCCCGCGAAGGCAAGGAAGAGCACGCGTGGACGACGAGCTGGGGCGTCAGCACCCGCCTCATCGGCACGCTCATCATGGCCCACTCCGACGATGACGGCCTCATCCTCCCGCCGCGCGTCGCGCCGACCCACGTGGTCATCATCCCCGTCACCCCGAAACCGGAAACCAAGGACGCGGTGCTCGAAGCCTGCAACAAGCTCGCCGCCGAACTCCGCGCCCAGAAATTCCATGGCGACCCCGTCCGGGTCGACGTCGACACCCGCGACATCAACGGCGGCAACAAGAATTGGGAATGGATCAAGAAGGGCGTTCCGGTCCGCGTCGAAATCGGCCCGCGCGACCTCGCCGGTGGCACCGTCTTCGTCGCCCGCCGCGATAAAGGCTCCAGCTCCAAGATCAAGGAATCGCATCCCGCCGCGACCTTCGCCGCGGGCATCTCGGACCTGCTGCAAAACATCCACGACAGCATCTACGAGCGCGCCCTCGCCTTCCGCAACGAGAACACCAAGGTGATCAACTCCAAGGAAGACTTCTACGCCTTCTTCACCCCGAAGAACGCCGACAAGCCCGAGATCCACGGCGGCTTCGCGCTCGCCCACTGGAACGGCTCCGCCGAAGTCGAAGCCAAGATCAAGGAAGACCTCAAGGTCACGATCCGCTGCATCCCCTTCGACAAAACTCCCGAGGCCGGCACCTGCATCTTCACCGGCGAACCCAGCCAGCAGCGCGTCATCTTCGCGAAGAGCTACTAACCAGCGTGACGCTGGACCCGGCAATGCGGCGCACGAGGCGCAATTCGTCACAATAGCTCGGGTGTAGCCGAAGCCGGTGGCTTCGGCGGGCGAAAGCTCTACGACAGGGTCTTTCGGCAACGATGACCAGCATAGCATTACCTTGAGACTGGGTACTAACTATTTTGTCGACTCACCCGTATCACACCGATTACCTTAATGACTCACACTTAAGTGTTTTGCTATAGATAGCTCATTACAGAAATAACTATAAACAATTTATTAGCATGCCAAACGACGCGGACTTTACAGTAGTTTATGACGGCGCCGCAATTGAAGATGGTACGATTGATGCGCGTCAACTAGCTCCAACTATATTAGGACTTGCCGATTTAATAGATGAAACCACACCATTAGCCACGGACAATACTGCTAATATCTCTTTGCGAGTTCGCTCTGGTTTTGAAAGAGGCTCTTTTCATATTCTTTACGAAATTGCAGTGCAAACTGGCAATGGATTTATCTCTCTTTTCAATAGCGCTGAAATTCAGTCATTTAATTCATTCCTTTCCCTGTTAGGTATCTCCGGCACTCTCGGGCTCTTTCAACTCATTAAAAAAGCTAAAAGTAGAAACGCCAGCGTAGTTGAAATAGAACACACAGAAAAAGTTCGCATTACCTTTGATGGAGACGCACCGTTAGATATTGATAAAAAAGTCTGGAAACTATTCACTAATCCTAGAGCTAGAAAAGCCGTCGAAGAGATAATACGACCTTTGCTTCACCAAGGCATAAATCAATTTAAAATTAGAAGAAAAGGACAAAATACTTTGGAAGTAAATAGTGATGAAGCTAAACACTTTATTGCGCCATCCACTCACGAAAACGAACACATTAATAGGATTAATCAACGCGTAGTCGTGCAGTCTCCTTCGTTCAAAGAAGGAAATAAATGGAAAGTATTTAACGGAGCCAATTCAATATTTGTTACCATTCTAGACCGCACCTTTAACGCAAAGGTCCAGAGCGGAAGCGAAGCTTTCCGTAAAGGAGATATCCTAGAAGTGAAATTGGAAACTCGCCAATGGGTTGAAGGAAATGAATTAAAGGCTGAGCATAATATCCTAGAAGTGTACTCTCATGAATCAAAGATTCAGGGAGAGCTCTTATAGAATACCGTCGCAGCAAGAGGTCATAGCCCGCCGCCTACAGTATTGCCAATACAGGGTAGCGAAATAATTCCCCTACCGTTTCGCCACGATCGTGACTTCGGCGAGCATGCGCACGTTCTTGCGATAGTACTCGACGATCACCTTGGTTCCGGGCGACACATTCCGGACCAACGCGGTAAACTCATCCACACTCGTCGCCGGCGTGATCGTCACCCCGTTGAAGTTGGTGATCACATCGTCCAGCTTCATCCCCGCCCGGCTGGCTGGTGAATTGAAACCGATTCCCGCCACGCGTAAACCCCCGCGACCATCCGGACCCACACCCGCGACGGGCTGCGGTCGAACTCCGAAAAAGGGATTGCCCTTGGGCGTGACCTTCTCCGCTACCGGCGTCGGTTCGACTTTCGGCTCTTCGGGTGTTGAGGCCGCCGAGGGTTCGGCAGGACCAATGAGGGCCGCCGGGGTCTTCGCCACCTTGGGCTCCGCCACTTTTTGAGCTCCCACTGTATAGATATAAAAGGGCTCGGAATAACCCATCTTCCGGCCGTTGGCATCAAAGGCGTAGATGGAATACTCGTACCGGCGATTCATGTGGACTTCGCTCGTAAACAGGAACTCCTGATCGGGCGTATCTTCCGCCCCCGAGTCAACCTTGTCATGTCCGGGCAAGGTCTGTTCCGCCCAGGAAAGATGATACCGCACCGCACCCCGGAACGGCGCCCACCGCACGGTCATCCCCGACCGGCTGGTGTTGCCCAGATGTTGGGAATTGGGCGTCAGTATCTGGAGTTTCTTCACGTGTACCAGAGAATCCTCGACCGGTAGATAGCGGATGCCGCCCTCGCTGTTGATAAAGAAGCTGGGACCGGGAGCGCCCCAATACACCTTTTCCTTGTTGGGCATGACCTCGGATCGGATTTGGTAACCACCGGGCGGGAGGTCGAGCGAGATCGTAAACCCCGTACCATCCGGAACGATGATATCGGTCACGGGAGTTTGCTTGTCCGTGGTCAGGATGACATGGACCGGGAAAGCGTCCTCCTGCACAAACTTGATTTTCGAGGTATAACTGAAGGCGAAAGTGCCCTCCTGCTTACCGGGCTGCAACTTTCCAGTCGCCCCAAATTCAGCCGCGCGCGCTGGCATCTGGACCGCAACCAGTGCGATCAAACCCAGACAAACTGTTACTGCCACCCCAAATAGCCATCTACCCATGGTCGCAAAACTAGGGGAAAAGTTCCCGCGCTTCCAGAGCAAAAAGGGATTTAACACACGGGTCGGTGCATCAAATTTTTACTTGGCACCGGGGAGCCTTGGGTTTTGCAAGAAGCCTGCCCACAATCTTTTCGGGGTGACGTCGCCCGAGGCAAAAGAACGGCAATCCTTTGGATCAGAATGCCCCGAGTGACGTCAGGCCCTTTTGATTGTCGACAGAGCCTGATTGAAATACGACGAACCGTAGGTAGTCTATAGCATGGAAGCCAATGTGACCGCTGGTAAGGAGATTGTAGTGTTGGGGGCCGGGTTTGGGGGATTGACGTTTTGTCAGAAGTTCGCGTCTGCGGGGGCGCATGTGACGTTGATTGACCGGCAGAATCATCATTTGTTTCAACCGCTGCTGTATCAAGTGGCGACGGCGGGTTTGTCCCCGGCGGAAATCGCGCAGCCGGTGCGGTCCATTTTATCGGACAAGGAGAATGTCACGGTTCTGCTGGATGAGGTGTTGGGCTTTGATCTGGCGAAGAAAGAAGTGGCGTTGAGTCACAAGACAATGCGGTACGATTATCTCGTGATCGCGTTGGGCGGGGTGACGTCTTATTTCGGTCATCCGGAGTGGGAGAAGTTCGCGCCGGGTTTGAAATCAATTGATGACGCGTTGCGGATTCGTCGCGAGATTTTATTGGCGTTCGAGCATGCGGAGCTGGAGACCGATCCGGAGCGGGTGAAGCAGTTGCTGACGATTGTGGTGGTGGGCGGTGGTCCGACAGGGGTGGAGTTGGCGGGAGCGTTCGCCGAGCTGGCGCGGCATGTGTTGCGGAGCGATTTCCGGCATATCGATCCGTCGAAAGCGCGGGTGGTGCTGGTGGAGGCGGGGCCGCGCATCCTGGGACATTTGCCGGAGGATTTGAGCGCGAGCGCGCAGCGACAGCTGGAGGACCTCGGGGTGGAGGTGCGGACGTCGACGCGGGTGACGGATATTCACGCGGAAGGAATTCAACTGGGAGTGGAATACATCGCGGCGGCGAACAAGATTTGGGCGGCTGGCGTGGGCGCGTCTCCCCTGACGGCGAAGCTGGGCGTGCCGCTCGACCGGGCAGGGCGAATCCAAGTGCAACCGGATCTGAGCGTGCCGGGTCACGCGGAGGTTTTTGCGGTGGGCGATGTCGCGACGATTATCGATGCGAATGGCCGGGTGGTGCCGGGAGTATCACCGGCGGCGATGCAGATGGCGGGTCACGTGGCGCGGGAGATCGAGAATGAACTCGGCGGCGGCGAAGGCATTCGCGCGCGGTCGCCATTTGTGTATTGGGACAAGGGGACGATGGCGACCATCGGGCGTTCGGCAGCGGTGGCGATGATCGGGCCGGTGAAGTTCTCGGGTTTCATGGCGTGGTTGTCGTGGCTGTTCGTGCACCTGATTTTTTTGATCGGGTTCAAGAACAAGTTCACGGTGATCGTGCAGTGGGCGTATTCGTATTTCGCGTATAAACGCGGGGCGCGATTGATCACGGGACTGCGATGAGTTTGATGCGTGGGAAAATTGGTTTTGCTGATAGATGAGCGTTGCTTGGTCACACACCCCGGCGCTGCACGCCACCCCTCTTGATAGAGGGGATTTCGGTTGTTGCGACTCATCGTTGCCGGAAGTCCCCGTCTGGAGAGCTTGCGTCCCGCCACATTCCGAGGTCCAGCGGGAATGTCCACCTTTCGCGATCGCGTTGTAGATCAGTTGGCCGCTGGTGCGGAGCTGGTGGGCTCGGTGCTGGTGCTCGAACTGTTGAGAATGGGGACTTGCACTTCCTGAAGGAGCCAGAAGGAGGGCATCCAGGCGGGATTGCTGTAGTAGAGGACGCGGGGCGGACCGTTTTGGGTGAGGTTGTTTTGCTTGAGGTAAGTCTGGATTTCGGTGAGACCTTTTTTGAAATTCTCGAGCGTGTAGGCACCACGCAAGGCGTAGCAGGCGACGTTGACGGTCGGCTGATCGGTCATGGCCAATCCCTTTTCCTTGGGGAAGGCAAAATCTCTTTGCGTGTTGAGGATGAGGTGGACGAGCATCCGCGCCTTGGGCTGCGGCGGTTGGTTCAGCCAGTCGGGAAAGGTGACGACGATGGGCCAGCGGAGTTCGTTCTCGATGCTGGCGACGTAACGCGCTCCCTGACGAAAGCCGCGTTCCCAATCTTTTTCGACGGAGCCTTCGATCTCGGCTTCGATGGCGGGATAGCCGGGAATGGTGCGGACGACGATCTTGCCGGGTTCGACGTTGGGGAGAAAGTCGTCGGCGCGGAGGGACGGGTTCACCAGCGCTAGGAGGAGAATAGCGGCCGTGGACAGGAGAGACAGGGAACGTCGCATCATTACCTCAGCGGATGTTTTTGACGCCAGAGCAGGTAGCCGCCGTAAGCGAGGGAGAGGAGCGCGGGAAGGAGAAAGGGCGGCCACGTGCTGAGCGCGAGGAGGTGGGGACGGAAGCCGAAGCCGAGGAGGAGCAGGAGCACGCCCAACACGAGGAAGAGGGCGGCGCCGTTGTGTTTGTGAGAGTTCATGGTTGGAGTTGACTCCCGGTTTCCCGATGATTCTTACTCGAGGATTGTGCCGATGGGGAGGGAGAACCCATTGGCGAACTCGGCGGCGGGCATGCGTTTCTTGCCTTCGAGTTGCACTTCGCGCAGGAGAAGTCCGCCTTCCTTCGCGGCGACGAGGATGCCGTGTTTGTCGACGCGGACGATTTCGCCCGGAGCGCCTTTGGCGCGGCGGGAGATGATGGTTTGGAAAATCTTGAGCATGCGCTGGTCCTTGCCTTCGGGCACCCAGGTGTACGCGCCGGGCCAGGGGGTCATGCCGCGGATATGGCGGTCGATCTCGCGCTTGGGTTTGTTCCAATCGATGCGGCCGTCTTCCTTGCGGAGTTTCTTCGCGTAGCAGGATTTGGTTTCGTCCTGGGGAATGCGCGGGGCGGTGCCGTTCAGGACGAGCGGCAGGGCCTTGATGAGGCCGATGGCGCCGAGTTGGGCGAGTTTGTCGTGGAGGATTTCCGCGGTGTCGTGCGAGCGAATGGGCGTGCTTTCCTGCAGGAGGATGTCGCCGGTGTCGAGGCCTTCATCCATCCACATGATGGTGACGCCGCTTTCTTTTTCGCCTTCGCAAATGGCGGCGTGAATGGGGGAGGCGCCGCGGTACTTGGGCAGCAGCGAGGCGTGGATGTTGAGGCAGCCGTATTTCGGAAGGTTGAGAATCTCGCTGGTGAGAATCTGGCCGTAGGCGGCGACGACAATGACGTCGGGCTTGAGGTACTTGATCTGTTCGATGGAGGCCTTGGCCTTGATCTTGTCCGGCTGAAAAATTTTCAGGTGATGCTTGAACGCTTCCTGCTTGATCGGGCTGGGAGTGAGCTTCTGGTGCCGGCCAGTGGGGCGGTCGGGCTGGGTAACGACGGCGAGCACGTCATGGTCCGGGTGGTTCACCAGGGCCGTGAGTGCAGGGATGCCGATTTCTCCAGTGCCGATAAAGACGATGTTCATGCGTTCTATTTCTATCGTGGGCTGCGCCAATTCCTCGGGTATCACCTCGACCCGACGGATTTACAACGTATCGAAGTTGAGGTCTTGCGCAAGTCGCAACGTCCAAATGAGGCGTTTTTTTGATTTAGGTCTCTTTCGCATCCGGGTAGGATAAAAAGCCTGTTTGTTGTTTGTGAGAAGGTTCCTAAAAATCATTTGCCAGATGTGCGGACCCGCAGCATTGTGACTGCACCCAACATGAAGCGTTTTTTTCGCATTGTTCTGTTACTAATCCTCATCGTCGGCG
Source organism: Verrucomicrobia bacterium Tous-C9LFEB (assembly GCA_002304345.1). Classification (GTDB taxonomy): domain Bacteria; phylum Verrucomicrobiota; class Verrucomicrobiia; order Methylacidiphilales; family UBA1321; genus UBA1321. The sequence continues at coordinate 66,179 of NEUU01000011.1, forward strand.
GCGTGTGGTGGGTGACGAATCATAAGGACTCCGCCTCGGGCTCCAAAGCGGACTTCAAGCCGGTCGGCACCTATACTCCGGTGACCGAAGCCCCCGTGTTGGCGAAGGACGTTCCGCTGTTGCAACAGGTCAATCGGGAGTATGTGCGCGTTTCGCAGGCGGTGATTCCCAGCGTGGTCAATGTGCTCGCCTCGCGACCGGCCCAGCCGTCAGTCGATCTAGATGGCGTGCCGTTTATGCTGCCTTTCCCGCAAACACCGAATGCCCCGCAGACGCCGTCGCGTCCTGCGAAACCTGGCGCGAAGAAGAAAGCACCAACGTTGCCGAAAGAGCCTTCCGTCGGTTCCGGTGTGATCATCAGCAAGGAAGGGCACATCATCACGAATTGCCACGTTATCAAGGATGCCGATGATATCATCGTCTACTTGCACGACAATCGCCGGTACAAGGCGAAGTTGCTGGCTTCCGACGAACTCGCCGATGTGGCGGTGTTGAAGATCGAAGCGGACAATCTGCAGCCGCTGGCGTGGGGGGATTCCAGCACGGTGCAGATCGGTGAACAGGTTTTCGCGATTGGGAATCCGTTCGGCCTGAGCGAATCGGTCAGCCTCGGCATTGTCAGTGCCAAGGGCCGCAATCCGAGCCGGTTCACGACCGGGGCGAATTCGAACAGCTACGAGGATTTCATCCAGACCACGGCGGCGATCAATCCGGGAAATTCGGGCGGCGCGCTGGTGAATATCCAGGGCGAACTCATCGGCATCAACACGGCCATTCAATCCACCTCGCGCGGATTTCAGGGCATCGGGTTCGCCATCCCGAGCAATCTGGCGCGATTTGCTTTCGAGTCGTTGATCAAGAGCGGCAAGGTCACGCGCGGCTACTTGGGCGTGACGATTCAGGAGCTTAGCCCGAACGATTTGAAATTCTTCAAGCTCCAGACCGAAGCCGGGGCGCTCGTGACCGAGGTGGAACCGTCTTCGCCCGCGGGCAAGATCGGGTTGCAATCGGGCGACGTGATCGTTTCGTTCAATGCGTCGCCGGTGCGCGATCCGGCCGAGCTACGACTCGCGGTGTCGCAAACTCCCGTTGGCAAGGAAGTGCCGATCGGCGTCATTCGCGATGGCAAACCGATGACATTCACATTCAAGGTCGCGGAGATGACCCCCGATGTGTTGAGCAAGCTGGATGCCCCGGCGGAGGAAGCGCCTACGGGACCAGCGGTGGAGACATTGGATAATTTTCTCGGCGCGTTGCATGTGGAGGATCTCACGCCCGCGAGTCGACGGACGCATAAGCTGAAGCCGACGGTGTCGGGGGTGTTGGTGACTTCGGTCGAGGAAGGTTCCACCGCGGAAGCGGAAGGGGTGCATCCCGGCGACGTGATCGAACAGCTTCGCATCGAGGGGCAATATGTCAGCACCCCGGTGCCGGACGTGAAGGCATTCTATGCGCTGGGGCGCAAGCTGAAGAAGGATCAGGGCGTGCTGCTGCTGCTGCGCCGGGGCCGGATCACGACGTTTGTGTCGCTCACGCCGGAGTCGTAAGCGCTACGCAGTGCTACCCCACGTTCTATCAAGACCCTCCGACTGTAGGGCGACTCGGTGAGGTGTTAGCACACGGCATAGCCATGGCGTTTCACCGAAACGCCCTACAGAAGACCACAATACCATTACGGGTTAGCCAATCCCTATCAAGAGGGGTGACGCGCAGCGCCGGGGTGCGTGTACTTAAAATACAACACGGAGTTGGAACTGAAATTCCTCTCAATTCCTTGTATTATCAAGGTTAATATCCTTAATTAGAAAAGCGATCTTAAAGAACGCTTTTACTCGCTCACGGTTCTGGTAGTCTCTCTCGGCAGGATGGATCTTTCCACACAAGCGGGGCAGGAAATTTTGTCGGACATCGAGCGGAATACGAGCTCAGTCCGGGGGTGGCGCAACTTGATGTTGCTGTGTTTTGACCAGAAAGATATTGAGACCTTCAAGACGCTGCAGATCATTTGCGACGGGTTGGATAAACTCTTCGATCAAAAGAAGCAGGAAGCCAAAAAGGAATTCGAAGCGGCGGTCAAGGCCATCCGCGAATCCAAGCTGAAGGCGGGACAGCGGCGGTTGCCGAACCCGATCATCACGGCGATTCCGTTGACCGATGTGCAGCGGGTGACGTTCATCAAACTGGCCCGGACGCCCAATGCCTCCCTGCTGCTCGACAAGGTGGCGCAATTTTATCTCGAGGACTGGAATCTGCCCGAGTGCGCGCAAAAGCATCTCGAGCGTGCGTTGAATTTCGAGCCTGAGGACCAGCATGTGATGGACTCGCTGGCGAAGGCGGTGGAAGCGCTGGCGCGGTCGATTCCCGCCATGCAACCAACGTCCGTCACCGCTCCCTCTCCCGAGCACGCGCGGGTGTCGTTCAATGACACGATGCGCATCAAGTTGCCCACGCTTCTGCGCAAGGCCTCGGGTCCGCTCCCGGCGGAGCGTTCGCAGACGCTGCTGAAGCATCACATCGATCACCTGAATGAAAAGCAGGCGTCGCGTGGACAGCAGGCCGGATTCAAGACGGCCAATCTCGGTTCGTTGCATCAGCAATTGCGCACGCTGCAATCGAAGATCGAGATGATCGAAAAGCGGACGCATCACGAACCGCCCGTCATCAAACCGAAGGAGAAGCTGGAACCGAAGCGGACGTCGCAGATCGAGCTGCCCTTGCGCGCACCCGAGACGCAATCGCCCGCCGAACTGATTTCGCACAGCCTTGCGGCGGTGCACGAAGGTCATCTCGACGAGGCGGCGTCGCTCTGTCGCCGCGCGCTGGAGCTGAATCCCGATCAGCCGCTGGTCTGGCACACATGGGCGACCATTGGTCTGGGCTATTTTGAAGAGCGCGAGATGGACAAGGCGATCACGGCGTTCAACGAGGCGTTGCGCCTCGAGCCGAACGCGGTGGAGTCGTGGTTCAACATGGGCGTGGCTTACTCCGAGAAAGGCGATATCGAGGGGGCCTTGCGTTGTTATCTCCGCTCGCTCTTCCTCTCGCCGGAGAATCCCAAGGTGCGGTGCAATCTCGGAGCGGTTTATTTTCAGAACAGCCAGTTCGATCACGCGGAGCAATGTTTCCGCGCGGCCATCGGCATCGACGCCACCTATGCGCGCGCGTGGGATAATCTCGGTGCGACGCTGAGCGCCAAGGGAAAGCTGGACGAGGCGGTGGCCGCGTGCCGAAAGGCGGTCGAGATTAAACCGGATTACGCGGAAGCGTGGTTCAAACTCGGCACGATCCTGTTCCAGATGGAGCAGGCCGACGAGGCGCAAAAGGCCTTCGAGCAGGCGGCGGAGTTGCGTCAGGATTTTCCGGCGACTTTCGTTTATCTCGCCATGCTCGATGCGCGGCGCGGGAAGTTCGAGGAGGCCGAGATCGCCTGCAAGAAGTTCACGTTCCTCGGCGGCGTCCCCGGTCTCGACTGGATGGCCTGGCAGGAATTGGCCCTCGCGGGATTGCAGGCGAACCGGATCGAGGAAGCGTTGGCCGCAGCGAGCCGCGCCACGGAATTGCAGCCCGACGAGCCGGAACCGTGGTTCACCCAGGGCGTCGCGCAACATCACGCGGGCCGTTATGCGGAGGCGGAAAATGCCTACGCGCATTGTGTGACCATCAAGCCGACGATGGCGGCGGCCTGGTATAATCTAGGTGTGATCCGGCTGGAATTGAAGAATCTGGTGCCAGCGGTGGAAGCCATGGAGCATGCGGTGCAGTTGGAAGCCGCGAATCCACAGGCGTGGTATCATCTGGGCCGGGTGCGTGAAGCCTTGGGGCAGGTCGAGCCGGCCGTTGCGGCGTACCGGAAGGCCGTCGATCTGGATGCGTCATTGGTGGACGCGTGGCAGAATCTCGGCGCGCTGCTGGAAAATGCGGGCCGTCACGACGAAGCGGAGGCGGCGAAGCAAAACGCCCTCTTGGCCCTGCATCCACAACAAGCGTGACCAGCATCAGAGCAACGGCTCATACCACTTCCCAACGAGAAGTGGATGATAAATGTGTTTGCCCTGGGAGCAAAAAAGGATTTACCGCAACAGAATGAATCCCGCCACGCCACCAACCAAAATCAGGATCGCGGGATTCATCTTCCTGCCATAGTAGAGCACCGCAAAAACCGCCGCCGCAATCAGGACCGTGATCCAGTTAATGATCGCCGTATGCGCAATCGCCACGATGCCCGCGCCCATGAGCCCCACCACCACCGGAGCCATGCCACGCTGCACCGCCAGTCGCCATGGACTGTCCTTGAAGTAATCCCAGATGCGCGTCGTGGCGAGAGTGATCAGGCTGCACGGCAGGAAGAAGCCGACAAAGGCCAGCAACGCGCCCGCGTAACCGTGTACGTGGTAACCGATGACGGAGACCATGAGCATGTTCGGGCCGGGGGCGAGTTGGCCCAAACTATAGATATCCCGGAATTGGTCCGGCGTGAGCCAGCCGAATTGCGTGACCGTGAGCGCCTTCATCTCGGGCAGGATGGCGGTGCCACCCCCGACCGCGAGGACCGAGAGCAGTGCGAAGACGCCGAGGAGTTGGAGCAGTACCATGGCTATTCCCCTCCCTTTTTGTCGAAGACCGTCTTGTCCGGCTTCAATTCGCGCGCGGGATGCGGACGATACAAATAAATCGCGAGCGGCCCAACGGTGAGCAGCACGATGACCAGCGAGACGTGAAAGATCGAGACCAGCACCAGCGTGAGCACCACGAGGGAAATATCGAGCGCGTGTTCGAGCTGCTTGTGGCCGATCTGCAACGTGACCGCGAGCAGCAAGCCCACCGAGGCCGCGCCGACGCCCTTGAGAACACTGATGATCGCCTGGTTGTGATGATTCGCCGCATACACCACGCCGAGAATCATGACCAACGCGGAACCGGGCAACGTCATTCCCAGAAACGCCACCACCGCGCCAATCGGTCCACGCAACCGGTCGCCCACGATGACGCTCATGTTCGTCGCGTTCAGGCCGGGCAACGCCTGCGAAATCTCCAGCGCCGCGAGAAATCCCTCGTCATCCAGCCAGCCTTTTTTCGTAACGAGTCCGTTCCTCAAATACGCCACGACACCGCCGCCGAAGCTGGTCCCGCCGATGACGAGGAACGTCCAGAAAATTTCCCACAACGGCACGCGCACCGGGGCCGCGACGGTGGCCGTCACCGTTTCGTTTGTCTCGCCAGAAGGGAGATCACTCATGCTGACCTGCGGGCTTGCCACCGAGGCCGTACACCATGGCCGTCTTCGTCGCACCGAGATGCACCCACTCGGGCGCTTCGGCCTGCACCGCGCAGTAAAACTTTTCGGAAAGCTTCTTCGCCGCGTGGTGCAGTTCTTCCTTGCGGTGGAACTTCGCCTGAAAAGCGAACTCTCCCACCAGCGACGTCTCCGTCGCGCGATTACGCCAGATGGAAATCGTCGCCTTCGCCGCGAGACCGTGGCCGAAATGAAATTCACCCACATCGACCTGCACTTCCTCGACGGCCACGCGATTCACCAACTCGATTCTCGTCTTGGGCGTCACGTCGATTTTCTTCATCACCGGAAAGACCCGCGTGATATCCTCCAGCCCCTGGTCGAGCACGATGTTCGGCGAGACCAGTTCGCAATTGTGGGAGTACAGACTGCGCATCAGGCCCAGCTCCGTCTTCACCGGCAGCAACTCTTCCTTGAACTTGATTTTGTGTTCGCCCTCGAGGTGCGGGTGAATGTCCGTCTCTGCCGCGATGGTCTCGCTCGGGTGCCGGAATTTCACGGTCAACTCGTGATCCGTCTCCGGCCAACCGTCCTTGTAGAAGGTCCGCTTGCGCAGGATAAAGGCGTTCTTGTAGAGATCGTAATTCGTCGTGTCGTAAAACAGCACCTCGCGGATCTTGTGATTGAACCCGTCGGGATGGGTGACCACGCCCACATCGAGTTTCTTGCCGATGTGGTGAATCAGCTTCCAGTAATGCTCGAAACCCTCGGGCCGGACGAAGTGCTCCGGCTTGAGCAAAATTTTGTACTCACGATAATGAACGTGGTCCAACGGATGGCCGTCCGAGTAAGCCGTCTTGTGCGCGGTCTCAGTCATAGTGATCCGAATCGGCTCAAGCCGGGTTGGGCTTGAGCACTCTCTCCGGGCGGATCATAAGCAGGAGACTCCGGCGCTGTCAATCGAACGGCATGTCCCGCACGTGCATGCCCGACCCGGCGATCGGATCGTGCTCCACCGCCGAGTGCGAAACGTAATGTCCCTCGTGCAGCGTCATGTGGTGCTTCAACACCAGCCACTGGTACCAGCGATGGGCGCAGATCGCCACAATGGCCACGACCAGCACGAGGAAAACCGCCGTCACCGCCGTATTGATGTAATTATTGACCTGCAGATGTTCCCAGTCAGCCAATTGCTTCGGCGTGCCGCCAGCCGCGATCTTGGCCCCGTAATCCCGCGCTGCCGCCAGGAAACCCAGTCGCGCTTCGGGACTGAAGATTTTGATGTAGCCCGCCGACATGGTGACGATGAACAGCCAGACGAGAGGCACAAACGTCACCCAGAAATAGCGCGCCTTGCCCATCTTGATCAGTAACGATGTGCCGAAAGCAAAGGCAATCACCGCGAGCAATTGATTCGCGATGCCGAAGATCGGCCAGAGACTGTTGATCCCCCCCAGCGGATCAACCACGCCGAAGTAGAGGAACCAGCCCCACGCCGCGACAAATAGCACACTCGACACCCAGCTCGAATACCACGGTCCATGATGCCCCAGCTTGGGCGTGATATGACCCAGCAAATCCTGCACAAGAAACCGCCCCACGCGCGTTCCGGCATCGATGGTGGTCAGAATGAAAAGCGCCTCGAACATGATGGCGAAGTGATACCACAGCGCCATGAATTCCCCCTTACCCGCCACCTTCGCGAACATCTGCGCCATGCCCACTGCAAAGGTCGGCCCACCGCCCACGCGGCCAATCATCGTGTGTTCGCCGAGATCGCTCGCGAGATCCTTCATCTGCTGCTCGGTCACCGGAAATCCCGCCGCCGTCACCGTCTGCACGACCTGCGCCGCCTCGCCCTTCATGTTGATCGCGAAATATTCGCCCGGCTGCATGCCGCACGCCGCGATGAGAGCCATCATGGCCACCAACATCTCTACGATCATCGCGCCGTAACCGATCGTCCGCACGCAAGATTCACTCGTGATCATTTTCGGCGTCGTTCCGGAAGCGATCAGACTGTGAAATCCCGAGATCGCCCCGCAGGCAATCGTGATGAAACAAAACGGAAAGACCGGACCCGCGACGACCAGCCCCGTGCCGTCGATGAACTTGGTGAGGGCCGGCATTTGCATCGCGGGAGCAATCACGACGATTGCCACCGCCAGCACCAGCACCGTGCCGATTTTCATGAAGGTGCTCAGGTAATCCCGCGGCGCCAACAGCAGCCACACCGGCAACACCGAGGCGGCGAGTCCATAAATAATAATCGCCCACGCCAGAGTCGTCCCGTTGAGATTCAGCAACGATTCCGCCATCGGGAACCGCGCGTGATACTGTCCCAGCCAGACACTGGCGAGCAACGCGATCACGCCGAACAACGTCACCCAACCGATCCGATTCGGACACACGAATCGCAGCGACGAACCCATCACCATCGCGATTGGCACCGTGGCCGCAATCGTGAACACGCCCCACGGACTTTCCGCCAGCGCCTTCACCACCACCAGCCCGAGCACCGCAATGATGATCACCAGAATCGAGACCATGCTGATCAGCGTGATAAATCCCGCGAGTGGTCCGATCTCCTCCTTCATCATCTGGCCGAGCGATTTTCCATTGCGCCGCATCGAGGCGAAAAGAATCACCGCATCATGCACCGCCCCGCCGAGCGTCGCGCCGACGAGAATCCACAGCGCTCCCGGCAGATAACCAAACTGCGCGGCCAGCACCGGACCCACCAGAGGCCCCGGCCCCGCAATCGCCGCGAAGTGATGCCCGAAAACAATCCACGAATTCGTCTTCACGTAATCCTTGCCGTCCTCATGCACGCAGGCGGGCGTGGCGCGCTGCTCGTCGAGCACGAGCACTTTCGTGATCAGCCATTTGCTGTAAAACCGGTAGCTGATCGCAAAGACACAGACCGACGCCACCACCAGCCACAACGCATTCACCGGTTCCCCGCGTGACAGCGCCACCACCGCGAGACACCCCGCGCCGAGCAGGCTGATGAAGGTCCAGAGAAGAATGGAGAACAGGCGCGACTTGGCTGAAGTACTCATAAAGTGGGAAGAGGTCACAGGCTGACACCGGAACCGCGAGGAATCAATTCGCAAGTAAGCTTGCAGGGCAAAAATAGTGAATCTTTTTGTTGCAACGATGTACTGAATTTTTCCTCCGATTTTGTCTTGCCCAACGAGCTTCCGGACGGTTGTCTGTCGTGCCCGAAAAGCAGTCGATTTCTCACCTTTCTCCGTTTCCACCCCATGCATTTGAACCCCGCCCAAGCCCGTGTCGTCGCCGCCCGCGAAAAACGTCTCCTCGTCCTCGCAGGAGCCGGCACCGGCAAGACCGCCACGAGCGTCCACTGGGTGGCCGACCTGATCCGCAACGGCACGCCCCGCAGCGCGATCCTGATGATCACCTTCACCCGCAAGGCCGCCTCGGAAATGGCCCACCGCGTCGAGCGATTGATCTCCAATGTCCCGAAGCGCGGCGCCCACGACACGCTCACCGTCGGCACCTATCACGCCGTCGCGAGCATCCTGTTGCGCCAATCGGCCGAAGGCTTCGGACTGCTCAATGGCCGCTTCACCACCATTGACGAATCGGAAGCGCAATCGATCTGGAAGTCCGCCCTGAAGCAATGCAGCGTCGATTCCAAGTCGCCGCTCTTCTCCCCCGGCAAACTTCACTCCAATTACTCCCTCGTCCGCAACACCTGCGCCGATCTCGAAGCGCGGCTCGCCGATTCCTTTGGCGGCAATTACATGGATCAAGCCGTGCGCGTGGTCCGCAACTACGAGGAACTCAAACGCGCCGCCAACGTCGTCGACTACGACGATCTGCTCGTCCTCTGGGCGCAACGCATGGGCCGTGATCCCGAGTACGCCGCCAAGTTGCGCGCCCGCTGGCCCTACGTCCTCGTCGACGAGATGCAGGACAACAACCAGCTCAACCAGCTCATTCTCGACGGACTCAACCCCGAGCATCTCCTCGTCGTCGGCGACGCGAATCAATCGATCTACGGTTTCCGCGGCTCCGATGTGAGCCTCATCGTCGACTTCCCGCGCAAGCATCAGGGCGCGCAAATCCTCCGCCTCGAGGACAACTACCGCAGCGGTCAGGCCATCCTCGACCTCGCCAACGATATCGTCTCGAAGGAAGAAGCGGCCCTCACGCTCCGCAGCGCCAAAGGGTCCGAGGCCGTCCTCGATTACCGCATGTACCTCACCCCGCAGGACGAAGCCAACGGCCTCGTTGCGTGGGTCAAGGAAGGCGTTCTCGGCGGAAAAAAACCGAAAGAATACGCCGTGCTGGCCCGCTCCTCGCGTTTCCTCACCATTCTCGAAATCGCGCTGAATTACCATCAGGTGCCGTACAAAAAGTACGGTGGGCAGACACTCGCCGATTCCGCCGAGGTGAAAGATTTCATCAGCTTCCTGCGCGTCGTCCACAATCCGCACGACCGCATCGCCATGCTGCGCGCGCTCACGCAATTCCCCGGCATCGGCGAAGGCACCGCCGCCAAGGCGATCATGGCGCATCAGGATGGCCTCTTCGATGAAGGTGTCTGGCCCGGTGCCGCCGCCGATCTGCCCGTCTGGTTGCAGGAAATCCGCAAAGCTCCGAACCTCGGTCAAATGGGACTCATGCTGCAGGAACGCATTCGCCCCCTCATCCTCGCCAATTACGCGAAGGAAGCCGAGGAACGGCTTGGCACGATCAACGCGCTCGTGAACTCGATGGAAAAAATGGATGGCGACCTCGTCACCTTCCTCGACGGTTTCGCCATCGACCGCAAGACCGACGAGTTCCACCCCGACAACGCCATCACCGTTTCGACCATTCATTCCGCCAAAGGCCTCGAATGGGACAACGTCTGGCTCATCGGCGCAGGCTCCACACAAATGCCGCATCCGCGCGCACAGTTCGAGAAGGATCTCTCCGAAGAGCGCCGCCTGCTCTACGTCGCCGTCACGCGCGCCCGCTCGCACCTCGTCATTTCGTTTCCCTCGGAGAACGAACGCCGTCAGGGCCAGACCGCCTGCCGTATGCTACCGAACAATGCGCCCTGGAAGTATTGCAAAGCCGAAAGCGGCATCGTCCGTTCCCCGATGATGATGGGTCGCCGCTAGGTCGTGACGTCATGAGATGCTCGTCGGAAAAAGGATGTGATCGAGGCGCTATCGAGCCAATTGCCTTTAAAACCGTCCCTTCCACCCGATCCTTCGCTCTGCTCAGGATGACCAGCGTGACGCTGGACCCAATATTGTTGCCGAGAGAACGTCCAGAGACCGCGATAGCGTAGTAGATGCAACGTCACGTTGCCCAGCGTGACGCTGGACCCGCTTGCTGATTGGCTGCGCCAATTGCGAAAGACATTCGCTTTCACACTCTGTCATCCTGAGCAGAGCGAAGGATCGGGTGGAAGGGGGGCTGTTATTAGTTTGCCCTGCAAACGCTTCGTTTCTCATAGTGACATGACCGCGTACTGCACCCGGCATTTTCTGCCGATCTAATACTTCTAAGTACTTATTACAACAATTGCTAACGTCAGTTTTACCGTGACTTTAGGTTAAAATCTGCGACACTCCCCCGCAGGTGAATCGACGTCTCCTTTGGCTCATTCTCGCCGTGTCTGCCACCGTTCATGCGGGCGGCTTCCTGCTTCTCCGTTCGGTCCCGATGGGCACGACTGCGGCCACCCCCTCGCGTACCGATTCCGCCCACACCGCGCCCGCCCCCTTTATTTTGAATGCGGACGGATTCCAAGTGACCACCGCCACCGCCACCGCGCCGTCCGCTCCCGAACCCTCCCCCACGCTTTCGACTCGCGATAATGCGCCGTCGTCCGTCCCGGCGATTGCCACCGTGAACAATAACGAGTCCTCCCTGAAAGACCGCCTGACTTCCCTGCACACGGCCACGGCCAACGCCACCCAGCCCGTCGACATGATTGCCGCCCGCCGCACGGTGGTCTTTCTCCTCGATAAATCGGGCAGCATGTATGAAGCCGTCGGCGGGGTGCGCCGGGTCGATCTCGCCACACAGGAACTGCGCAGGCTGATCGCGCAACTCGACAGCCGCACCAAGTTCAACATCGTGCTCTACGCCGAAAAAGTGATCTCCTTCCGCAGCGAAGCCATCCCCGCCACGCCGGAATCCAAAATGATGGCGATCCGCTTCCTGCAATCCGATACCGCCTGCGGCGGCAGCACCGACTTTCCCGCCGGGTATCAACTCGCCCTCGCGCAAAAAGCCGACACGGTCCTCCTGCTGACCGATGGAGAATTCAACGCGCAGGACCAAATGCTGCTCTCGCTCGCGCGCAATCTGCGGCAGAAGTACAACTCCCAGTCCCAGCTCAATGCGCTCGGATTTTTCGTCCGGCCCGATACGAATGCCGGCAAAGTGCTCGCGAAACTCTGCGCCGACAGTCACGGCGAGTTGCAATTCTGGAAGCTCAATAACAACCGCTACGCCGCTCTTTGGTGAAACCGCTTCCGCCCAGCGCGTGTGGTCATGACCCCGAACTGTAGGGCGGTTCGGTGAACCGCCGCTGGCACTGCAGGTGCCAAAGAGTAGGGAGTTTGCCTGGGGGTGGCCCGTGGCAGCTTCGCTGCCAGTTGGCGCTTCACCGAAGCGCCCTACAACGCAGAAATATCTACGCCTGACTCTTTAAGATTCTTTAAACCCGCGCCTTCTCCGTCTTCGAGGCAAAACACAACGCGATCGCCATCGTCGTGACAGCTCCAAAGAACACGCGCCACGGGAATGCAATGGTCGGCATCCAGTCCGGTTTCGCCAGCGTCTGATGCGTCGCCGCGAACCAGAGATCGTTCGGCAGACCGCTCAGAATCGCCACGACGATAAATCCGCCCGCCATCGCGAAGAGATTTCCCGTATCGTTGCCGCGCGTTTTCGTGATCAGACCCACCAGGAAAATTCCGAGCAACGAACCGTACGTGTAACCGAAAATACCGAGCACAATCGGGATGATGCGCGCATCCGGGTAAATCACCACCGCGCGGGCTGTCATCGCCCCGACCAGCACCAGCAACGCACTAAAGCCCACCGTGCTCCACCGCACCGCGCGGACATGCGCGCGCTCATCGGCACTCGATTTTCCAAAGTAGGGCATCCACCAGTCCTTCACAAACGACGTGGCCAGCGCATTGAGCGCGGTACTCAGCGAACCCATCGCGGTCGAGAGGACGCCTGCGACCATCAGCCCGCGAAAACCGGGCGGCACCTGATGCACGATCCAGTACGCAAAAATATTCTTCCCCGGCAAATTCGGATCGGTGTGCGTCTGATAAAACACGTAGAGCAAAATGCCCACGGTCAACACCACCAGCACCACCGGGATATCGATCAACCCCGAGCAAATCACGGCCAACCGGCTGCGGTGATAATCCTTCGCGGTCAACATCCGCTGCACCATGTCCTGATCGGTGCCGTGCGTGGCCATGGTGATAAACGTCGAGCCGATCAGCGCGCTCCAGATCGTGTACGGCTCCTCCAGCACATAGCGGATCTGTTTCCAGATCGAACCCTCCGACACGCCGAAATTCCAAAACGCGAGATCGCCCGGTGCTTGCAAATAAGACTGCGCGCCCGACCAGCCACCGGGAATGCTCCCCAGCAGCGACCACGCGGCGTATCCGAGCGCGCTGAACATCAACGTCGCTTGAATGAAGTCGGTCCAGACCACCGCCTTGATGCCGCCAATCGCCGTGTAAATCGTCGTCAGAAATGCCAGTGCCGACAACACGCCAATATAAATCGCCACCTCCGTCGCGGCGTCCGGTTTGATGCCGGTGACGTACTCAATGCCAATGACCACAATCACCCCCGCGACATAGAGCCGCGTTCCGCTCGCCAGCACGCGCGTCAGCAGAAAGATCACCGATGCCGCATTCTTTGTCGTGTTGCCGAAGCGGATGCGCAGGAAATCGTAGATCGAGACCACGCCGTACTCGTAGTACGGCTTGATGAAAATATAGGCCACGATGGCGCGGGCCAGCACGGTGCCGATGGCGAGTTGCGCGTAGGTGAAATTGCGTTTGCTGAAGCCCTCTTCCGGTCCACCGAGAAAGGTCGCCGCGCTGATCTCCGCCGCGAGGATGGAAGCGGTCACCGCCCACCACGGCATCTCACGACCACCGAGCGAAAAATCCGCCAGCGTCCCCTGCTTGCGCGGCCACAGACCGATGGTGAGAATCACCGCGAAATAGCCGCCAATAGCGAGCGCGTCGTAAATCCATCCAGAGGGAAACATCATGGGTGAGGGAAAGTTTTTCGGTTATCGGTTTCAGGTCACAGCGTGTTGACCGAGCACAGTACCCGCGAACCGATCTTTCGACAAGACCGTGTGAGTAAGAGCTTATCCCTCAATAGGGAATGGCCGTGTTGTGAGCGTCTTCCCGTAGGGCCCTTCGGTGAAGCGCCGCGGCGCTCACCTTCCGATACCCCATCTACGCGCGACCCAGGGAGGCGCGGTCAAAAATATCGCACACCTAACAAACGTAGCTCACCTAAGACAAACGTTCTCCCTCATTTCCTGCTAGAACAGAGGGATGCGTGAACGCTTTCCCTTTGAAATCTCAAATCTCCGATTTCAAATGCAGTTTGGTCTACAACGACCGCGACACCCAACAGAAGTGGTCGATTCTTGTCGCGGATTGTCGACGCTCTTTTTTTTCGAGCAGTGGTGTTACCGGGTCCAACGTCACGCTGGCAAAAATAACATGCCATCCGGGTCTATGAATTCCACCCGTGGCAAAGCGTTATTGGGTCCAGCGTCACGCTGGGCAATACGACGTGACTTTCCGCCCAGAAATCCCACCCGTGGCAAAGCGTTACTGGGTCCAGCGTCACGCTGGTCACGCTGGGGCGAAACGCGCGAGGATTTCCGGCGTCAGCGTCAGCTTTCCGCCCCCCGCATTATCCCGCACCTGCTCCAGCGTTCGCGCGCCCGGAATCGTCACCGTGATCCCCGGCTGCGCCACCGTCCACGCCAACACCAACTGTGTCGGCGTCACGCCCAGCTCCTGCGCCGTCTCGCGAATGCGCTGTGCCAGCGCCAGATGCTTCGCGAGATTCTCCTTCGCGAAGTGCGGCCGCTGATGCCGGTAATCGTCCGCCGGCGGCAAATGATCCGCCGTGTATTTGCCCGTCAACATTCCCTTGCCCAACGGCGAATAAGCCATGATCCCCACCTTGTGCGCGAGGCAAAACGGACGCCGGTCCGCCTCGATCTGACGGTCAATCATGCTGTAGGGCAACTGATTCACCGCCACCGGCACATGCTTCAGCGCCGCGCCGAGCAAATCATTCGAAAAATTGCTCACCCCGAACCAGCGAATCTTCCCCTCCCGCTTCAACTCGTTCATCACCGACGCCGTCTCCTCGATGGGCGTCCGCGGGTCCGGCCAATGAGCCAGATACAAATCGATGTAGTCCGTCTTCAACCGCCGCAACTGCTGCTCGCACCGCACGCGGATGTGCGTCGCCGTCAAATTACACGTCCGCTCATCGATCTGCTCCTCGGAGAAAAGCGGTCCCACCTTCGTCACAATCACGGCCTGATCGCGCGCTTTGAGTTCCTGCAACGCCAACCCGAGCAACTCCTCCGCCATCCCGCGACCGTACCCCTCCGCCGTGTCGAACAAATTGATCCCGCTCTCCAGCGCGGCACGAACCACTTCCTGCGTCCCCGCCTTGTCCGGCATCGCATCCGGCGGAACCGTCACCCCATACCGGCAATCCTTCCACGACATCGTACCAAGACCAATGACCGAGACTTTCAGATCGGAACAGCCCAGAGTGCGCGTTTGCATCGGATCATTTTAGACGAAATTAACGGAATTTACGAAATTAAAATGCCGAGACAGCCAGAGTCAGAGAATCCCTCCCACGCCTCTCCATAAAAATACGTTCCCCAATTTCGTTAATTCCGTTAATTTCGTCTAAATATCTTATTCCCATGTTCGTCAAGCTCTCCGATATCGTTCACTACACCGACAAACTCCTTCGCTGTGCCGAAGTCAAAGACTGGTCCGGCGCGAAGAACGGTCTTCAGCTCGAAAACGACGGCCAGATCACCCGCCTCGGCGCGGCGGTCGACTCCCATATCGGCGTCATCGAGGAAGCCGTCAATCGCGGCGTCGATCTCCTCCTCGTCCACCACGGCCTCTACTGGAGCGACGTCACCCCGGTCACCGGCGCGAACTACCGCAAGCTCCGGCTCGCGATGAATCACAACCTCGCCCTCTACGGCGCGCACCTGCCGCTCGACCTCCACCCGAAGCTCGGCAACAACGCCCTGCTCTCGAAAGCGCTCGGCCTGACTCCCGCCAAGGGCAAACCGTTCTTCTTCGAAAAGGAGCAATTCATCGGCTTCAAGTACGAGACCAAGTTCACCCGCGACTCCCTCGCCACCAAGCTCACACAAGTCCTCGGCCACGCCCCCACCATCCTCCCGCACGGCCCGGAGAAAATTCGCAAACTCGGCATCGTCACCGGCGGCGCGGGCGGCGATCTCGCCAAGGCGGCGGCGGAAGGCATCGACACCTTCATCACCGGCGAAGGCCCGAACCATTCCTTCGGCCAAGCCCGAGAACTCGGACTCAACGTCTTCTACGGCGGCCACTACGCCACCGAGACCTTCGGCGTCAAAGCCCTCGCCAACCAACTCTCCGATCACTTCCAGATCCCGTGGCAATTCATCGATGTCCCGACCGGGCTGTGACATTGCCAATTTCCAACTGCCAAACGCCAATTAAAGAAAGAAGGGCCAACGATCACTTCGATTTTTGAATGTCAGAATTAGCCACGCATCAAATCCGCATCGTCTACGGACTGCTCCCCAATTGGAAATTGGAAATTGGAAATTGGCAATGTATTTGACGTCGCACCGCCTCTTTAGCAGTCTGGTACTTTCACCATTTACCCAAAGGATTTTGATTTATGAAAAAGACTGTCGCTTTGATCATCCGTGACGGCTGGGGCATCAGCCCCAACGGTCTCGCCGCCGCGCAAAAAGAAGGCAACGCCCCCCTGCTCGCCAAGCTGCCTTTCCACGATTCCGTTTACGCTAAATACCCCCAGAGCCGCCTCAGCGCCTGCGGCACCGACGTCGGTCTGCCGGAAGGTCAGATGGGCAATAGCGAAGTCGGTCACCTGAACCTCGGCGCGGGCCGCATCGTTTATCAGGACCTGACTCGCATCAATCTCGCGATCAAGAATAACGAACTCGGCAAGATCCCGCAGCTCGTGGATCTCTTTAAGACGCTCGTCTCGACCCACAAGGCCCTGCACCTCTGGGGTCTTCTCTCCGACGGCGGCGTGCACTCGAGCGAAGAACATCTCTACGCCCTCATCGCAGAAGCGAAAAAAGCCGGCGTGAAGGACATCTACGTCCATGCCTTCATGGATGGCCGCGACACCTCCCCGAATAATGGCGTCAAGTACGTCGCCGCGCTCCTCGCCAAGATGAAAGAAATCGGCGCGGGCAAACTCGCCACGATGGTGGGCCGCTACTACGCCATGGACCGCGATCAACGCTGGGACCGCAACAAGCTCGCGTGGGACCTCCTGTTCTCCGGCAAGGGCGCTTACGCCGCCGACCCGATCAAGGCGATCGAAGGCTACTACGCCGACGGCAAGACGGATGAATTCCTCCCGGCCACCGTCTGTATCGAGCAGCCGCGCCCGATCATTCAGGACGGCGACGGCATCCTGTTCTTCAACTTCCGCTCCGACCGTGGCCGCCAGCTCAGCCGCGCGATCCTCGCGGACAAGTGGGACAACTTCGACCGCGTGGTGCACCCGAAGGTTCACTTCGTCACGATGACCCAGTACGACGCCACCTATGGCGTGCCGATTCTGTTCCCGCCGCAAAGCATGAACAACATCCTCGGCCAGGTTGTCAGCGCCGCGGGCAAAACCCAGTTGCGCATGGCGGAAACCGAAAAGTATCCGCACGTCACCTACTTCTTCAACGGCGGCGTGGAAATCGCCTACCCCGGCGAAGACCGCGAGATGGCCGCTTCCCCGAAAGTCGCGACCTATGACTTGCAGCCCGAGATGAGCGCACCCGAGTTGACCGACAAGGTCATCGCCCGCCTCGACACCGGCAAGTATGATCTCTTGATCCTCAACTTCGCGAACCCGGACATGGTCGGTCACACCGGCAGCCTGCCCGCCGCGATCAAGGCCGTGGAAACCATCGACGCCTGTGTGAAGCGCGTGGTGGAAAAGCTCCTCGCCATCGGCGGTTGCGCCATTCTCACCGCCGACCACGGCAACTGCGAACGCATGATCGCCGAGGACGGTACGCCGCACACCGCCCACACGACGAACCTCGTGCAGTTCATCTACGTCGCCGCCAACGCGGACAAGGCCAAGATGGAAGACGGCATCCTCGCGGACGTCGCCCCCACCCTGCTCTATCTGCTCGACGTGCCGAAGCCTGCAGAAATGACCGGCCACAGCCTGATCACGATCAGCAAGTAAAGCCCAGAGGGGTCTGATCCGAATGGTGATAATTTGGAGTGCGGGAGCCTGCTCCCGCTTTGCCGTAAGGCGGCTTGCCGCCTCTCTGTCGTAAATCAAAAAACCGAAAGGCAAAGCGGCGGCAAGCCGCCGCACTCCAAATCGCCCTCCCTCAACATCTGCGTTTGCCAACGCGCATTAAGGGAGTATTACAGAATGAGGCACAAAAAAACTCCACCCTAGGATTTTTATGACCACTCCCACCACCAGACCGGCCCTCGATCTTATCCGCCGCCCGCGCCGCAACCGGCTCTCTTCCGCGATCCGCGATCTCACCCAGGAAACACGCCTCTTGGTCACCGACCTCGTCGCCCCGCTCTTCGTCAAGGAAGACTCGGGCGCGCCCGAACCGATCGCCAGCATGCCGGGCCAATTTCGCTATAACATCGCCGACCTCGTCAAGGAATGCGGCCACCTCCATAGCCTCGGCATTCAGGCCGTCGCACTCTTCCCGCAGATCGCCTCGGAACACAAAGACCCGCACGGCTCCTACGCCCTCGCGCAAAAGAACGTCCTCTTCGCCGCGATCAAAGCGGTGAAGGACGCCCACCCAGACCTCGTCATCATCTCCGACGTCGCACTCGATCCCTATACCGACCACGGCCACGACGGTTTGGTCGATGCGCAGACGGGCATTGTGATGAATGACGCAACCGTCGAGATTCTCTGCCTGCTCTCCATCGAACTCGCCAAATCCGGCGCGGACATCGTGGCCCCCTCCGACATGATGGACGGCCGCATCGGCGCGATCCGCACCGCGCTCGACGAAACCGGCTTCATCAATCGCGGTATCCTCGCCTACTCGGCCAAATTCGCTTCCGCCTACTACGGTCCCTTCCGCGACGCCGTCGGCAGCAAGAAATCACCCGACGCCCCGCCGCTCGACAAGCGCAACTACCAGCTCAACCCCGCCAATGCGCGCGAAGCCATGCTCGAAGCTCGTCTCGACGAGGAAGAGGGCGCGGACATGCTCATGGTGAAACCCGCCGGTCTCTACCTCGACATCATCCGCCAACTTCGCGACCGCACGGAACTCCCCGTCGCCGCCTATCAGGTCTCCGGCGAATACGCACAGATCCATGCCGCCGCCGACCGCGGCTGGCTCAATCTCGCCGCCACCCGCGACGAATCGCTCCTCGCCATCAAACGCGCCGGAGCCGACATCATCCTCACCTACTTCGCCAAGGAGATCGCCCAAACCCTCGAATAGGCAGGGCTGAGCCCTGCACCCAACGGCGCGGCTCGCGAGGCTCGCCGTCATTTCGCTAACAGGGAGTTTGATCAAAGGGAACCTTCCCGATGCTGATCTTGAGAAGCGATACGTTCCCCTAAGGCAATGTCATTACTTTTTGAAATCCACTTGTGCCGGATTCGATCTTTTACGTCTGCGTAAAAGCGAATCCGGCACAATGCGGGGTTTCCAAAGGGAATCATTCCCTTTGGTGGGGGTGTGGGGGCAACGCCCCCACCCTCACGGTTGCACGTCGACGGGCGTGCCGATCTTGATCATCTTGTAGAGTTTTTCCGCGTTCCAGTTGCAGAGCCGGAAACAGCCGTGCGATTGCGTGCGGGAAATATCCTCCGGCTCCGGCGTGCCATGCATGCCATAGCCCGGCAGACTCAGACCGATCCACATCGTGCCGACCGGATTATTCGGACCGGGAGGAATGATGATTCGCTTCGTGATTCCCTCCGCTGCCGCCACCTCGGGAAAAAGATCCGGGCTGAACGTATAGTTCGGATTCGGCGCGTAGTTTTTCACCGTCAACACCCCGTTCGGCCGCTTGTTTTTATCCTTCGCGATGGAGCACGGGAAGCTCGCCAAAATCCGGCCGTCCGCATCGAGCGCCTGAATCGTTGTTTCCGCGAGCAAAATACGAATCGAAGCGGCCTTCGGCAGCGGCGCCGCGGGGAATACCTTCGGACCGATCACTTCGGTGCCCACGGTAATCTCCTTGATGTCCGGATTCAACGCCTTGATGTAAGCGCGCGTGCAGTGGAATTTCTCGCCAAGCATTTCCCAGCCGTCGTTATACCCGAGGAACGGCACCTTGCTTTTTTCCAGCCACAATTTCGGCGGCGGCGCGATGGTCGCAATGTCCGCTTCGGTGATGACGTAATTGGTGAATGGCTCCCCCGGCTCGCCGATGCGCGCGCGCGTGTCGGGATCGAGTTGGCTCGTCACCGGCAATCCGTTCGCTTCCTGAAACGCCTTCAACGCCCGCTGCGTGCGCATGCCCACGTCGCCATCCACAAAGCCGCAGGAGAAATGCATCCGTTCCAAAGCGACCTGATAGGCCGCGACCCGTTCGGTCGTGAGCTTCTCCGGATCTTCCGGTAACGCGCGCAAGGCGGGCGGTTCGGCGGGAGCGGGAATCGGCTTGGGAGTCGGCGTCGGCAACGGCTGCGGCGGGGTCGGTTCCTTGACCGGTTCCTGTACGGCGGGAGAGGTGGTCTCCGTGGTCGCAACCGACGGAGCCGGCGTAGGTGCGGGGACAGGAACAGGAATGGGAGCGGGTGCAGGCACCACGACTGGCGGAGTGGGCGTCGAAAGAGTCGCCGTGTCCGGCTTAGGCGGAACGGTCTTCTTTACTTTTTTTTTTCGCCGCCCCCCAGATCGAATACTTCGGCATCGGGGTGCTGCGTGGTCAGTTGCTTGAGTCGCTTTTGATTTTCGCGCTCAGCGGTCGATGGCCCAGGTCGTGGCCAGACATACCAAAGAATCGCCCCCAGCAGCAGCACGACAAATGCGCCGATCAATACCACACTCAAATCAAAAGAGGAACCGCCACCCCCACCACTGGAGGGTTTACGCTTGCGGGAAGGTTTGGCTGGAAGGCGTTTGTTCGCCATGGCCGAGAGCATAACGCTCTTTGGCCGCTTGCCAACGGGAAAAATATTCGTGATGCGAAGGGGGAAGTCCGCAGATTTCGCAGATGGACGCAGATTAAAAGGCAAAGGCTTTTTAATTACTGAGGAGGAGCCGGAATTCTTTCTGTATTCTTAATTCAATCATCTGCCTTTTAATCTGCAGACTTCCCTCCCCTATGGCTCCAGCGGTCCGAAGAGCTTGGCGCGGTCGCGGGCCTTCGCGGCCGCATCCGCATGACCGAGTTGCTCCTCCACGCGGGCGAGCAGTTCGTAGCGACGGACGTTGGCGATGGCGAACAGGTCATTCTCCCGCAACAACGGAGCCGCGTCATTCACGCGCCCGGTTTCCATCAACGCTTCGGACAGTAGGGTAAACCCAATATCATTCGCCGTGTGGCGCGGGAGCGGGCCCAATAGCGAGATGACCGCCTTCCATTCGCCGCGCTGCGCCAGCACGGTAGCGCGAAAAAGCAGACTGGCCGGTTGGTTCTCCGGTTTTTCCGCCAAGGCATACAACGCCACGAGGGGTTCGCGAGAAAGGTACGGCGGTGCAGTCACCATTTTGCGGGCCACCTCCCAGAACAGGAACTTCGATTGCCACAGTGTGGGCAATTGCATGAGCTGGGTAAACGCGAGCTTGTTGCAGCCCCGTCCCATGGAATGCAGCGTGAGCAACTGCCGGTAATAAAGAAACGCGCGGGAGGGAAATCCGTTCTGCTCGTGATTGGCAACGAAACGCTGTGCAATCGATTCGCAGGTCACCTCGGACAATTCTGGATGCGCGCCGTTCGGCAGCCAGACAGAACCGTCGGGCGCATAGAACACACAACGCCATCCCTCCTGCCGCAGGTAGTACGGCCAGTTATAGGCCATGTTGGCCACGATGGTAATATCGGGTCGATAGCGCCGCAGCAGCACCGGCAGCGAGGTCGGCTGTTCGCTCGCCAGGCCGATCTCGTGAATCATCGACTCCGAATATTTGCCAAAGCCCGTATCGCAATAGGTCTGCCCCTGGTTATAGCCCACGTATTGCAACCAGCCGCCGAACTCGGAGCGATGGAAGAGACGTCCATTCAACCCCTGCTGTTTCATCCACTCCACCGCATTGAGCGGCAATTCGGTTTGGCGCTGATTCCAATCTTTCCACCGTGCCACCGGCGAAAGAGTCGAGGTCGGGCGCAACTCCTCGTTCAGGAGCAGCAGAACTCCAAGCATCAAAACCAGTGCGACCAGAAACGGGCGTATCGACGATGTCACCGTGACAGGAATCGCGGTGGCCACGCGCTCTCGTTTGCGCGGCTCGAAAACAATCGCGCTCAGCGCAACTCCGGGTGCGAGCAGGGCGAAAATCGCAAGATGCCGTTCGCTGGTGAAGGTCGCGCGGAAAAAGAACAGCGCGAGAATCAGAAACGACCACGACAGCCCGCCGCGAAAGCGCAGGCAGGCCAGCGCGATCAGCGCGAGCTGGAGCAACATCACGATGACCGTGAAATCAAACGGATTAAAAACCAGCGGCTGCATCTCCGTCACATACGCGCGGATCAACTCGTTCCCCTGATGATAAAACGGCAACCACAGCCGTACGGGACCGTACGGCGTGAAGAAGCACGCCCCCAACACCAAGGCTGAGACTTTCGCCCAATGCAGCGCCGCACCACGAGGAAAACGTCTTTCGCTCCATGCGGCGCGTAGAGTCATCTCAATACCGAATCCCACCACCAACGCCGGGCCCAGAATAAATCCGCTATGCGCATTCACCCACAAGACCTGTCCCAGCACCAGCGGCCAAAAGGCTTTCCAACCTTCCTCCCGGTGGCGCAACAGAAAGGTCAAAAAGAACACGATCCCCAGTGACGTCGCCAATTCTGGCCGCACCGTAAACCGCCCCAGGCTCAACACCACGCTCAGAAACAGCGAGGCTCCTAGCAAGGCCGTGGGAAAATGAAGCCGGCGTCCGGCGCGAAAATAGAGCGCGTAGAGCAAGACAAGCAACCCCGCGCACAACGTCGCTGCGCCCATCTCGCCCAAGCGCCACGCCAGCCAGATCACCGCTTGATAAAAGGGATACTCATTGATCAGCGGCGCATGGAGATTCGGGTAGTTGAATACGTCCTGCCGCAGGAACGCTCCATGGTGGATCATCCAATCCGCTTGCGCCAGATGCCAACCCAGATCCGGCGCGGTGATTTGCGGAGCGAAGCCGTACAGAGCCACGCAGGCATAGAGAAGCCATTCGAAGCTATGGATCAAAACGGTTTGCGCCCGTCCGAGGACGAGCGCAATACCTGAGAATGAGCCGGACTGCGGGGCCGGGTCCATTCTCCCCCTTACTGCGATTGGGCACCCAACTGATTGATGATGCCGATGAGCGGGAGGAAGAGGGCAATGACGATCGTACCAACGATGACGGCCAGAAACACGATCATCACCGGTTCCAGCAAGCTGGTCAAACCGGCCACGGCATTGTCGACTTCTTCGTCATACACGTCCGCGATCTTGATCAACATGTCGGGCAATTGACCGGTTTCTTCGCCGACCTGAATCATGGAAATCACCATGGGCGGGAATACGCCGGAAGCCTCGAGCGGAGTGACAATGGTTTCGCCCTCTTTGACGCTGTCGTGCACCTTCGCGATCGAATTCGCGATCACGATATTACCAGCCGTTTCCTTCGTGATGTTCAACGCCTGCAGGATCGGCACACCGGAACTGACCAGCGTGCCAAGCGTACGGCTGAAACGGGAGATCGCCGACTTACGGACGAGATCGCCGAGCAGAGGAGCTTGCAACTTGAAACGGTCGATGAAGAGCGCGCCGAAAGGAGTCTTGGCGAAAACCTTGTAGGCAATGACCACAACCACGAGGCCAACACCGATAAGAATGAAGTTCTGCTGGAAAGCCTCGCTGACGGCGATGACGAATTGGGTCAGTCCGGGAAGCGGCTTGCCACCGAGCATGTCGGCGAAAATCTGTTTGAACTTCGGGACGATAAAGACCAGGAGGAACGCCATGATCGCGACAGCGATGAGGAGTACCACGATCGGGTACACCATCGCGGAGATCACCTTGCCCTTGATCTTCTCGGACTTTTCCTGGAACTCGGCCAGACGGGTGAGAACGATTTCGAGAACACCGCCCAATTCACCCGCCTTCACCATGTTGACATACAACTTGGTGAAAATCCGGGGATGCTGCGCCAAGGCTTCGGAGAACGTACCGCCGCTTTCCACCGCGGTGGCCATATTCGTCATGGCATTGCGCAGGACAGGGCTCTTTTCCTGCTTGATCAGCGTATTGAGCGCGCGCAGGAGAGGCAGACCGGCGTCGATCAGGGTGGCCAACTGCCGGGTGAAAACGGTGAGCACTTTTCCGCTGATGGAACCGCTCGATTTCTTGCCCTTGACGGGCGCCCCGGTGACCGACGCGGCGGCTTCCGTACCCGCCTCGGCAATGCGGGTCGGGAAGAAGCCCATCTTCTTGATTTGTGCTGTCGCGTCGTTCGTATCCGCCGCGTCAATGGTTCCGCTTTTTTGTTGGCCGCGGGCGTCAACGGCGGTGTAGGCGTAAGTGGGCATAATGGGATAAGGTCAAATCTCAAAAGTTAAATCTCAAAAGCGACCGAACGAATCTGGGCTTTTTTCCATCAACCTTCATAGCTTTTAGTTTTGAGCTTTGCGCTTTGAGTTTTTTTACGTGTATTTCAAAACTTCTTCAATGGTGGTCTCGCCATCAAATATGCTCCGCAGGCCATCCGCTCGCAGTGTCGTCATTCCCAATTCAATCGCCTTTTGGCGAATGACAATGGAAGGCGCCCGCTGGCTGATAAGCTCGCGGATTGGTTCCGTGATGTCGAGCAATTCGTAGATACCCTTGCGGCCTTTGTAACCCGTATTATTACACTCGTCACAACCGCGCCCGTAATAAAATGTCTTGTCGCCAATCTCATGCGCCGCGAGACCGATCTGCTGCAAAATCGCCTCGGTCGGCTCGTACGGCGTCTTGCAGCCCGGACAAATCTTGCGCACCAGTCGCTGGGCCAGAATTCCCTCCAGCGTGGACGAAATCAGGAACGGCTCCACACCCATATCGATCAAACGCGCCACGGCACCGGGAGCGTCATTCGTGTGCAGCGTGGTAAAGACCAAGTGACCGGTCAGCGACGCCTGAATGGCGATCTGGGCGGTTTCGATATCGCGCGTTTCACCGACCATGATCCGGTCTGGGTCCTGACGCAAAAAGGCGCGCAACACGCGGGCGAAATTCAGCCCGATTCCTTCATTGATAGGAATCTGGATGATTCCCTCAATTTCGTATTCCACCGGGTCCTCGGCAGTGAGCAGTTTGCTATCAGGCGTATTGATGCGGCGCAGGCAGGAGTAAAGCGTCGTCGTCTTGCCCGAACCAGTCGGGCCCGTCACGATGAAAATACCGTTCGGCTTCTCGATCGTCTCGCAGATGTAATCGAAAATACGCTTCGGCATGCCAAGCGTCTCGAGATCGAGATTCACCACGGAACGATCCAACACGCGAAGCACCACGCTCTCGCCAAACTGCGTCGGCAGCGTCGACACGCGCAAATCCACCTGACGTCCCGCCATCGTGGTCTGAATACGACCATCCTGCGGAATGCGGCGCTCGGCGATGTTCAGACCCGCCATAACCTTGATACGCGATGTGATCGCGACGGAAAGATGCCGCGGGGGCGGTGACATTTCGTACAGCGCACCGTCAACGCGATAGCGAATCTTGAAATCATGCTCGAACGGCTCAAAGTGAATATCGCTCGCCCGCGCCTGAATGGCCTGGGCCACCACGGTATTCACGTACTTGACGATCGGAGCCGCGCCTTCGAGATCGGCCGTGACGTCGATACTGCCGTCGTCCTTGACCGTGACTTCACCGGCCAGTTGCGCCAGCAAATCTTCGACTTCAGCCTCTTCGGAGCCGTAGTATTTTTCCACCAACGCCCGGATCTGATCCGGCGCGGCGACGTAAATTTGAATATCCTTGCCCGTGGCGAAACGAAGATCGTCCGCGATGCGCGGATCGAGCGCATCAATGAGTGCCACCTTCAGCAAGGCACCGTCGAATTCCAGCGGCAACGCCCCATGCACGCGCGCCGTCTGGGGCGGCATCATGCTGAGCAACTCGGGCGGGAACTCGATGCGGGAGAGATCGATCACCTCCGTGCCGAGATTCTGCGCGATCGCGCCGTAGAGCTCGTCCTTCGACATGATCCCGTAGTCTTCGACGACTTCCTGAATCCGCTTGCCGGACCGGGATTGCTCGTCGCCGAGTTCCGTGAATTGTTCCTCGGTGATGTAACCGTTGTCTTTGAGGAAGGAAAGGAGCAGGGACGGATTCATGTCGGTATCGTCAGGCTTTGTCGCCCATGGTGGCGGTGATCACTTCTTCCGGCGTGGTCATGCCGGAGAGAACCTTGCGCAAGCCGTCTTCGCGCAGGGTACGCATGCCGAGGTCGCGCGCGCGCTGGCGAATGGCCATGACGCTCATCTTCTCGTTGACCATGCGGCGGATTTCATCGTCGAGCACGCAAACTTCGAAGATACCCATCCGGCCCTTGTGACCGGTGTTGCGACAGTAATCGCAGCCACGCCCGTGCATGAAATTCGCCTGCGAAAGCTGGTTGGCATCGAGATTGAGCGAACGAATTTCCGCGTCGGTCGGCTGATACGGTTCCGCACACTTGGGACAAATCTTGCGCACAAGGCGCTGGGCCATGATGGCGCGCACCGAGGACGCCACGAGGAAGGGCTTCACACCCATGTCGACCAGACGGGTGACCGCACTGGGCGCATCGTTGGTGTGGAGCGTGCTGAAAACCAAGTGACCCGTCAGCGACGCATTGATGGCGATCTGCGCGGTTTCCAAGTCACGAATCTCACCGATCATGATGATGTTCGGCGCCTGACGCAACATGGCGCGCAGTGCGGCGGCGAAGGTCATGCCCACGTCGGCATTGACCGGCACCTGATTGATACCCGAGAGCTGATACTCCACCGGGTCTTCCACCGTGATAATCTTGCGATCGGGCTTGTTGATGTAATTCAGACAGGCGTAAAGCGTCGTCGTCTTGCCCGAACCGGTGGGGCCCGTGACGAGGAAGATACCATCCGGCAAACTGAGAATCCGCTCCATGACCGCCTGGTCATCGGACAGGAAGCCGAGTTCCGGCAACCCGAGCACGAGGCTCGACTTGTCCAAAATACGCATGACGATACTCTCGCCGTGATTGGTCGGCACTGTCGAGACACGCAAATCGATCGAAGTCTTCTCGCCAACGCGCAACTGGATGCGACCGTCCTGCGGCAATCGCTTTTCCGCGATGCTCATGTTCGACATGATCTTGACGCGGCTGATGATCGCCGCCTGCAATTTCTTGGGCGGGTCCTGCATCACCTGCAGCACACCGTCGATGCGGTAACGCAAGCGCAGCCGTTTTTCCAACGGTTCCAGATGAATATCGCTCGCGCGCATGCGGTGCGCTTCGAGAATCATCAGATGCACCATCTTGATGATGGGCGCATCGCCCTCGGTCGCGTGCTCCGCACCTTCCTCACCGGCTTTCCCGGCATGAACCTGAAGCTCATCGCCCTGGTAACCGCTGATCAGCGAATTCACCGCGTCATCGAGACTGCCGTAGTAGCGTTTGATCGCGTCCTCGATCTGCGCCTTGGGAACAACAATGCTCTCGATATCAAGCTTCAGGACGTTCTGCAGCGTATCGATGGTTTCGAAATCGTACGGATTGCTGATGGCGAGGCGCAGCGTGCGCTCGTCGCGCTCCAGCGGCATGACGCCATAACGATAGACCAGCGGCTTGGGCACGGACTGCACCGCATCGTCGGGAACGCTGTCGATGTGCTCGATAACGGGCAACCCCGCATCGTTGGCCATCGTGTGCAACACGTCCATGTTCGTGATGAGTCCACGACGGACCAGCTCTTCCACGGGACCATGGCCATTGAGCTTGGCGGCTGAGCGCGCGGACTCTGCGTCCGTCGGTTCGATCAGGCCGTTGTTTATTAGGAGTTCGAGGATGTAATCTTCGTTAGCTAGCACGTCTCTGTTGCCTCGAAGGTCAAAAGTAATGCACGCAACTATCGCTGCCAAGCGTTTATTACTATTTTTTATACAAAATTTCCACGAGCGCTTCCAAATTGATATTTGCCCCTCAATCAAAGAGGTCGATTTCTCCTCTCAAAGACGTCCCGTTTCTCTTCCCTTTTCGGCACGACACCCTCAACCCGAAACACAACGTTCCCCACAGTCAAAACTCGCCGCAATTGGATTTAAGAGCCTGTTCACGATCTTTTCAGGGAGGCGCTGAGAGCGCAAGACCGATGCGGCGGGCCTGACACTTCACCGAGGTAAGAAGCGTTAGGGAGTGGCCGAGATTCCCGATGTTTGATGGAGGAGCGGCCATCTCGCGAGCGCATTGCCGCCGGTCTCAGGGAGACCGGGCTCGCTGAGCGAACTATCCAAACACCAAAAAACCCGCGCCAGCCACTCGGGCCAGTCGCGGGTTTTAAAGTTGGTTTTAGAATACGAGGGAGAGCCTCTCCACACGCGGGAGAGGACGCCCACAGGATGGAAGTAAAACTAAACGGCCTTTTCGCCAGTCTCTTCCGTGCGGATACGGACAGCGCTTTCCACGGGAAGGACGAAGACTTTGCCGTCACCGATTTTGCCGGTCTTGGCTTGCTTGAGAATCGAGGCGACGATCGCTTCGACCTTGTCGTCCGTACAGACGATCTCGACCTTGACCTTGGGCAGGAAATCCACCGTGTATTCGCTACCGCGGTAAATTTCGGTGTGGCCCTTTTGACGACCAAACCCCTTCACCTCAGTCACCGTCATGCCTTCGACTCCGAGTTCGTTGAGACCCGTTTTGACTTCTTCGAGTTTGAATGGTTTGATGATGGCTTCGACTTTTTTCATATTCGTTGTTTCTTTCTATTCTACGTCCTACCAACCCTGACGTCAGGGGGCAAGTTTCCTGTGCGATTTATTTTGCCAGCAGTCGGCATGCCATCTATCGGCTTCAGCATAAGATTTATGAATGAGAATCTTCCCCTAATGACCCACCCGCCTGATAGTTATACATCCCGAGCAAAGACTCACAGATCCACGCTCCCCGCAACGAGCCGCTTTTCCCGCAAGCTCACCGCGCTCTGAATATGATTGCCGCGAGGCTCCTGCTTCTTTAAACAAGATGGCCTATGTTGAAAGCCGGTATCGTTGGTCTGCCCAATGTGGGCAAAAGCACTCTTTTTAATGCCCTCACCCGCACCCGCAAGGCGCAGGCGGCGAACTATCCCTTCTGCACCATCGATCCGAACACCGGTGTCGTGACCGTGCCGGATGACCGTCTCGCGGTCCTCTCCAAGATCAGCGGTTCGCAAAAGCTGATCCCCGCCGTGATCGAATTTGTCGACATCGCCGGCCTCGTCAAAGGCGCCAGTCAGGGCGAAGGTCTCGGCAATCAGTTCCTCCAGCACATCCGCGAAGTCGACGCGATTGTCCAGGTCGTCCGCTGTTTCGAGGACACCAATATTCACCACGTCAGCGGCAACATCGATCCGATCCGCGACATTGAAGTGATCAACACCGAGCTCGTGCTATGCGATCTCGCCACCGTCCAGAAGCGCAAAGACCGCTCGACCAAGGGTGCCCGCGGCGGCGACAAGGTCGCCAAGGCCGAAGTGGAACTCTGCACCAAGCTCGAACCGCATCTCGACTCGGGCAAGCCCGCCCTCACCCTCGAGCTTTCCGACGACGAGAAAGCCGTCATGAAGACGTTCTTCCTGCTGACCTCGAAGCCGACCCTCTTCGCCTGCAACGTCGCCGAGGGCGATCTCGCCACCGCCGATGACAATCCCTTCGTCAAGACCGTGCGCGAGTACGTCGGCAAACATCACGACACGGAAGCCGTGGTCATTTCGGCGCAGATTGAATCCGATCTCGTCGACCTCTCCGAAGCCGACGCCAAGGAATACCTCGATGGTCTCGGCGTGAAGGAATCGGGCGTGGGCGTCCTCATCCGTGGTGCCTATCATCTTCTCGGCCTGCGCACCTATCTCACCACCGGTGAGAAGGAAACCCGCGCGTGGACGATCCATCAGGGCGACACCGCGCCACAGGCGGCCGGCGTCATCCACTCCGACTTTGAACGTGGCTTTATCGCCGCCGAATGCACCGCTTACGAAGACCTCGTCCGCCTCGGCTCCTTTGCCAAGGCCCGCGAAGCCGGCAAGCTCCGCATCGAAGGCAAGGAATACGTCGTCAAGGACGGCGACGTCCTCGAATTCCGCTTCAACGTCTGATAAAACGGGAAGGTCCGCAGATTTCGCCGATTTACACAGATTAAAACAAAGGCTGATTAGGGACTCAGGAGGGCAAGAATACCTTGGGAGCGATTCCACCGCTTCCGACTTTTCTTTCTGTGTTCCCGATAAAATCTTCTGCCTTTAATCTGTGTCAATCGGCGAAATCTGCGGACCTTCCCCATCCCCTTCCCCGCCTTCATTTGGCAATTGGCATTTGGAAATTGCCAATTATCCTCCCTACATGGTGCATTTGCTGGAACGCTTGCAACAGCGTGCGGAACAATTCGGCCCGGCCTTCACGCCGGAAGCCGTGCAGGAACTACGCCAAGCCGCCACGCAGCAGCATTCCCTGATCGGCACGATCCTCGACAAGCATCACGTCGACGAGACCGGGTTTCTCTCCGCCGTCGCCTCCGATTACGGCATGCCGTGGTGGGAGGACTCCAAGGCCACCATGCCGCCTGAATTGCGGCAGAAATTCCCCGTGCGCCTCGCGTTACGCCATCACCTGTTGCCCGTGCGGCAGGATGAAACCGGCCTTTGGCTGTTGACCTACGACCCGTTCGATTACCTCGGCCAGCAACTCGTCGCGCAAGCCCTCGGCTCGAACGTCCACTGGGCCATGGCCACGCGCAAACAGGTATTGCAAGGCTTGCGGCAGGGGTATGGTGTCGGGGCGGAAACGTTCGAAGAGATTTTGGAGGGCCGCGCCGGAGAGGAATTCTTTGACCAGCTCGCCGAGGAGACGAACAAGATCGACGAAGAGGATAGCGAAGCCTCCGTCGTAAATTTCGTGAACTCCATCATCCGCGCCGCCATCGCCGAGCGTGCGACGGATATTCACGTCGAGCCCCTCGAGGACGATCTCCGTATCCGCTACCGCACCGACGGCGTGTTGCACGAAGCGCCGGTTCCGCCGCAGATCAAACTCCTGCAAGCGTCCGTCATCTCGCGCTTGAAAATCATGGCGCATCTCGACATCGCCGAACGCCGCCTCCCGCAGGACGGCCGCATCAATCTCGAATTCGAAGGTAAACACATCGACGTCCGCGTCGCGACGATTCCGTCAGTCACGGGCGAGAGCGTCAGCCTGCGCTTGCTCGGCCAGCAGAAGTTCACCTTTGAACTCCTCGGCCTCGAGAGCGAGGACGAGACCCGCATCCGCAGCCTGCTCGCGATGCCCAACGGCATTGTCCTCATCACCGGCCCGACCGGTTCCGGTAAATCGACCACGCTCTACACTCTACTCTCCAGCCTGAACGTCAAGGAGCGCCGCATCGTCACGATCGAGGACCCGGTCGAACACAAGATTCCCGGCGTCATTCAGATCGCCGTGAAGCCCGAGATCGATCTCTCCTTCGCGCGCGGTTTGCGCAGCATTTTGCGCGGCGATCCGAACGTGGTGATGATCGGGGAAATGCGCGATTTGGAAACCGCCGAGATCGCCATTCGCTCCGCGCTGACCGGTCACTTGGTGTTCAGCACGCTCCACACCAACGACGCCATTGGCGGTATCACCCGCTTGATCGACATGGGCATCGAGCCGTTCCTCGTCTCGAATTCGGTCCGCTCCTTCATCGCGCAACGCCTCGTCCGCACGCTCTGTCCGCATTGCCGCACCCCCGCCAATTACCCGGAGCAATATCTCCGCGAGATCATCTTCGACCTCCCCGAGGGGGCGACGATTTACAAGGCCGCCGGTTGCGAGCAGTGCCGCCACACCGGCTATCAGGGCCGCATGGCCATCTTCGAAGTCTGCATGGTCACGCCGCAAATTCAGGAAATGATCACCTCCCGCAAATCGCCCAATCTCCTCCGCCACGTCGCCCTGCAGGAAGGCATGCGCACCCTGCGCATGAGCGGCTTCTCCAAGGTGCTGCGCGGCATCACCACCATCGAGGAAGTCATGCGCGTCACCGCCGCTGACTTGGATGCGCTTGATGAATAAGCCACACACACACCTCATGATAGAGGGGACTCCTGCCTGCAAAACCCTGGAACTGCGCATACCGGTGACGGCGAGTATCGCGAGCCGCATCACTGGGTGCAGGCTCAGCCTGCCATGAGTACCTTTTCCTACATCGCTCTGCGCCGCAACGGCGAGAAGGTCACCAGCGAAATCGAAGCGGCCAATCGCACCGAGGCGTACCGCAAGCTCGATCAGGAAAACCTGCAGCCGATCTCGCTCACGCTGAAAGCCGACATCCTCCTCCCCGGTGCGAATGGCAAGCCCGGCAACGGCAAAACCGTTACGGCCGAGAAATGGAACGGGGTCTCGGTCAAACTGAGCCACGTCCAGGTGATCGCTTTCACGGAAGAAATCACTGACCTGCTCGAAGCCGGGTTGCAACTCGAACAGGCACTCAAGGTGATGGAGCAACGCTCCGAAGCTTCCGCCATCAAGACCGCCTCCACCGCCCTGCGCCAGCAGGTGCGCGAGGGCGCGAATTTCTCCACCGCCTTGCGACGCGTGAGCCCGAGCTTTGGCGAACTCTACTGCAATCTCGTCTCGGCAGGTGAACTCAGCGGCGCGCTGCCGCAGATTTTGAAACGTCAGTTGAGCTATCTGCAGCTCATCAAGGAACTGCAGGAACGCGTCACCTCCGCCCTGATTTATCCCTCCGTCATCTTCGGCGCAGGTCTCGCGCTGGTCATTATTTTCATGACCTATCTGGTGCCGCAATTGACCGTCCTGTTCAGCAAGACCGGCAAGAGCCTCCCCTTCGCCACGCGCGCCCTCATCGGCACCAGCAATTTCCTCACCCACTACGGCTGGTTGGTCGCGCTCGGACTGGTCGGCGCGATCGTCATCTTCCGCGCCATCATCGCCAAGCCCGAGGGTCGGCTCTGGTGGGACCGCACCAAGCTGAAGCTGCCCGTGATCGGCTCCGTGCTCAGCGCCCGCTTCTACGCGCAGTTTTCTCAAACGCTGGCCACCCTCACCACCAACGGCATCCCGCTGCTCAACGCCCTGCGCCTCGTCAATGCCGCCACGCCAAACGTCTACCTGCGCGGCCTGCTGGAAGGCGTCGCCAATGCCGTCGGTGAAGGCGCGCCGCTCTCCCGGTCCCTCACCCGCACCGGGGTGTTTCCTCCGGTGTTGATTGACATGGTCGGCGTCGGCGAACAAACCGGCGATCTGCCCGTCGCCCTCGAACGGGTCGGCACCCGCTACGACAAGGTGCTCAACAAACGCATCGAATTCATGACCTCACTCGTCCAACCACTCGTCATCATCATGGTGGCCGTCGTGGTCGGTCTCGTCGCGTTCTCCATGATGACCGGTATTTTCCAATCCGTCTCCGGCCTGCGCGGCAAGATGTAATGGAGACAAGCGAACACCTGGTCTTTCTCGCTACATGACGATTTGATGACAAAAACTTTTTAACTTTGGCTCTGTAGCTTTGACTTTTATAAGCTGCGCTTTACTCGCTGCCATTTTCCTATATACAGTTTTAATCGTACTTTCATGAGCCGATTTGCGTTATTATTGGCCTTGCTGTTAGGGAGTGTTGCCATGGTGGCCAACGCCGGGGAATCGTATGTCCATAATCTCCCCCTGCCCGCCCATGTGACCGCGCCGGAATGGCTGCAAATCCGCGAACCCGATCCCGCTGTCGCCTCCACCTTTGCCTCGTGGGAATTCGGCATCAAGGCCCCTGAAAACACGGGCGATCTCGCCGTCACGTTTTATTTCACGGAAAAAGAAGGCGGTTTCCTCAAGCTCTACTGGCAGGGCGCGACCGAAGCGGAAACCCTCTGCGATAATTTGTACGACGGCGTCGTCATGCCGAACCAGAAGACCATCCTCATCCCCAAGTCGGTGATTCACTCCGGCGGCACGCTCACGGTCCTCTCCGGAACCAGCGACACCGGCATTCAGCGCGTGGAATGGAACTGGGTCACCCCCACCACCATCGCCGTGGTCGACACCGCCACCACTCCGGCCTTGCTGCGCGCGGGCAATCAACCGCTCCGCGCCGAGGAGATCAGCGGCAACGAACCTGTCCCCACCAGCGACCGCATCCATGGCAACGCCGTCTCCGCCGTGATTCAGGAAGAACCCGTCCGCATCGAGCAGGGCGTGGAATTCCTCGCCTCGTTGGAAGCCGTTCCGCCGCTCGCGCGCATCGAAGTGCAACTCCTCGGTGTGCCACTGAATCGTAACATCGCCGTCTGGATCAATGGCGTACCGGTCAATCAACTGTCCCTCGACGTGCCCGATCTCTCCGATCCCGGCTATCTGCCCCCCACCGAAACCTCTGCCCCCGTTTACATTGGCTGGCGCAAAGGCACAGTCTTCGTCCCCGCCTCTGCCTTGCGCGAAGGAGAGAATCTCTTCCGCTTTGCGTGGATCGAGAATGACCCCACCGCGAGCGTGACGACGCCATTGGCCTTGAAAAATTTCTTTCTTCAGCTGAACTTTGATGCGGCGCCCACCGTGCCGACCGCAACTAATCTGCCGTAAGGATGTTCCTATGACTATGCCTGCTGCTCATCGTTTCTCTCTCTATCATCATGCCCGCTCCGCCCGTTCCCGCCGCGGTTACACGCTGGTGGAAATCATGCTTGTTCTCTCCATCATCGCGGTCCTGCTCGCCGCGGGTATTCACTACATGGCGGGCAATCTCGACATCGCCAAGGAAACCCGCGTGAAGGGCGATCTGCAGACCATCACCGTCCAGCTCCGCACCTACGAGATGCAGAATTTGTTCATGCCCTCCACCGAGCAAGGTTTGCAAGCGCTCGTCACCATGCCCACCAGCGAACCCAAGCCCACCCGCTGGCGTCAACTCCTCGAAAAGGACGCCCTCATCGATCCGTGGGGCAGCCCCTACAAATACGCCAATCCCGGCAAGCACAATCCCAGCAGCTTCGACCTCTATTCCATCGGTGCCGACCGCACCGAAGGCACCGCCGACGATTTCGGCAACTGGAATGCTGACGCCAACACCAGCGGGAATTAGGCGGTTCGCCCGCGCCCGGACTCCGGGCCGCGCGGCGTATACCATCCTCGAAATCTGCCTGGTGCTTTTCATCATCGCGCTGATTGTCGGCGCCTCCATCCCCTTCACCGGCGGTCTCATCGCCGAGCAACAATTGCGCGAACCCGCGCGGCAGATTGAACTCCTCGCCCGCACCGCGCGACATCTCGCCACCCTGCAACAGCGCCCCTACGTCCTCATCCTCAACGCGGACCACATCATTCTCCAGCCCTACAGCGAAGCCGATCCTCTCGCCCCGTTTCAGATCGCTAGCACCGCCGCAACGGCCAATGCCTCCAACTCCCCTCTCGTCAGCACCAACAAAGCGACCATCACCACCACATTTTCCACTGCCAACCTAAGCTCCACCAATAACGCCGTCTCCTCCTTCGACGACGCCCCCGTCTACACGCTGCTCGATCCGGTCACCCAGGAGTACGAGATTCCCGAGAAAGTCTCCTTCACCGTGCGCGGCTGGCAGGAAAAGGACTGGTATCCACCCGAGGATCGCACCTGGATCTTCCCGCCCACCGGACTCTGCGAACCGCTGGAAATTCGCGTACAAAAAGGCGAAGCCTACATCGAGAACACCTACGATCCCCTCACCGGCTCGATCAAAAGCGAACGGTTCTATCTCCCATGAACCGCGTCCATCCCCATGCCTCCCGCCGTGGATCCCTTCTGCTCGAAGTGATGCTCGCCATGGGGATTTTCTCCATGGGCATCGTCGGATTCGCCCTCTGCCTGCACAAGACCATGGAGACGGTCAACTACAGCCGCAACGAGATCCGCATCCGGCAGGAACTCCAGACCCGGCTGCAGGATTTGCGACAGGGACGTTTCGCCGTCGAAACCAAGAACGAGCCACCCGACGCGTTCGGCGTGCAGTACACACACGAGATCACACTCCTGCAAATCGAATCCGACCG
The DNA here is from genome assembly GCA_002304345.1 of Verrucomicrobia bacterium Tous-C9LFEB. Taxonomy (GTDB): domain Bacteria; phylum Verrucomicrobiota; class Verrucomicrobiia; order Methylacidiphilales; family UBA1321; genus UBA1321. Next base: position 102,108 of record NEUU01000011.1, read on the forward strand.
CAAAACGCTCCTCAACAATCTCTACGACGTCAAAGTCACCGCCCGCTGGAAAGAAGGCAACGAAGAGCAGGAACGCTCCACGGAGGTCTATGTCTACCAGCCCTAGCCAGCGTGACGCTGGCGCTGATGGCTTTACCCTGCTCGAAGTCATGCTCGCCATCGGCATCCTCGCCCTCCTCATGGGCGTCATGCTCGCCCTTGTCGAAAAAACCCTCGAAGCCACCGTCACCCTCGAACAGGAACAACAACGGCTCCAACAACGCCAAGGCACCCTCGACCTCCTCCGCACCACGTTTCGCACCCTGCCCAACGACGTCCAGATGATCAGCCGCCGCGTCAACGACTCCGCCAACGGCACCCAGCAGCAAATCGTCTTCGCCAACGCTCCCACCGTCCTCGCCTGGGGCAACCCCGACGAAATGATCCACAGCTCCGTCATCCTCGGCACTCCCGCGCAAACCGGTGGCGGCCTCAACGTCTCCATCAAGCGAGTCCCCCCGCCCGACATCGACATCGCGCCCGACGCCACGCCGAATTACATCGGACTTCTCCCCGCCGAAGGTTCCGCGCAGGACACCGCCCTCTGGCTGACCCTTCTCGAAAATATGAAGAGCGTCCAATGGCGTTTCTTCGATCCCCGCACCGTCAACTGGCTCGACGACTGGACCGATCCCAACACCCGTCCCGCCCTCATCGAACTCCAATGGCAATTCCTCGACGAGCCCGCGATCCAACGCTACGTCTTCTGGCTCCCGCCCCTCACGCCCAACGCCCGGCCCAAGTTCACCCAAGCTGCCAATCGTACCGGCACCACCAGCCAACCCACCGGAGGCCAGCCGCAAACTCCTCCCAACCCGACCCCGACCCGATGAGAACCGCCCGCCTCTCTCCTCATCACCGCCGTGGGTCCGCCCTGCTCATTTCCCTCTGGGCACTGGCAATTCTTTCCTTCGCCGTTTTCGGCGCGGTCCAAATCTCCAGCGTCCGCCTCGACGAAGACCTCGCCCGCCAGCGCGAAGCCCGCGCGTTGGAACTCGCCGAGTCCGGCCTCGCCATCGCCTCGCATCCGAATGTCCGCCGGGGCGAATCAATCCTGCAGAAAGAATTCTCTCCCTACGAAAGCTTCAACGCCAATCTTGGTAGCGAAGCCGCCCGGGTGCAGATCAACGCCTGCCTGGCCGACTCGAAAAAGCGCCCCATCCTCGAACGCCTCTTCTACCTCTGGGGACTGCGCAATGCGGAGATCGACATCGTTATCGACAGCCTCGCCGACTGGGTTGACACCAACGACATCAAGCGGATCAATGGCGCGGAAAGCGCCGAGTACGCCACCGACGGCAAGACGAACTACCCGCCCAACCGCCCCTTTGAATCGGTCGAAGAAATGGCTCTCGTCAAAAACATGAATCTCCTCGAGAAAGTCAAACCCGACTGGCGCGACTACTTCACCGTCTGGAGCGACGGCAAGATCGACCTCAACGAAGCCTCCGCCGAAGTCATCTCCGCCGCCTGCAACATCTCCCTCGGCCAAGCCCAATCGCTCGTCAGCAAGCGCAACGGCGCCGATGCCCAGCCGAACACCCCCGACGACGTCCGCTACACCGATTTGAACCAAATCCGCATTGCGCTCGGCATGGCACAACAAAACTTCCAGTCTGTCGCGGAGCATGTTACGCTCGAATCGTCGCTCCGTCGCATCACGAGCACGGGAAAGGTAGGGCCGTACCAGAAAACCATTTCCGTTCTTGTCCGCGTCAGCAACCAAACGATCCAATATTACGAATGGCTGGAACAATAACCACCGCTCCCACGCCGTCGACACCGTTGCGCGCTCCGCAACCGGATGCCGCGCCGCGTCGTGGCCGCAAAGCCGCCGAGCGCCGCTTCATCGTGCCCGGTGAAGCCGAGTGGGAAATCTGGGCTGGCTCCGACGCCACCTCCAGTCACTTCGTCGCCACCGTCCCCAGTCCGAAGCAGGCCGATGCCGTCACCGCGCTCGGCCTCCCCGCCCGCGAAGTTGTCACCCTGCCGATCTGGCTCGCCACCATCGACCGCGCCCTCCTGCCGGAAATGGTCGCCCTGCAGTGCGAGAAACGCGGCGTCCTGAACCGTGCCCGGCACGACAGCCCGTTCGATTTCGAAGTCGTCGCGCAGGAAAACAACGAATCCCTGCTCCGCGCCCAGATTCTGCCCCTCACCCTTTCCCCCGACGTCTGCGCCGAGGAAGTCGAACACTTCGACCTCGCCTGCCGCTTCGCACCGCTCCCCAATCAAGCGCTCCTGCTCTGGCGCGAACTCGGCATGCTCTGCGCCGCCATCACCCGCCACCACACCCTCGTCTACGCCGCCTGCCTCGGCGAGGAACTGGTTCAGGAAGGTGTCATCTCCCAGCTCTTCCGCCTGCTTTCCATCGCGCAAAGCGAACGCTGGGTCACCGGCACCACCGAGATCGTCCTGCGCGGCACCTTTAGTTCTGCCGAGGAAGCCGCCGTCCGCACCGGACTCAATCTCCCCGTGCGCCGCGAAGCCCGTCCCGCGCCGTGGCCCACCACCAAGCCCACCGCGCTCATCCCCGACTCCGTCCGACAATCGCTTCTCCTCCGCCGCAAATCGGCCACGCTGCAAAAACGCATCGCGATTGTGGCTGGCATTTACCTCCTCGCCGTCGTGGTCTGGAGCGGTTACATCGGCTGGCTGACCATACAAACCCGGAGGCTCTCGACGCAGGTCGCCGCCACCGCGCCGCAGGTGGAGCAACTGCGCTCCACCGCCCTGCGCTGGAATCTCCTCCAGCCCGCCATCAATCCGACCCATTATCCCGTGGAAATCCTGTACCGCTGCGCCAACGTCCTCCCCAAGGAAGGCATCCAGCTCACCCTCTTTGAACAGCGCGGTCCCCGCCTCATTCTCTCCGGCGAATCCAAAGGCACCGACAGCCTCGGCACCGTCAACGCGCTCCTGAAAGAGCTAAAGGCCAACAAGGAACTCAAGGATTTCACCTGGACGATGCCGCAGCCGCTCATCCGCGACAACGCGTGTAAATTCCAAATCGAAGGAACCCGTGCGCCCACTCACCCCTAAAGAAAAGCGCCTGCTCATCCTCTTCCTCGCCCTTGTCTTCATCGTGGGCAACCTGATCGGTCTGCCCTGGCTCAGCGACCAGCAAAAAAAACTGAGCCGCCAACTCGTCGACCTGCGCAGCCAGCAGGAAGTCGCCACCTCCTGGCTCGGCGAAAAAGCCCTCTGGACCGAACGCAAGGCGTGGCTCGATGCCCACCAGCCCAAACTCGTTTCCAGCGGCGACGCCAGTTCCGATTTTCTCAAGCTCCTGCAGGACACCGCCCGCCAGAATAAAATCAAGATCGTCGACCAGAAATTGCTCGAACCCGAGAAGCATCCCGGTTATGAAGCCATCTCGGTGCGCATGACGGTCAATGGCAACATGGAAGCCATCGCCCGCTGGCTTAGCGCCATCCAGCAACCGGACAAATTTCACGCCGTGCTCAAGTTCAACCTCAAACGCGAAGGAGAAGGCGACAACATGCGTTGCGACCTCGACCTCGCCCGCTGGTACGCCCCCCCGTCATGAACCGCACCGGCACCGCCCCTTTCTCCGTGATCTCACGATCTTCGGCGCAACAGCGCAACATCCTTCCGATGGATAAGGGATCGCGATCTTCTGTAGGGCGCTTCGGTGAAGCGCCATGGCGGCTCACCGAGCCGCCCTACAGTCCGAGTTCCAGCTTGGAATCACCGTCCCGTTCTCTCCCTGGACGTCTCAACGCTTGTAGGGCGCGATTGTATCGCGCCGTCTGCGGCAGCGTGACGCCGCACCCACTCGCTCTGATTTCAAACTGGATCTCCGGTGTAGCCGAAGCCGCTGGCTTCGGCGGGCGCAAGCTCCACGACAGGGACTCTCGGCAACGACAGTCCCAGCAGCCGAAATCCCCTCTATCAAGAGGGGTGGCGCGCAGCGCCGGGGTGTGTGCCGCCGTTGTCCTCATACTAATCGCATCCATCCTCCCCTCCCCCGCCGCTAGCAACGTCCCCGAAGGCTATCCCGCCACACGCTACGAATCCCTCTGGAAACGCTCCCCCTTCACCCTCTCCTCCATCACCGAGGAACAAGGCCCCACCAGCGCTTTCAGCGAACGCTACAGCCTCGGCGGCGCTTACACCGTCGGCAAGAAGGACTACGTCATCGTCGTCAACCGCACCAATCCGCAGGAACGGCTCACCGTCAGCGCCGAACCCAACGAACAGGGACTCACCCTCCTCTCCGTCAGCTACGACAACGACGCCCCCATGAAGACCACCGCAGTCATCAAGCAAGGCGAGGAAACCGGCCCCATTGCTTTCGATGAGGCGCTCATCAAGTCCACCGCGACCGCCGCAGCCAATGCCGCCGTTGCGATGCCCCCGCCCCAAGTGCCCCGGCCACCCACTTACACTCCGGGCCCTCCCGGCGCTCCCACGCGCCGCATTGTCCGTCCGCGCATCATTGCCCCGCCGCCGGGGACCACCTCGACTCCTACCCGACCATGAACAACGTCCGCACGATCCTTCTCATTTTGACCGGCGTCAGCCTCGCCACACTCCTGCCCTTGTCCCTCTCGGGCCAGCAACCGCCGAATCCGGTTCCGCTCCCCACCCCGTCCAATAACCGACCGCCGGAACCAACCGCCCCTCCCCGCACGGCCACGCCGCCCGCGACAGCGACTGTCGCCCCAGGCGGCGATGATGAATCGGTCCCAAATCTTCTGCTCCCCGGCAACCCCGTGGAGGAAGTCATCAGCAAATACGAATTCCTCACCGGCAAACGTGTCATCCGCGATGCCACGCTCGCGCAAGGGGTGAACATCAAGATTCAGGTCATGACCCCGATCAAAAAGAGCGAGGCCATCCGTCTGATCGAAGCCACGCTCCTGCTCAATGGCATCGCCTTCACCCCCGGCCCGGACAACACCATCAAGGCGCTCAACGTCATCGGCGGCGGCAAAAATCCCCGCAGCGAAGGCGTCCCCGTCTACGCCAGCGTCAGCTCCCTGCCGCCCGGAGATCAAATCGTCAGCTACTTCATGTCGCTGCGCTACATCAGTGCCGCCGAGGCCGCCACGGTTTTCCAGCAACAGGTCGCTCTCCACCCGCCCTACGGCGTGGTCGTCCCAGTGCCCAATGCGCAGGCGCTCATCATCACCGAAAGCACCAGCGCGATCCGGCAACTCGTGAAGATTCAGAAGCTCATCGACGTCCCGCCCGCCAAGGTGGTCAGCGAGTTCGTCACGCTCCTGCGTGCCGACGCGGAGAAAGTCGCCGACGTCCTCACCAAGATGCTCGAAGCGCGCAAAAATAATCAGACCGCCCTCGGTCAACCGCCCGCTCCTTCGCCTGAATTCGCCGACGACAGCGGCCCGAACGAACGCAACATCGTCGCCGGGACCGTGCAGTTGATCCCCGATGCCCGCACGAATCGCATCCTCGTCGTCACCCGCCCGATCAATTTCAGCTATATCAAGGGCCTCATCCAGCAGTTCGACGAAGCCGCCACCATCGCCGTGCCGTTCGAACGCCCGCTACGCTACGTCGCCGCCGCCGATGTGCTGCCCGTCCTGCAAAAAGCGCTCGCTGAAACGAAGGAAGATGCGCAAGGCACCACCGGACAAGCCGGACAAAATAACCAGAACCGGCAAACCAACAACCGCAGCAGTAATAGCAGCACCAGCAGCGTGGTGGATGATATCCAAAGCCCCACGGCCGACACCACGCCCGAGTCCGTCATCGTGGGCAAAACCAAGATCATCGCCGACAACCGCGCCAACTCCATCCTCGTCATCGGCCCGCCCGAAAGCATCGCCCGCGCGGCAGAACTCCTCACCAAACTCGACTCGGCCCCGCGCCAGGTCTACCTCGCCACGGTCATCGGCGAACTCACCCTCAATGACGACAGCGAGTTCGGCGTCGATCTGCTCCAGAAATTCAAGGGCTCCGACCACGGCAACGTCGCCTCGCAGGTCAATAACAGCGCCACCGCCAAGCTCGACCCCGCCTCCCTCACCACGGCCGCCGTCTTCCCCGCCACCGCAGGCCTGAGCGTCTACGGTGCCATCGGCTCGACGCTCAACTACTACGTCAGTGCCCTCCAGACCAGTGGCCGCTTCAAGATCCTCTCGCGTCCGTCGGTTTACACCTCCAACAACAAAAAAGCCGTCATCTCCTCCGGTCAACAAGTCCCCGTGCCCGGCACCACCCAAAGCACGGTCAACACCGGCACCACCAACAACACCGTCGTCAGCGCCAACGTCGAATACAAGCCGGTGGAACTCAAGATCGCCGTCGTTCCGCTCATCAACACCAACAAGGAAGTCACCCTCCAGATCGCGCAGAAAAACGACACCATCGGTGCCACCTCCAACATCGGCGGCAACGAAGTTCCCGCCATCAACACCCAGCAGTTCACCACCTCCGTCACCGTGCCCAACCGCCAGACGGTCGTGCTCGGCGGCTTGATCATCAACAACGCCCGCAAGGACGTCGCGGGCCTGCCGTGGATCAGCAACATCCCCGTCATCGGCCTTCTCTTCAAACAAACCACCAAGAGCAGCAGTCGCCGGGAAATCATCATCCTGATCGAACCCAACGTGATCGAAACGCAGGAAGAACTCGCCGCCGCCAGCGCCTACGAGAAAAATCGCACAGTTGTTGGCGACGAGGCCTCCAAAATGAGCGCCGATCCCGGCGTATTTGTCCCCGATCCGAATTTTCTCAATGAGAAAAAAGTGAAGAAAAAGAAGGACTCTTCTTCCAAACCGTCCACGACGACAATCTCGACCACTACGACCACCACCGCCAGCGGTCCCGCTACGAATCCGTAGGGTAAAAAAGTCAAAGCCACAGCGCAAAATGCAAAACTTTTTACTTCCAACGCCTGCGTTTACTGGGTCCAGCGTCACGCTGGTTTACCTTTGACTTCCCCCACCATGATCACCCGTCGCGAATGGATCACCGGCCTCGGCGCGAGCGCCCTGCTGCTCAGCCTTGAAGGTTGTGAAGCGAAAGCCAAACCCGCCCGCTTCGTCTACATCACCGACCTCCACAGCATCAATGATTGGGGTTGCCCCGACGCGCTCCCCCTCGTCAGCGACCGCATCAATCGCCTCAATCCCGAGTTTATCCTCATCGGGGGCGACCTCGTCCATGGCGGTTTCCGCTCCACCCCCGAAGCGATGGAACCGCACTGGCAGGTGGTCCTGAAATTCCTCAAATCGCTCCAGGCTCCGTGGTTCGCCGCTCCCGGCAATCACGATCTCGTCGGCGCGCAACATCCCGATTTCTCCACCAACCTCGCCGACCCGCGTCAGAGTTTCCGCGAGAAAATGGGCCTCACGAAAACCGCCTACCACAGTCACGACATCGCCGGGCACCATGTCATCCTCCTCGACTCCGTCCAACCGGTCGCCGGGAATAAATGGGGTTATGAGGGCCGCATTCCCGACGAGCAAATGCAGTGGATTCGTAACGATCTCCTGAGCGTCCACCCCCGCACGCCAATCATCGTGGTGACCCACATGCCCATCCTCAGCGGCTACTACCAGACCGTTCTGGGGTCGACCACCGCGCCACCTCCCAGCCTGACTCTCGTGAATGGCATGAACGTGATTCGGCTCTTCGACCAACACAACCTGCAGCTCGTCCTGCAAGGTCACCTCCACGTCGACGAAATCCTGCGCTGGCGCAACCTGACATTCATCACGGGCGGGGCCGTCTCCGGCAAATGGTGGGGCGGACCCAACCACGGCACACCCGAAGGCTACGGCCTCGTCACCCTCTCGTCGCCTCATCCCACTTGGGCTTACCATACCTACGACTGGAAAGCCCAACGGCCAGCGTGACCAGCGTGACGCTGGACCCCGTAACGCTTCGCCACAGGTCGACTCCTCGCCGAATCCCGTTTGTCGGGCGCGATTACACCGCGCCATGCCTTTCAATTGGCATTTGGCATTTCGAAATTGGCAATCTCAGGCCGCGAGCGTCATCAGACCGAGAATGAGCGGCAGATAGAGCAACGAGCCCCAGAACAAATGCCGCGCCCGTTGATTATCCGATTGCTGGAAAAAGCGCCACGCCAGCCACGCGAACGCACCGCTGCATAACGCCGCACCCAAACCGTAGGCGATCCCGTGCCGCAGCCAGAACGCCGCCAGCAAACTCACCGGCACCAACATCATCGCATACAAAAAACTGTGCGTCGCCGTGTGTCGACCGCCCACATCGTTCAAAGAAAGCATCTTGAAACCGCCCGCCGCGTAGTCCTCCCGGTACAACCACGCGATTGCGAGAAAGTGCGGCATCTGCCAGAGAAAAAGCACCGCGAACAGCTCTACGCTCTCCACCGTCAGCGAACCCCGCGCCGCCACCCAGCCCAGTACCGGTGGCAACGCGCCGGGAATTGCGCCGACCAGCGTGTTCAACGGTGTCTGTTTTTTCAGCGGCGTATAAACCAAAACGTAAATCAGCAATGTCGCCGCGCCAATCGCTGCCGCCAACACATTCACCAGCGCCGCCAGATAGAGCGTGCTCATGATCGCCGCCGCGACGGCCAACACCACGACCTCATCCGCCGCGAGCCGTCCCGCCGCCAGGGGGCGATTCCGCGTCCGCTTCATCCGCGCGTCCGCGCCGCGTTCGAGGTATTGATTCAGCGCCGAGGCCGCGCCCGCGAGAATCGCCGTGCCGAGCAGCGTGTGGAAAAGTTTTTCGCCGTTAAAAAAATCCTCGGAGCCGAGAAAAAAACCGGCCAGCGTGGTGAGTAATACCAGTAGCGTCAACCGCGCCTTCACCAGTTCCGAAAAATCGCTCGCCAACGCCCGCCACGAGACGCCTTCTGCTCCCATCGATTCCGCTGCCACAGTTTTCATGCTTGTTGGCAAAACTATCGCATTAGAGGCGTTTTATGCAACCATAGTATTACTAATACCACGATTATCGTCTACCCGGTCGGGGTTCGATTGAATCCGCCACGTCATCGCTCCCAGCATCGCCCCGGTGAGCAGCGTCAGCGCCCCCACCACCACGTGCGCCGTCGCGACATCCGCCGCCTTGTCCGACCAGACCGTTGCCGCGCCCAGTACGAATTGCAGCGCCACGAGTCCCGCCCAGAACATCACCATCCGGCGCAACACACGCGGCGTTTGTGGACAGCGCGCCTGCTCGGCGCAAACCATGATCGCGAAGAAAATCACGATGGCCAAGGTCCGGTGCGTGAACTGCACCACGATCTGTTCCGTCGTGGTGGAGGGCAGGCCCTTCTGATATCTCATCTCGTTGATCTGCTCCACCGACGCCGCATCGAATGGCGGAATCACCTGTCCGTACGCCAGCGGATAATCGGGAATCGAAAGTCCCAGATGCGCGTGACGCATCCGCGCGCCGAGCGCCAGTTGCAGATAAACCACCGCCGTAATGACGATCACCAGCCAGCGCCATTTCACCGGCACCGATCGTGGCGAAATTGTCTCCGCCGTTTCCCCCCACCACCGCGACGTCGCCAGCGCGAGAAAACCGATCAGCACGAAAAACGCCTGCGCCAGGCATGCATGCACAATCCCGATTTCATTCTTCAGCAGCGTCACCCGCAACCCGCCGAGCACGCCCTGCAAAATTACCAGCACCAGCGCGGTCCAACCGAGCCGCCGCATCCACGCGCGCGGCTCCTGCCACGCCAACCCAACCGCGAGTACAATCGTCAGCATCCCCACGCCCGACGCCCACAGTCGATGCAGATGTTCGTAGAAAATGCCACCCACCCATTTGCTGATGGGAAAAAGAAACATATTATAGCCAAACGTATTCGGCCAATCCGGCACCGCGAGACCCGCGCCGTGACTCGTCACCAGCCCGCCCATGCCGAGCAGACCGAGCGTTGCCAGCAGGGTCAACAACGCCCAAAAATGAATCCAGCGCGGAGGAAGCGAACGTGCAGCCATAAGTCGTTTATCTTAAATGCCGATACCGCAAAGGTCAAAAATCAAAACCGCCGCCGATCATTAGATTTATATATCCTCCAAAAACGCACTCTTATACTCCTTCAGCCCGCCCCTTTTCCCTAGCTATAATCTCCAACCGAAGCTACCTTACTTCCGCTTATGTCTTGCTGTGCAACCCCCTCAGCACCAACATCTGGATGTTGCGGTAGCCCGACTGACACCACGGCGATGTCCTCCAGCGACATCCAGTGGCTGCGCTTCGGTATTGCCGGTTTGGTGGCAGCACAGTCGATGGTGCTCGGTCTGGCCATCAATCTCTCGCCCCCGCAAGGCCTCGCCCGCACGGTCACGCATACGCTGCTCGGCTTCGGTGCTGTCGTCGTTTTCGCGCTGGTCGGCGGTCCGGTTTGCCGCGAAGCGTGGGCGCAAGCCCGCGCCCGTCGTTTCGGCATGGAACAACTTTTTCTCATCGGCATTCTCGGCGCGTTTTTCGCCTCGCTCGTCACCACCTTCACCGGTCAGGGCAGCGTCTACTACGAAGTCGTCACCATCCTCCTCGCGATCTACACCTTTGGCCGCATCATCGGCGACAATCGCCGCGCCGCCGCGTGGGAAGCGGCGAAGACGCTGGAAAAAGAATTCAGCCAGTGCGACCGCCTCACCGCCGAGGGCCGCATCGAGCGCGTCGCCGTCGCCGTGGTGCAACCCGGCGACCGCTTTCGCGTGACGCCCGGCGAAGGCATTTCGCTCGATGGTCGTGTCGTGCGCGGCGTCGCGTTCGTCCGGCAAACCCCGCTCACCGGCGAAGCCTTTCCCGTCGTGAAACGGCCCGGCGACAAAGTCTGGGCGGGCAGCCACGTCCTCGACAGCGCGCTCGAAATCGAATCCGACACCGACGGCACGCAACGCCAGCTCGACCGCCTGCTCCAATCCGTCGCCGACGCGCGCCAACGCCCCACCCATTGGCAGGCCGAAGCCGACCGTCTCGTCGGCTGGTTCCTGCCGACCATCCTGCTCCTCGCTCTCGGCACGTTCGCGTTCTGGACACATCATTCCGGCTGGGCCGCTGGATTGTTCAACGGCCTCGCCGTGATTCTCGTCGCCTGCCCGTGCGCGCTGGGGCTCGCCACGCCGATCGCGATCTGGAGTGCGCTCAACTCCCTCGCCACGCGCGGCATCGTCGCAGCCTCCGGCGACTTCATCGAGAAACTCGCCGCCGTCGACACCGTCGTGTTCGACAAGACCGGCACGCTCAGCGACGAAGAATTGCATCTCGTCGATTTCATCACCGCACCCGGCCTCGACCGCGCCCAATTGCAAAAGGAAATCGGCGCCGTGCAATCGCAGAGCCGCCACCCGCTCGCCCGCGCGTTTTACGGCTGGGCCGGAACCGATTCCCTCGCCATCGAAAAACTCGAAACCCTCCCCGGCATCGGCGTCACCGCGCTCATCGACCACCACACCCTCGCCATCGGCAATGCCTCTTTGCTCCACGCCGAAGACGAACCCATCGCGCGCGATCTCCGCGCCGCGCTCCTGACCGGGACACCGCGCCGCGCCTCGCATGAAGTATTCATCCAGCGCGACGGCACGCTCGTGGCGCTCGCCTTGTTGCAGGAAAAATTGCGCGAGACGACGCAAGTCACGCTCGAACGTTTGGCCAGCATCGGCGTCGCGCAGGAAGTGATGACCGGTGATCGCGCGGAAAGCGTCGCCCATCTCGGCCTGCCCCCGAGCCGCACCGGACTTTCCGCTGAACAAAAAGCGGAGCTGGTCGCGGACCTCCAACGCGCCGGTCGCCGCGTCCTCTTCGTCGGCGACGGCATCAACGATTCCCCCGCCATGGCGCAAGCCCACGCCAGCATCGCCCTCGCCGCCGGGGCCGGACTCGCCCGCGAAGCCGCCGGAGCGCAACTCTACGGCAACGACCTCACCGCCGTCCCCGCCGCGCTCGTCATGGCCCGGCGCGTGCGCGACGCCTTGCGCGGCAACATCCTCTTCGCCATCACCTACAATTTGATTGGTGTCGCCCTCTGCCTCGCGGGCCTTCTCCATCCGATTCTCGCCGCGATCCTCATGCTCTTCTCCAGCATCTCCGTCACGTGGCGCGCGCTGCGACTCGAACAACTCCTCCGCTCCCTCAACGAACGCGACGCCACCGAAGCATGGGAAGAACTCTCCCGCGGCAGCGTGACGCTGCACCCAGCAGCGCTCACGCCCGATCTGGACCTCAGTTGTAGCCGAAGCCGATGGCTTCGGCGGGCGCAAGCCGCATGGCCAGGGCTTTTCGGCAACAAAGACTCCCAGCAGCTGACCGCCTGGTTCTTCGCCATCTCCCTCATCGCCCAAGGGCCGCTCATCGCCTACCTCGCGCAACTCTCCCTTTCCACCACAATCACCCTCACCGTCGCCGCGACACTCGCCGGTGTCCTCACGCTTCGCTTCTGGTCCCGGTGGCAAAGTTTGAACGGGCAGATGACCCTCGCCATGCTCAGCGCCGGATCGCTTGGCATGCTCCTCGGCTGGTGGATCGATGCCGGAATGCAGCCCATCGTGGCCGCCGCCAGTCACAGCTGCTGCCACACCGCCAGCGGACCGTGGTGGCAACCGCTCGCCCCGTGGACTGGCATGAATCTCGGCATGATCCTCGCCTCGCTGCCCGCCATGGTCCTCGTCCGCGACCGCCAGATTCCGCTGCTCGACTCTCTCCGCAACCGCTGGATTCACGCCCTCTGGGGCACCGTCGGCATGTGGCTCGGCATGGCGCTTTCCGGCTACGTCATGGCGTGGTTCCCCAAGCTCGAACCGCAGCCCCAATTTTTCCTCTCGTTTGCCGCCATGACCCTCGGCATGCTCCTCGGCATGTTTGCCGCCTGTGCCCTTTGGAGATTTTTAGTTCTTCGCCACACCCTCCGGACTTTCAGTTCCGGCGTCAGCGTCGCTGAGTCCAGCGTCACGCTGGTCCCCTCTATCAAGAGGGGTACCCCGCAGGGGCGGGGTGTGTGATCCTTACTTTCCGCTAAATCCATGACAACACCTTTGACCGAAGCCCAACGCCGCCAACTCATCGCCGACCGGCAGAAAAAATCCGCCACCTGGGCCATCATCCACATCCTGGGCTCGCTCAAGATCGCGATGTTCCTCCTCTTCACCATCGCCCTCGCGGTGGCCATCGCCACCTTTGCCGAATCCAATTTCGACACCGCCGTCGCCCGCCACTACTTCTACCGCGCCCCGTGGTTCAGCGCCTGGCTCATCGTCCTCTGCATCAACCTCGCCTGCGCCGCCCTCACCCGCTGGCCGTGGCAGCGCAAGCACCTCGGCTTCGTCATCACCCACATGGGCATCATCACGCTCCTCATCGGCGCGATGGTCGGCCGCCTCAACGGCTTCGAAGCGTTCATCACCCTCCACAAAGGCACTCCCCTCAAACGCCTCATCACGCAGGACACCATCCTCACCGTGCAGAGCGCGCGCGACGGCGGACTCGACCGCCTGCTCTTCCCGGTGGAAATCCATCCACCCAGCGAAACCTCCCCCCGCCAAATCTCCCTCCCCGACACCGCGCTCCAGCTCAAGGTCGACGGCTACTCCACCCAGATGATGGAGATCAAACAAATCATCCCCTCGCCCTCCCCCGCCTCCCCGGCCGGGGTCGCGCTGGAATTCCACAGCGGCATGATGGGCCAATCGATTCCCATTGGCCTCCTCCTGCAGCCCGAGGACGCCAGCACGTTCGACTTCTTCGGTCTCGCGAAAATCCAGTTCCTGCCGAAGCTCCCCGACGCGAACGCCGACAAAAAGAAAGCGCCTGCCACTCTTGTTGAAACCCACGTCGTCCTCGCCGCCGCGCCGGATCAACCGATCGTTCATAGTGCGACGAATAAACCCAGTGGCTACCGTCTCTTCCTCGGCGCGGAAAATCCCCCCACCTCTGCCGACGTCCCCGTCGACCAGATCAAGTTCATCGTCGTGCTGCGCTCGCCGCATGGCGAAGACCAGAGCTGGCCGCTGAGCACTGTGCTGAATAAAACCACCACGTTGCGCGATGGTTCCTCCAAGATGGTCGTTGCCGGATTCTGGGCCGACTTCGCCATGCGCGAGGGCAAACCAGTCTCGCTCACGAACCAACCCCTCAACCCCGCCATTCTCGTTCATCTCCAGATCAACCCCGCCGCGCTCACCCCGCCGAGCCGCCCCACGCTCACCCTCGCGCCGGTCGGCAAAGACCAGATCGCGTACCAGATCGTCAAGCAAGGCAAGCTCACCGGCCAAGGCACCGTCAAGGCTGGCGACTCCTTCCCGCTCGGCTGGGCCGATTGGCAAGCCACCGTGAAAACCGTGGAACCGCAGGCCGAGATTCGCCGCGACTACGCCCCCGCGAAATCCGCTCCCGAAGCCGACAAAAAAGACGACGCCAACTCGCCCCAAGGCATGGCCCTCGCCAGCTCCAATCTCCCCGGCATTCGTGCCCGCCTTGTCGCCCCCGATGGCCGCACCAGCGAACCCCGCTGGATCGCTTCCGGCACGTCGCAAGTCATCACGCTCGGCAACGAAGTCATCCGCGTCGGATTCGGACTGAAACCGATTGCGCTGCCGTTCTCCATCACGCTGGAAAAGTTTGAAGTCCCCCGCGACGAAGGCACCACCACGCCCGCCAACTTCATCAGCTCGCTGCGCTTCGATGATCCCACGATGGCGGCTCCCCGCTACGACACCGCCATGATGAACACCCCCGCCATGCATCCCGGCGATTTCTGGCGCTCGCTTCTCGGCTGGAATTACAAATTCTCGCAAGCGCAATGGAATCCCGACGACCTCGACGAAACCACCCTGCAAGTCCTCTACGATCCCGGCTGGCCGTTCAAGTGGACCGGCTCGCTCATGATCTGCCTTGGCATCGCCGTGATGTTCTATTTCAAAGACCCGAAACGTCCGAAGCAGATCTAACAACCAAGGCATTTTTGACGAAATTAACGTAATTTTAGAACCAATTAACGAAAGACTTTTACAAATCAGAATTTCGTAAATTCCGTTAATTTCGTCAAAAAACGCTCGTTGTCTGCAATCCAGATACAAATATGAAATCTCCAATCTCAAATTTGAAATTCCTTCCCCTCGTGCTGCTCCTCGTCAGCTCCGCCTTCGCCGCCGACATCGTTCCCGACGACGCCCAGCTCGCGCAACTCGCCGTGCAGGATCGCGGCCGCAAAAAACCCTTCACCACCCTCGCGCAGGAAAGTCTCCTCACCCTCACCGGCAAGAGCGACTACCAGCCCACCGAGGTCAGTCCGAAACAAAACGCCGCCACCGTCCTGATCGACCTCTGGATGCAGCCCGACAAGTGGGAACGCAAACCGCTCATTCAGGTCAGCTACCAACCGCTCGCCGTCGGCGTGATGGGTCTCCCCGCGAAGCAAAAACTCTTCTCCTACCGCGAAGTCGCCGACAGCGTCCCGCTGCGCACGCTCCTCACCGACCTCCAACGCCAGCGTATGCGCACGCCCAATGTCGAGCTCACTCCCCTGCAAAAACAGGCGCAGCAACTCGCCGAACGCGTCCGTCTCTACGAGAGCTGGGCGCATGGCCAGGTCGCCCTCGTGCCGCACCCCTCCAAGGCGGACGGCGTCTGGCTCCCCATTCAGGACATCGGCACCTACTACAACGACGCCAGCGGCGCCGCCGCGCAAAACGCGTTCGTCGCGGCGCGTGAAGCGTGGTTGAAGAACGACACCACCACCTTCGACACCGCCGTCGGCAAACTCAGCAAGCAACTCGCCGCGCTCTCGCCCGGCGTTTACCCCACGCCGGACGAACTCTCCTTCGAACGTTTCTACCAACACTTCCATCCCTTCCGCTGGGCGTGGATCGCCTACGCGCTCGCCGCGATTGTGCTCGGCGTGACGTCCGGCTGGCTGGAAAAACCGGGCTACAAGCTCGGCTGGATTTTGATCCTCCTCGGGTTCGGCTTCCAGATCTTCGGCTTCTACAGCCGCATCGCCATCGCGGGCCGTCCCCCGGTCACGAACATGTACGAGACCGTGGTCTGGCTCGCCTTCGGCACCGTCCTCTTCGCGATTATTCTCGAGGCCATCTATCGCTGCCGCTACTTCCTCCTCGCCGCCGCGCCGGTCGCCGTACTCTCGCTCGTGCTCGCGGACGCGCTGCCCACCGTGCTCGACAGCTCGATCAATCCCCTTGTCCCCGTCCTGCGGAATAATTTTTGGCTGATCATTCACGTGCTCACCATCACCCTGAGCTACGCCGCCTTCGCGCTCGCCATGGCGGTCGCGCACATCGTCCTTGGCAAGATTCTCGCCAACCCGAAGCGCAACGATCTCGCCCCGCTCCACAATTACCTCTACCGCACGCTACAGGTCGGCGTTCTCCTCCTCGCCACCGGCACGATTCTCGGCGGCGTCTGGGCCAATTACTCCTGGGGCCGGTTCTGGGACTGGGACCCGAAGGAAACCTGGGCGCTCATCGCGCTCCTCTGCTACCTGCTCGTCCTCCATGGCCGCATCGCCGGGTGGTGGAGTGGATTCGGCCTCGCGGTCGGCTCCGTCGTCTGCTTCCTCGCCGTCCTCATGGCGTGGTACGGCGTCAATTTCGTCCTCGGCAAGGGACTCCACAGTTACGGCTTCGGCACCGGCGGTTACTCCTATGCTCTCGCCTTCGTCATTGCCGAACTGATCTTCGTCGCCCTCGCCATTTTCAAAAAGCGTGCCGCATAACACCTTGTGAGTCAGATCCGAGTCTCCTCCTGTAGGGCGCTTCGGTGAAGCGCCATGGCGGGACACCGTCCCGCCCTACAGCCCGAGTATAGTCTCGACCTGCACCAGCAGGCGTTCCCTACTTCGTACCTAGAACTCAGTACTTCGTACTTTTGCCGCTTCAGCGGCAAAAAATGTCGCACACGCAGCTCACCTAGCAAACCTAAGGCAAACCTCCTTGCCCGGTTCCATGCTATAACTCCCTCCATGCCCGCCTTGCATCCCTTTGAAATCTCCCGTCCCAAAATCGCGTGGTCATGGCAACACGACGACGACATCCAACAGAGTCGGTCGCTTCTTGTAGCGCAATGTCGCCACGATTTTTTTCCACGCCCGAACGTCCCCTCTTTTCTATCGTCTCACGCATTCACCCATGATTTAATCCTACCGTCATGACTCTCTCTGAAATCATCCGTTGCACCCATTCCGAAGCTGGCGAAATCGAAACCGCCCTTCCCTGCCAGCTCACCACGCTCCGCCCCGCCTCCACCCGCAACGGCAAGCCCTACCTCGATGTCGAATTCTCCGACGGCACCGCCTCGGAAAAGATCAAGATCTGGCAGGACTCCAGCGCCTACGACCAATGTCACGATCTCGAAGCGGGTGACTGCGCGCAGCTCGAGGGCCGCTTCTGGCGCAATCAATTCGGCCTCAACATCGACAACCTCCGCGTCCGTCCGCTCACCCACGAGGAGGAAGCCGCGCTCTTCAGCGGCACGCCCGAGCGTCAAGCCAAGCTCGCCGCGGACATGCTCTTCATCGACGACACCGTCGCCGCACTGACCGATCCCCGCCTGCGCCTGCTCTGCCAGACATTCCTCACCCAGTTCGGAGAACGCTTTCGCCGCGCCGCCGCCGCCCGCAGTTATCACCACGCCCGGCGCGGGGGCTTGCTCGATCACACCTCGCAAATGATGCGCGCCGCTGTCGCGCTACGTGCGGTTTATCCTTCCGTAAATTGGGATCTCGTCATCGCCGGGGTACTCTTCCACGATTGCGGCAAGCTCTGGGAGAACGACTACGAACCGCAGGGATTCAACAGCCCCCTCACCACCATCGGCGAATTACTCGGCCACATCACCATCGGTATCGAACTGGTCAACCGCCTCTGGCGCACGCTCGATGCCGACCCCGTTTTTCAGAACGCAGGCACGCCACCCAAGGAATCGGTCCGCGAACATCTCCTCCACCTCATCGCCTCGCACCACGGCCAGCGCGAATTCGGTGCGCCCGTCACGCCCCGCACGCCGGAAGGCTGGATGCTCCATTACATCGACAACATCGATGCGCGGTTTGAAATGCTGGCCATGACCTATTCGGAAAAGGGGCAGACCGCCCCCGGCATCTACGAACATCGCCCGCCGCTGGAAGGCCGCGCCATCGCGCCGCTCCCGCATTGGACGGAATAAAGAAAAGAATTTTTGACGAAATTAACGGAATTTACGAAATGAGGGAAAAGGCAAAACGGATTTGATCAGAATCTTCGTCCGATTTTCTTGCTTTCCTGAGTTCCTGATTAAAAGTCTTTGATTGAATTTCGTTAATTTCGTCAAAAATCCCCGCCCTAAATCATGTCCGGGAAAATCTTGAACTGCTCGTGGAAGTCCGACACGAAATCCTCGTAGGCGTAACTCGTGCGGCGACGCTTCTGCCACAGCAGCGCGGTCGATTCCATCTCAGCCCACGGCACGTCGCCCAGCAACGGTTCGCCGCTGTAACCAATCCCCATTTCCTTGCAAAATTGATTAGCCGAAACCAGCGCGTGCGTCAGCAACGGCAGCTTGTGCGCGTTCGGTCCGAGCGGGCGCTCATGCTGCGCGATCGCATCGATCATCTCCTTCGGAAAGAGATTATTGTTCAGCCACACCTCGACCAGTTCCGAGTGTTCCATGCCGAGAATCTCCCGCTCCACCCGGGACAAATGCTCCTCATCCCGAACCGCTTTCTCAAGCGCGCAGAAGTACCCAAAGGGATAAAGCTCGGCCAGGATGATCTTGCCAATGTCGTGCGTCAGCCCCGTGACGAACTCCAGCCCGTTACGCCGCAGGTTGAGCGCATCGTACATGAAGTCCATGACCAACCCGACCGCGAGCTGATGATTCCAGAGCGGATACCAGTCGAAATTCACCGAGCCGCGCATCTCGTAATGGAAGGCAAAGTACGTCAGCGCCAGCGTATTCGCCCGCACCAATCCGAGCGTCTCGATCACATTCTCGTCGTTGAGCTGGTGATCCTCCGCCGAGCCCATGAACTTCGCCAGCCCGTAGGCGGCCTCGTGAAAATTCGGCACCCGCTCGAACGCCGTCACGATGTCCTCTTCGCGTCCCTTGCCCGGTTGACACAACTGGTGGAGCGTCTTGATCATCGGGTCGATGTTCAGCGGCTCCGTGCGCGACTTGAGCGCGTCAAGAATGCCTTCGCGCGTGATGTTGATATTCGCGTTCGTACCCGTGCTGCTCCACACTTCCGTGCTTTTGCGCAACAGCCCGTGCAACGATTCCATCGAGTAATGCGAGCGCGGCACCACCAGCGGCTTCGGCGGTTTGACCTCCACGATCTTCTCGTAATGCTCGTAGGTGAACTGCTCGACGTTTGTCAACGCCAGCGCCAGTTCCTCGTAATTCTGAAAGCGGTTGCCCGGTTTGCGCTCCATCATTTTCTGGATCAGGTTGATCCAGCCCGGCTGCACATGCGCTTCGTAGGCGGCGGCCACCGGAAACGGTTTTTCGAGGTGCCCCCACACAATGTCTTCCACGGTCGCACCGTCGAAGGGAGGGATGCCCACCATCAGGTGATAGAGCGTTGCCCCGAGGGAATAAATATCGGTCCGCTGGTCGGTCGCCTCGCGCGTGATCTGTTCCGGCGCCACGTAGGCCGGGGTGCCGAACGCTTCGCGCTCCCCTTCGCCGAGATCCGCCTTCCCCAGTTTCTTCGCGAGACCAAAATCGGTCAGCATGACCGTGTTGCTCTGGTCGATCAGGAAGTTGGCAGGTTTGATGTCGAGGTGAATGATGTTCGCCGCGCTCGCGGCGGCCAGCGCACCCACCGCCTGGTTCATGAACCACTGCGCTTCTCCGGTCGAGAACCGGCGATGACCCTCGATCCAGTCATCGAAGTTTTCCCCCTCGATGTACGCCATGGCGTAAAAGGCAATCTGGTTTTCCACGCCAATGTAGTAAATCGGAACAATGTTCGGATGCCGCAGCGCTGCCACCGCGCGGGCCTCCTGCTGGAAGTATTGGATATACTCCTCGTCCATCGCGAACTCAGGCCGCAGGACCTTGATCGCCACGTAACGCTCCAGGGCCGGTTCAAGCGCCTTGAAAACGGCTCCCATTCCCCCTTGGGCAATTTTCTCGGTGACAATGTAATGCCCGAGATGAGTCCCGGGCATGATGTCGTGATAATTCGTAGGCTCTGACATCGCGGTAGCCTTATTGGAACAAAATCAGCCGACTGACGGCAATCCGAATATTCAAGAAACTGACGAATTACTTCTGTCGGTCTATTGGGGCGATGTCGCCGCCACTTCCATCGAAGGATTGGCAGGTGCCTGAGGAGGCCCGTAAGCGTGTATCAACCCCGTCGTCACGGCATCCGCATATTCCTGGAAAATGCTGCCGTAAGGCTTTCCGTCAAAAAGCTTCGTCCCTTCGTAATCCCCCGCCAGCAAGCGCCGGTAGGTCACCGATTGATTCATGAAGTACGGCTCCGTGCACACGACCGGCCCGGAGTAATTCCGGTTCGCCGCCAGATTGCGCGCCACGACATAACCCTGCCCCTGTGAAATCAAACGCGTGGTCTTGGAATCCCCGTAACGAACGGCAGGAAATCCGGTCTTTGTCTTGAACGCCACCGCAATCGCCCCGGCCACTTCCGCCTCCACCCCGCTCGCATCTTCCAGCAACTTGCCCACCATCTGGCGACGTTGCGTCAGATCGGCCAATTCCTCTTTCGTATAGCTGCCGTGAACGAAAAAGATATTGCGATTGATCGGAGTCAATCGCCCCCGCCCGCTGTTTTGCGTGGCATTGAGGTAGAGCGTGATCGTGATGTCTGGTTGGAACTCCCGCCGGATCTTGTTTCCCCGCTCGGGGATTTCCGAGCCGCGGTAAAACAGCAGATCGGCCACGTCCTGCACCCGCTTCCCGATGTAAGCCTGCCGTTGCTCCAATGTCTTGTTCTCCAGCTTCGCCGCGAGCTTGGGATTCTTGTCCATCAACACCTGCACCGCCTCCGCCCTGAAATCCTTGGGCCGGAAAGGCGTCACCGGCTCCGTATCTTCCCGGACGAGAAACACCGTGGCGCCCAACTCGGTGAGTTGCTTTTTCAGGATATGCGCCGTGATGATGTTGAGATCCCCCTCGTTCACCGGTGCGCTGCCGCGATAGCGGGTCGAGCGATTCTCCACCTGCGCCCACCGACCGCCGATATGGCCGGGGTCAATCGCAATGCGCAAATCTGTAAGCGGCTTGCCCGGAGGCTTCGGCAGGGCGCGAATTTCCGCCGGGGTCCGAAACGCCTTGGGCGCCACAGCGCGATGCTCCGCATCGGGAGCGAAATCGAGAGTGAAAACCGGAAGCTCTTTTTTCTTGGGAGAAACCCAGAATACGACGCGTTCATCGGTCACCTCCATGTACGGGCGAAGGCCATCGAACGGATCATACAGGCGGTCGAGCTTCTTTTCGAACTCGGCCCGGGTGATGGTCCGCTGCCACGGCTGGAGGACGAACCACGGATTCGGCGTCTCGATTTCGGGCACAGTATACGGCTTCGGCGGTTTCTCCACCGTCTTCTCCGCCAATACCGGCTGGACCATGGTGGCAGGTTTGCATCCCGGTGTGAGTAACACCGCTGCGACGACCCCGGATGCAACGACCTTCCGCAAAAGCATGCGATACGTTGGGTAAACTCGCTCAAAAAATCAAGGCCTTTACCGCCCCGAAAATGAAACGCCCCCGTTTATCGCTTCCGTCGCACCGGACGGTTGTCGATCAGGCGCGTCTTCCCCACCCAGACCGCCGCGCACAAACGCCCGTTGGCCAGTTCGACATAATCGAGCTTCACCCCCGCCACGCGACGCAATGCCTGCCGCAACCACGACTCGGGCTGCTTCTGCTGACTCGCCTGCAAGAGAAGGCGGGGGAAAGCCAACGCCTGTTGCCGCTCCTCGGGCGAGAGGTAGCGATTACGCGAACTCAACGCCAGGCCGTCCGCATCGCGCACGGTCTCAACCGGAATCACCTTCACCGGCACATCCAGGTCGCGCACCATGCGCTCGATCACGTCCACCTGCTGCGCGTCCTTGCGGCCAAAGTACGCCCGGTCCGGCAAAGCGATATTGAAAAGCTTCAGCACCACCGTGGCCACGCCGCGAAAATGGATGGGCCGCGAGACAGCACAGCGCCCCTTCGACAACATCGTTTCCTCCACCCACGTCGAGAAATCCGCCGGATACAAGGTCGTCGGCGCGAGCACGGCGTCAACCCCGGCCGCGCGGCACAAGGCCAGATCCTCCCGGCGCGGACGCGGATACTTGTTCAAATCCTCCTTCGGACCGAATTGCGTCGGATTCACGTAAATGCTGACCACCACGCGATCATTCTCCCGGCGCGCCTTCTCCACCAAAGTCATGTGCCCGCGATGCAACGCGCCCATCGTCGGAACGAAACCGACGCTCTCGCCGGCGCGATGCCAGCCTTGGCTGAGTTGTTGCATGGCCCGCGAACTGGAAACAATTTTCATAAGCCGCCACTATAGATCGCCTCGGCCCGGTTGCGAATCGATTTTCAATCCTCTATTGACCCCTCCCCGGCCCGCGCTAAATTGAAACTCATGACCTCCTCGCGACTTCGTTCCCTCGCCGGTCTCTCCCTCCCGGCGCTCACCTTCCTTTTCGCCAGCAGCCTCAGCCTGCACGCTCACCCGGGACATGACGCCTCCGGCTTTGCGCCCGGTCTCGCCCACCCGCTCAGCGGCCTGGATCACGTTCTCGCCATGGTGGCCGTGGGCCTCTGGGCCGCGCAAATCGGCGGTCGCGCCCGCTGGGCCGTCCCCGCCACGTTTGTGGGAGCCATGACCCTCGGCGGCACTCTCGGGATGGCAGGCATCCCGGTTCCGTTCGTTGAACAAGGCATTCTCGTTTCCGTTTTTCTGCTCGGATTGCTCATCGCATTCGCCGTCCGACTGCCCCTCGCGGCGACCGCTCCACTCGTTGGCGTATTTGCCCTGTGCCACGGTTACGCTCACGGAGCGGAAGCTCCCGTCAATGCCTCCGCCCTCATCTACTCACTCGGATTCATTCTTGCGACCGCCTCGCTCCACGTGATCGGTATTGGGCTCGGCGTGATGATTCAACGATTCGGCTCCCCCGTACTCGTCCGCGCGGGTGGCGTGGCCGTGATCGCCTTGGGTGGCCTGCTATTAACCTCCGCCCCGGTGGAAGCCGCGCCGCTGGACAAACCGTTGCAATCGGTCATCGACCCGTATCTCGTGATTGCCACCGCCTTGGCCAGCGACTCCTTCAAGAACGTTCCCGAAAGTGCCGCGGCGCTGAGCAAGGCCGTTGAAGCCAATGCGAAAGACCTCCCGGCTACTCTGCCCAAGGAAGCCACCGCGCTCGTGCAAGCCAAGAATATCGCCGCAGCCCGGCTCGCCCTCAAACCCCTGAGTGCCTCCCTGATTTCCGCGCTTGCCGCGCAAAAAGCCAAGACTGGTGCGCTCTATGAAGTGTTCTGTCCGATGTCCGGCTCGTGGCTGCAATCGGACAATAAGAAAGTCCGTAACCCCTATGACGCCACGATGGGCGAGTGCGGCGATTTCAAGCGCACGTTCTAAAAAAGTGCTGGCTAGATATCGATGACCGGTCCGTTGCCCGGCGGCGGATTCCGCGGCGGCTCGCGGCGAACCACCTTCGTTTTGAAATTCGCCCCCAGCAGCATACTCACCAGGCTGATGATGATCGATCCGCCGAGCGCGGACCAGAAGCCCGGCACGTGGAATCCTTCCACCACCGAACCGACGAAGTAGAGCAAAAGGGCATTGATCACCAGCACGAAAAGCCCCAGAGAAAAGACCACCAGCGGCAGCGTGATCAACAGCAGGAGCGGTCGCACGAACGCATTCACCATGCTCAACACCAGCGCCGCTACCAATACATCGGTCCAGTGCGCGTACGTAATGCCCAGAAATGACAGGTGCGCCGCCACAAAGACCGCCACACACAATACCATCCACCGCCAGAAAATTTGAAACATCGTTAGTCTCCGGTTACTTGAAGTTTTTGTAATATCGCACCACCCGGGGGCTGATGCTCGTAAAAAGTTCGTAGCTGATCGTTTCTGCCCAACGCGCCATTTCGTTGGCCGTGATTTCCTCCCGACCTTGGCGACCGATCAATACCACCTCGTCGCCCGGTTTTACTGTCCCGGCGCCGCTAATGTCGACCACGATCTGGTCCATCGTCACCCGGCCACGTTGCGGACAGCGTTTGCCACGGATCAAAACCTGTGCCCGGTTCGAAAGCAGGCGATGGTAACCGTCCGCATATCCGACCGCGATCACCGCGTGCGTTTCCGCGCGACGCAACCGATAGGTGGAGCCATAGCTGATGGTCCTTCCCGCCGGAACATAATCCACATGCGACACGCGGCTTTTCCACGTCAAAACCGGACGCAAGACCTTCTCGCTTTCCGGGGTCGGTCCCGCGCCATACAGCGCGATGCCGGGCCGCACCATTTCGTAATGACTCAACGACGGAATCGCGGAAAAGATCGACGGACTGTTCGCCACATGCGCGCGCAATCTCGGGAAAGCCTGGCGCACGTGATCAAAATTCTGCCATTGCCGTTTCGTCAGCGCCGCATTGTCGTCCGAGCAGGGAAAATGCGTCATCACCCCTTCCACGCTGAGACCTGCCAGAATCCGCGCGAGGGCAATTGCGAGCTTTGCCTCCTCATGCCAGATGCCGAGTCGCCCCATGCCCACATCCACTTTGAAATGCACGCGCGCCTTGCGCTTCAGCTTTCGCCCCACGGCGGCCAGTTGCCGCGCTTCATCGAGAGAGGAAATCGCCAGGACAAAACCCCGTCGCACCGCCTCGGTCATTTCTCCGGGCAAGACCGCGCTCAGAATCAGAATGGGTTGCTTGAAGCCGAACTTCCGCAGGCTCATCGCCTCATGCAAATTCGCCACGCCAAACCAGGTCGCGCCAAAACGGGAGCACTCCCGTGCGATGGGTTCGACACCATGCCCGTAAGCGTTCGCCTTGACGATGGCCATCAAGCCCGTGCCGCGCGGAATCGCCTTGCGAATCGCCCGTAAATTATGCCGCAACGCGGAGGCGTCCACCTCCGTCCAGCAACGATCGGGAATCCCACTCATGCGGCCACCATCGGCTCGCGGAGATAAATCGGCTCCAGTTCACGATGCCGCACCCATTGCTGCAGATCGGGCGGCAGCAGCAAGAGATCCCGGGCACGCGGATAAGTCCGCTGCGAAACGCCGGGAATCGCCTCGGCGCTCACGGCGAGCGTTACTTTGCCGAGCTCCGTCTCCAATTCGTCCCGCGTCAAAATGAAGGACTCCTTCTCCATTTTTCCCTGGTTGAAAATCGTACCGTAAAACTCCCCGCGCCGCGCGTCGGCAAAGACGCCGAGCCGGGTCACCTCGGAATGTTGCGCGGCGATGGAAAACGCGCTGCAGATGCCATGCACCGGCACGCGCTGCACCAACGCGATGGCCTGCGCCGCCGCCAGGGCAACGCGAATGCCGGAAAAGGAACCGGGTCCGATGCCAATGATGATGCGAGCCAAGGCGAGCCGGGGCAGACCGAGTTGCATCAGCGCATTGAAAATTTGCGACGAGTGCTGCTGCTTGCCTTCAAAAATAATTTCCCGCACCACGACGGAGCGATTCCCCAGCGCGAGACTGCCGCGCGTCGTCGAAGTTTCAATGGCCAGTTCCAACATGATCGAAAATACTATTCCTCCACGCCGCGCTGACCAGAAAGAACTACGCGCTCGTGGAAGCGCCGGGACGAATCAGCCGCTCGTTCAAGCTCGCCACTTCAATGGTGAAATGGCGCGTATGGGCAGGCAGTAAAGGCAAGACGCGGTCAGGCCACTCAATCACCGTCACACCATCGGAAGGAATATAGTCGTCCATCCCGGCCCGCAAGGCATCTTCAACCGACTCGAGCCGGTACAAATCGAGATGATAGAGAGGCAGACGTCCCCCGATATATTCGTGAACGATCGTAAAGGTCGGGCTCGTCACATCCCCATCGAAACCCAACCCCTCGGCTAGTCCCTTGACGAGTTGCGTCTTACCCGACCCGAGCACGCCGTACAGCGCGATCACGTCCCCGGCGCGGCAGGTATCCGCCCACGCCTTCCCATAGAACTGAGTTGCCTCAGCGCTGTCTAAAATGATCGAATCCTCCGCCGCCATGTAAATCTTTCCTCGTCTTGGTTAAGGCACCAATGCAGGTCAGTGCAAGCGGAAAAGGCCAGCGCCGCAGAAGACGTTTCGCGTCCCGCGGTGACACAGCGAACAACAACTCGTAATCCTCTCCGCCTTGCAATGCCTCTTCCACACTCACGCCGCGATTGCACGGCACCGCGTCCCACTCTAATCGAAAGCCCACTTTTGAGGCTTTCGCCAGCCGGGGCAAGTCGGCTCCCAATCCGTCGCTCAAATCCATCATGGCCCGAGCCAGTCCGTGGCGGGCCAGCCATTGCCCTTCTTTCACGCGAGGTTCGAAGCGCAGGTGCTTGCCAGAAATCGTTCCACCCAGCCGTCCCGTGACGAAAAGCAAATCCCCCACCCGTCCCGTCGACCTCAACACCGGTTCGTAATGCGTCGTTTTTCCCACGAGACTGACCGAGAGAAAAAGCTGTCGCGCCCGTGTGGTCTCACCACCGACAAGCGCCACGCCATAGTGCCGCGCCACTTTTTCCAATCCGCGATAAATCCCGCGCAACCGGGCGACGCTCGTATTCTTCGGCACACCGATCGTGACCAGTGCCGCCCACGGCTCGCCCCCCATCGCCGCAATGTCACTGATCGCGCGGGCCAATGCCTTGCGCCCGACGAGCACCGAATTTTCCGTCGGCGTGAAATGCACCGACTCGACCACCGCGTCGGTCTTGTACAGGAGCCACTCGCCTTTGCGTCCACTCTCGAGCACGGCGCAATCGTCTCCCACCCCGACTCGCACACCGCGTCCGCCGCGCCACGTCGACGTCAGCAAACGGATGAGACCGTTTTCGCCCAGATCAGACAGTTGCATACTTGATGACCAGCAGCACGCCGGCGCTTACGAAATTAAAGCACATATGAATGCCGACGCATAGCGCGAGTGATCCGGTGATTTCATAGGCCGCCGCGAGGACCAGCCCCAAAACGAACAGCTGCGGAAACGTCATCGCGTGAAAATGAATCGCCGCGAAGATCGCCGCCGTCAACACCCACGCGACTCCGACCGGCAGGCGCGACTTGAGTAGTGGATACAGAAAGCCGCGAAAAAGAATTTCCTCCGACACCGGAGCCAGAATAACCGCAAGAAAAAGCAACCACCCGACCTTCCACGGACTCCCACTCTCGAGCAAAAGTTCCACGGCGATCTGCGGCGCCATATGCCAGTGAAAACGCGCCGCCAATTGATCCATCACCCACGACACCGGCAGGAGCAATCCCATGACGACGAGATAAGTCCACAAGACCAACCCCACGAGTTTACCCCATGAAAGCCGCCCGCTGCCCCACTGCTCCCGGGCATCAATTCCGTGCCGTCGCAACAACCAGATCACACCCCCTATGGAAACTGCCGGAAAAAACCACGCGCCCACAGGAATCACCATCAACCAGCTCAGGATGAAGAGCAGCAACAAGGCATCGCTGTCAGGCATTTTCAGCAGCTTGACCCCGGTGAAGCTCAATTCCCCGCGCAAACGCAGGCGGCGCAAGACCATCCCCATTCCCATCAATGAGATCAGCACCAGCACCACGATGCCCATCCAGAGGAAAAGAAGCGCGGGATGCGCGGCGAGAACGCTCGCCAGTTTGCTTTGTAATTCCACCGCGCCATTCAACGGAAGCCTGTCGCTCCCGACAAGCGCAATCCCGCACCTTGCGCTATTAACGCAACATCAGACCGAACAGATAACCGAGCAGGGCGGTGAACGGCATGGTCAAGACCCACGTCCAGATGATGCGCTCCACGATGCCCCAGCGCACCGCGCTAAAGCGTTTCGTGGCGCCAACGCCCATGATCGAAGTGGAAATAATGTGAGTCGTCGACACGGGAATACCCATGTGGCTCGCCCCGAGAATGACCAAAGCCGCGCTCGTCTCAGCCGCGCAGCCGTGCACCGGCTGGAGACGCACAATCTTATGCCCCATCGTCTTGATAATACGCCAACCACCTGCGGCCGTCCCCGCCGCCATGGTCATGGAACAGATCACGATGATCCAGGTGGAAATCGTAAAATCCGGATGGCGGAGAAAGCCAAGCCAGGCGGGGAGTTGATCGAATTCGCCTGCCCGCGTGCCCGTCACCAACGCCAGCGCAATGATGCCCATGGTTTTTTGCGCGTCATTGGAACCGTGACTGAAGCCCATGAGTCCCGCGCTGACCAATTGCATTTTGCCGAAAATCGACTTCGAAGTGCGGGGCGTGATCCACCAAAACACGATGATGATGAGAAACATCAAAATCGCCCCAAAAATAAAACCAATCACCGGAGACGTGATCATCGGCAACACCACCTTCGGCCACAGTCCTTCGTGCTTGCCATTACTGAGCACATTCCACTTGAGCGCCGCCCAGTTGCCATGAGACGCCGCCAGCGCCGCGCCGCACAAGCCGCCCACCAAGGCATGGCTCGAACTCGATGGCAACCCATACCACCAGGTAATCAAATTCCAGACAATCGCCGAAAGTAAGGCTGCCAGCACGATTCCCATCGTGATATACTGCGTGTCGACCAATCCCCGGCCGATGGTCGTGGCCACAGCCGTACCCGTTAACGCGCCGACCAGATTGCAAAGCGCGGCCAGCGTAACCGCCTGGCGCGGCGTGAGCACCTTCGTCGATACCACCGTGGCAATCGCATTGGCCGCGTCGTGGAAACCGTTGATATATTCGAAAGCCAGTGCCGCAATCAGCACCAGCAGCAGGATGATCATGATGAGGTCGTTCTTTTAGGAATTCTTCAACACGATCTGGAAAACCACATTGCCTGCGTCGCGACAGCGGTCGACCGCCTTCTCCAACAGGTCGCTGATGCTGAGCAGCAGGATGGCTTCTTTTTGACCTTGCCCGTTGCGGTGCTGTTCACGCAGAAAATCGAGCATGATCTTGTCGGCCTTGCCCTCGAGCTGCTGCAGGCGCGCCTTCTTGTCCCGCATGCTGTCGAGGTGCGGATTGCGGCGCAATTCCTGAACCATCTCCACGAGGACGGCTGCCGCCTGCTCTAGGAGAATCACCTGGCTCTTGGGCCAATCGCCCTTGATCAATTCCGGGGCAATGAGGAGACGGTCGCCCACCTTGTTCACCGTCTTGGGAATACGCGACAAGGAATGCGAGAGGGATTCGATATCCTCGCGCTCCAGGGGCGTTACGAAAGTTTTGCAAAGCAGCTCGGTGATTTCTTCGGTGATGAGCTTGTCCTTGCGGCGATGGAGAACGCAGAGATCAAGCGCCTCGGCCACCTTGCCTTGCTCCACCTGCTGCACCAGTTCCACCAGCGCTTGCGCGCTCGTCCGCGCCTGCGCGGCACTGGCCTCCAGCAATTCGAAAAATTTCTCGTCCTTCCCCAATATTTTCTGCAACGAAATCATAGTTCCTTTTCTCTTTTCTCAATTCAGCCATTGCCTCAACAACGACTCACATTCACATGCCATCCAATAGACGCCCGATTGTAACAATAAAATCAGGCCTTACCGCAAACTGATTTTTTGTCTCACCTGAAAATACCCCGACCCTCGCCGGGCTTTCCTCACATTCCGGTGAACAGATGTGTCGACAGGAAGTAAAGCTTTCCCGTCTCCAAGCTCAGGGTCTCCGGTCCCACGGCAATTTTAATGCGACTTAGGTCGCTCTTGCCAAAAATGCGCAACAACTGACTGAGGCTGAAGGTGGGGCGCAAGCGAACGACTTGCGCGTCCTTGATCTTGGCCCGTTCCTTGGCTTGAGCAATGGCATCTTCCATGTAACCGAGCCCATCGACCAGCTTGGCCTGACGCGCCTGTTCACCCGAAAGAATGCGGCCATCGGCAATCCCTGATTTCAGATCATCGACGTTCAGTTTGCGCTCTTTCGCAACCAATCCAACAAATTTGGAGTAAGTGTTATCGATCATCTCCTGCACAAGCTTCTCCTCCTCGGGAGTCATGTCTCGAGCCCCATTAAGCAGATCTTTGTAACGACCAGACTTAAAAGTGACTGATTTCACTCCAATTTTCTGTATCAAATCCTTGTAATTCAGTGTCTGCAAAATGACACCAATACTACCCGTGATGGTCAAATCGCTCGCCATGATGTAATCCGCGCCCACCGCCACGTAGTAACCACCCGAAGCCGCCACCGATCCCATAAACACCACCACCGGCTTCACCGCACGGGTTTTAACCACTTCATGATAAATAATATCGCTCGCATTCACTTCGCCGCCCGGCGAATCAATGTGAAGGACAATGGCTCGAATGGAATGCTCATCCCGGGCTTGCTTGAGTTTCCCCACGATGTCCTCCACCATGGATTCGCCCACCTGACCTTGGATCGAGGAACTGATCACTCCCGTCAGATCTATCAAGGCAATCTTGTTGTCACTTCCCTCCGTGCCTTCAACAAATTGCTCCTCGAAAACCGGCTCGCTCTTCACACTCCCATGGCTGGAACTCTTGCCCGCCAATCCGGCCGCCAAACCAATATTGAACAGCAGGCTCACCACGAGCACCACCGCTCCCACAGCCATCAGGCAACCCTGTAAACGCGATTTCATCACCCGCAAAGCATAATCACTTAAAGTACTCCGGCAAGCTTGCCGATAGGACATTATTCTACCTACTGCATTCAACCCAGTCCTTATAAGAGATTTTACTTGAACCTCGTATAGTTAGGTTTATATCTCAATTAGCCGTGAGAAAAATAGCCATCACATCTCCGCTCTCCCGCTGCTCCTCTGGCTCTTATCTTGCTTCCTCTTTCGCTTTCGTCTCGCACGAAATTCTTTTTTTAAGAAAGGAGGTGAAATAATACCATGCTAACCAAACTCGTTATCCGCGCGAAGAATGCCTTCTGGCGCTTCAAGCAAAATAAGTCGGGTCAGACTCTCGTCGAATACGCCTTGATTCTGGCCTTCATTTCGGTGGTGGCCATCGTGGTCCTTCAAGCCTTGGGCTCCAAAGTG
>NEUU01000012.1 GCA_002304345.1 Verrucomicrobia bacterium Tous-C9LFEB
AACGTCGTCAAGGTCATCCTCGGCCTGCGTCCGACCCCCGAGGCCGAACGCGAAGGTCTCGATACCACGGACCACGGCGAAGAAGGTTACGTCCACTAAAAATGGCAGAATATGCGGTGATCCCCTGGCAACAGGGGATCGCTGCCTGACCGAACTATCTCATGAAAAAAATTGAAGCGATCATCAAGCCTTTCAAGTTGGAAGAAGTCAAAGTCGCGCTCACCGAACTCGGCATCGAGGGTATGACGGTCAGCGAAGTCAAAGGCTTCGGCCGCCAGAAGGGTCACACGGAAATCTATCGCGGGAGTGAGTACACCGTTGATTTCCTTCCCAAGGTGAAACTCGAAATCGTCATCCCCGACGAGAAACTCGAGCCCGCCGTCAAAGCGATCGCCACAGCGGCCAAGACCGGCAAGATCGGTGATGGCAAAATCTTTGTCCTCACCATCGAACAAGCGGTGCGCATTCGCACCGAAGAAACCGGCGAAAAAGCCGTCTAACGGTTCCATAAAACAAAAAAACGGTTTGGCAGTAATGCCAAACCGTTTTTTTGTGGTGAGAGGTGCCGCCGGGCATCCGTTCACGTGGCGCGTTATTGATTGCTCAGAAACCCGAACTTCGAGAGGACCTGCTGACCCTCGGCTGAAAGGACATAAGCCACGAACGCCTGGGCCAATTCCTTGTTCGGCGCTTTCACCAGCGGCGCGATCGGATACTGCGCGATTTCACTCAGGCCCGCCGGCAAGCTGATCG
This sequence comes from Verrucomicrobia bacterium Tous-C9LFEB, assembly GCA_002304345.1. GTDB lineage: Bacteria > Verrucomicrobiota > Verrucomicrobiia > Methylacidiphilales > UBA1321 > UBA1321. Next base: position 754 of record NEUU01000012.1, read on the forward strand.
TGAAGAGTTTGCCCGTTTCGACGCTTTGCGCATCCGTGGCATAGACCACGCCCGCGTCCGCTTCGCCCAGTGTCACCTTCGTCAGTACTGCACGGACATTCGTCTCATACGACACCACATTTTTCAGTACGGCGTCCTTGTAGCTGGCACCGAAGGCGGGATCTTTTGAGGCGGCGTCGAGATACTTGACCGTGTACTTGCCGACCGGAACCGACTTGTCGGCAAGGACCAGCTTCAGTTTGGCCGCGGCGAGATCCTTGGGTGATTTCACCGGAATCTCACTCTGCGCGTTGACGGCAATCACGAGCTTGTTGCGCGCAAAAATTTTCGACTGCGTTTCCTCCACATATTTCTTGGCCGCGAGCGCCTTGATCTCGTCCAGATTCGCGCTGGCGAAAACATCGGGCGTGGCCCCCTGCTCCACCTGCGCACGCAATTGCTGCGAGCCTGCGAAGTTGTAGGTCACCGTCACGCCGGGGTGTGCAGTTTCAAAGGATTTCTTCAGTACCTTGAACGCATCCCCCAGCGACGCGGCGGCAAAGACCGTGACTTCCTTCTTCGCCGGTTCGGCGTGAAGTGGGGTGAGGACAGAACCGGACACCAATGCCAGACCGATGAGCAGAGCTGACAGCGAACGGAGAAACTGTTTTCGCTTCATAAGAAGTGGGCTGTGTGGTGACAGGTATTTATCGGAAATCGTAACTAATCGACGCCGATGATGACGTTCGAGGACTTGACGATCGCGTAGGCTTCTTTGCCTTTTTTCAGCTTCAAGGTCTTGGCCGAAGGGCTGGTGATAACCGAGCTCAGGACGACGCCCTTGGCGACTTCGATTTCGACGATGGTGCTGATCGGACCAGCTTTGATGCTGACGACTTTTCCTTTGAGAACATTGCGTGCGCTTAATTTCATGGAGACTCCTTGGTAAAGATTGATGACTAGTGAATTATCGGCTGCATTCGCTACGAATCAAGAATGAGACGTGATTAAGTCCCACGTTTTTGGTCGGTGATTGGCAAGCGGCATGCCCTCTTTATGGGTGCCTCCAATGGTGAACGCGGCCCATGCGCCCACGCCGAGGAGCGTGATGAGAATTCCCCCCAGGATACAAAATTTCCAAAGCCGCGCTGCGGCGGGTGAGTCGTCCGGCGTCACATCCCACACCATCGCGCTCGTGGCGACGCCGTTGGCGAGGTGGTAGACCGCCGCGAGAACGGAGACGAAATAAAAGCTCATCACGAGGACATTGCCCGGATGCCACGGTTGCTGTTCATTCCAGAAGGTGTGCACGCTGCGGACCGTCGAGGTGTATGCTTGCACGGGATCGAATAGCCCACCCGGCGCATAGCGCTCCAGCGCGGACCAGTGGGTGAGTTGATAGACCGCATGGAATCCGTAGCGATGCAGCGTCGCCACGTGAAAGAGAATGAACGCCAGCAGGATGATCGCCGAAACGCGTTGCCAGAAAAAACGCGTTGCGCTCCCGTAATGATGTTTCTCTCGCGGCAGCGTGATCCCTTCGCGAAAGAGAAAACGTAATCCGTAACCAACGTGCACGACGAGCGGTAGGAGGATGAAGACCACTTCTGCGATCAACAGGGCCGCGCTGTTGCGATGAATGAACGAGAGAATGGCCTGATAACGATCCGGCCAGAAACCGAGGAAGCTGATGCCGAGATGGACGAGCAGGTAGATGCCGAGGACGAGTCCCGCGAGCGAATGGTAACGGCGTGGGCAACCGCCGCAACTGCAGGCATGTTCGACATCGGCGTGGGGATCATGACCGTGGCCACCACATCCGCAGCCGCCACCCTCTTTGCCATGGCCTCCGCAACATTCGGTTTCTTCCTCCGGAAGGACGGTGAGCGGAATGCCGCCCGCCCGTCCCGAAGCTTGCGGATGTTGCCGGGTCGCGGCGTGGTGGTGACCACCACCGCCACACTGACAGGAGTGGGAGTGAGAATCGTGGGAGCACATGGAAGCGGAGGGCGCAGGTCAAACCAGGCGGCGTGGAGTATGAAAGTAAATCATGGGAGGAGGTGGTTATTTCGGAGCGATCACGCCGGCGTTGAGGATTTGTTCGATTTCCATCCAGCGCCACGTCCCGGAGCGGGTGCCGCCGGAGAGTTTCAGATTTTCGTAGATGTCGGGCTTGCCGACCGAGGAGTCCGTGGTGAACTTCGTCCGGAAGGTGGCCAGATCGCCGACCTTCGCGTTGTTCAGCAAAATCTTGAAATGGGCGATGATCTCGGTGGTGTCGTCGGTGCTGCGACCGTGCAGGCTCACCAGCCGGTACAGGGTGATGTGACCGGGTTGATCCGAGCCCGCTTCGAACAGAATCGCGGTGCTGTGAATATCCACCCCCGGCTTGGCGAGCGCGGTCAGCTCAATCTCGCTCAGGTTCCAGACGTCTTGTTTGACGGCTTTCACATAGCCCGCCAGCGGACTGGCGAATCCGGACAGGATAAGGGACTCCGGATTGTAATAAGTTTCACTCAAGTTTTCACCGACTTCGAACCGATACATCTTAAAACCCATAACGTTCATTCCTTCGGATTGACAATTTACCAACAAAAAAAGAAGCTAACACCGCACATGAAAATGCTCGCACGCCTGAAATATCTCAATGATGAGGGCTTTGAGATCGCCTCCCTGTCCGGATACGACGACGAGGAAAGCGATTGCAATGCGAAGATTCTTTTCCTCAAGCCGAACATGACGGGTGGTTTCCGGGTCTGCTCGGAACTCTTCAAGGTCGACTCCGAGGAGATGGAAAAGTGCTGCAATCTGTTTTTCACAATTCTCTCCGAGCGTAATTAAACTCCGCTTGGAGTTCGGTCGTTTCCGCGACGAGCTGGCGGAGTTCCTCCGCCGTGAGCGCCCGCTTATGCAGGCGCGCCTGTTCCCGTGCGAGTTCGAGCAATTGGGTGGCCGTCGCCTGATCCACCTTGATGCCGATGCGTTCCAGCATGTGCCGCAGCACGGCTTTGCCCGAATGATGTCCGAGCACAAATTCCGAGCCGCCACGCCCCACTTCGTCCGCATTGAACGGTTCGTAGGTCTCATGATTGCGCAGCAGCCCTGCGCAGTGGATGCCCGACTCGTGCAGGAACGCCGCGGAACCGGTCACCGGTTTGGAGGGATGCAAGTCGCGGCCCGAGGCGGTGGCGACGAAGTGCGAGAGCTGCCAGATGTGGCGCGTCTTGATGCCGCAATCGATGCCGCAGGATACGCGCAACGCCATGACGACTTCCTCGAGCGGCGCGTTGCCAGTGCGCTCGCCGATGCCGTTGACCGTTACGCTGGTGGCCACGGCTCCAGCTTGAAACGCCGCGATGGTGTTGCCCACCGCCATGCCGAGATCGTTGTGGCCGTGAAATTCGAGTTCGATGCCATTCGTGGCGGCGCGTACGGTTTCGATCAACTTGGCTGTGCTGAGAGGATTGAGAATGCCGACCGTGTCCGCAATGCGGAAACGCTTCGCTCCGGCAAAGGCGGCGGCGGCGGCGAGATCGCCCACGAATTCCGGCTCCGCGCGGGAAGCGTCCTGCGCGCCGACGGTGACATACGAAAACTTACCGAGCGCTTCCTGCACCAGCTCGTGCAGAATGGTCAGTGCCCATTGGCGCGATTTGCCCCACGCTTCGAGATGGATCGACGATGCGGGCACGGAAATATGGACGCCGTCCGCGCGACAGCATGCCGCGAGATCCAGATCCGCATGCGCGGCGCGGCACCACGTGAGAATCTTGCAGCCGGTGTTCAGATCGCATACCGCGTTGATGTCGTCGATCTGCCGACCGCCCATGGCCGGGATGCCGACCTCGAGCTCGGGAATCCCGAGTTCAGCGAGGCCACGGGCGATGCGGATTTTTTCCTCACGCGAAAACACCACGCCCGGCGTCTGCTCGCCGTCGCGTAACGTGGTGTCGATGAGGTGAGGAGTCATAACAAACTAGGCGACGAGGAGATGTTCCTCGGCCACGCTGTCGTTTTCGATTGCGTCGAGGATCGCGTCCGCGGCGGATTCGTTCACGCTCTTGTACCAGTGACCTTGCGGATAGACCACGACGACGGGACCGTGATCGCAGAGTTTCATACAGCCGGTGCTCGAGACCATCACGTCATCGAGACCGCGATCGGCGGCTTCTTCCGTGAGGTACTGGAGCAATTGCGCGGATTCCTTCTTATGGCAGACGCCCTGCGCGCCAGCGGCGCGGAAGCTGCCACAAACGAAGATGTGAGTTTTCGGTTTGGTGATCATCTGTTTTGATTGGGTTGATAGTTAGGTTGAGGATTAAAACTTTTCATAAGATCAGGCGCAACCGGTGCCTGTGCCGCGACAGGCGGGACCGCCGCAACCGGTGAGGCGTTTCTTTAAAGTGGCGGGAAGTGGCTGACCCGCGAAGAGCGGGCGCAGACCTTCGTCGATGAGCCCTTCCATCTCGGTCACGAGCACGCCGAGTTCTTCCATCACCGCGCGCGGGCCGGTTCCGGCCGCGCTCACCAGCACCATGCGGCAATCGTTCAGCGTCTCCGCGAGTTCCTTCCAGCGTTCGACGCCACGACCGGGCTCGGGCGCGAGCCGGACTTCCTTGAATTTATAACCCACGCTGGATTCCGTAGCGGGTTCGTAGACGAGGAAGCGGGTGGCTTCACCGAGATGTTGATTGACCAGCATGCCTTCGAGCGAGGCGACCGCGATGCAGGGGCGGGTTTCACCACTGGGCGCGCGTTGAGAATAGTCGTTCAGCTTCGCCGCGACTTCTTCGGTGGGCTGCTCGTTGATCAGACCGACCGCATCGGCCCGACACCGGGCGCAGTGGACCATCTGCGGCAGCGAGAGGCCGGATTGCAAGCGCACGCGGGCGGTCATCGTCGCACTGGGCGCTTCCATGTCTTCAAACACCGCGCCCTTCACCGGGATCAGCGGCATGCAGTTCATGATGTCGACGCCCATCTCGCCCATTTTTTTCGCGAGGATCGGGATGTGCTCGTCGTTGATGCCGGGCATGATGATCGTGTTCGTCTTCACCACGATGTTCTTTTCTTTCAACTTGGCGATGGCTTCGAGCTGGCGCTCCAGCAGCAGCGCCGCACCCGCGAGTCCCCGCAGCGGCGTCTTGTTGTCGCGCACCCAGGCGTAGACCTTGGCCGTAATGGCGGGATCGATCGCGTTGATCGTGATCGTCACATGGCTGGTCTTCAACTCGGCGAGTTCATCGATGTACGGCGCAATGCCGAGGCCGTTGCTCGCGAGGCAAAGTATGAGGTTTGGGAATTTCGCGCGGGCGAGACGAAGCGTTTCCATCGTCTCGTCGCAATTCGCAAACGGATCGCCCGGACCGGCAATGCCGAGCACGGTGATCTCGGGACGCTTTTCGAGCATTTCGCTCAGGTAATCGACGGCCTGCCACGGTTTCAGGATCGAACTCGTCACGCCGGGGCGACTTTCATTCATGCAATCGAATTTGCGGTTGCAGAAGTTGCACTGGATATTGCAGCGCGGCGCGACGGGCAGATGGATGCGGCCGAATTTGTGATGCGCGTCGCGGTTGAAGCACGGGTGCTTCGAAAAATCGAGCGCCACATCCCCGGGAGTGGGGGCAGTTTCGCAAAGGGCGGTTTCGGTGCTCATACGGAGACTCCTTTCGGCTGTGGGGGAAGTACTAAGTACGAGGTACTGGGTACTAAGTTTACTAACGAAAAATCAGTGACGATTGAACAGGCCAGCGGAGCGATGTTCGAGTGGGCTCCAAGCAATACCTGGACATACTTCGAACCGAGAACTTCGTACTTAGAACTCGCCTTGTTCATAAATAGCTGTATCCGATTTCGGACCCCTCCTGTTTCGCTTCGAGCAGCGCGTTGACGATCTGGTCGTAGAGCATTTGCGCGCCGCGATAGCCGAGGTGCAGGATGCGGTGACCGCCGATGCGGTCGTGGATCGGGAAGCCGCAACGGATCAGCGGCACATTGAGATTTTTCGCAATTTTGTAACCCTTGCTGTTGCCGATGAGAAAGTCGGGCTTGAGCTGTTCCGCTTGCTCGCCGATTTCCGCGAAGTCGACGTCGCTGCGAATTTCCATCTTCGCCATGCTTTTGCGTAGCGCTGCGGGATGCGCCGCTTTGATCGCTTCTTCGAGGCGACCACTTTCGCCACCGGAAGCGCAGAGGACCGGCTCGACACCGATTTCGCAGAGAAAGGCACAGAGTCCGGCGACGAGATCTTCCTCGCCGTAAACAATCGCCCGTTTGCCGAAAACATATTTGTGACCATCCACCAGCGAGTCGACCAGGCGGCCCCGCTCCTGGCGGTACTTCGCCGGAACAGTGCGACCGCTGGCCGTGCCCAGTGTTTCGAGAAACGCGTCAGTCTCGCCGATGCCGATCGGCAGCCCGAGCGAACGGCACGGCACGCCAAATTTTTCTTCCAGAAATTGACCGGCGGTTTTTGTTCCCGCGATGGTGTGACCGAACTCAATCGAGAGCTGTGCGGAACCGGTCTCCGCAATCGCCTTCATCGGCGTGCCGCCGCTCGGCAGTTTTTCGTACTCGGCCCACGTCTCGCCATCGAGTGACTCGGAGTAATCCGGCAGCAGCGTGTAGGGCAGGCCGAAGTCGGCGAGAATTTCTTTCAGGTGCCGCAGGTCGGCCGTCGAGACCATGCCCGGCAGCAGATTTACGCGACGACCGCGCGTGCCGGAAACCGCGAGCGTCTCCACGAGTGCCCGCACCGCATTATGGAATCCATCCATATGCGTGCCGCGATAACTGGCCGTCGAAACATGCACCATGTGCGGATGTCCCTCCTCCCAATTCTCGGAATAATATTCGTGGAAGAGCCGCTTCATGTCTTCGCCGATGGTTTCGGAAAGACACGTCGTCGCGACGGCGATCAACTCGGGCTCGTATTGGCGGCGGAGATTTTTCACCGCTGTTTTGAAATTGCTCGAGCCGCCAAAGACCGCTGTGTCCTCCGTGAAATTGGAGGAGGCGATATCGATCGGCTCGCGGAAGTGGCTGATCAAATAGCGGCGAATATAGGTGGAGCAACCCTGCGATCCATGCAGCAGAGGAATGGCCCCTTCCACTCCCCGAAACGCGAGACACGCGCCGAGCGGCGTACAAAGCTTACAGGCGTTCCGTGTTGCGGCGGTAATCCCTTCCGTGGACGCAGCAAACGGCGCGGTCTCGACAATTTCTTCCACGGGTTGACGCGCCGAGCAGGTCGAAGGATCGCAATCGAACGAGTTGCACGAAGCACAAGCGGAAACGGTTTGGGAAGAGAGCGTGCTCATGGGATTTTCTCCTCGAGGGAGACACTCTTTTCCTGAGCACTGGGCATGCCAGTGTGAGCGCGACCAGGCTGTCGACGGGGAACAAAATTCCAGACCGGACTCATCACGGACGAATAGACTTCCTTCGCGAAATTCAGCATGCCGACATAGCCCGCGAGCGGCTCTTTGCGCTCGTGATTGTGATCGCAGAACGCCACGCCGAGCTTGTACGCGATCGGGCGTTCCTTCACGCCGCCGATAAAGAGATCCACATCCTTCTCGAGGACAAATTTAGCCAGCTCAAGCGGGTTCGAATCGTCCACGATGATCGTTCCTTCATCACAAATTTCCGCGAGCTGCTTGTAATCGTCCGGTCCGCCCGTTTGCGAACCGACCACGGCAGTTTGCATCCCGATCAAACGCAGCGCGCGCACGAGGGAAAACGCCTTGAACGAACCGCCGACATAGATGGCGGCTTTCTTGCCTTGCAGCTCTTCGCGATACGCCTGCAGTTGCGGGTAAATATTGCCGACTTCCTCGCGTACCAGATCTTGGGCGCGTTGCATGATCGTCGGATCATCGCTGAAAAATTTCGCCGTGTCGTAGAGCGCGGCGGACATATCCTCGATGCCAAAGTACGAGACGCGCTTGAAGGGAATGCCGTACTTCTCCTCCATCATCTTCGCGAGATGCGTCATCGATCCCGAGCATTGGACCAGATTCAATTTTGCGCCGTGCGCGCGACGGATGTCTTCGATCTTCGCGTCGCCCGTGATGCAGGTGACGACTTGAATGCCCATCCGCTCGTAATACTTTTTGATGATCCACGTTTCGCCCGCGAGATTGAAATCGCCGAGGATATTCACGCTGTGCGGCTTCACGTCCTCGGTGGAGCCGGTGCCGAGAAGAGAAGCGACCGCTTCGCAGGCGGCGCGGTAACCATCTTTTTTGGTTCCCTTGAAACCTTCCGAATGAACCGGAATCACCGGGATACCCGCCTCAGCGGTCATCGTGCGACAGACCGCCTCGACGTCGTCGCCGATCACGCCGACGATGCAGGTGGAATAAATGAAAGCGGCCTTGGGTTTGTAACGCGCGATCAGTTGACGCAAGGCGAGAAGGAGTTTCTTTTCACCGCCGTAGATGACATCCATCTCGCGCAGATCGGTGGAGAAACTATTGCGGTGAAGTTGCTGACCGCTGGAGAGAGAGCCGCGAATATCCCACGTGTACGCGGCGCAACCGATGGGGCCATGCACGACATGGAGCGCATCGGAAATCGGATAGAGCACCACGCGCGATCCGCAGAAAACGCAGGCCCGTTGGCTCACGGAACCGGCGGTGCTTTTCTTGTTGCATGCCATCGGGGTCGACGCGTCCCCCTTGCGTTGCACCTGGCCCTCGCGCTCCGGGATGATCTCGATGTCCTTCATAGATTGCTCCGGAATTGAGAATGGGATGGGCTCCAGGAAATTTGGCCAACCACCTTGGCGAAGTGGCGATTCAGCGTGCCGATATCGCGCAGAAATTCCGCCGCCACGTCGGGCGTGTGGCAGTCACGACCGGTGGCAGCGGAACGCTGCGCCCCACGACACTCCTTTTCGAGTCGGGTGGACTCGTGCTGGCTGACTCCCAGCGGAAGAGGAGTGCGGAGGGGCTTCATTTTTCAGGTCTTCACGGGTGGATAGGTGTTACGACCGGAAGCTGATTATTGGATCAACTCGAACCATTGCTCATCGCACTCACGGTCTTTTTTATCGAGAACGGCATTCACCATTTCGTCGATCAGCCGTTTGGCTCCGGTGTACCCGACCGTCGGGAACAGCCGGTGCGTGCCGCGATCCAGAATCGGGAAGCCGAACCGGATGAGCGGGATGTTTTCCACGCGGGCGATGTGCTTGTTGTAGGAGTTGCCGATGATCAGATCGACCGGCTCCTGCTTGATCCACTGATGCAGCTCGAAAAGATCTCCGAATTGCTTCACCGTCGCATTCGAGCCTGAGTCCTTCAGAATTTCCGCGATGCGGCGTTCGAAGAATTGGCCCGGCGTACCGGTGACGACGTACTTCGGTTTCATATCGAGATCGACCAGGAACTGGGTCATGGCGATGACGTGATCCGGGTCACCGGCAATGGCTACCGTCTTGCCATGGAGGTACTGGTGCAGATCGCTCATCAAATCGATCAGGCGCGCGCGCTCTTCCTCGATCGCTTCGGGAATGTCGATCGTGGCGTACTGGCGCACGGCGTTGATGAAGCGGTCCGTACCGGTCAAACCGATGGGCAGTTCCAAGAAACCGGCGGGCACGTTGCACTGATTTTCCAGCTGCGTCGCCGCGGCGTGCGAGGCGAAGTGACCGCAGGCGATCGTCGCGAAACTGTCGCCCATGCTCTTGATGTCCTCAACGGTCGTGCCGCCTTTCGGGAACATCGTGTAGTTGCCGTCCAGACCGGTATCGAGCACGCCCGAGGTATCGGGCAGGAGGATCGAGTTGACACCGAGAATGCCAAGCAGTCGCTTGATTTCGAGAATGTCGCTCGGATCGAGGTAACCCGGAATCACGTTCAGGCGATCCGTGGTCTTGCCCGTTTTTTCCGCGAGGTACTTGATGGTCGAGGTGACCATGTTCGAGAACCCGGTGACGTGCGAGCCGACGAAGCTCGGGGTGTTGGTGTGGATGACCACTTTGCCTTCCGGCACCTTGCCCTCGTCGCGGGCTTTCTTGATGATCGTGGGAATATCGTCGCCGATGACTTCCGACAGACAGGTGGTGTGAATCGCCACCACGTCCGGATTGTAGATCGAGAAGATATTCTGGAGGGCCGTCGTCAAATTGGCCAGGCCGCCGAAGACCGCCGAGCCTTCTGTGAAGGAGCTGGTCGTCGCCATGACCGGTTCCTTGTAGTGGCGGGTCAGGTGACTGCGGTGGTAGGAGCAGCAGCCTTGCGAGCCGTGGCTGTGAGGCATGCAGCCGTGGATGCCCAGGGCGGCATACATCGCGCCGATGGGCTGACAGGTTTTGGCCGGGTTAATCCGCAGTGCGGTACGTTCTGTTGTCTCTGCTTTCGTTCCGTCGAGCATGGTGTTTCCTTTTGCTTTTAGGGTTGGGCCGGAAGCCGGTTAGGCTTCCTCTGCGGGTTCTGCGGATTTATTGGCTTTCATCGAACGCTTGGGAGTTAAATCCTCCGCGTGCGCCTTGCCGAAGACCATGGAGGCCTGCAGTTCGGGGCTTTGCTTCCACGGCGGGATGACGAACTTCCAGACCTTCGTCGTGGTGAGGCGATCGATTTCCTTGTAGAAATTCGCCGCGCCGGTGAAGGCCGCGTACGGTCCACCGTAGTCGTAGCTGTGAAGCTGTTTGCAAGGCACGCCGAGTTTTTCGATGACGAACTTGTCCTTGATGCCGGAGCAGATGACATCGGGCTTGCAGACCGCGATCAGCTTTTCCATTTCGTGGTGGCTGATGTCGTCGATCACGAGCGAGTTCTTCTTCATCTGCTTCATCATTCCGTCGTAATCGCGGAAGGTGAAACCGCCGGCTTCGAGCGCCGCGATTTGTTCCGGCGACTTGCGCGGGTTGTAGCGTTGCGGATCGGCTTCGACGTGGATTTCCTCGATGTTGCGGCTGTCGGCGTCGACCTTGATGGTCGGCAACACGGCGCGGCCTTCATAGTCATCGCGGTGGGCGAATTCGTAACCGGCGGAGATGGTCTCCATGCCGATGTCGCTGAACAGATCCTGATAGTGGTGAGCACGGGAACCACCGACGAACAGGGCGACCTTCTTGCCTTTCGTGCGGCTGGTCACGTCCTTCTGGATCGGGGCAAGCGCGGCCATTTCGGCAGCGATCACTTCCTCGATCCGGTCGATCAGACCCTTGTCGCCGAAGAACTGACCGATCTTGCGCAGCGATTTTGCAGTCGCCGCGGCGCCGATGAAGTTCACCTTGAACCACGGGATGCCGAACTTCGTTTCCATCATCTGCGCCATGTAGTTGATGGAGCGATGGCACATGACCACGTTCAAATTCGCGGTGTGCGAGGAGCAGACCTGATCGTAGTTCACATCGCCCGAGAGCGTGGAGACCACGTGGATGCCGCACTTGCGCAGGAGCGTATCGATTTCCCACGCGTCGCCACCGATGTTGTACTCACCGAGGACGTTGATCGAAAACGGATTCGTCTGCTCCATGTCGAGCTTGCCGACCATGTGCTTGAACACGCCGTTGTTGGCGATGTGGTGACCGGCGGATTGGCTGACGCCCTTATAACCCTCGCAGCTGAAACCGCAGACATTGATGCCGAGCTCTTCGCTCATCTTGCGGGCCACGGCGTGCACGTCGTCACCGATCAGACCCACCGGGCAGGTGGAGTAGATCGCGATCGCGCGGGGTTTGAAGAGCGCGTAGGCCTCGCGGCACGCTTGGGCGAGTTTCTTTTCACCGCCGAATACAATCTCCTCCTCCTGCATGTCGGTCGACATGCAATACTGCAGGTAGTTCGTGTCGCCCTTGTTCACCGGCTTCGCCAAATTGCGGCGCGAGAGCCAGGAGTAGAACGCGCAACCAATCGGACCGTGCGTGATGTGGACGATATCGTGGATCGGACCGAGCACCACGCCCTTGCAACCGGCGTAGGTGCAGCCGCGCTGCGTGATGATGCCCGGGATCGTGCGGCTGTTCGCGCCGATTTCCGGAGTATTCTCCGGATCGTTGGAGAGGATTTGCTTCTCGCGCTTGCGCTTGGTTTTGGCCGGATAGATCTTGAGCATCTCTTCCTTGAGAGCCTGCGCCGTGATCGCTTCGCCCGTGACCGTCTTGATTTCAAATTCTGACATAGTGGTTCCTCCGTGATGGATGAGAGTTATTTCTCGTCGAGGGCTGCCAGCCCGCGTTCTCCCGTGCGAATGCGAACGGCATCGCCCACATCCTGGACAAAGATTTTACCGTCGCCGTGATTGCCCGTCTTGTTGATGGCGATGATGGTTTGCACCAGCTTCTCCACCAGACCGTCCGGGACGACGAAGGTGAGCATGCGTTTCGGGATCAGGCGCGGACCCTGACCGAGTTGCGCGATCGCTTCCTCCTGCCCGGTCGTGGCGGCCTGGAGCACGCGGAAATCCACGGCTCCCAGACCCCGACCCAGCACCTTTCTGACCGTGAAGCCACTGATCCCCAGCGCCACGCAAGCTGCCTTGGTGGCGTTGATCTGCTGCATCCGGATGATGGCGGTGATTTCTTTCACAGGAATTATTCCTTGGTGCCGGTGCTGATGGTGTAAACGTCTTCGACTTTGCTGACGAAGATCTTGCCGTCGCCGAAGGCACCCTTGCCCGCGGTACGGCCCGCCTTGACGATCGTGTTGATCACGGCTTCCTGATCCTCATCCTTCACGACCGTCAGGAGCATGTCCTTGGGCAATTCGTCGTAAGTGATGTCGCCCACCTTCAGACCGCGCTGCTTGCCGCGGCCGAAGACGTCGAACTTGGTGATGGCCGGAAAACCGGCGTCCAGCAGGGCTGCCATAATCTCATGCGATTTTTCCGGACGCACGACGGCTCGAATCATGACCATAAACTTGAATCTTTCTTCCTTTTGAGTTTTCTCGTTGGGTGTAAGCAGCGGACGAATCAGACTTCAGCGAGACCGAAATCCATGAGGAGTTTTTCCAGCTCACTGATCGCGAGCGGCTTCGGGATCACGAACATGTCGTTGCCGTCGATGGCGCGGGCCAGCGTGCGGTACTCGTCGGCCTGCTCGGCCTGCGGATTCCACTCGATCACGGTCTTGCGATTGATTTCAGCGCGTTGCACATCGTTGTGGCGCGGGACGAAGTGAATCATCTGCGTGCCCAGCATCTTCGCGAACTGCTCGATCATCTCACGTTCGTTGTCGACCTTGCGGCTGTTGCAGATCAGACCACCGAGGCGGACCTTGCCGGTCTGCGCGAATTTGAGAATACCCTTCGAGATATTGTTGGCCGCGTACATGGCCATCATTTCGCCGGAACAGACAATGTAGATTTCCTCGGCCTTGTTCTCACGGATCGGCATCGCGAATCCGCCGCATACCACGTCACCGAGAACGTCATAGAACACGTAGTCGAGCTTCTCGCTCTCGTTGTACGCGCCGAGCTGCTCAAGCATGTTGATCGAGGTGATGATACCGCGACCGGCGCAACCCACTCCCGGCTCCGGCCCACCCGATTCCACGCAAAGGGAACCGCAATAGCCGGGGCTGCGAATGTCAGCCAGTTCAACGTCTTCACCTTCTTCGCGGAGCGTGTCGAGCACACTGCGCTGGGCCAAACCGCCGAGGAGGAGGCGGGTCGAATCGGCCTTGGGATCGCAACCGACCACCATGACCTTCTTACCCATCTCGACCAGACCGGCAACCGTGTTCTGGGTCGTGGTGGACTTGCCAATGCCACCCTTACCGTAGATCGCTACTTTTCTCATGTCAGAATACCTTTCGATTTTTAGTTCAGGGATTGCGTGCACGCCTCAAGCATCGGGGCCGCGGCGGTTGTTAAATTCTTGTCTTGCACGGTTCTTTTCTTTGCAGCGCACGTGCCATGAATTTTTTTTGCCGTGCCAACTTCGCGAGACCTCGCGCAAGTGACTTGTTACAAGTTCGTTAAATCCCAAAAAAAATCGTAAATAAATCTAAAGTCCGAAAATCAGTCCGACTTATTCACTACGGATATGTAGAAAGGGACTTCTAATGATCCTACCGAGCTACCAAAATGTAGGGCGACGGATTGCGTGATTCAGCGCTTAGGAAACAATCCCGAATTTCCACTGGGCAAGATTGGCTTTTTGGTCATTTTCTGCTATCAAGGGAACACATTCGGCATCGCTTTTCCCGGATTGGGATGGGCAAAAGGTGCCGTACACACATCTTGGTGGGATTGACCTGAAAGGGCGGGAACCATGGAACCGATCGGCGAATCGAACGTGCGGCCAGACGTTGAAACTCTCCAGTCACAGGAGAAACCACCGCTGAGTCCACCCCCGCTTGTCGAGGAAGCAAATCCTCCGCTCATCGGCGATATCCTACGTGCGCCGGGCTGGCTGTGGCTGACGCATGTGGTCCCGGCAGCCCTGCTCTTCGTGAGTTTCTTTCACGCGTATTATCTCGTCTCGGGCGAAACGAATGCCACCCAGCGGTGGGTCGCAGGAGGTCTCGCGGTGGGGCTGGCCGTCCTGACCGCTGCTGTGGGAGCGTTGGCGATTCGGCTGCACGTGCGACGGCAAGTGATTGGAAATTGGGTGGCAGCGGGACTGGTCCTTGTCTCGTGTTTAATGGCCGCGGTGGGGGTGGTCTTGCTCGAATACGCAATTCCAAGGGATACGCCGAGATGGATTCTTTCGACCGGCGAACTGATTTCTACTGGATTTGTCCTGAGCATGCCGGGGGCCTTTTACGGACTCGTATTACTGGCCTCTTATCCACGGCGTTCGATGAGGACATCCCTGATCGCTGTTAGTGTATTTGTGGTGTTTTGCATTATGGCGCCATGGGTGATGCAAGCGGCGATATGGCTTTTGGGAAAACTGAGCATCACTATACCGTATCGCCTCATCGAATGGTTGGTCTGGCCACTACTCACAGCGGGAGCAGTGGGACTTTGTTTTGTCACGATTCGCACGACGCTGCTGGCCTATCATTTGGTGCGTGGGCGCGGGCCGGGAGTGCAATGGGTGTTGATGGTTTTGGTCGCGCTGGCGGGACCGCTGGGTGGCCTCTGGCTTAATCTAAACATTCCCTTTCCGGTGAATTTCCAAGCACCGATTGTCTACATGCTCGCGATCATCAACGGTGCTTTGCTCATACTGCCTATTGTTCGATCCCATTTCTGGAGCCGCACGATCTGGCTGGCGCAATGCGCGATGCTGCCGTTCTCCGCCTACTTCTTTCTCGTCTTCCTGCCATGGCTGCCGCTGGCTCCGCTGGCGCTCATTGCGGCGGGTGGTGGGGCGCTGATCCTCGTCCCGATTGTGTTGGGGTTGATTCACGGGTATCGCGTGGTGGATGGCTATCGCGAGGAGATTCGCGATGGCCGCGCGTGGAAGCCGGCGGTATTGGGAGTGATCGCGGCCTGTATTCTACCGGTCGGCTACGGCGTGCGGATGATGCAGGATCGGCACGCGCTGCAGCAGGCGTTGACCTACTATTATAGTCCCGACTATCGCCGGGACATCACCTTCCCCGGCAATCTGGATCGCTTGGAGAATACGCTCCAACACCTCCGCGACATGAAGCACGGCATCTGGCTCCCATTCCTCTCGAGTCTCTATAACTCCGTCGTGTTCGAC
Source organism: Verrucomicrobia bacterium Tous-C9LFEB (assembly GCA_002304345.1). Lineage (GTDB taxonomy): Bacteria > Verrucomicrobiota > Verrucomicrobiia > Methylacidiphilales > UBA1321 > UBA1321. The sequence continues at coordinate 16,351 of NEUU01000012.1, forward strand.
AATCTCGTCCTGCCCGACAGCAAGATCGATACGCTGCAGCTCGCCTTCTTCGGTACCCCGGCGGACGAGAGTCGCTCATTGATGAATCCCATGAATAGCTCATCGCAGGGGTGGGAAGGTCCGGTGAGACGCACGGCTCCGTCCCATGACGCGGTGTTGCAGGATCTGAAAGAAGAGACCACGGCGCAGGATGCCATCGCCACGACGAAGCTCACGCTCACGATGGAAAATCCCACCGCGCGGCAGACCGAGTTTGTCACGTCGATCACGATTCCGGAAGGCGTCTACGTTTCCGATTTCGGACTCTACATCGGCGATCAACTCGTTCCTGGCAAAATCGTGGAGAAGAAAACCGCGCTCTGGGTCTACGAAAAGATCAGCGTCGTCGAACGCCGCGATCCCGGCATCCTCACTTACAAAAGTCCCACGGAGTTGGAACTGCGCGTCTTCCCGCTCGAAGCCAATCAAAAGCGTCGCGTCGTGATCGAGCTCACCTATCCCACCGCAATGAGTGTCGTGGGCAAAGTGGGTGACCGCCCGCTTTATCTCGGTCGCGCCGCACTTTCCTCGCTCGGTCCCGTGGCAGCGTGTTGGACGCCGGAGCAAAGCGTGGTCATCCCGCGCGGCGACGGCGCGAATCGCCTCGTGCGCGAACCCTATCTGCACCTGCTCATCGATTGCTCACGCGGCGCGTCCTACTCCGAGGAGCAACTGCGGCAAGCCGTCGCGGAAGCTGCGCGCGCCGTGCCGGAAGCGCGGAGGATCAAAGTCACCTCTGTGAATTTCGAAATTCGCGATTTCAAGCGGGCTTACATGGACATCGAGAAAATCGACTACGCGGCGCTGCACAAATCGCTGCTCCCGATGCGCGGTGGTTTCCTGCAAGACCGTGCGTTGAAACGCGGTTTGCTGTTCGCGGCGGACGACGCGCAGAGTGAATTCTCCGCGCTACAGCGTCCGCAATTCGTCATCGTTACCCGCGACAACGAAACGTACTCCTACCAATCCAAGCTGCGCGAAGCGAATCTCAACGCCTTCCTCCGGCGCGTTCCCGATGCCCGCGTCATCTACCTCCAAAAGATCGGCAGCGTGCCCCAAGCGCAAGATCTCGTCACCCGCGAAGCCGTTACCCACCCGGCGGCAAAGGCGGTCACTCTCTGGAAATGGGGCGGCAGGTTTGCCGTGTCCGACGGCGGCCCGGCGATTTTCCCTGAAGGTGTGGCAGCCGGCACGCGACCATTTGTCTACCGGCCCGCACTGAAGGTCTTCGAAAGCGAACCCATGGAGTTGAATCTGCTCGCGGAAAACTCCCGCTACGCCGATGGCGTCCGCACCTGGGCGGCGCAGGAGCGGGCCTACTTCCAGCCGGCCGCGAGCGGTCATCAATCCGCCGCGACGCTGCGGCTTGGCAAGAAGACGCGCATCCTCACCACCGATGCCGCCTACATCGTCGTCGAACGCTCCAGCCAGTGGAAAGCGATGGAGGAAAAGGAAAAGCAGAAACTTGCTTCCAACCAGGCATTCGAGATCGAGGAACCGGAATCCATTCCCGAGCCGACGACGGTTACCTTGCTGCTGATGGGCGCAGTAATCCTGCTGCTGGTCCGGCGTTATCGCCTAGTGGATCATGTCTCGTGATGTGATGGGTTGTGCGAGCAGAATGTCTTTTTGTAGGGCACGATTGCATCGCGCCGCGGCGCTTCACCGAAGCGCCCTACAGGAAGACACTCACAACCCACATTTCAGCTGACATACCCGATTTGCTGCCTCCTAAGCGTCAAAAAGAGCTTGAAAGGATGAGCTAAACTGTTTTAAAGTCATCCAATGAACCGAGCAGAGTCTTCCGACAAGGTGGAAGGACTCTATTCTACTCTGAAGGAGCGAATTGCCAATGGCGCGTGGTCAATTGGTGAGCAAATGCCAACGGAACAGGCTTTGGCGCGGGAATTTGACTGCAATCGCACGACCATCAGCAAAGCGCTGACTCGTTTGGCCCACGATCATCTCGTCGAACGCCGCCGCCGCACGGGCACGCGAGTCATTCGCCGGGAAGCGACGGCAGCCCCCGAGAAAGCCAGCCTGCAGCTCGACGCCTGCGCCTTTATCTACCCGAGCGACGAGCACGAGGGCATCTGGCAGACCGCGCGGGGTTTTCAACGCGCCGCGCATGCGAGCGACCGTCGCAGCATCTTGCTCACCACCGGACTCGACGCGCGCAAGGAAGCGGAGATCATCGAGCGGTTGGGCGAATTCGATGTGAAGGGTGCGGTGCTCTATCCCGTGGCGACCGATCCCGAGATGGAATTGCACTACCGGCAGATGATTCTCGCCTGTCCCTTTCCGGTGGTTTTGGTTGAGTTGAATTTCCCCGGCGCGCAACGGCCCTCGGTCGTTTCGGACGGCCTGCATGCGGGCTATACGATGACGCGTTACCTCATCGAGCAAAAGGCAACCCGGATTGGTTTCGTGACCAACTACGCCTCGGCCTCCTATCTGCGCGATCGTTATCTCGGCTATCGTCAGGCGATGAACGAGGCCGGACTCGGCGAAGGCTTCGCCCATCTCGAGCCGAGCATGCATCCCGACTTTGCCGATCCGCTGCGCGAAAACGCTGCTGTCGCGCGGGTTTTTCTTGAGAAATATCCCGACGTGGAGGCCGTCGTGGCCACCACCGATTTCATGGCGTGGGGCGTGATCCGCGCCGCGCGCGAACTGGGCCGTCGCGTGCCGGAAGATTTGAAAGTCGTGGGCATTGATGACTACCAGCAGCACGCGCACGACACCCTGCCGCTGACCACCTATCACATTCCGTACACGGAAATGGGTCGGCAAGCTTTTCTCCAGCTCAATCAAATTCTGAGCGGCCAATTCCCCGCCGCGCAGGAAACCCAATTGCGCGGTCACTTGATCGTCCGCCAAAGCGCTTAACTTTCATCCCCTCAATCCACCCTCAATCCACCCCAACTGAAACAGTTCCGGAATTTTATATGAACACAACAACGCATTCCATCCTGACGTGGAGCCTGCTTGCGCTCCTTTCCTGTCTTGGCGTGGTCCGGGCCGCGGACGCCGCCCCGGCTCCGGTGAAAAAAGGCGACATCGTTTATCGCGAGTCGTTCACGGAGGAAAAGGAATTCCTCGCCCGCTGGAAAGATCCCAAGGGCGGAGCGAAAATCACCAAGGATGGTCTGTTTGTGGAGCAGACACCCGCCCAGTTACCGGGCGACCATGCGGTGACGCTCAAGCTCCCGGTCGAGAATCTGCGCGGCGCCGACGTTTATATCACCGTGATGGCGAAGGCCGAGGGTCTCTCGAAAAAACTGCAGCCATGGAACGGTGTGAAGTGCCGCTTCCTGGTGAAATCCGCTTTCGGCGATCCCAGTGCCGCGATGGCCAATGTCGAAGACAACACCTACGCGCAGGCCACGACGCCCGATGGCGATTTCGGTTGGATGAAGCTCGGCTTTGCCACATCCATTTCGCGCAACGCCACTGCGATCGATTTCATGCTCGGGCTGGAACAGGTCTCCGGCAAAGTCTGGTTCAAGGATGTGCAGGTGAAGGTGCTCGATGTCACGCCTGAGCCGCCCAAGGTTGCGCCGACCGGTCCCGTCTACAAGGGGCATAAACTCTCCGGGTTGCGCGGTGTGGAAATCCGCAGCGCGGTTTCGGAAGAAGACCTGCGCGTGCTCGCAGAGGAATGGAACGTCAACGTGGTGCGCTGGCAGATCGGCGAGAGCATCTACCGCGAGGGGTTGGAGACGAAACATTACGATGCGATTTTGCAGCACGAACTCGAGCAGCTCGACCGCGTCATCCCGCTGTGCCGCAAAAATCGGCTCTACATGGTGATCACGCTGCAATCCCTCTCCAAGCGGCTCTTCGTCAGCCCCGTCAATCAGGAAAAACTGCTCTCCGTCTGGCGCATGCTGGCGAAGCGGTACAAGAACGAGCCGGTCATCTGGGCCTACGACATCGTCAACGAACCCAATCAGAACACGTGGCAGGAAGGCTCGCTGCTCTGGAACGATCTGGTGCAAAAACTTTGCGAGGAAATCCGCAAGATCGATCCCGACAAGCCGCTCATCATCGAGACCGATCTCATGAACATCCCGGAGACCTTCGCCACCATACGGCCGGTCACCGTGCCGGGCGTCATCTACAGCCTCCATATGTATAATCCCGGTTTTTTCACCCACAACCGCGTCTGGGATAAACAACAGACGATCGTGACTTATCCCGGCATCATCGACGGCGTGAAGTGGGACAAGCAACAGATCGAGCGCAATCTCGCGCCAGTGATCGCGTTCCAAAAAACCTACGGCGTGCAGATCTTCGTCGGCGAGTTCGGCGCGATCCGCTGGGCGCCGGGGGCGGGTCAATGGGTGAATGACTGCATTGAGGTGTTCGAGAAATATGGCTGGGACTGGACGTTCCACTCCTACCGCGAGTGGCATGGCTGGAGCTTCGAACATGATGCGGACCCCGCCCATACGGCACCTCCCAAGGAACGCACCGCCAACGAAAAAATGTTGCGTGGCTGGTTCTCCAAAAACCAACGCCCTACCTGGTGACCATGGGGGCGCTGCCCCCATGCCCCCCGCTCAAGGAAATGATTTCCTTGAGAATCCTCACTTTTTGGCGGATGACTTTTTTGCGCGGACGCAAAAGAAGTCATCCGCCAAAAGGAGATTTTCTCAAAGAGTTCAATCCTTAAACAAGACTGGACCCATGATCCTAAGCTCCATCAAATGGTAACGATTTGCGTTTGAAGACCACTTGGGCCGCGACCTCTTTTACGTCTGCGTAAAAGAGGTCGCGGCCCAATCGGGGTTTCCAAAGGGAATCATTTCCTTTGGCGGGGTTGGGGGCAGCGCCCCCATTAGCCTTACGCCCCCAGAACTTGGGTGAGGTGAGGGGTGTAAAGTTTGGGTTCGAGCAGGAACGAATCGTGGCCTTTGTCGGAGCTGACCGTGATCCACATTTCGTTGACGCCGGCGTTTTTCAATGTCTGCACCAACTTCGCTTGTTCGGAAGGATGGAATGACACATCGGTATCGATGCTGAAGATCAGGAACTCCTGATTGCGGCAGCGCGAGAATAATTCCACGAGATCTTTCGCGCCCGTCCCGGCCAGCAGATCGAACCACTGCCACGCGTCGAGAATGCGCAGGTAGGCGTTCGCATCAAAACGGCGCACGAATTTCTGCCCTTGGTGCAGCATGTACGACTCCACCGGGCTGTTCATCTCGTACCAGTCGAAGGGCGGCGCGTTGCTGACCACTTCGTGGCGGGCGCGTTCGCGCAAGGCTTCGGGCGAGATGAAGGTCTTGTGCGCAATGCGGCGTGCGAGGGCGAGCCCGATATCGGGTCGGGGGCCGCCATAGTAATTGCCGCCCTTGAAATTCGGATCGAACTCGATCGCGGTGATCTGTTCGAAATTCATGATGCGCTGCAGAATCGGCACATCGAGACCGGTGCCGATCAGCACCACATTGCGGACGCGATCGGGGTAGCGGGTGGCGAGCACTTGCGAGAGGTAACCGCCAATCGACGCGCCGACGACGGCGTGGAGTTGCCGAATGCCGAGTGAGTCGAGCAGGCGCACTTGCGAATCGACGATGTCGCTCATGCGCAGGACGGGGAAAGTCGGTCCCCACGGTTGGCCCGTGGCGGGATTGATGGAGGCGGGACCGGTGGAACCGTAGCAGCCGCCGAGATAGTTGGCGCAGAGAACGCAGTATTTATTCGTGTCGAGTGCCTTGCCGGGCCCGACAAATCCATGCCACCAGCCTTCGTGCAATTCGTCGGTCCAGCGGCCATCGAGGCCGGGCACGTCGGTATTGATGCCGGCGGCGTGATGGCTGCCGGTCATGGCGTGAAAAAGCAAAATCGCGTTGGAACGGTCGGCATTCAGCTCGCCATACGATTCGTAGGCCAGCGTGTAGCGCTCCAATGCGGTGCCACAGCTCAATGTCAGGGGATTCTTCGGGTCGTGAAACTCGAAGAATTGCGTCTCTATCTTTCCAAGCGAATGACTCAAGGTTTTCCGTTTTACGTGTTCTTCGCTTTCCTGACAAGGCTTGATGGAGGACTCCGTCCTCCAAACCTCCTGCCAAGGGTATGATACCCTTGGAACCCCAACTTGCGTTTTGACTTTTTCCGCTGCGGAAAAAGTCAAAACGCAAAATTGAGGATTCCTAAGGGGGTCACCCCCTTAGGTGGGGGCATGGGGGCAGCGCCCCCGTTAGGCTTGGGAGGCTTTGAGAGCTTGTTCGAGGTCTTCCTTGATATCCTCGATATCTTCGATCCCGACCGCGAGGCGGATATAATCCGGCGTCACACCCGTGGCCGCTTGTTCAGCCGGGGTGAGCTGCTGGTGCGTGGTCGATGCCGGATGAATCACGAGACTCTTCGCGTCTCCGATGTTGGCGAGGTGCGAGAACAGCTTCACCGAGTTGATGAACTTCTTGCCCGCTTCGTGACCGCCCTTGATGCCAAAGCCGACGATGCCGCCGAAACCGCGTTTCAGGTACTTCGCCGCGACCGCATGATTCGGGCTGTCCGGCAGACCGGGATAATTCACCCACGAGACGAGCGGATGTTGTTTCAGGAACTGCGCCACCGCGAGCGCGTTGGCGGAATGTTCCTTCTGGCGCAGCGGGAGGGTTTCGAGTCCCTGCAGGAATTGGAACGCGTTGAACGGGCTGAGGGCGGCACCGAGATCGCGCAGGAGCTGCAGGCGAATCTTGAACGCCAGCGCCACGTTGCCGAGGCCGGGGAAATTGCCGAACGCGTCCCAGATCTTGAGGCCGTGATAGCTTTCGTCGGGCTCGGTGAATTCGGGGAATTTGCCATTGCCCCAGTTGAACTTGCCGGAGTCGACGATGATGCCGCCGATGGAGGTGCCGTGTCCGCCGATGTATTTCGTGGCTGAGGTGGCGAGAATATCCGCGCCGTGTTCGATGGGGCGCACGAGACCGACGCCCACCGTGTTATCCACCACGAGCGGCAGACCCGCTTCGTGCGCGATTTTCGCGATCGGTTCAAAGTCGGGGACGTTGAGCTTCGGATTGCCGATGGTTTCCGCAAAGACCGCGCGGGTCTTCGGCGTGATCGCGGCGCGGAACGCTTCGGGATTCGTGGCATCGACGAAACGCACGGTGCGACCGAGCTTCGGGAACGTGTGGTGCAGCAACGAGTAGGTGCCGCCGTAGAGATTGTCCGCCGCCACGATTTCATCGCCCACGCGAGTGATGGCAAGCAGGGCGTAGCTCGCCGCCGCCTGACCCGAGGCCACCGCCAGCGCGGCGCTGCCGCCTTCGATCGCCGCGACGCGTTGCTCGAACACGTCCGTGGTGGGATTCATCAAGCGGGTATAAATATTACCAAGCTCGCGCAGACCGAAAAGATTGGCCGCATGGTCGGCGTCCTTGAAAACGTAGGACGTGGTTTGATAGATCGGAACCGCGCGCGAGCCCGTCGTCGGGTCGGGTTTCTGTCCGGCATGAAGGGCGAGGGTGGCGAGTCGATGTTGAGACATTGTGGGGGTCCTTTGGGTTGGCAGAGGTTGAGTCCTGAATTTAGGAAAGGGGGAAGGAAGGTCGAGAATTTTTGTGCGGAACATCCGCACCCCGGTCTTCCCCACAACGGGAGAGGGAGAAGACCGGGGCCGGATGAACCGACCACTTGAGAATGAGACTAAAGTTCGTATTTGAACTGGGCAGCCCACGCGGCTTTTTCGCGCGTATCGAGCACATTACCCAGATAGCCGTAACCGATCGTCACGCTGGTGTGGCGGCTCGGGAGGAAGCCGAGACCGACGGTCCACCAGTCGTTTTCGGTTTCAACCAGGCCGGGGATGCGGCCGTAGTCGCTGGTCTTTTGGCGATACTCACCCGCCAGCCAGAGCCACGGCGTGAGGGAGTAGGCGAAGTTCGCTTCGAAGGTCGCATGATAGGTGTCGCTGAAACCCACGTAGCCGAGCTGATTGGCCTCGCTGAAACGCACACCGGCGGTGAGCAGCAACGTGCGATCGAATACTTTCGGGAACGCCTTGGTGGCGGTCAGGGTGTAGTCGAAGCCGTAGTCACGCTTGTACCCGATCTTGGTGAGCGCGCCGCCCAGAGATTTGTCGATCTGGTCGATGCCATCGTTCTGCTTGAACGAGATGCCGCCCGTGATCTGCGGGAAGGGCAGGTCGAAGCTGTTTTCGGGGATGATGACGCCGCGCACGTTCGCGTTGTAGAGCCAGACGTCATCGCGGCCGATGTCGACCGTGGTGGCGTCGCGCACTTGATCGCGCAGCGTGCCGGTGCCGAAACGGCTGGCGGCAAAGCTGACTTCCACGCGCTGGATCAACGTTTCCGAAACGGCAAACGACTGCACGTTCTTTTCGCGGGCGTTGATATAGGTGGCGGAAAAGGAGGGCAATCCCGCGATCTCGTCTTTCGGTCCGGGGTTGGAAAGATAGGCTACAGGCGTGATGAGGATACCACCCACACCATCAATCGTGTGCAGCGGCAGAGCCGGTCCCTTTTTGCTTTCGTAATCGGCGATGTCCTTGTCGACTTCCTTGGAAAAGCTGTCCAATTTCCCCTGACTCAGCGTTTTCACATCCTTCGGATCTTCCGTCGTCGCGCCCGCCTGCAAGGCCACGGGCAACAGAGCGAACTGCATGGCTACGACACCGGTCAATAGCCCCTGAATGAGTTTCATTTTCGTTATTCTCCTTGTTCACCGCCCGGCGACCGGCCCGATGAATCGTTTTTAGATTTTGTAGTGTTCCCAGAGATTGGTCCGACGCTGAAAAGCTCTGATGAGAGCCTTTCAGATGCGAATTTATTAATCTCTATAGAAATACTATATAATTTGATCACTCTTGTCAGTCAACGCTTTAATCCAATTGATCCGTAGATATTAGTTATGTCTATGGATATTATCAGGATTATTAATCGCGACACGTTTTGCCCCCTCGGGAGAAGGCATTGCTAAGAACCTATCCACGATCTTTTTGGGGTGGGGCTGGAGCGTCGTTGTCGCAGCTATCCAAGATCGCTGAGGATATTGGCCGGCTGCTCCGCCTCGCCCAGCCTCCATATTCTCGGCAACTCCACCCCAAAAAGATCGTGGATAGGTTCTAACAGGTATTGATTTCATTCCAGAACTCATCCTGTAGGGCGGGACGGTGTCCCGCCATGGCGCTTCACCGAAGCGCCCTGCAGCAAGGCACCAGCAACTATCGTTTTATTTATAACGCTCTATGCTTACTTCTTTTCAAGCGTGGCGGTGGAACCCAACGCTTGGGCCAAACCGCCCTGCGTCAGCCATTGTTTGGCGCTGGCGTCGTCTTTGAGGTAGGCATTCCAAAAAGCGGTGGTGACTTCGCACACCCTTTTTTGGGTCGGGGCGTCGTTCTCTCCCTTGCCGGGCATCCTCCGCTGGCGGTTGCCGCCAAATACCATGTGATCGGCTCCCTTGAAGATAATGAGGTAAGTGTCCGGGCCGGGCGACAGGTCGTAGGGCTTGCGGCGAAACTCAGCCGTGTCTTCGGGCCGGATGAAGCTGGTATCCTCCGTGCCGGTAATGTGCAGGGCGGGCACGTGCACATTGGCGTAAGAATTCACGCGGGTGCCGGTGGTGGCGTTGGCGGGCGTGCTCATGGCCACCACGGCTTTCACGCGCGGATCGACCAGGGTTTTATCGCGAAAGGAAAGTCCCACCACAGCCATGGTCGTGTACGCGCCGAAGGAGTGACCTGCGACACCGATTTTGGCGAGGTCGAATTTCCCCTTCCAAGCACCGTCCGCCGTATTCAGGGCCGTGACCTGGTCGATGGCGAAGGAAATATCCTTGGGGCGATTGACGAGATTGTCCACATCGGTGGTCGCCTCCTTCATGGCTTGGATCACCTGTCGGGGACCGCCCCCGCTTTTCACCAGGCTTTCGTCGGAGCCGGGATGTTGCACATGCACGGAAATAAAGCCGTGTGTGGACCAGTATTCGCCCAAGTAGGAATACCCGTGGCGCGAGCCGCCGAGTCCATGAGAGAAAAAGAGAACGGGAAACGGCCCGGTGCCCGTGGTGGGGGCGTAGATCAACGCAGGCACATCGCGATTGCGGGCGTTATCGTGCCAGGTGAATTCCGTGGTGGTGTAGCCCCCCTTCTCTTCCGCGAGAACGCAGACCGTCGCGAGCAGGAGACCAAAGACAATAAAGCGCATGGGAGTGATCATACTTCCAAAGACGCCAAAACCTACCCGCCGGTTACACCCCAGGGCTGAGCCCTGGACCCAGTAACGCTATCGCCACGAAAGCATAGCATAGTACCCTGCACAGATTATCGAATACCGATGCCTTGCGGTTTTCTGTAGGGCGGCTCGGTGAGCCGCCGCGGCGCTTCACCGAAGCGCCCTACAGCAGTAGGCGTAGCCTACTTTATAATTCACAAAATGGCACTTACAGATCCAGCGTCACGCTGCGCCTACATATCGTGAAAGGACGAGTCATCCAACGGAATAGTCGAGCGCTCTTTCTTCGCATGACCGCTCGAAGCGGGAGCTTGGGTTGGCGCGGGAGTCGGGCGCGATTTCACTTCCTGCGCAAAAGCGGATTCCTTCGGGCTCGGGCGCGAAGCCGGAGCGGGTTGAGATCCGTTCGATTCATCCGCGATCCCATGGGCGCTTCCATTCACCAAACGCAGCAACCGCTCGATGGAACTCTTCAGCTCTTCGGCCTGCGCATTCAATTCCTCCGCGGCGCTGGCCGTTTCCTCCGCGCTCGCCGCATTGCTTTGCGTGACCTTGTCCATCTGCGACACGGCCATGTTCACCTGCGAAATTCCGGATTCCTGTTCCCGGCTGGCCGTGGCGATCTCGGCAATCACCGAGTCCACCTCGCGCGCCTTCTTCACAATTTCGTCCAAGCCCACACTCACCCGCTTCGAGGCCTGCGCCATGTTGCCCAGATCGGTGGCCACCTTTTCGGTGACGACCTTGCCCTGATGGCTGCTGTCGGTGGACTCCTTGATCATCAGGGCGGTCTGCTTGGCCGCTTCCGCACTGCGATGGGCGAGCGCGCGGACTTCATCGGCCACGACCGCAAATCCCGCGCCGGCTTCGCCCGCCCGCGCCGCTTCGACGGCGGCATTCAAGGAAAGGATATTGGTCTGGAAGGCAATTTCATCGATCGTTTTCAGGATCTGCGAAATCTGGCCGCTGGACGATTCGATCTTGTCCATCGCCACGCGCAACTGCTCCGACGATTTGCCGACCGCGTCCATGGCTTGCGTCATGGTGACGATATCCGACGCGGCTTTTTCCGCGGACTTGTGGGCATCCTGCGCGAGATCCTTGGCGTGCGTGGCGTTCTCCGCGTTGCGCTTGGTCATGCTCGACATTTCCTCCAGCGAAGAACTCGTTTCCTCCAGCGACGCCGCCTGTTCGCTCGAGCCCTCCGCCAGCGACTGGCTGGCCATCGAGACCTGTCCCGAAGCGGAGGTCGTCTCCGCCGCGCCGCTGCTGAGCTGTCGGGCGATCTCGCGGATCGGGCGGGAAATCGATCCCGCGATCACCACTCCCAGCACGATGGAAACCACGACGCCAACGAGCCCGAGAACCGCCATCACCGTTTGCAAGCGGGTGCTGTCCGCAAACGCTTGTTTGGTGGAATCCATGCCGATCCTGCCATTCAGGTCGACGATTTTGGTCAACGTGTCCTTGGTCTTATCAATCCACTCGTCATTGTGCCCGAACATCTGGGTGGTCATCTTTTCATTGGACGCCTTCAACGTGACCTCATCGGCATTCTGCTGCTGCAGCTTCATGTACTCGCGCTCCAGACCCATGTAGATCTCGTGCTGTTTCTTCCACTCGGCCAGATTCGTTTCAAATTCCTTCCACAGCACGGCCTCCTCGGCGGTTTGGGGGAGCGGCTCGTAAATGTCCAAGCCCTTCTTGTAGTCCGACCAAGCCGCCTTGATGTCCTTTTCCAATTCGGCTCGTTTGGTGGCAGGGAACGTCGGACTCAGGGTGGAATTCTCCATGGAATCGAGACTGCTGATGGCATCATTCATCATTCCCAAGCCAATTAAACTCGGCACCCGCACCGCACCGACTTCATGAATGTGACCACGGAGCCGGACGACGCCGTAGATGCCCGCCACCCCGATCAAAAGGGTGATGACTGAGCAAATCAGGAACGCTGCGATCAATTTGGTACTGAGCTTTTGGTTGTTCATGAGATCCTTTTCAAAAATAAATGGATGTTTCCGGGCCTAGTCATCACCCGGGAGCTAAAAATCGCCTTACCTCTGTATTCGGCCTAAACAGTTGATACCTGAGCCGTAAAAAGCTTCTTATGATTAGGGTTTCGCGCGCGCTACTTAAAGGCGGCTAATAGGCTCTGCATTTCGTTGACCTTCATGGCCTACCGTTTCGTGGGATTACAGAGGGGAAGGCCTTACTGTGGAATGTGATTTGCTCTCTAAATGTCAGGTTTCGTGCCGGGCCAGACCGGCACGTTCCCCCGTAACGACGTACTATGACTGATTTTACTCCATGCAATGGCTCGGGCTGCAGCCATTTTGACAACGCGCCGCTTCCCACCGCGCTGGAAGGCATCGCACCGAACGCGTGCCGCATCATTCGCGATCTCACCCTGCTTTTCGAAATCTCCCAGATCGTTGCGGGGAATCTCGAAGTGCGCGAAACGATCCGGCCCATTCTCAAACAACTCTGCACGAGCATTGGCGCGCAGCGGGGGATGATCAACATCATCAACCGCGAGACCTCCGAACTGCCGATCGACGAATCGTTCGGCCTTACCCCCGAGGAGAAATCGCAGAGCCACTCCAAACTCGGCGAAGGCCTCATCGGCATGGTCGGCGAAACCGGCAAGCCCATCGTCGTCTCCAACATCAGCCAGAGCGAACATTTCCGCGACCGCACTCCCACGCCGGCGGAGTTCAACGAGAGCGACGTTTCCGCCGCCTTTTTCTGCGTGCCCATCCGCACCGCGCAAGCCATTCACGGCACCCTCAGCATCGAACGCATCATGCGTCGCGGCGAACCGACCGACGACGACCTGCGCCTGCTGACGCTCATCGCCTCGGTGATCGCCCAGGCCGTGAGCGTGCGCCAGTCCACGCAGGAACGCCTGCAGGTATTGCGCCGGGAAAACGAGCGGTTGCAGGAGCAGATCAAAAATCAGTTCAAGCCGATCAACATGATCGGCAGTTCGAGCGCCATGCGTTCGGTCTACCTCCACATCGAGCAAGTCTCGACCAGCGCCACGACCACCGTGCTCATCCGCGGCGAGAGCGGCGTGGGCAAGGAGCTCGTCGCCAGCGCGATCCACAACGCGAGCAATCGCAAGGGCAAGGCCTTCGTGAAGGTGAATTGCGCGGCGTTGCCGGACTCGATCATTGAAAGCGAATTGTTCGGTCACGAAAAAGGCGCGTTCACCGGTGCCATCGCGATGCGCAAGGGCCGCTTCGAAATCGCCAACGGCGGCACGATCTTCCTCGACGAAATTGGTGACATCTCACCGGCCACACAGGTGAAGCTCCTGCGCGTGCTGCAGGAAAAGGAGTTCGAGCGCGTGGGCAGCCAGACGCCGATCCGTTGCGACGTGCGCGTGATCGCGGCGACCAGCCGCAATCTGGAACAGCTCATCGAGGAGCAGAAATTCCGCATGGATCTTTACTACCGGCTCAACGTGTTCCCGATCTATGTGCCGCCGCTGCGCGAACGGAAGTCGGATATTCTCCAACTCGCGGATCATTTCGTGGAGAAGGACAGCCTCGCCGCCGGCAAGAACATCCGTCGCATTTCCACCGCCGCGATCGACTTGCTGATGAGCTATCACTGGCCGGGCAACGTGCGGGAATTGGAGAACTGTATTGAGCGGGCCGTGCTGCTCTGCAACGACGACGCGATCCATGCGCATCATCTCCCGCCCACGCTGCAAGCCGCCGAACCCGCTTCCATCCAATCCCGCAGCACGCTCGACAGCGCGCTAAACTCCCTCGAACGCGAGATGCTGATCGATGCGCTCAAGGCCACGCAAGGCAATATGTCGCAAGCCGCGCGCATGCTGGGGATCACGGAACGCATCATGGGTCTGCGCGTGAAAAAACACGTGATCGAACCCGGTATCTTCCGCCAAGCCACCCCCGCCGTCGCGTGAGTCTTTGGGGCGCTGCCCCCAACCCCGCTAAAGGGGCAACGTGACGTTGCATCCAGATACGCTGACGCCGGAACTGAATATCCTTTCGGCAACAAGCTGGGTCCAGCGTCACGCTGGCCTTGAACAAGGCTGGACCTGTGATCCCAAGCTCAATCAAATGGTAAAGATCTGCGTTTGAGAACCACTTGGGCCGCGCTGCCTTTTACGTCCGCGTAAAAGGCAGCGCGGCCCAATGCGGGGTTTCCAAAGGGAATCATTCCCTTTGGTGGGGTGTGGGGCGAAGCCCTACAAATCTTTGACGCTTTCGGCGTAGATCGGACCGAACCAGGTATCCACGAGGCAGAGGCCGAACACCGCGGCGAAAGGGATCGTGTAGAAGAACGCGGTCGTGACCGCGTTCAAGCCGATCAGGAACATCGACGCCAGCAGATAATCTTTCCAGTTCTTGCTGAACAAGCGGACATTCGTCGCATAATCGAGGGCGCAATCCAGCACGCTCGCGCCATCCAGCCAGCGGCAGCACGCCACCCCGCAGAACGGAATCACCAGCAGCATGATCGGTTGCACGAACATCGACAGCAACGCATCCGGCAGACCGCACAGGCGGATGAACACCACGTAACAAAAGGCCATCCAGATACCCACCGGCAGCAGGAGCGTGAAGATCGCCAGCACCAATTTCACCGCGCCTTCCTTGGCGAAGCGGGGCAACACCGCGACGCTCCAGTCCGGCAATTGCGGAGCGCTGCCCGTGCGGGCGCGGCGCAGCACTTCATAGGTGAATCCGAGCGGGAACCAGAACGTGAGCACGTTGAAACCGAGAATCCACGGGAAGACCGCTTTGACCCAGGCGATTTCCAAAGCAGGGTCTTGAATGCCGCGGAGATACACGGGTAACAGCGCGAGCAAAAACGGGTTAATTAGAAGGAAACCGCCGAGCAATACTTTTGGTAACCAATAGCGGTCAG
This sequence comes from Verrucomicrobia bacterium Tous-C9LFEB, assembly GCA_002304345.1. Lineage (GTDB taxonomy): Bacteria > Verrucomicrobiota > Verrucomicrobiia > Methylacidiphilales > UBA1321 > UBA1321. Next base: position 31,506 of record NEUU01000012.1, read on the forward strand.
ACAAAATCTTGCCAAAGCCTTCCTTAAAATCGAAAAAACGAACCATGATCGACAATATAGAGGGAGAAGCGCAAGGCTGGTCAAGTCGCTTATCGAAAAAAACGGCTTCACTTTCCGGGTGATTAAAACATTGAGGCATGGCGTGCAAAAGGTTATGAAAAGGGCGATGGCATCTCCCAAAATCGCTCCCACTCTCACCACTGCGGAAGAAGCGCGCCAACTCCTGGCCCTGAGAAAGGGCGACGACTCCTATAATAATGCCATCGCCATGCTGCGCGCGCAGTTCGGCGTGATCCAGTCCCGGTACCAATTCATGATCACGCTCTGCGCCTTGGCCATGACGATCACCGGTTTCTCCGGACCCAAGATCGCGGCCAGCAACGAGTTCTCCCGTTACACCATGGCCATCGGGCTGGTGTTTGTCCTCGCCACCACGCTCCTCATGCTCGTCAGCAGTTTGAAGCTCAAATGGGTCACCCAGATGGGCGGCGACAATCCGCAGGATACGATCGAAGGCATCCTTCGCTACCGCGATCTCAAGACCAAAATGCTGGGCGTGAAGATGATCCTCCTCGCCATTGGGCTTTCCTTCTACGTCTCCAGCGTGGTCTATTATTTCTTGGCCTACGACCGGGTCTGATCGCACGGGCGAACATAACGGACAGTAGGGCGAAATTAGTATTCGCAATTTTGAGGTCAACTCTTACGCTCTTTCCCTTATGAAATCCTCTTTTCTGGTTTCGATGATGGCGTTGCTGTTGGGCCTCGCTTCGGTGGGTGCGGCAGAGAAAGTGTATACACCTCCGGTCCTTCCCGAAGGCATCAATCCCGCGACCTATCCCATGCCGCGCGACGATTGGTATGCGCGCGTGCAGAACAATTTCAACAGGACCCAGGGCAAGCAGTTTGACCTGATCTTCGACGGCGACTCGATCACCGACGGCTGGCAAGGCAAGGGCAAGGAAGTCTGGGCGCAACGGTACGGCGCGCTCAATGCCGCCAATTTCGGTATCGGTGGCGACCGGACCGAGCATGTGCTCTGGCGTTTGGGCAAGGGACAGGTCGACGGGATGAACCCGAAGCTCATCGTCCTCATGATTGGCACCAACAATTCCGGCCGCGACACGGCGGACCAGATTGCCGAGGGCGTCAAAGCCGTCGTCAACGAGTACCTCAAGCGTTGCCCGAATTCGAAACTGCTTCTGCTCGCGATCTTCCCGCGCAGCGAAAAGCCCACCGACGCGATCCGCGCCAAGCTGGCCGAGGTCAACACCAAGATCTCCGCCCTGGCCGACGGCAAGCGCGTGACCTATCTCGACATCGGCGCCAAATTCCTCTCTCCCGATGGCACTCTGTCGCGCGACATCATGCCCGACTTCCTCCACCCCAACGAAAAGGGCTACCAGATCTGGGCCGACGCGATCCAGTCGGTGATCGATTCGTATTTCGCGGCCGCCAAGAAATAACCGGCGTGCTTGAATAAAGACGGCATCCTCTCGGGTGCCGTCTTTTGTTTTGGGCTTTCCGCTCGATTATGCGGGATCGTGTCATCACGAGATTGCGAGGGGGAATGACGATTTGGAGTGCGGCGGCTTGCCGCCGCTTTGCCGTTCGGGAGCTGGCTCCCGTGCTACTCACTCCCCTCCGGCAGCAAGCTCCCGCACTCCAGATGATCCTTCGTGGTTGCGCCGTCCGTCGCGCTTACCTCTCTGACGACATCTCGTGACGACACGATCTGATAGGCTATAGTGGAACCAATGAAACTACTGCGCTCCTGCGTTGTCCGACGGATTGAGACCTCGGGGCTGATCTTCGTCACGGGACTGCTCTTCTTCGTGATGTTCGCCGTAGTGGAAGGTCCCTGGGATCGTCTGGCCGACTGGCATCGACTCACGGGCCAATGGCCGGTTCCTCTCGAGATCGCCCGATGGATCTCGCATTGGTGCGATTTTTGGCCCGGTGGACTCTTGTTTTGCCTCACGCTGGGGGCGGTCGGCATCGGACTCCGCCAGCCTCACCTGGGTCGCGCGGCCCTCGTCGCCATTACCGCCGCGTTACTGGCGGGAACGGTGACCGTGGCGCTCAAAGGCATCTTGGGTCGGGCCCGGCCGCATGTGGCGCAGACCCTGCAGATTGACGATGGTTTTCATGGTCCCCATCTCACCTCCGGTTTTGCCAGTTTTCCTTCGGGTCACACGACCACCGCCTTTGCCGTGGCGGTCACGCTGGCTATTTTGGTGCCGAAAGTCGGAAAACCCGCCGTGGTGATGGCGGGGATCATCGGTTGGTCACGGGCCTACGTGGGGGCTCATTATCTGGGTGATGTCGTCGCCGGGATGTGGATTGGCTCCTATGTCGGTTGGCTTCTGGCCATGTCCTACCGCACCTGGCGGCTCTGGAAAGAGGAATTTCACGATCTGCGGCAGGTTCGGACAGAGGAAACGCATCTGGTTTAGTCTGGATGGCCGCAATGTTCGAACTCCTGGAGCACCCCAACTGATCCTTCGACAAGCTCAGGATGACGTGGAATGAAAGTAATGTTCAAGGGTAAGCTTCTACTCTTGCGAGAACTCCTCACGATCATTTGAAATTGCTACCCCAAACCCGTCATCCTGAGCTTGTCGAAGGATCGGGTGGGATGGTTTAGGATACGACAATCAATTGGAAATCCGTTGAACCATCAGGGAAGGGATAACTGCCTCCGGACGATGCGCTAGTACTTGGCATGGAGGCTGCTGCAAGCCCTTCGATGTCATCCCTATCGAAAACACTCTTGATCCTGACCACGGCGCTATTTGTCAGCGCGGCTTCGCTGACAGCTCAGGATGCCACTACGACAACCCCCGAAGCCTCGGTGCCAGCGGCTTCCCATGCGGCGGTTGTGGCCAACGCGGCGGATATCAAAACTTTGACCGAAAACGTCCAGAAAATCACCGATGGTCTCGCCACCGGCGCGGTCAATCTCAACATCGTCTGGACCTTGCTGACCGGGTTTATCGTTATGTTCATGCAGGCCGGGTTCGCCTTGGTGGAAACCGGGTTCACGCGGGCGAAAAACTGCTGTCACACCATGTCGATGAATTTCATGGTCTATTCTCTCGCCATGCTCGGCTTCTGGATGACCGGTTTTGCCATCATGTTTGGCGGTACCGGCGCACCGACTTCAGTTAGTACCGTTGGAACGCTCGGACCGGAGGTGGGCGCGGCACTCAATAGCGCACTGAGCTTTAATCTGGGTGGTAAGGAGTTTCAGCTCATGGGCACCACGGGTTGGTTCCTGACTGGTGAGAAATTCTGGACCGGCGGCATCTTCACTCTCTTCCTTTTCCAGATGGTGTTCATGGATACCACCGCGACGGTTCCCACGGGAGCGATGGCGGAACGCTGGAAGTTCCTCCCCTTCTGCATCTATGGGGTCTTTGTTGGAGCCTTTATCTACCCGCTCTATGGCAGCTGGGTCTGGGGCGGCGGCTGGCTCGCGGCGTTGGGCAAGAACTTTGGCCTCGGTCACGGTCACGTCGACTTCGCCGGTTCCTCGGTGGTGCACTTGTGTGGTGGCGCGATTGCCCTCGCCGGTGCGCAGATTCTCGGACCGCGCTATGGCAAGTTCAACAAGAACGGCACCTCCAACCCGATCCCCGGTCACAACGTGCCCATGGCCATGCTCGGAACCTTCATCCTCGCCTTCGGCTGGTTCGGTTTCAACCCCGGCTCGACCCTGTCCGGTAGCGATCCGCAAATTGGAATTATCGCCACGAACACCATGCTCGCCACCGCCTCCGGTGCGGCCATGGGTATGATCATCACATGGTTCCGCTTCGGCAAACCCGATCCGAGCTTCATGTGCAATGGTCTCCTCGCCGGAGCCGTGGCCATCACCGCGCCCTGCGCGTTCGTCGAATCCTGGGTGGCAGTCTTGATCGGAGCCGTTGCGGGAGTCTGGGTGCTCTACGCCGCGCTCTTCGTGGAAGAAGTGCTCAAGGTCGATGACCCCGTCGGTGCCATCGCGGTTCACGGTTGCAACGGCGCGTGGGGCGTCCTCTCCCTCGGCCTCTTTGCCAATGGCCGGTATGGCGCGGGTTGGAACGGTGTGGAAGGCAACGTCAAAGGGCTCTTCTACGGCGATGCCAGCCAATTCGTTGCCCAGTGCATCGGAACGATCACCTGCATCGTGGTGGTCTATGGCATCTCCTACGTCTTCTTTATGCTTGTTGAAAAGACCATCGGCAACCGTGTCGAAGTCGTCGATGAAATCGCCGGTCTCGACATCCCGGAAATGGGTGCGCTCGGTTACCAGGCGGATATCAATCCCGAATCGCGCTAAATTTCGTCTGCCATAAAAAGTGATCAGGGTCGGCTCTGCGGAGTCGGCCCTGATTTATTTTCAGCGTCACCCCGCAAAAATATCGCACACGCAGCTCACCTATCTCACCTAACGCAAACGCTTCCGCCCGATTCCTGCTAGAACTGGCACATGCGCGAGCGGTCTTCCTCTGACATTTCCGATTTGAAATTGGGAATAGTCCGGTTTGGTCTACACCGTCGTCGACATCCAACAGAAGCGGTCGATTCTTGTCGTCGTTTGTCGACGCTATTTATTTTGGGGCCGGATCACCCGGACCGGATGAACCGCGCATTTCAGTGTTCCACAAAATCACGTCAATCCGACGTAATCAGTGGACAATCGGGAAAAAAATGCCAAGACTCAGCAAATCGGTAAAGTTTTCCCACTCGAGTTCCGATCAATTGGGAGAGGAAAAACCGATGAAGGAGAAAAATTCCGCAATCCATGCTGAAGACCCCTTAAGGGTTTCGACCTTGACGGTATCTATTACCGCCTCTAAATAGAAAAAACTTACCTAATCATCATGTTTAAAGCCATTTCCAGTTTCTTCATTAACGACATTGGGATCGACCTCGGCACCGCTAATACCTTGGTCTATGTTCGCGATCAGGGAATCGTCCTGCGCGAACCTTCCGTCGTGGCGATCCAGCAGGGCACGAAGAAGGTGCTCGCGGTCGGCGACGAAGCCAAGCGCATGCTGGGCCGTACGCCTGGCAGCATCATCGCCGTGCGCCCAATGAAGGATGGCGTCATCGCGGATTTCGAAATCACCGAAGCGATGTTGAAGGCCTTCATTCTCAAGGTCGCCAATCGCCGCAAGCTGCGCGCTCCCCGCGTCGTCATCGCGGTGCCCACTGGCATCACGGAAGTGGAAAAGCGCGCGGTGAAAGATTCCGCCCTCCACGCCGGTGCTCGCGAAGTGCATTTGATTGAAGAACCGATGGCTGCTGCGATTGGCGTCGGCCTGCCGGTGCAGGAAGCGGCCGGTAACATGATTGTGGATATCGGTGGTGGCACGACGGAAGTGGCGATCATCTCGCTCGCGGGCATCGTGTTCAGCCGCAGCGTCCGCGTCGCCGGTGATGAACTCGACGAGAGCATCATCAACTACATGCGCCGCGCCTACAATTTGATGATCGGTGAGCGCTCGGCCGAAGAGATCAAGATCAAGATCGGCTCCGCCTACCCGATGGAAAAAGAATCGTCGATGGAAGTCAAAGGCCGCGATCTCGTCGCCGGATTGCCGAAGACCCTCACCATCACCTCGCAGGAAGTGCGCGAAGCGATGCTCGAACCGATCTCGGTGATCGTCGAGAGCGTCCGCATCACCCTCGAGCGTTGCCCTCCAGAACTCTCCGCCGACTTGGTCGAGCGCGGTATCGTGCTTGCCGGTGGCGGTGCGCTCCTGCGCGGCATGGATCGTCTCCTCGCGGAAGAAACCGGCCTGCCGGTGCACGTCGCGGAAGATCCCCTCAGCGCGGTGGCCGAAGGCACGGGCAAGGTGTTGCAGGAATTCAACTACCTGCGCAAGGTGGCCGAAGCCGAGCGTCAGATGTAGATGTAAATGGGAAAGCGCACAACGCAGACCTCGAAAACTGGAAGCGGCGTTCATCGCCGCTTCTGGTGTTTTACGGTAGGCCGCTTTCCGCTGAAAACTTTGATGGAATGCCACCCCGCAAATAGTTGCGGGCAGCGTCACGCTGCATGATTAATCAGAAATATCTTTTTACCTTCCTGGCCTTGGCGGTACTGGTGGTTCTGGGCCTGTCCCAATCGCCCAAGACGCAGGAGAAAATGCGTCATGTCGCCTACGAGGTGTCCACACCCGCGCTGAGTTTTTTCAGCAAGATCAAGGGCTTCTTCACCCGCGTCGACTCCGGCTTGCAGACCTTGCAGGAAGCGCAGACCGAGGCGATCAAGTTGCGCGAGGAAAACGCCCGGCTGCAGACCGAGATCAACCTGCTGCACGATCTCTCCAAGGAAAACGATCGTCTGCGCGAGATGCTGGGCTTCAAGGCCGATTCGCTTTTCAAACTGCTCCCCTGCCGGGTCATCAGCCGCGATCCCTCGAGCTGGTGGAATTCCGTGCAGATCAACCGGGGTTGGTACGATGACAAGAACCTCGAAAAGGACATGCCCGTCGTTTCCCCGCGTGGCGTGATCGGCAAGACGAGCGTCGTCAACGACCGCTACACCGAGGTGCTGCTGATTGTGGATGAGAATTGCAAGATCGCCGCGAGCATCCAGGGCTCCAACGCGCAGGGCATCGTGGTCGGCGACAGCAATTATCAGGAGGGCCGTCCGCGCGCCCGCATGAAATTTATCGATCGCGCCGCAAACATCGCCGTGGGAGAGCTGGTTTACACCAGCGGTCTCGGCGGCGTCTTTCCCCAGGGCTTGCTGATTGGCACGGTGGCCGAAGTGCCGAAGTTGAAGGACACCACCGCCGCCGGACTTTACCAGGAAGCCATCATTGATCCCGCCGTCGACTTGCGGCAACTCGACGAGCTGTTTATCATTATTGGCGCGAAATGATCCTGTTTTTCTACACCCTCGTTCTGGGCTTGATCTCGGTGCTGGTGCAAATGTTTGTACCCGAGATTCATTTTCTGGGCGGCGCGCGTCCGGCCCTGCCGGCGCTCATGGTGATCTATGCCGCGATCTGCCTGCGCGACCTGCGCGTTTTCATCGTTGCGGCGGCGGTGGGATTTTACATCGACATGCTCTGCCCGAATCGCATCGGGGTCAGCGTGATTGCCTTGAGCATCATGGCCTCGCTCATCCTCACCCAGACGCAGGGGCGCTTGCTGCAGCGGCCCGATTTCCAGCTCCTCGTGGTGCTGGTGGGGAGTTTTCTCTACTTCAGCCTCACCTACTTTTTCTTCCTCATGCAAATCTGGAGCGGCTCGGTCACGCCCGGTGACTGGATTCTCATCACCTACGGATCGATCTTGAATACGATCCTGAGCCCGTTTCTTTTTGCCCTGTTGAATCTGCCATTGCGTTTGACGGGCTGGAAGCCCGGAAGCCGGAGCGAGTACACTGGTTATGCTGCTGAATGACGACAGAAACCTCCCGTACGGACGGTTGCTGACGCTGGCGCTGATGGTGCTGCTGGCGATGGGCATTCTCCTCACGCGGCTCTACGATGTGCAGTTGGCGCGCGGCGACGTGTACACGGAGAAGTTGCGCACGCAGACGACAGTGGCCACGCGGCTCTCGCCCGCGCGCGGCGCGATTGTCGACCGCAACGGCATTCCCCTCGCGGAAAATCGCGCCAGCTTCGATGTCGACTTTTACCTCGACGAACTCCAGCGCAATTACTCCCGCGCCCATCGCGGCCGTTTGCCGAAGATCAAGGTGCCCGTGAAGCGTCACGGTGAGATTCACTACGTCGAGCAGGTTGATATTGTGAAGATCGTGGACGAGGCCATCGAGCCCATCGCCCGCAGCCTCGGCTTTGCCCACCGGCCGGATGAACGCGAAATTCGCGAGCACTTCCGCACCCGCAAGGAAATTCCCTTCCAATTCCGCACCGACGTGGATTTCAATACCCTCGCGCTATTCTCCGAGCGTAATCTCGGCGTGCCCGGCATTGACATCGTGGCGCGTCCCGTCCGCCGTTACACCTACGGCGCGTTCGCCGCGCACGTGCTCGGTTACGTTGGCAAGCCCGACGAAAACAGCGAGGCGCTGGCCGCGGACGGTTACCCGTACGAAACGGTAGGCCGTCAGGGCATCGAAGGCCGCATGGACCCGCAATTGCAGGGTCAACCCGGCGGCAAAATTCTGCGCGTGAATTACCGCGGCTATGTGGATCGCGAAGAAGAGGTCAAATGGCCCACCGTTGGCAACACCGTCAAGCTCACCCTCGACGCCCGCATCCAGTACATCGCCGAGCAGGCCATGCGCGGCGTGGGTCGTGGCGCCGCGGTGGTGATGGACCCGCAAACGGGCGACGTCCTCGCCCTCGTCTCGGTGCCGAATTATAATCCGAACGATTTCATCCCCCGCATCACCAGCGAAGAATGGAAGGCGCTCAACACCGATCCCACCGCCCCGCTGGTGGACCGCGCGCTGTCGACGTATCCGCCGGGATCGACATACAAGGTACTCATTGCGCTGGCGGCCCTGAAGGCCGGAGCGATCACGAAGGAAACCATCATCGATTCGCCCGGCGTGGTTTATATCGCGGGGCATCCCTTCAAGGATTGGTCGCCCAACGGTCAGGGCGCGATCAAGCTGCGCGACGCCTTGCGCATGTCATGCAATACGTTCTTCTACCAACTCGGCGCGAACAAGACCGGCATTGATCCCATCGTGAAGATGGGCCAGCGCGTCGGCTTCGGCGAACCGACCGGCATTGAGCTTTCTCCCGAATCGAAGGGCATCATGCCCGGCCCCGATTGGCTCAAGAAAAACTTCCCCCGCGAACGCTGGACCTCGGCCTATACCGCCAACGTTTCCATCGGCCAGGGCGCGGTTCAGGTCAGCCCCCTGCAAATGTGCGTCCTCATGTCCGCCGTGGCCAATGGTGGCCACATCTACAAACCGCGCCTCATTCAGGAAGTGGTCGATATCGATGGCGAGCAGAAAGCGGAAATTCCCGCCGCCCAGCCGCGTGATCCGGAGAATCCCACGCTCGGCATGAAACCGAACGATATCGAAGCCGTTCGCGATGGACTGCTCGCTGTCGTGGCCGATGGCACGGGCCGCCGCGCCCAGGTGCAGGGGATCAAGGTGGCCGGCAAGACCGGCACCGCGCAGGCATGGCGTGTGATGAACGGGCACAAAATGCAGGACAACAAAACCTGGTTCTACGGCTTCGCGCCCTACGATAAACCTCGCTACGTCTTCTGCGTCATGGTCGAGGGCGGTCTCTCCGGCGGCGGCACCTGCGCCCCGATCGCCCACGAGATGCTGCAAAACATTTTCGACATGGAAAATGGCAAGGAGATCACCCTGTCCTACCTGACTCCCGCTTCCGGCCATTTCCGCGGCGTAGTCGATGTGCCCCATCCGCTCGGTGCCGATGCCCCGGCTCCCGCATCCGCGCCCGCCGCCAATGTGGACCCCAGCGCGCCGGTGGCTCCGCCGGCCAACGGCGGCGGTGATGAACCTGCCACCGTGCAGGAAGATGATGCCCCCCCCATCATGCCCAAACGGAGGGGATTCTAATGAAAAGTTTTCAGTGGAAAAAGGCTCCCGGCTTTTTCTCTGACTCCCGTGCTTATCCAGGCGTGAATAGCCCAGCCGCGCGGGCATTCCACCTACTGAAAACTTCGAACTTCGAACCGAAAACTTTCCCTCTCACGTGAAACTCTCGATTTTCCAGAAACTCATGCGCCTTGACTGGATTTTATTCTTCGTCATGGCTGGCTTGACCGCCTCGGGCGTGGCGTTTATCTACAGCGCCACCTATACCAACGAGATCGAGGAATTTCGCAACTCCTATCGGGCGCAGATGCTCTACATCCCCGTTGGTCTCGTGGGCTTCTTCTTTTTCTCTCTGGTTGACTACAAGATCTGGGTGAAGTACGCCCTCATCATCGCGGGGGTTGCCCTCCTTGGGCTGATTCTGGTTCACCTCGTCGGTACGGAACGCTACGGCCAGAAGAACTGGATTCGATTGGGCGCCGGCATCAGCATCCAGCCCTCGGAAATGGCCAAAATGGCCTTCATTTTCTTCCTCACCTGGTATCTCCTCGAGCGCGGGACGCGGGTCAAAGAATTTTCCACCTTCATCAGCGTCATCGGCATCACCCTGGTACCGGTCGGCCTCATCCTCAAACAACCCGACTTGGGTTCCGCGGCTGTGTTTCTACCCGTGGCACTCGTCATGATGTTTGTGGCCGGGATTCGTTTCCGTTACATCCTCATCATTCTTCTGGCCGGGGCGGCGCTCTTCGCCTTCTGCTACTTTGGCATTTATAAAGCCAACATGAAGATCCCGAAGGTGAAGGAATATCAGTTGGCCCGCATCAAGATGTTCTTCGACCCCAGCCTGGATCCCAAGGGCCGAGGTTGGCAGATCAACCAATCCCTCATCGCCATCGGCTCCGGCGGGGTCTCCGGCAAAGGCTACTGCAAGGGCACCCAGAACGTGCTGGGCTACCTGCCGAAAAAAACTTCATATAACGACTTTATTTTTTCTGTAATCGGAGAAGAATGGGGCTTCGTGGGAGGAGCCAGTGTGATTGCCCTGGAGGGTTTGTTGCTATTATTATGTTTACGGGCGGGAGCTTCATCCCGTGACCAGGCAGGATGCCTGATCACGTCCGGCATCATGGCCATGCTCTTTACCCATATCTTCATCAACATCGGCATGAGCATTCAGGTAGTGCCCATCACTGGAATTCCACTCCCCTTTATCAGCTATGGCGGCACCTTCCTGGTCGTTTGCATGGCCTGTATCGGGGTCATACAAAGCGTCTGGATTCACCGTAAAGGTCAAAACTTTTAGTTCTAACACGTATTAATTCATTTAATGGCTCTCGAAACTTGGTGTATATTCAAGCGTTAAGGAGCTTTGGAGACTTTCATGATACTCGACTCAATCCGCGGATTTTTTGGTTTTAAGAAAAAGGGCGACGAAAAAGAAATCATCATCAGCTGTGAGCGCCTCGAACGGCGCATTGCTCTTCTCGAGGGAGGGCGGCTCGAAGAATTCTCGATCGAACGCGACAGTGACCGGCAGATTTCCGGCAGCATTTACAAGGGCAAGGTCAAGAACCTCGAACCCGGCCTCAAAGCCATGTTCGTCGACATCGGCCTCGAAAAGAACGCCTTCCTCCACTACTGGGATGCGATTCCCGCCGCGCCCGACGCCGGCATCGAAACGATCGAACGCGAAGGCCGCCGCCGCAACCAGAAGAAGATCACGGTGGGCGACATCCCCCGCCTCTACCCTCCCGGCTCCGACATCATCGTGCAGGTCACCAAGGGTCCGATCGGCACCAAGGGCCCCCGCATCACCACCAATATTTCCCTCCCCGGCCGCTACCTCGTGCTCATGCCCTTTAGCGACCAGTGCGGTATCTCCCGCAAGATCGAGGACCCGAAGGAACGCCAGCGCTTGCGCCGCATCCTGAACGAACTCGACATTCCGGACGGCATGGCCGTCATCATGCGCACCGTGGGCGAAGGTCAAAAGGCCCGCTTCTTCGTGCGCGATCTCGCCATGCTTCTCGACCAATGGCGCACCATCGAACAGAAGATGGAAGCCGTTCCCTCGCCGAACCTGCTCCTCTCCGAGCCCGACATCATCGAACGCACCGTGCGCGACTTCCTCACCGACGAGATCGACCGCATCGTCATCGACGACGAAAAGGCCGCCGAGCGGATGAAAAACCTCATCGGCGCCATCTCCAAGCGCTCGCAGAAAAAGATTCGTTACTACAACGAAGCCACCCCCATTTTTGAAAAATTCCAGGTGGATAAACAGATCGACAGCGCCTTCCGCCGTCAGGTCTGGCTCAACTGCGGCGGCTACCTCGTCATCGACGAAACCGAGGCGCTCGTCGCCATCGACGTCAACACCGGCCGCAACAAGGGCGGCAAGGACCAAGACCGCACCATCCTCCAGACCAATCTCGAAGCCGCCGAGGAAATCGCCCGCCAGCTCCGCCTCCGCAACATCGGTGGACTCGTCGTTCTCGATTTCATCGACATGAAAAACCGTCGCGACCAGCAGGCGGTCTACAACAAGCTCAAAGAAAACATCCGCCGCGACAAGGCCAAGACCCACATCCTGCCCATCTCCCCGCTCGGCCTCATGGAAATGACCCGCCAGCGCGTGCAGGAAAGCGTCAGCCGCACCGTCTTCATGGAATGCCCGCACTGCAAGGGCAAGGGCATCATCAAATCCCCCGAGACCATGAGCGTCGAAATCCAGCGCGGCATCACCCGCGTCATGCGCATGCACCCGGGCGTGCACGAATTGCGCATTCAGGTGAACCCGCAGGTGCTCGACCGCCTCAAGAAAGAGGACGAAGAGTTGCTCGTCGAACTCGAACGCCGCTTCCAGGGCCGCCTCAGCTTCCGCCCCGACCCGAAGTCTCACTTCGAAGAATTCAAACTCTTCAATGCCGTCAATGACGAGGAATTAACCTAATCCGTAAAAGGCACTCACGGGATGATTACGGCGCTGGAAGCGGTTGGGGCTCTCGTTTTTTACGGTCTACTGCTGTCTAGCGGTGCCAAGGCGTTCGGTAACAGGATGGGGAGTGTGACGCGCGGAGCGGTCATTCCCCTTCTCTTCATTCCGTTGATTTGCGACTGGATTCGATTTGCCGGGAATTTGCCATTCAAGACGAGTTGGGCGTTGGCTTTACTCCTCTACGCGACCGTCGCATTGGCGTCCTACTTGAGGCTAAAACCCGGTCAACGACCGCTCGGCCATGCCTTCCTGGATCATGGTTGGAAACTGGTTTTCGCCTTTTTTCTCGTGCACGTTCTCATCCGCACGTGGATCTTCACCGGTTCCTGTCCCAATCCCGCGGACGATGTTTTCGGTGGCTACAAATCCTCTTCACTGCTGCATGCGATGGGCTGGCCTGCCCCACACCCACAAGTGCCGGAAATCGCCTTCAGCTACTACTATTACATCTATAGCTGGCCAGCGGCACTGACGAGCTGGCTCGGCATCAGCCTTTGGGCAGGCTGGTGGGTGACGGCCGTTGTGGTGAGTACGGTGGGGGGCTTGCTGATTTTGGACTTTCTCCGTGTACCCGTGCGTTCGTGGTGGATGGCCGCCATCCTGATCGTGCTCGTGATTAATGGAGCGTCCTTTCTGGTTGTGATTTCGACGCTATTGCACATGCCCCCCAAGATGTGGGGCGCTGAGGATGTGCGCGCCATGCAACACGCGTTTGTGGCCAAGGATCTCTATTTGTGGTTGCCTCAAATCGCCCGCACCTATTGGGCTCCTTTTGCCGTGCTGGCAGGCGGTGTCTTGCTCCAGACCTTGCAACTCCTGTTGCAGCAATGGCGGCATCGGCCTTCACCACCCCGCGTGCTTTTTTGCATGCTGGCTATCGGGTCATTGGCCGGTTACTGCACCTTTCACCTTTTGGGTTTCCTGCTCATCATCATCCCGCTGCTCCTGTGGGTGCTCGTTTACAAACTGCCGACCGAAAAGCGGTGGCGTGCCGTGGGCCTATTAGCCGCGATCGGCCTCGTATCCGCTTTGTTGAGTATGCCCATACTTGCCGAATTTGCCCAACGCGCACCGGGCGTGAGAGACACACGTTTTGTGCCACTACTGGAATGGCTGCAACACTCCTCCGCCATCACAGCTCCCACCTTGATGAAGCTGGCTCTTTTCATCGTCGGAATCTGGGCATTCAATAATCCTCTGGGTGTGGCGGCGCTATTCATGAAATCACGGACCGAGCATTCGTTGCAGACATGGATTTGCCAGGGAATTTTTCTCTGGGGTTCAGTCGTCTGCTTGTTTGGTGTAGTCAATGAGTTTGGGCCGAAATTTGGTTCACTTGTTTCCCTGGCTGGCATTTTCGTCTTTTTACAGAGAGCGGGACAATCGCGTCGCTGGCGCATTTTTCTTGCGTTGGCAGTAGTGAGTTCCGCTCTGACCCTAGCCAATAACATCCGGGCTAACTTTGCCGTCGCCAAGCTGGACAAGGTCTGGCGGGTTATTGATCGCGAATGTGAGGGTGGGAAAATTCCAGTCTATTACGATGTGACGGCGAAGGAATTGGAGTCCACCTCCCTCTGGATCGGAGCCGCGCCGCTCTTCGCCCGGGCTCAATTCTTTATTCCGGCAGGAGAGATTGATGATACCGGGTATAATTTTCTACGGACACCGGAACAACAAAAACACTTGGGGGACACACTGAATCGGCTCCGGACGTTCTACCCCCACGCCGAGTATTACCTGTTACTCTCCAAACCCCGGGGCCGCCTTGCCGACCGGCCCTTGCTTTATCAAGGGGAGTATTTTTGGCTGGAAAAATTGCCTTTAAAAAAAGAAGCCCCATAATGCGGGTTGATCGGTCTCCGTTTCTGGATTTCTGGGACTTGTCCATATCACATGTCTTCTTCACCACTTGTCAGCATTGTCATACCGAGTTACGCCTGCGCGAATTCGATCCCTGCAGTATTGGAAGGGCTGAAGCGGCAAACCTATTCTCCGCTCGAGATTCTTGTCGTTAACGATTGCTCACCGGATCATCTCGAGGAGGTGCTGGCGCCTTTTCGGGACCAGATTCGCTATCTGAAAAATCCGCACAACCTGGGCTTGTCCAAAACCTATAACCAGGGACTGCGGGCGGCGCAGGGCGAATACGTTCTCACCTTGCACTCCGATTGCGTGCTGGAGCCCGACTACATCGCGCGGTTGGTGGCGCATCTCACGGCCGATCCGAAACTTGGTGCCGCCACAGGCCGCTGTCGCTATGTGAATTTCGACGAACTCGGATTTAACGAACAGCTTTTCACCCTTCTGAACCGTCTTTATGTCGACTGGCGGGAGAGTGATACCGTGGAAGAGGTGCCGTTTATCGAGGGCAAAGCCGACCTGTTTCGCCGCGAGACCTTGGAACGATACGGCTATTTTAATGAAACGTTGCGACTGACCAGCGAGGATCAGGATTTATCGGCCAAGATGCGTCGCGATGGATTGCGGTTGATTCAGGACAACGCCTGCGTATTCACCGTCCACTACAATCAGACTCAGGACAGTCTCATCAAAGTGCTGCGCAAGCAACGTTCCTATGCGGCCGGGCAGGCCTACGTTCTCCTCACCTACGGAAGTCATGCGGTAAAGACCTCTACGGCGGCGCGCAACCATCGGGCCATGCACCGTTTTCTACAATTGCTTACAGCGGGAGTGCTGACTGGCAGCCTGGTGCTGGGTTTATTCCAAACGGCATTTCTTTGGGTGGCTTTCGCCGTTTTGGTGATGAGAGGGGCCGAGTATTTTCTGTACAATCGACCACTGCCTCTAGGCAAAAGAATGCTGGCCAGTGCGATCGGTTTGGCGGCAGACTTTTTCTATACGACAGGCTTGATCGAAGGAACCATCAAAACTCTATTTAAAAAGAAGGTGTGAGCATGAAAACTTTAGTGACGGGCGGTGCTGGTTTCATCGGATCGCATGTCGTGGATGCGTTGATCACGGCGGGACATAATGTGGTGGTTCTGGACGATCTAAGCGGTGGCTTTACGGAAAACGTCAACCCCAAGGCGCGTTTCGTTCAGGGGAGTATCCTCGACCACGATCTGATCAACCGGCTTTTCGACGAGCATCATTTCGAATATGTCTTTCATCTGGCCGCCTATGCGGCGGAAGGGTTGAGTCACTTTATCCGCCGATTCAACTACCAGAATAATCTCGTTGGCAGCGTGAATCTCATCAATGCCTCCGTTCTGCATAACGTCCGTTGTTTCGTCTTCACCTCATCGATTGCCGTCTATGGCAAAAACCAGTTGCCGATGGTCGAGAGCTTGCAGCCCAATCCGGAAGATCCCTATGGGATCGCCAAGTTTGCCGTTGAACTGGATTTGCGGGCAGCGCATGAAATGTACGGGTTGAACTACGTGATCTTCCGCCCACACAACGTCTACGGCGAACGCCAGAACATCGGTGACAAGTACCGCAACGTGCTTGGCATCTTCATGAACAACGTCATGCAGGGAAAGCCGATGACAGTATTTGGAGATGGCGGGCAGACGCGCGCGTTTTCCTATATTGCGGACGTGGCTCCGCTTATTGCCTCCTCCATCACCAATCCGGCATGCCAGAATCAGGTCTTCAATGTGGGATCGGATGATTGGCATAGCGTGAACGAAATCTCGGCGCTCGTGGCGGAAGCCTTTGGCGTGAAGCCGGACATTGCCCATCTGCCGGAACGCAAGGAAGTCGTCCATGCCTACGCCAGCCATGAGAAACTCAAGGGCGTTTTTCCTGATCAAACACACACGACTTTGCGTGATGGGGTATTTCGCATGGCGCATTGGGCCAAGAAGCACGGACCCAAACAGAGTAGCGAGTTTGGCCATATTGAAGTTCCGCTTCATTTGCCCGCGGGTTGGAGTGTGAAAAAAGAGGCCTCCCATTCATGACCCGGCCTTTTTGTTGTGATGTATGTGGGAGCGAAAAGCATGAGGTGTTTCTCACCGGGTGTGAGGATCTCTATTCGGGATTTTCCGGTCGTTTCCAATATGTGAAGTGCTGTGATTGTCAGTTGGTTCAGGAATATCCGGTTCCGGAAAATCTGGGCAGCTACTACGAGCGCTATCAGGTTCACGAAAAGAAAAGCCGTTTCCATGAATTCATGCGCTGGCTGCTGATGTCGCATGCCTATTACCCGTGCGATGAAGCCATTCGAGGCCAACGTGTGCTTGATTTCGGTAGTGGTGACGGTTGGTTTCTCGACCGAGCCCGGCAGGCCGGGGCTGTGTGCCGCGGATTTGAGATCAATTCGGAGCATGCAGCCGCTCTCTCCGCATCCCTGCAATTGCCCGTCCACAGTACGTGGGAAGAACTGGAAAAGGCAGGGCCATTCGATGTCATCACAATGCACTTTGTGCTCGAGCATCTTCGCGACGCACCACATCTCATTAAACGTCTGGGTTCGCTTCTCGCTCCGGGTGGAAAACTGTACGGCATCGTTCCCTCCATTCACTCTTGGGAGTTCAAGGTGTTCGGCAAGCTCTGGCATGGGCTCGATGCACCCCGGCACCTGATTTTTCCCGACGAGACTCATCTCAGACGGATTGCACGGGAAGCGCAACTCACGTTAATCGAATCGCGGCAGGTGGCCATTCCCTCCAGCCTGGCCGGGACTCTGGCCTCACTGGGTAAGGGGGGGTTCTCCTACAAACGGTTTACCCTTGCCATCCCCGTGGCTTGGCTATTCGGATTGGTACGTCCGAAAGGCAACTGGTGTTTTACTTTGCAGTCGAACGCCCGATGACTTCCTGAATCAGGAAAAGCGGGCGGCGCTTGGACTCGATGTAAATGCGACCGATGTACTCCCCGAGTACTCCCATGACGACAAATTGCGCGCTGCCGATGAAAAGCACGACGAGCATCAGGCTGAGCCAACCCGCGACCACGTGGCCGCCCAAGGCCCAACTGATAAAAAGATAAAGCGCATACAAAACGGTCAGGCTTCCCACGATCAAACCGAAGTAGGTGGCCATGCGCAGCGGCCGGATGGAAAAGGAGGTCACCGCGTCGATGGCCAGCTTGAGCATCTTGCGCAAGGGGTAGTGAGTTTCTCCCGCGAAACGTTCGTCCCGATGATAGGGCAGCGGCACCTGCCGAAATCCCAACCAGGTCACCATGCCGCGGATAAAACGACTTTGCTCCGGCATGGAAAGCAGCGCGTTGAGGACATTGCGCCGCATCAGGCGGAAATCTCCCGTATCGCGCGGAATATCGATGTCGCTCAGGTAATTGAGCAATCGGTAAAAAGCCGAAGCAGTTGTCTTCTTGAACCAGGTTTCCCCTTTGCGTGACATCCGCTGTCCATAGACGACATCTGCGCCCTCCTCCATTTTCTGCAGCATAGCGGAGAGTAATTCGGGCGGGTCCTGCAGGTCGGCATCGATGATCAGGATGAACTCGCCCCGGCAGAGGGACAACCCGGCGCTCAAAGCCAGTTGATGGCCATGATTGCGGGAGAGATTGACGCCGACTACGGTCTCGTCGCTGGCCGTCAGCTCTCGGATCTTCGCCCACGTCGCATCCTTGGAGCCGTCATTGATCAGTACGATTTCGTACGGTTGACCTACGGTGGCGCAGGCCGCCTTGAGCCGCCGGTACAATTCCGGCAGGCCGGATACTTCATTGTAGCAGGGCACCACGGCGCTCAAAAAGAGGGGAGCTGGCATCTGGGTCAATCACAGACGAGACTTTGGGGACACACAAGAATTTTCTTGGTTGCGATGGGCCGCAGCCTAGGCAGAGTGGACCCATCATGGTGCCGTCCGAGCCCCCCGCCCTCCTACTGGTCATGCCGGTTTTCAATGAGCAAGCCTCCGTGCGCAAGGTGGTGCTGGAATGGTTCCACGAGGTGGAGAATTGGACGGAGGATTTTGTCTTTCTCGCCATCAACGATGGTTCCACCGATGGCACGCGCTCCATTCTCAACCGACTGCGGGAGACGCTCGGTTCCCGTTTTGAGATTCTCAATCAGGACAATCGAGGTCACGGCCAGAGCTGTCTTGCCGGGTACCGGCTGGCTGTGGAACGGGACATTCCCTATATTTTTCAAATCGATTCCGATGGCCAATGCGACCCCCAGTTCTTCTTCCGGCTCTGGCGTCAGCGGGCCGAGTGTCCGGTGATTTATGGTGTGCGCAAGCACCGCGATGACGGCTGGCGTCGCGTACTGGCAAGCCTCATCCTGCGGCTTTTCATCCTGACCCTGTTCGGACGTAACTGTGCCGATGCGAACGTTCCTTACCGCTTGATGCGGACCCGCAGCATTGCGAAATATCTGGATCGCATTCCCCCGAGTTTTAGTCTCGCCAATATCGGGCTCGCGATCCTCTTGCGCGGAGATTCGAATTGCCGCCACGGGTACGTTCCCATCCGGTTTCGGGAGCGTTACGGAGGCGAGCCGAGCGTGAAACTCTCGCTCTTCGGCCGGAAAGCTTTCGAACTCTATCGCGACATTCGCGGCATGTTGGACCGGAGTGAAAAATAACCCGGAAAAAGCGATGCCTGAACAGTACGACTACCTGATCGTCGGTTGCGGGTTCGCAGGTGCCGTGCTGGCCGAACGGCTTGCTTCGCAATGCGGCAAACGCTGCCTCATCATCGAGCGGCGCAATCATATCGGCGGCAACTCGTACGATCAGTACGACAAGGCCGGGGTGCTGCTGCACACGTACGGCCCGCATTATTTCCGCTCGAACTCGGAACGCATTGTCGAGTACCTCAGCCAGTTCACCGAATGGCACCCGGTCGAATACAAAATTCTCTCATGGTGCGATGGCCGCTACTGGCAATTCCCGATCAATCTCAACACCTTCGAGCAATTGATCGGTCGCCCGAGCACCACGGAGGAAATGGAAGCCACGCTCGCCCAATGGCGAGTGCCCATCGCGAATCCCCAGAACTCCGAGGAAGTAATCATCTCACAGGTCGGGGTGCCGCTCTACGAAAAATTCTTCAAGAACTACACGCGCAAACAATGGCGTCGCGATCCCAAGGATCTGGATGCAAGCGTGTGCGGTCGCATTCCGGTACGCACGAATCGCGATGATCGCTATCTCTCGGAAAAATTCCAAGCCTTGCCGAAAGACGGTTACACCAAGTTATTCGAACGGATGCTCGCCACGCCCGGAATCGACGTGCGCTTGAACACCGATTACCGTGACGTGCGCCAGCACATCGCGCACAAGCACTTGATCTACACCGGCATGATTGATGAGTATTTCGATTTCCAATTTGGCCGCTTGCCCTACCGCTCCTTGCGGTTCGAAAACGAAACCTTGCCGCAGGAATTTTTCCAGCCCGCCATGCAGGTGAATTATCCGAACGATCACGAGTTCACCCGCATCGTGGAAATCAAACACGCGACCGGGCAGAAGCTTCCCGTTACCACCATCGTGCGCGAATATCCCCAGGATCACACCTCGGATACCGAGCCCTACTATCCGATCCCGGCTCCGGATGCCCATGCGCTCTACGAGCGGTATGCGGCACTCGCTGCCACCGAAAAAGGGGTCAGCTTTGTCGGTCGCCTAGCTACCTATCGTTACTATAACATGGATCAAGTGATTGGCATGGCGCTTGCAGAATTTGAAAAACAGCGCGCCTTGAACGTCTAAATCTGTAATAGAATCTGTCAAAAGAAAATCAGGAGAATCGTTATGGGAACCAATCCGGGCAGCGATCCGAATCAACCGTCCAGCAATACACCGAAAAACCCGCCGCCTCTTCCCGTCGCCAAGAGCGCGGGATCAGTCCACCGGTCCTTCGTACCGCTGGGAATCATCGGAGCCATCGTGATCCTCGTGCTCGTGGGTTCGGGTATTCTGGTGGCGCGGTTGGTGCAGACACCCGGTTCGACTCGCAATGACGAGGTGAAATCAGCCAAGAAGCAGGCCAGCGATTATGCCGCGTGGACGACTTCCTTGAAACGCATCGAGGGCTCCGGTGAATTGCCGAATTCGGCCAAAGTCGCGCCGGAAGACGAAGAGGGCAAAAAGGTTTCGGCTTGGGACAAATGGTTTGTTCTGCCGAATGAAACCGCCGTGCGCGCCGCCTTGCTGCGCCGGTTGCCGAAGGAAATCAAACTCGTCAGTCTCGTGCCGCAGTCCTACGAAAAGAACGAGGACGAACTCAGCGTCAATTATCTCGTCACCGTGCGATTGAAAGCGCCGCTCTATCTCGTGCCGATTTCACGGATTAAATTCACGCAACCGGACCTGATGAAATACCAGCGGCTGACCCAGTACGTGCTGGCCAGCACCGATCTCGCCCCCGGCCTGACGTATGATGACGCGGCCGCCAAGCAGGTCAGCGAAGGACGCAAGAATCTCACCTTCTTTTGGAAGGTGAACCGTGCCGCCGTCGAGGATGGTAAATGGCAGGTGCTCGATGCCGACCCGATTTTTCTGCAACAGATTCCCGCGCTGGAAGAGCGTCTCGTGAATGCCTCCGGTGGTCGCGCGCTCGTGCTGCGCACGCAAGCGGAGTTGGATACGATGGCGACGGCCCGTGATGAAGCGTTGACGGCTTTTGCGACGCGATTGAAATCGATCGATGATCAGGTTGGCAAATTCCGTTCCGAACGGATGGCAGGTGTTCCCGGCAAGGTGAGCCGCAGTTCCGCAAAGTTCGGTGGTTCCGGTTCGGGCGAACCGACAAAAAGCGCGGCCCGGATCGGCGGCGGTGCCGCTTCCGGTGCGGCCATTGGCGCTCTCGCTACGGGCGGTTCCGGCGAAGCGGCGGGAATTGGGGCGGGCGCGGGATTTCTGGCGGGATTGATTTACGATGGCATCTCGAAATCGAACGATAAAAAGAAATTCGAAGCGGCCAAGGAACGTGATTATCAGGAGCGGCTCGCCGCCCGCAATGCCGCGCTCCGCGGCGCGGAACAGGAAGTGGCGCAGTACGAACAGCAGCTTCTCAACGAGTACGAAAAGGAACTCGCCGCGAGCGCGCAACAACGCTTCGCCGATCTCAAAGCCCGGCAGGGGTAATGGAGTGTAGACATTTCCGCGTTGTAGGGTGGTTCACAGAACGCCCTACAGGGGACGGTGCAAAAGACTTTCTGCTTCCCCTCACGCGGAGCCGATGAGGATGCCGGTGATGAAGACCAGCACGCCGCCGAGCACGACTTGAAAGACGGCGGAGAGCAGGGGCGTATCCATGAAGTGGTGCCGAATCCAGGCGATGAGCGCCAGTTCGACCGCCACCACGCCACCGGCCACGGCCGTGGCGGTATTGAAATCGCTGATCAGGTAAGGGAGCGTGTGACCGATGCCACCGAGGGTGGTCATGAGACCGCAGACACCCCCGCGCACCCATGGGTGGCCACGTCCGCTGAGCGCGCCGTCGTCGGAGAGGGCCTCGGCAAAACCCATGCTGATGCCGGCTCCGATCGAGGCGGCGAGGCCGACGAGGAAGGCGTCCCAACTATTTTTCGTGGCGAACGCGGCGGCAAATAGCGGGGCGAGAGTCGAGACAGATCCGTCCATCAGACCCGCGAGTCCTGGCTGGACGACTTGCAGGACGAACACACGGCGGCGCGTGGTTTCCTCCGAGGAGCGCACACCGGAAGTGATTTGCTCATTCTCCAGTTCTTCCGCGAGTTCGCTGTGCTTGGCTTCTTCGTGAGCCAAATCGCCGAGCAACTGGCGCACACCGGCATCGGTGCTGTGCTGCGCGGCGGCTTCGTAGAAGCGGCGGGTTTCGAGTTCCATCACTTCCACATCGCGCCAGACTTGCGACACGGTGAGCATTTTGGCCAGCCAGAGCGGTCGGCGTTCGACAAAGCCTTTCACATCCTGACGGCGAATCAGCGGAATATGATCGCCGAACTTCTCGCGGTAAAGATCGAGCAGACGGTGGCGGTGCGTGGATTCTTCTTCCTGCATTTTCAGCAGGGCATTCGCCGAAGCCGGATAATCGGAGCGCAAACGATCGGCGAAATCGGCGTAAATGCGGCCGTCTTCTTCTTCCAGCGAAATGGCCAGCGCGAGAATTTCGCGCGTGCTCAATTCATGAAAGGATCGGGCCATTATTTTTGTCCTCTGTTAAATCGCTGTCCAACCACCGTCGACCACGAGACCATGTCCGGTGACGAAGCTCGACGCGTCCGACGCGAGGTACAGCAACGCCCCCGCCAGCTCGTGCGCCTTGCCGGTGCGGCGCAGGCAGGTGCGGTTATTCAGTTTTTGGAGGAAATCATCGTTGCCGGTGCGGACGGCATTTTCGCTCGCCGTCTCCGTGTTCGGAAAGGGACCCGGTAGAATCGAATTCGCGCGAATATTGTGCGGTCCCCAGAACGATGCGACATAGCGCGTGAACGCCATGAGCCCGGCTTTCGAGGTGGAGTAGCCGGGGGGATTCATGAAGGCGGTGTCCTCGTACAGCAGTGGCGAGGGTGCGACGAGAGCGTACATGGTGGCGATATTGATGATCGATCCGCCACCGGCGGCTTTCATTCCCTCGCCGACTTTTTGCGTCGCGAGCGCGGCCCAATAGATGCCGCCCGTGAGATTGCGCAGCCAATGGTCCCACGTCATGCCTTCGAGGCCGCCGTTGGGAACGTTGAACCCGGTGTTCGCGCCCAGTTCGTGCGCATTGTTGACGAGGACATGGACGGGACCGCGTTCGATGATCTTGTCGAGCGTGGTGCCAAGCAGTTCGCGATCGTACATATCGATGCGATGCACCGTCGCGCTTCCCTCGCCGTACTTATCGTTCCAGCCTTGCGCCCGCTTTTCGAGTTCTTCCGAGCGGCCCAGCGCATGCAGCGTGGCGCCGTTCTGGAGCAGGACTTCCGCGAGTGTGCGGCCCAAGTAACCGCTGGCTCCGGTGAGCAGGGCGGTCTTGCCTTTAAGTGAGAATAGATTTTGCGCTTCGAGGTTCACCAGCAGCTCCTTCCTCCGTCGATGATGATGTTCTGACCCGTCAAATAGGTGGACGCATCGGAAACCAAAAAGAGGACCACGCCGCGATATTCATCCGGCTTGGCCATGCGACCCAGGGGGATCAACTGGGAGATGCGGTCGAGAAATTCCTGCGGCTGATTCTGCTCCACGCCGCCCGGCGAGATGGCGTTGACGCGCACGCCCGCCTCTGCCCAATAAGTAGCGAGGTAACGAGTGAGCCCAACGAGACCGGTCTTCACCACGGAATAGGTCACTGGTTTGACCGGTTGCTTGTCCGCTGCGACGCCGTCTTTGCGATAAAGGCGCTGGTCGGGGGCGATCACGGCAAGGTCGGAGGCGATATTCAAGATGACACCGGACCGTTTCTCCGCCATGACAACGCCAAAAATCTGGCTGCACAAAAACGCGCCGGTCAACCCGACCGCGATGTCGGCATGCCATTGTTCCATCGGGAAATTTTCCAACCGCGACCATGGCACATCGCCCTTGGCTTCAACCTTGGGATTGTTCGCGGCATTGTTGATCAGGATATCGATGCGGCCAAATTCCTTGAGCACGGAAGCACGGATCGATTCCAGCGATTCGCGGCGGGTGATGTCCGCCTCGTACGCGCGGGCCGGAACTCCATACTTTTCCTTCAGCATTTCCGCGGCCGCTTGCGCCGGTTTCAAATAAAGATCGAGCAGGATCGGCGTGCCGCCCGCGCTGGCAATCGCTTCGCAGTGTTGCTTGCCCAATAAACCGCCCGCACCCGTGACAATCGCCACCTTCCCCTTCAAATTAAACAGATCATTCATATCTCAAAGGACTTTGCATGGAGGACTCCGTCCTCCAAACCTCCAGCCAAAGGGTATGATACCCTTTGGAAACCCCAACTTGCGTTTTGCTTTTATCCGCTGCGGATAAAAGCAAAACGCAAAGCGAGGATTCTCAAGGAAATCATTTCCTTGAGCGGGGGTCTGGGGGCAGCGCCCCCACTAAGGCTTGGGTATAGACGAGAGAGGGGAAAGCGCCAAGTCCTGTTTCAGGAGCAGTTCGACCCGTTCCCGGATGGCATGGCGCACCGAGCGGATTTCTTCCGTAGTGGCGTGTGTGTTGAGTTCGAACTGCGACGGCTCTTTCTCGTCGAGCACCGAACCGACCGGAAGACTCGCGAGATTGTAGTAGAAGTACCAGTAACGAAGCGCCGTTGTGCGGGCCGCGTCGTCCAGTCGAGTGGTGGTGGAGTCGAAAATTTTCGCCAGATCCTCCGGGGTGAGCACGTCCTCCGTGAATCCCTTCCCCGCGTAGTGCGACTGCGCAATGTTAAAAATGCGATACCCGAGCGCAGGCAATTCCATGCCGAGCGTGCCATTGTACACCACCGTGGCACTCGCCTTCTCGGCGAGCAGGTAGGCATTCCAGGTTTCCTCCGGCTTCAGGCAGTGAATGGTCGAGTAGGCAAGGTGGCCGCGTTCTGCGAGAAAATCATGCACCCGGTAAGCGCCCGCGCTGGTATCGGCGGCTTCGTCCGGGTGAGAGCGGATCACCAGCTTGACCTTGCGCCGGATGGCCTCCTTGCAGAGGGCGTCGATCGCGCCAAAAACATCCGCGAACGGCGAGGGTTTTTCCATCGAGGCGGTATCATGAAAGACCGGCGGAAAGAAAACCACATACGGTTCCTTTGCCAATTCATCGTACGGTTTGGAGTCCGACACCTCGATCGGGCGCGGTCGACCGGAGGGATCGAGATTGAGGCGGGTGCGCGACTCTACCGAGGCCCGCGCTTCCGCAATTTCCGCTTCACCAATGCTGCCTTGATGCGATGCCCAGAGCGCTTCCGCCCGGTAATGACAGGCTGCCTCGCGCGAGAGAAAGAGCGTATTCTTCTTCGGCCCGCGCTCCGTGCAAATCGTGGCCACGCCGAGCGACGTGCTCATGTGATAGAAGATGGCCTCGGGAGCGAAGAGTCCATTAAAGAACACCGCGCACGACGGCGTGAACCGCGCCAGCACCCGTTGATAACGGCACACCAGCCGCACCACGCCGCGCACGTGCTGCAGCACCTCGGGATTATCCAGCGAAATCTTTTCGCGATGACCGCGCACATAGCGCAAGAGATAGGGCTGCATCCAGCGCCCGATCGGCAGGCCATCGACCGTCAATCGCGCCAGCGAATAATCCTTCTGCTCCTCGATCAACTCGATGAGCAAATCCTCGCGCTTCGAGGCGAACTCATCGAGGCTCATCGTCTGAAACGGTTCGGTGTAGAAACTGTGCGCGAGCGTGCGGCATTCCTTGCACAGGTAAGGCGGCGTTGTCGTTGGCTTCGCGCTGGAACCGCTGCCGCAGCTTTCGAGCAAACCGTCGCACTGGATGAGCTGCACGTGATAGCCCAAATCCTTGAGCGCGTGCGCCACCATGTAGTTGTGAAAGGCGTGCGCGTAACCAAAGGAACGCAGCATGAATACCAGCGCCACCCCCGCATCGTCATGAACCACGAGAGGCTCGGCCTGTAGCGAGTAATTTTTTGTTGCCGTGGCAATCGACTGCGCCAACGGTGTCAGCTTCCCATGGCGATTGTAAAGGCGACGCACCGTGCGCGGACGCCACGCTCCGGGCCGACACTCCTTGATCTGCTCCGACCACGATTCCATCACCGCATTCGCCAGGAATTGAGGCGTACGCAACGGTTTGCGCCACGATTGGCGCAGAGCCGTGGCAAAGGGAGACAGGATTGAGGCTGGAGACGCGACGCTCATAATTCGTGTGGAGTTGATCGTAGGGCAGGAAGGTTACATGCTTTCAATAATTACACTGCGACCTTCCCGATAACCAAAATGATAATCGGCACGCATAGATTGCCTTGCTTTCACAGTTCGAAATCCTGAGGGCTGAGCCGTTTCGATGGCGTCCAGTATTTGCTGAGTCTGTACAGCGTCAAATCGCTTTTCTGACTGGTCCCATGGTAATTTCTTTCTGTAATCATTTTTTAGTTTCGCCCAATTCCAGTGAATACCGAGATGGCCAAACGAACAGGTTAGTGCGCGAAGCTTACGACGCCATTTTGGACCACTGATCATCGTGAAAAAAAGTTGGGTACGACAACGGTTCAAATTACGTTGCACTTTTGCCGAGCGACATACCGCTAGTATTTCATGGGCAGCCCTCTGGTACGCCAGCCCATCAATCGGTCCATAGGACTGTGCGATAGCCTGCTGAATTTGATCCTTTTTTTCTGCAGTCGGCTCATACTGATTATGTAATACTTTGAAGAGATAACTTTTCATCGACTCAATGTCTGCCGCCTCTACCGAGGCCAAGGTCGAAACTGGTACCGGTACATGTAATGGTAACCAACCAGGGGTAAAAACAGGTACCGATAAGACCGAGGCCTCCACGGCGGTGGAACTTCCGACCTGAATCAAAGCGCTGGCTCTTTGTAACCAACCATCCACCGTACCCATTTTGATCAACTTTAAATTTGGTCGATCGTCCAGAAGAAAAGTGTAAGTATTCGTACTTTCAAAGGGGTGCGGACGCAGAATAAAAGTAGCTTGAGGAAAAGCCTGTGCTAAATCGTTGGCCATTCGAGCAATGCCGCGTAAAGAGACTGTCTGGGTTTTTACAGAGTCTTCACAGAATTTTCGATTGTACTTGAACGCCTTGACCATTAAGTCGATTTCTTGCTGGGCTGTCAAAAAAGCAGGGTTGGCGGTCGGGAAGCTTGCATTTATGAGGACAAGGGGTTTCGGATAATCTTCCGCATAGTTGGATATCTTTTGTGCCGCAGCTCGGAACCGAGGCGTAAGCATGTCTGTCCGTGGTGAACCTGTCACCTTGACTTGATTTGCGTTGTACAGACCGTGACTGACTAGGAAATCTTTCACTCCTTGCGACCAGGCCAGATAACATGCAACCGATTGCCGGATTTCAGCCTTACGTGCAACCGTGACCAAGTAGTCGATGATCTCTGGCTGGTTTTTATCAAGAATATGCTCAGCCGTAGCCAAATCATCTACGGCCCATGTCGGAATAGGACTGAAGACGCTGCCTTCTGTATCCAAAACGCCAAATGGCAAATCAGCCTCTACCAAGCGCAACGTCCAATCTTCGTTAATTTTACGAAGGAAATTCAGCAACAGAAAGTCCGGAGCAAGTGACCACACTTCCGTATCGCGAAGATTATAGGGAATCAAATGGCAACAAGCTCCCTGCAATGCCAACTCTCGAGCCAAGAGCACCATTCCCGGCAGATCGCGATAGGGATTGTCCACTACCAAACCAATTTTTATATCACCCATAAGCACTACACTCAAAACTCACGAAGAATTCTTCCAAGCACAAGGAGAATTATGCGAGCTTTTTCTGCATAGATGCAAAATAGAGGGCTTTGGTGCAGGTCTACCAGTCCTATTACCTCTTGCTAGCGTTCGCTCGCTACGCTTAAATAGCCAAATATTGTGGTTTCAGCCAACAGGTTGAAGATTCTCCTACAATGACTTCGCTTGATGTATGCCCATGAGTAAAATGTATTGTGCCATTGCAGAATTTTCCGTGCGACCCGGAAATTCTATCTGCGACACTATTGCCTGTATTGATAGAAATCGCAAAGGCATTGCCTTAGTCACGGATGATTCTGGTAAATTATTGGGGACGGTTACGGATGGCGACATCCGTCGCGCCATGTTAGCGCGCATAGGTTTGGAGACGCCGATTAGCGAGCTCATCGAAAGAAAAAAAGGCACCCCTTACTATCACCCTGTTACTGCACCCATTAACACCACTTCCAGGGAGCTATTTATAATGATGTCTGAAAAAAGCGTTTTTCAGATACCACTTATTGATTCTGGAGGCCGGGTCGTCGACCTGATTTGTCATCAAGATCTTTTTCCGGAGCAACCGCTCGATATTCAAGCCGTAATTATGGCTGGCGGCTTTGGTACACGACTCCGCCCGTTGACTGATGATTTGCCCAAACCCATGCTACCTGTGGGTGGAAGACCTATCATGGAACATATTGTCAACCAGCTCCGGAACGTTGGCATTCGCAGGTTGAACGTTACTACCCATTACAAGCCGGAAAAAATCATGGACTATTTTGGTGATGGGCAGGCCTTCGATGTTACATTGAATTACGTCAACGAAGATCAACCGCTCGGTACGGCAGGGGCACTCAGCTTATTATCACCGCCAAACGAGCCCATCCTTGTAATCAACGGAGATATCATGTCCGATGTGAATATTCGGGCTCTGATCGACTATCACCGGGAATATCGAGCCGATATGACCGTGGCAGTTCGACGGTACGAAGTAGAGGTGCCATACGGAGTAGTCGAATCGGAAGATTCGCGCATTCAGCGCATTGACGAGAAACCTAATCTTACTTTTTTTGTTAATGCGGGCATCTATCTTATTGAGCCGCAGGTATGCAAACTAATTCCTAGTGGGCAAAAATTTCACATGACCGATTTGATCGAGAGATTGATCAAAGACAATCATGTTGTTGTCAGTTTTCCACTACGAGAATACTGGCTGGATGTTGGCAGGCACGATGACTACCTTCTCGCCCAGAAAAAGGCGGAGAAGTAATTCTCCCATCATTTGCGGGAACAGATGTGTTGCGCATGCCGTTCGCAGGCGCCATCTGGAAAAAAGCGTCGCATTATTTTTTCGCAATGATCCAGTCGTCGACTCATTTGCTCCTTACGCAAGAAGGTATCGATCTGCTCGTCCAGCGATTGGGTAAATGTTTTTTCCAAATCCGTACTTAATGGAAACATTTCTCTGATCGATTCCATAGAAGGCTTAAAAGGCGGATAAGTCTCCAAAAGCTCAGAATAAATCGAGTGCGTCAGCAATAGAGTGGGTGTCTGACTTGCCAGCAAAGGCATTACCGCGCTGGAAAATTCACATAAGCAAAGATCTGTTAGGCCGATCAGTGAATAGACACTATCAAATGTAATTCGATAGTGTCTGACCTTCAGTTCTTTCATGGCTTCCTCAACGAGAGCATTGGTCATCGTGGGATACGGCTTCACAATCAAATCAAATTCACCAATACGCTCCAGACTTTTGAGGATAATTCTCGTGGTTTCTAAAAATTGATCGTATGAAAGGTCGGCCAACTCCAAAGCATCTGGTTTGGCATCTTTCGGGAAAAACTTGCGAATGACATATAGGCATTGAACGCGACCGTTATCAGGCTTGATGTTCTTCTTCTTCAGCCATTGAAGCCAGCTTGAATCCATGCAGGGTGCGCTTAAATAAAGACAGTCTTCACGGTTGGACGTGTAACTCTCCATCGTATCTGTGCCGCGGCCATATGGCCACCAGTATTCAAATTTGTTTCGTAAAGATTCAGGAAGTGCATCGGAAAAATTGTAGAACTGCGCGGGATAAGTAACTTCAGGAGGTACAATAATTCGCACCTCGTGTTGTGCTACATAATCCAAAAAGGTTCGCAGTGCCGGCCACGCGTAGAAAATGGTTTTGCAATCCAGTAGAATGACATCCGGATGAAAATCTTCCAAAGCAGTAAGAAACCGTCGTATCTCGAGACCGTGTACCAAGTCAATTTCGCTTTGGTTATTGGCTTGCTTTAGCACTAGCGGCAGAATGTCGCGAGCATACGGCTTGGGATAAAGTTGAGTTTCAAGTTCGTTGGCAAATCGTGATAAATCGACTATCGAATGATTTGAGACGGACTTGAGTTTTGAGACTATTTTCCGAAAGAATTTGCGGGCATACCATGGTTTTTTACCACCCTCTTTAAAAAAGGAAGCGATGTGTACATTACATTCCAGAAGTGTTCGCCTTAAAAAGGTATCCTCCCTAAAAACTTGGCTTTCGTTTCCTGAACAAAAAAAGAATTGGACAGCCGCATCCGGCTGTTGCTGCCGCAATTCCCACAAAATGGGAAGTACGTATTCAACAAGTGAAAATTTCTTAAAGGTAATCGCGGCAACGCGGGTTGGCCTAGGCATATGGTATCCGGTGTCGATCTACTATTTTCATCAGCAAGACAAGATTACTGATATTACGCGATCCTGATCGGCTTCTGATAAACCGACAGAGCTGGGGAGGCTGAGCGCATGGGCATAAGCTTGTTCTGCGATATGCCCTCCCAACCGCTGACAATCGCGATAGGGAGCGTTCAAATGCATGGGCTGCCACAATGGACGGCTTTCAATTTTGGCTTCGCGCAATTTCTGGCGCAATTCCCGGCAGGTCAGACCAAACTTGGTCGAATCCACGAGAATCGTACTCAACCAGTACGAGCTGTAGGCATCGGTCGATTCGCCAATCAAACGCAATCCTGCGCGATTTGAAAATGCCGCTTGGTAACGGGCTGCGATCTGACGTTTTTTTTCAATGTAGGAGTGTTTGTTTTCAAACTGAGCACAACCCACGGCCGCCTGAATATTGGTGAGGCGATAGTTATAGCCAACTTCATCGTGAATGTACTCGGCCACATCTGATTTGGCCTGTGTAACGAGGTGCCGCGCACGTTTTCCCCAATCTTCGCGATGGGTGAGGATCATGCCGCCACCACCCGCGGTGAAGGTTTTATTGCCGTTAAAACTCAAACAGCCGATGTCAGCCAAGCCACCGCAGGGTCGGTTTTTATACCGCGCGCCGAGGCTCTCTGCCGCATCTTCGATCACCGGCAGTTGATAACGTTTCGCGACTTCGAGCAGGGCATCCATATCGACCGGATGTCCCAGCACATCGACCGGCACGATGGCGGCGATACGACGACCGGTCGTACGATTAAAAATCTGACCGTTTTTAGTCTGGCATTGAGCATCAAGAAAGTTGGCCACGAGATCGACGTCCATCTGGAGATAAGTCGATTCACAATCGACGAAAATGGGCTCCGCTCCGGCATAGCGCACCGCATTGACGGAAGCAATGAAGGTCATGTCCGAAACGAGCACTTCGTCGCCCGGCTTGACGCCGGCAATAAGCAAGGCGATATGCAGAGCGGCCGTTCCATTTACCGTGGCCACAGCGTAGGGCGCGTGCAGTTCGGCGGCCAAGGTCTTTTCAAACCGGTCCACGAAGGGCCCGACGGAGGAGACCCAATTGGTCGTGACGCATTCCTGCAAATATTTGGCTTCGTTTCCCGCCAAGCAGGGAATGCTGAGCGGGATGAACGGCTGGGCTTCAGACGACATAGCTCTCCGTCTGGTAACGACCTAAATGCTGCCGCAACCATTCGATGGTTTCGACCAAACCTTCTTCCAACGTTTTTTTTGCCGTCCAGTTCAGAACTTGGTTGGCGAGAGTCGAGTCGGCCTGCAGTCGCGTCACCTCGCTGCCAGCGGGGCGCTGCCGTTCGGATTCCGTTTCGAGTCGAACGTCTTTGCCGATGAGTTTGAGAATCAATTCGGCGAGATCGCCAATGGTGATCTCGCGACCGGAACCAAAGTTGAAGGTTTGCCCAATTGCCTTGGGTGTTGAGGCGGCGGCGAGGAATCCTTCCACCGTATTGCTCACGAAATTAAGATCGCGTGTCGGATGCACATTCCCCAGTTTTACGACATTTTTTGCCAGGGCTTGCGTGATGATCGTGGGAATGATCGCACGGGCCGATTGACGCGGGCCGAAGGTATTGAACGGGCGCGCAATTACAACCGGAAGTTTAAACGAAAGATGGTACGATTCGGCCAGCTTGTCCGAGCCCACTTTGCTTGCGGCATAAGGGGATTGCGGATGCAAGGGGTGCTGCTCGGAGATGAGGGGAGTTTGAGCAGAGCCATAGACTTCGCTCGTGGACGTCTGGACGAAGCACTCGACATTCGAGTTCCGTGCGGCCTGCAGCAGATTGAGCGTGCCTTCAATATTGGTCTGCACGTAGGAGCGGGGTGCGTGATAGGAATAGGGAATGGCAATGAGTGCCGCCAGGTGGAAGATAGTTTCCGAACCGGCCGTCACTTCGTTGATCCAATCGGAATCGCGCACGTCCCCGTAGACGATTTCCATGTCGCGGCGCAGGGTCGATTCCTGCAACCAACCGGCAGTACCGAGCGCGTTGTAGTGCACCACCGCTTTGACGTTCGCGCCTTCCTTCACCAAACGTTCCGCGAGGTGACTGCCGATAAAGCCGCCAGCACCAGTAACCAATACTTTTTTATTTTTCCAGTTCACAGCGATAAAGAGTTGCTTGATTAACTATGCGGAAGGTTTGCCAGGATTGTCGAGTGTCCGCTTGGAGAGTGGTCGGGCGGGTGAACCAATGACAGTTTCGCCAGCGGTTACATTTTTGACGACCACGGCACCGGCACCGACAATCGCGCCGGCTCCGATGGTGATCCCTTGTCGAATCGTAGCCCCGGCCCCGATATGGGCGAGATCGCCCACTCTCACCGTACTGGCCAACCGGGCGCCGGTGGCGATATGAACGTGATGGCCAATACGACAATCATGTTCGATAATAGCCCCGGTATTGACGATGACGTCGTCCCCAAGAACAGCCCGGGGTCCTACCACACTTAGAGCGAGTCGCTGGACTCCGCTTCCCAGAATGGCACTGCAAGAAAGTACAGCCGTGGCATGAACCACGGACAAGGGGTACAAGCCGAGACTGATGGCTTTTTCAAAGAGGTTACGACGCGGTGTGTTATTGGCCGCTCCGCCCAAGCCCAATACAAAGGAATCGATCTTGCCCTGTTGCGCCAGTGGAGTGAGTTCGCCATCTCCTCCGAGAATGGAAACACCGGAGATTTCCTCGCCTTTTCGAGCGAGATTAGAATCGAGCACACCGAAGAATGTGACGTCCTTTTGAGTCTGAAGAATTTCCACGACGACCCAGGCATGACCACCCCCACCGAGAACAATACAGGAATGGCTCATTGGAGAATCTCCCATGTCAGCAGATTGGATTCTCTCACATCCTGACGCAAGGTTTTGCCGAGGACCTGATCAAGTAAGGCGGGCGAGAGGCCGGTGCCGGGTCGTTTGATGGCAACCAATTCCCGCGTCAATTTGGTACCCGCCGGAATATCCCGGGCCGCGACAAGGCTCTTGCGCGCGACAGCCGCTGTATTCGCCTCGCTGGCGGCGGGTTCCTTGCGGCCATGGCCAAGCGCTTCCTCGACGTGGCGTATGCTATGGATCAGGCGGGCCAATTCTTCCGGTTCCGATGAGGCGCGATGATCGGGTCCCGGCAGCAGACGATTGAGGGTAAGATGTTTTTCGATGATGCATGCGCCCCGGGCCACGGCGGCCAGACAAACCTCGATACCTTCCGTGTGATCGGAGTAGCCAATCGGCACGCGCAACGCGGCCCTCATCGTATCCATCGCCAGCAGATTGCAGTCGGCGGGCGCGGCGGGGTAATTGCTCACGCAATGGAGAAGGGCCAGCGCCTGCTGTCCACCGGCACGAAGCGTGGTGACGGCCGCTTCGACCTCGGTGAGGTTGGACATTCCAGTGGAAAGAATGATCGGCTTGTTCTTACGGGCGAGATGCTCGAGGAAGGGCAGATTCGTGATCTCTCCCGAGGGGATTTTAAATGCGGCCACTTCCAGTGATTCCAAGAGATCGGCGCTCTCCTCGTCGAACGGTGTCGAAAGGAAAAGAATGTTGTGCCGCGTACAATGCGCGATCAACTCACGGTGTTGCGATTCACTCAGCTCGAGTCGACGCAACATCTCCTGCTGGGATTCTTCGCCGGATGTGGTCTGGAGTTGGTAATTCGCCTTGGGAGCCGTTCGAGTGGTCAGCTTGTCTGCTTTGAAGGTTTGAAATTTGACGGCATCCGCTCCAGCCGCCACAGCGGCATCGATGAGCTGCCGCGCCATCTCCATGTCGCCGTTATGGTTCACCCCGGCTTCAGCAATGATGAAGCACGGCTGTCCGGGTCCGATGAGGCGCGTGCCGATGGAGAACGGGCTTACCATGCGGTCCAGCCTCCATCAACGACGAGATTATGCCCAGTCACATACGCCGACAAATCACTGGCGAGATAAGCAGCAGCGCCCTTCAAGTCTTCCTCCGTGCCCATGCGCGCCAGAGGCGTTTTTTTCGTGTAGGCCGCGACAAACGCTTCCGCTTGACCGCGCCAGATACCGCCGGGCGTGATCGCATTCACGCGCACCTTGGGGGCCAGCACGGTCGAGAGCCACTTGGTTAATTGCAGGAGTCCGGCTTTGCTCGCGGCATAGGCGGCCGGGTTGCCGAGATTGGTCCCGGCGTAAAGACTGAGATCCGGGGCGACCATTCCATAGATGGACGAAAGATTGATGATGGAGCCCTTGCCCGAGGTGGCCAGCAGATCGGCACAGGCCTGACTGAGAATGAAACTGGAGGTGAGATTCACCCGCAACGCATCATCCCACGTTTCCGCGCTCTGCTGCGCGAAGGGAACAGCCCAGCCCTTGAGGTTGGACGTGCCGACCAGCGCGGCAGCATGGATCAAAATATCGAGTCGGCCCAATTCCTTTTCGATTTGGGCGGGTACTTGCCGCAAGGGGGCTTCTTGCCCCAAATCAGCCGCAATGCCAAAAGTACGCACGCCATATTCCTGACGAAGAGATCCGGCCGTGGCATCGGCTTTGGACTGGTCCATATCCAGAATGACGATATCAGCCCCCAGCTCAGCGAGCCCTCCCGCGATGGCGCTGCCGATATGTCCGGCACCGCCCGTAATCA
Source organism: Verrucomicrobia bacterium Tous-C9LFEB (assembly GCA_002304345.1). Classification (GTDB taxonomy): domain Bacteria; phylum Verrucomicrobiota; class Verrucomicrobiia; order Methylacidiphilales; family UBA1321; genus UBA1321. The sequence continues at coordinate 66,589 of NEUU01000012.1, forward strand.
AGGCCGCGCGGCCTTTGAGAGTCATTAATTCGTGAAGCGTTTTCATGGTCAGCTCGCTGTCGGTTTGCCGTACAATTTGTGCCAAAGGAGTTCCGCGATAGCGAAATCATTTTCCGTGTCGATGTCGACAGCCCGTTCCCATGGAACCACGACACCGCGCACCGTCCCGTCGAAAATACGGTTGGCTTTCAGCACAAATTCAGGGCGCGTAACATAGGCCACGGTCGTCAAATCGAAGACCGGTGGCGCATCCTGCCGCCGATGGACTCCCGGAGGAGGGGTGGCGAAGAGCTGTAGTTTTCCATCCGGAGCCGCCTTCACCATGTTGAAGTAGGGATTACGTTCCGCATCGCGCATGGAAACAACGACATCAGCGTCACTGTGCTCCAGCAAGTCGATGCACTTCTCGACATCTTCCGTCGAACGCAGCGGCGAGGTGGCCGGCAGCGAAAGGAAAATATCAAAGGCATCCACACCGCCTACCGACTCAATGGCATGTCGCCACGCGAGCCATTCCGGAGCGGTATCGCTGGCCAATTCGGCCGGACGCATGAAGGGAACTTCCGCGCCTTGCTCGCGGGCGACTCGGGCAATTTCGTTGTCGTCCGTGGAAACGATGATTCGTTGCACACCTGAGCAAGCGCGAGCCGTACGGATGGAATGACCGATCAACGGAATGCCACCGAGGGGCCGCACGTTTTTTCCCGGCAGTCCTTTTGATCCACCCCGGGCAAAAATAAAGGCAAAGATTTTCGCGCTCATATTATAAGGAAACCACGGCTCCCGTTCGGGAAGATTTTCGCGCCGCTTCGATGACTTCCAGCACTTGTAAGGCACGTTGAGTGGATGCCTCGCAGAGCTGGGGATGGTCCACCGCCGTGAGAAAATGTTCAAGCTCGGCCAAATACATGGCGTTGCGGTCCGGCTTCGGATCGGAATAAATCACGCGGCGATTGTTAACGCCCGGCTCGTGCAAAATGACTTCATTGGTGATCCCGTTCCAAACCAGCGTACCTTCCGCACCCGCCCATGTGCATTGTCGAAAGGGATCGCGGCGCAGCAGATCAAGATGAATGGAAGCGAGTGCCCCGGAACTTAATTCCAAGGTCATCTCGACCGTATCGTCCACATCGATTTCCAGATCGCCCCGTTGTTTGAGTCGGGCCGAGACGTTCTGAGCCGTACCGGACGTCCACAACACGTGATCGATCTCGTGACTGAGTTCGAGTAACGCGCCCCCGCCGAGTTTCGCTTGCGCCGTTACGCCTTCGCGGTAATCACGACCAGGCCGCCAGTCTGGCAGGTATTGGCCCACCTCAGCCCGGATGGAATGAATCCGGCCGAGTTGCGGGGATTGCACAAGCTCGTGACACTGGAGGAGCGCCTCATTGAAGGGAAAATTGTAGGCGACAAAAAGTGTCCGCTTCAAAGCACGGCACGTTTCCACCAATTCGCGCCCTGCCGCCAGTGTGTCGGCCAGCGGTTTTTCCACAAAAAGCGCCGCCCCGGCGCGAGCGAGCGCCAAGCCGACCGGGACATGGAGGGGCGAGGGATTACAAATCAGCGCGATATCGGGCCGCCATGCGACGGCTTCCGCTTCGGAACTAAAAACCGATTCCACGAGGGGAGAGATATCGTCGGCCAGAGGCTGGCGTCCATGTTGGCGCCACAGCGCTACCGAAACTTTCGGATGGAGCTGCTTCAGATTTTTCAAGTGGCGGGTGCCAATGCTCCCGCTGCCAACAATCAGCGCTTTCAATCAGTGACTTTTTAACACAGAGGCCTCTGATTGCGACTCTTATTAGAGACCGTTCTATCCATTGGTTAGATCCTTACCTACAGGATTTGGGAGCTATACCGTCAGGTCGAAAAATTGTTTGATAAGCAATCTCGAATCGATCGATTCTGATGCAAGGCGATCTACAATACGGATCGAGGCTTGTCCGTCGCCGTAGGGGTTGATTAAATTCGATAAACTGTCGCGAAAATCGGAACTGGTTGACTGCATAATAGCTTGGATAATCAGATTCCGACTCATGGGTACATCAATCACATTCAAGGCGCGCGTGCGACCTTCCTGCCGACGTCCGATGTTAACCACAGGCAATCGAAATGAGGATGCTTCAATAATCCCGCTCGACGAATTTCCCACCATGCACAGAGCGGCATTCATAGCGCTGAAGTATCCTTGCGTTCCCATGTTTTGGAGTAGGCATGTCTGGCATCGCCGTCGAATAAATTTTTCAATGGCCGTACGGATTTTTTGATTCCCCGTATCGGCGTTGGGAAGTGAAAATAGTATGGGTTCTTCGAAAACATCGAGCGCAGCAAATAATTCTTCGATTTGTAGGTCTAAGCTCTCGTATTCCAGTGTCTCCGGGTGATATGTCACCAAAATTGGAGCTGGATTGAGCGGAAATCCAAAGCGCTCTTCAAACGCTGTGCTGTCGAGTAACGGGATGTTTTTGAGGTTATCCAAACCGGGGGCTCCGCTTATGGTGATTCTCCATGGCTCCTCTCCGAGTTGACGTACGCGGCGGGCATGATCATTCGTGGAGACAAAGTGAAGATGACTGAGTTTCGTCAAGCTGTGACGCAAGGCATCATCGATTGCACCAATCGTCAACTCTCCACCGTGAATATGCGCCACTGGAATTTTGAACGGCAACGCAGCCAAGCCTGCGGAATGCATTTCAAAGCGATCCCCCAAAAGCAAGAGGATATCCGGGCGAGAACGGTGATAGCTTTCTGCAAATGCGGCGATTCCCGTAGCCATGGACGCTGCAATGGCTTGCGGGCCATCGCCAGGAGCCAGCATGTGAATTCTTTCGGCTATGGAAAAACCATCCCGTTCTATTTCATCTACCGTATGTCCTAAACTCGGCTCCAGATGGGCTCCTGCAACAATCAAATGCAGGTGAAGACCGGCGCGCGCGCTCACCTCTTTCAGTATAGGACGATATAGTCCATAGTCAGAGCGACCGACGGTAACTACCCCGATGCTTCTCATTGGCGAAGGATGGTAGACTTCGCGCGACTCAGGATACAGCTATTTTCGCGCTCGTTTTTGACTTTCGATGGTCGGAAGCAGGTTTTTGAGGTAGGTCTCCCGCCAATGATCTTCAAGCTGAGACTTTTCAATCGCCTGATAGTGACTTTCGAGAAAAGGAACGGCCGCGCGTCGTGGACAGATATCCAGATAGGTTCGCAATGAACGCAACAGAAATTGATTGGCGGGAAAATTGACCGCATAGGGTTGTAATTCTTGCCATTGAATGCAATCGGCATGAATCAGCATCGATTCGATGACCGTACCCCACTTGTAAGGATCTTTGGATTCCAAGGCCGAGCGATCTACTTGAAAGAGGCGTCGATATTGTTGCAGTAAAATGGTGCCTGAGGGCGGTCGGTCATGGGATTGGTAATCAATCTTTCCCGTTTTCATCCAATGATCAATATACGAAGAAAGATATTCCCAGAGTACCGGAGAGGCGTGCTCAATATCTCGACACGTGGCCACGGGAAAAACATGAGGGAGGCGACGTCGATATTTATGGAAATGACTCCGGACTTCGGGTGGCTTTAGAAACGGTACAAGCTGATGCGGTGTCATATCATACTTCCGCATGGCTCCGCCCGCCACTCGATTCATTTCCAAGACAGCAATATCTGGATACCGTGAAATCCATCGGGCCCACTGAGCTTCCAATCGTGGCCACTGGGCCAGATAGGAATAAGGACGTGGAGCATACGCAATAGTGTGAGATAGTCGCTTGACGATGAGAAAAGGCACGCTGGGATACCGTTTTTTCAGTATGTCAATCATGGCAAAAAATCGTTCAAAATAGGAGGATGGTTCGACTGTAACAAGGTCACATTCTGCTTCGATCCAACGGTTCAATGCCTCAGGTCGATGCCAAGAGGTGTAAAACACATACTTTTGAGATCGATGCCTATAAAGGGGACAGGAATCGTGGAATAATGTGAAGATCAGCGCGGTGGGAACGGATCCAGCAGATGGTACAATTTCAAACTGAGTGTCCAGCGCATGTCCGATCAAGGAGGTTTGCGCTTGCGTTGAAGCCATTCGCTCTTGTAATTCCCCTGGAATCTCTTCAGGATGGCTTAAAAGAGGAAGAGGACTCGGCAGGAGGCGAGATTCAAATTGGTCCGCCCGGTCAGCAAATACTTTTTTCAAAGCGGTCGCCACACTTACGGCCTGACAGTTGCCAATCACACTCACCTTGCCCGGTAAGGGCTTGAGTTGCGAATCCTGAACAATACCGGAACAATTCGTAACCATCTTAATAGTGAGGCGTTGCTACCTCCGCATGCTCAACTTGCCATCACCACATTTAAGAAGTAATAACTTCTTACTACTTACTAAAGGCTAGCGAGTCTGGGGTTTGCGTTGAAAAGTGGACTGAGTGTCACAATGAACTGGCCCATAAGTGCCGTGTCCATTCCATATATTCTCTTTAACCCACTGACCGTTCTCAATAGACCAAACACGGCGATCGCGGAATGTATCGCAGGTGCGATCAAATTCCTCCTCCGTCATATCCACATATTTGAGCCATCGCTCGAGATCGCGACGGGGTTTGATGCTATCATATTTCCGCACCATCTCAATACCTTGTGCGCGGGTCATGATGCCTGCGCGGATATCTTTGCAAGCGTGGTCTGTCGCCCGCCCGTAGCCAAACTTGATGAACTTAAGATAATCGTGAATACCGTTTTCGTGCATGTCATCCAAATTGGACATGGTACGGTAGGTACGCTCGAACGGTTGCTGAGCTGGTTTCCACTTGTACTTTTCCATTACAAGTTTGGAGTGGCTATTGGCTTCCCAATTAACATAGTTACCCAAATAAATGCCCCGGGTGCCCGTGTCGGCGATCTCGTCGTCAGTTGGATATTGTGCCCATAGAAGATCCTTGGCGGTAAGGCCTTCCTTAAGATCGGATCGACCCAGTTTTTCTAAACCTTCGTCCGTAAAATCATACCAATCGTAACCGCGTTGAGCATGTTCCAGCCGGAATTTGGCTGTAAATTCAACAAAGTCATTAAGAGAATACATTCCACCTAAATCGAGGAATCCATGTTCTCCCCACATCATAAGGGGAACTTTATAGCGCACCGCAACTTGGATGGGAGTGGTATGAATTCCGCAATGACCATGCCAGTTCATATCGCCCTGCAAGCGAAATCCCAAGCGGTTCATTTTGATGAGCGCGTCCACGCTCGGACGAACAATGATGTGGTCGCAATTGAAAACCTCCCGCATGCGGTAGAGGTTGTATTCCCCTTCCGGCAAATAATTATTCCCATGATAGGTAACAAGAAGAGGCTTGAGGCCTAACTCTTCGGTGGCCACATGCACCTGATAGTAACTGTCCTTGCCACCACTGACGGGAATGACAATATCATAACTACTACTGCTACGATACTCATTAACCAGTTCTCTCAATAGGATTTTGCGTTTATCCCAATCGATGGTTTGCTTGGCGGCGGCGGACCGGCATCCGGAACAAACACCCTGTTCATCAAATGAAAGAGGGGTGGCGGCGAAAACAGGGTAAACACACTTGGTGCAGTATTGCATGATAGTATTCGGAGGAAAAAGTAGAACTTACATTCGCACATTCACTCCCGCTTTTACGAGTGCTTTTTTCCCAAGTCTATCAGCCAGTTCTTTAAAGTGCCAAATATTGGCCGCAGCCACTGCAGAGGCTCCCGCTTGAATACCTGCGGCGTAATCCTCAAAGCGTCCCACTCCACTGCATGCGATCACTGGTATCATCACAGCGGAGCTGATCTTGCGGATTAAGTCTAGATCATAACCGGTGGCAACGCCATCCAGCTGGACAGATTGGATAAGAATTTCCCCCGCGCCCATGGCTTCTCCACTTTTTGCCCAATCGACAGGATTCAGGCCAGTAGGAGTTTTACCTCCGTCAATGTATACTTCGGTTCGGCCGCTTGCATGGCGATAAATGTCGATGCTTAGTACGATGGCCTGACTACCGAAGACTTTGGCTCCGTCACGAATAAGTTCTGGATGGTGAACAGCTTCCGAATTGACTGTGATTTTGTCAGCACCACGACTGATACGGGCGCTCATATCCTCAACGGACTTGATACGCCCACCCCAAGTCAGGGGCATAAAGCAGGTTTTGCTGACTTCCTCCAGGATAGCAAGTGGATGGTTGAGTCCTTTGACTTTGCCATCGTCACGGCGCAAGTCATATTCGTCAGTCTGGCTAATATCGAGGTAAATAAGTTCATCCACGTTCCAATGATTGAAGCGTTCCGCCTCGTGTACGGGATTACCTATGATTTGGTGGATATGGAAAAGCTCGCTACGCACGAGTAATCCATTCTTGAGTAGGAGAACCGGTATCAGCCTTTTCTTGAGCATATTAATCAGGCCTTAATTGCGAGGAAATTCTTGAGCAGAGCCAAGCCTGCTTTTTGGCTTTTTTCCGGATGAAATTGAGTCGCATGAACATTGTTTTGTTGTACGCTCGCTACAAATTTCACCCCATGTTCGCAAATGCCAGTTATCACATCCGTCGATGTGGGTTGGAAAACATAACTGTGCACGAAGTAGAATGTCATCGGTTTTGATTGTCCGGCATAGAGACCTTCCGTCTGTACAATTTCCACGTCATTCCATCCAATATGCGGGATGCGAATGGTGGAATCGGTCGATTGCAACCGCAAGACTGTACCCGGAATCCAATTTAGGCCATCATGGTTGCCATATTCGGTGCCGGTTGTGGCAAGCAATTGCATGCCCAGGCATAAGCCTAGAAAGGGTTTACCTTTTCGGATCACTTCCTCGGTGAGACTTTCGACCCAACCTCCTGCATTCAAATTTTTCATACCATCGCCAAAGGCTCCCACTCCAGGCAAGACAATATGGGACACGCTGGATAATTGGGAAGGTGTTTTCAGAACGCGTGTGGTAGCGCCAAGACTTTCGAAACCATTTGCGACGGAACGCAAGTTTCCCATTCCGTAATCAATAATTCCAATATCTGTAATCATTTTATCAAATTCCAATTCAAGGGAGTTCCGAGGTTAAGATCGCAAGCAGCCCTCTTGCCAAGAATCGATCCAATATGTTTCGGGGCCAGTCCATGGGCTGGGCGGACAGAACGAACGTTCTGTTCGGTAAAGATCTCCCCGGCTTTTATCGGCGCCGACACATACAAGGACCGGCGAAAAACCCGGTTGGCCTTTTCCTTTTCGCTGCTTTCATAGGAAACGTGTCCGAGGGTTTTTTCCGTGGTGCGGATCGCATCGACCATTTTTTTAAATTCGTCTGGCTCGAGGGAAAAGGCGCTATCTGGACCGGGAATGGAGCGGGACATGGTGAAGTGTTTCTCAATGATGCAGCCACCCAGTGCAACGGAGGCTATGGCCGCCAGTGTTTCCATGGTATGGTCGGAAAGCCCCACCGGCAGGCCGAAGGTCTGTGCAAGATGGGCAATGGTGCGCAGATTCATTTCTTCTGGTGGAGCGGGATAGGCACTGGTGCATTTGAGTAGGGCCAGTTCCTGGGCGCCAGCTTCGCGCGCGGCTTGGACGGCATCGTGTATTTCTTCTTCGGTTGCCATGCCGGTGGACATGATGAGAGGTTTTCCGGTGGCGGCGACTTTGCGGATGAGCGGCAGGTCCACGAGCTCGAAGGAGGCAATTTTATAAGCCGGCACCTGCATGGTTTCCAGAAAATCAACAGCGCTGAAATCAAACGGGGAGGAGAACAAGGGGATCCCGATTTTGTCCGCTTCCAGTTTGAGTCGCGGCTGCCATTCCCACGGCATATAAGCTTCGCCATAGAGATCGTACAGGTTCTTCCCCTCCCACAGCGAGCCCTTGCCCACCATGAAATCGGGCGTGCGGCAATTGAGCGTGATTGTGTCGGGGGTGTAGGTTTGCAGTTTGATGGCATCGGCACCATTGGCTTGAGCTGCGTGCAAAATTTCCACAGCGGAATCATAGGAGTGGTTATGATTGGCCGACATTTCAGCAATGATATAGACCGGATGTCCGGTCCCGATCGGGCGGCCTTGAATGGTGATGGTGCTCATAGCGGGCGGGTGGCTGTCGTGTAATGATATTCCAATGCGACGGTATTCCCGTAGTTCAAACGATTGGAGAGATGAAAGCCACAGATTTCGAAGAGTTTCACAGATGCCCGGTTTCCTGTTTTAACTAGGGCTACGAACGGGGAGGTGCCGCGTTCCTGCTGCCACGCTTCCAGCGCGCGGCGTAATAAATGCGGGCCATAGCCATAACCCCGGTAGCGGGCATCGACGCTGATGCTCACCACAACCTGTTGCTTTTCATTGAGGTCCAGCCGCACCATTCCCACTGGAGTACCTTCATGCGATTGGCCGATGTAAATCCGGCAATCGGGATCGGTTAGTTTGCGTTCCAGCCACGCTGTGTGCTCCGTCCAGGCGATGGTATTGGTGTGAAAAGAGGCGGCGCGAACCGTCGGTTCGTTGGCCCAGTCAAAAAGCAGGCGGGCGTCCTCACTGTTGCAGGACCGGATACAGACCAATTTTCCCAATAATCGATGAACGACGCGTTCGGCTCCATGCCCATCCACCAGATGCCGCGCCTGTTCGGACATGGAGCGCAGCCGGTCAGGATGTGCGATTAACTCCGACACGATGGAGCTCACCGCTTCTTCGCGCAGGTCGGCATGCCATCCGAGCCCAACGGCTGTGCCGCGCGACACCAGATCTTCCACCACGCGCTTCTGATTATCGGCTAACGTCACAAGCAGAGACGGTAATCCCATATACATCAGCTCCCAACTTGTGCTGCCGCCCGCTGCTATGGCGAGATCCGCCTGCGCCATTAATTCTGGCATGCGGCTGGTATTCGTGAGCAGTCGCCAATTGGTTCCGCGCATGGCCTCAGCCACGGCCGCGCGATGAGGATTGCTTCCGCCCAGCACCACGGTGACTTCGAGAGGGTGTCGGATCTGGGCAAGAGTTTGCACCAGTTGGGAGGTGACATTGTCGGGATCGCTTCCACCGAGCGTGAGGAGGAGTTGCAAAGTCTCATTTTGATAGGTCCGCACGGGAGGCGGTATTCGCAGGAATTCATCGCGAAGTAGGGCGTAGCGGCAACCGAGTAAGAGAGAAGCGCCGGCTGCGATGTTCGGGTAAAATTCCGAACTGGCGTAGCTGTTTTGATTGAGAAGGACGTCGCAATCGTAGTCCGGCAATGCTCCGAAATCATCCACGACAAGGACTTGGTCGTCACCGGTTTTAAGCTGCCGGAGATAATCCGCGCCGAACTGATATCCATCGATCACGATCCAGGAGGCATTAACCTCTGCCGCGTAGTCCAAGGTCGCTTGCGCGTCGCCTTCGGGGGCGATGGAGCCTGCTATTTCTCTCGAAACGATCCGTTCGGTGTGAAGTCGTTCCCGCAAATTCTCCGTGCATTGGCCGTGGTGAAAAACGACTCCGCCCTGATGTTGCCATGCTTGGGCTAATGCGAGGCAACGCATCACGTGTCCTGTTCCCATGCGGGCAGAGGCATCGGCGCGAATGAGGAGAACGGGTTGGTCCATCAGAGGGCTTTTTGTTCGATGGCACGATTGATTGCTATCCAATCCGGATGTTTCTCCAGCAGGGTCAGTACCTCGGTCCAGTGGAAATGATCCTGGCCAAAGTGACCGTAAATGCGGCGCACTAGCTCCATATCGTCGGGAGTATCCACAGTCCAGCGATGCGCGGAATAATCGGTTTCATGACGCACACCATGGAGACGAAACATTTCGGGATGTTGATAAAGATAGGGTGTCACGTGCTCACGCTGCGCGGTCGTCTGCCCTTCACGCCAGCTGCGTTCCAGGGCGGCGAAACTGAACACCTCCGTATCGAGTCCGCGCGGAAAGGTGCGGGGATCGAGTACGTTGCTGACGTAATCGATTTCGGGTTGCCGTTTTTCGAATTCTTCCACCACACGGTCCACCACACCGGGATCAATCAGGGGGCAGTCGCACGTAATGCGTACGACAACATCGGCTGCGAATTTTTTGGCGGCTTGGTAGTAACGGTCCAGCACGTCGAGGTGACTGCCGCGGTAGAGATTCCAGCCGCGTTGCGTGGCCAACTCTTCGACAGCATTGTCGTCCGGGTCGATCGTCGTGGCGACGACGACATCGGTCAATTTCTTCGCCCGGCGCAAGCGTTCGATCACGCGCGCCATCATGGGTTCGCCCTCGATGGGCATCAGAATTTTGCGCGGTAAGCGTTGGCTGCCGGATCGACCTTGGGCAATGGCAATGATTCTCATACGAATTATTTCACTACGTCACGCACGGCTTTGATTACGCGTTGCACGTCATCCTCCGTCAGCCCGGGATAAAGGGGCAGGCTCAGACATCGATCGTAGTAGGCCTCGGCCATAGGATAATCCCCGGGATTGGTGCCATAGGTCTGGCGGTAATAGGGCTGCAAGTGAACAGGAATATAGTGGACTTGCGTGCCGATCCCTTGATCGCGCAAGGCCTGCATGATAGTGGTGCGGGTCGTGCCGATGGCCTTGAAATCGATTTGCGCGACGTAGAGGTGCCAGCTCGTGAGGGTGGGCCAATGCGCTTGGGGTGTCTTGAAGTGGGGCAGATCGCGGAACGCTTCATTATAGGCTGCGACAATTTCCTGCCGACGGCGAATGAAACCGGGGAGTTTTTTGAGCTGGGAGCGGCCGAGGGCGCATTGAAAATCGGTGATGCGGAAATTGTAGCCGAGGCTTTGCATTTCGTAATACCACGGGCCGAATTCTTCCGCGCCACGTCCGAGACCCTGAAACGCTTCCGTCTGTCGGACAACACCGTGGCTACGAATCAAGCGCGAGGCTGCGGCATAGTCGTCGTTATTCGTCGCGAGGAAACCACCCTCGCCTGTCGTCATCGTTTTGACCGGGTGAAAGCTGAAGGCACTGATGTCGGCCCAGGGATGGTTCCCCACGCGATAGCGTTTTCCCTGCTCTTCGAACTCCGTGCCGATGGCGTGGCAGGCATCCTCGATGACCACGGCACCCTGGCGACGCGCGATCTCGGCAATACGCGGCATGTCGGGCGTCTGCCCAGCGAAGTCGACTGCGACCACGGCGCGCACGTCGGGTCCCATTTTTTTCTCCAGAGCGGTTGCGCTCAAATTATAAGTCTGGGGATCGATATCGGCAAAATCGGGGCGAGCGCCGACATAGGCGGCACAGTTGGCGGAAGCGAGAAACGTATTGGGGGTGGTGATCACCCGGTCGCCCGTCTTGATGCCGGCGGCCAGCATGGCGATGTGGAGGGCCGAGGTGCAGCTATTTACTGCGATGGCATGTTTGACGCCTAGAAAATCGGCCAGATCTTTCTCGAATCGTTCCACTTCGGGTCCGGTCGTGAGGTAGTCGCTTTGGAGGGACTCACTTACCGCCTGCAGATCGGCGATGTCGATGAATTGTCTGCCGTAAGGTAGAAATGCCATGAATGACCCTTTTTACATGCGTTTTGTCCGGCCTGACACGCCTTTTTTCTTGGCGTAGGCCGGTGAATCCACCATGGTTAATGACTTCGGGTTCTACCACCCGACCAAACGCATGTTTAACGGACAATCCATTCTGGTCACTGGGGGCACGGGTTCCTTCGGTAAAAAATTCATCAAAACCGTTCTGGAGCGATATCAACCGCGCCGTTTGGTGGTCTACTCGCGCGACGAACTCAAGCAGTTCGAGATGGCGCAGACTTTTAATGCGCCCTGCATGCGCTATTTCATCGGCGACGTGCGGGATCGCGACCGTCTGACCATGTCGATGCGTGGTGTCGATTTGGTGGTGCACGCGGCGGCTCTGAAGCAGGTGCCTGCGGCTGAGTACAACCCGATGGAGTGTATCAAGACCAATATCGATGGGGCGGAAAACGTCCTGCAGGCTGCCATTGCCAACAGCGTGAAGCGGGTTGTGGCTCTCTCCACCGACAAGGCGGCCAATCCCATCAATCTCTACGGGGCCACCAAGCTCGCTTCGGATAAACTCTTTGTTGCGGCGAATAATCTCGTGGGAGATCATCCCACCCGGTTTTCCGTGGTGCGCTATGGGAACGTGATGGGTTCGCGCGGCTCGGTCCTTCCCTTTTTCAAGAATCTTTTGGCCAACAAGGCGACGGAAATGCCGATCACCGATGCGCGCATGACCCGCTATAATATCACTTTGCAGGAAGGCGTGGATTTTGTGATCCGCAGTTTCGAACGCATGCAAGGAGGCGAACTTTTCGTTCCGAAAATTCCCTCCTTCCGCATTACGGATCTCGCCACGGCCATCGCTCCCCATCTGCCCCATAAGATTGTGGGTATTCGTCCCGGCGAAAAATTACACGAGGTGATGTGTCCTCTGGATGACAGCCATTTGACTCTGGAATTCAAGGATCACTTCGTCCTGAGACCCACTATTACTTTCACGGAGCGATGCGATTATGCCCTCAACTGCCTCAAGGAAGAGGGTAAACCCGTTGCCGATGGTTTCCAGTACAGCTCGGATCGCAATGACTGGTGGTTGACGATCGATGAGTTGCGCAAGCTGGCTACCGAGACAGTGATTTCCTGACCGGGCTGGAGTTGCGGAAGCGGAAGTGATCCGCTAGCGTAGGAGGATGTTTACCACCCCGGCCGAACGCACCGCGTGGCGTCAGCGGATTTTTGGTCCGCTTGACGACGCGGCCTTCAATGCCGCCGCGCTGGAGCTTTTCGCGTGGCAATTTGCGCATTGCAAGCCGTTCCAATTATTGGCGAAGGCCCGCGAGGTGTCGCCCAAGCAAATCAAGTCCTGGCGCGACATCCCGGCGGTGCCGCAACGCCTTTTCAAGGAAGCCACGCTCTACTCGCACCCGATCAAGACGGCCACCACGGTTTTTCACACGAGCGGCACGACCACGGGCGAGCCGGGCAAGCAACACTTGCGCCGGATTGATCTCTATAACGCGACGTGTGTGGAAGGAGCCAAGCGCGCCAGCGTTTTAAATGACACGCAGGCGCTGCATTTTCTGGCCCCCTCCCCGCTGGCGGCACCGAACTCCTCGCTATCGGCGATGTTCGAATTCTGGCGCGAGGGTTGGGGTAATGACGATTCGCAATTCTGGGTTGAGAAGGGGCATCTGCAACTGGAACGACTCCGGCGGCAACTCGAACAGACCGTGGACCCCGTTGGTGTCTGTGGCGCGGCGTTTAGTTTTGTCCATTGGATCGATACCTTCTCGCAGGCCGATCCGCTCGTCTTGCCGGAGAAAAGCTGGCTGCTTGAGACCGGTGGCTTCAAGGGCCGCAGCCGCGAGATCGACAAGGCGGAATTCTACGAGGCGCTCGCCTATTTGTTTGGGGTGAAGCCGGACCGCATCTGGAACGAATACGGCATGTGCGAGCTGAGCAGTCAGGCCTACGCGCGCGGTCCACAGGGCATGCACCGCACGCCGCCGTGGGCGCGGGTGCTGGTGGTCGATCCGTCGACCGACCGCGAAGTGGCGGTCGGCGAGGTTGGTCTGGTGCGCTGGATCGATCTGGCGAATGTAGACTCTGTGCTGGCGATCCAGACACTGGATCAGGCGGTGCGTGAGAAGGACGGTTTTTATTTGATCGGGCGGCTTTCGCAGGCCGATCCGCGCGGTTGCTCGCTCACGGCGGAAACCTTCCACCGGGCCTGATCATGACCACGCGCCAACGCATCGCCCGGCTGGTTCCGCTCCTGAAAAAATTCCCCGGCCTGGGCGCGACCAGCGCTCGCGAGTTGGAGCAATGGATCGCGCTGGAACTCGGTTCACTTGATGCGCTGGAAACATGGAAGAAATACGGACCTTCGCAAACCCGCGCTGTCGCACCGAAAACGATCTATCATGTCCTTGCCGGAAATCTCGCGGTGTCGGGTCAACAGAGCGTGCTCTGCGGGCTTCTGCTCGGCGCACGCAATGTGGTGAAATTGCCATCGCGGGGCGGCGATGACCTGATCTGTTTCATCGAGATGCTGCCCGCGCCGCTGCGCCAACTCGTGACGGTGCAGACGGAGTTCGATGTAGAGGCGCTCAAGTCAGCCGATGCGGTGATTGCCTTTGGCCGCGATGAAACCGTGGCGGAGATCCGCGCGCAGACGCGCTGGGATCAGCTCTTTCTCGGGTACGGATTGCAAGTCAGCGTGATCTGGCTTGGCGCAGTGAAAAAAGTCACGCCTGCGCTCGTGGCGGCTGTCGCGCACGATATCTGTATCTATGATCAGATGGGATGCCTCTCACCGCAGGCGATTTTTCTGGAGCCCGGCTCGAAAACCGAAGTGTTCGGCGAGGCGTTGACGGAAGCGATGACGAGGGAAATCGCGCGCTTGCCGAAAGTGGAGCGCAGTGCGGAGGAATTCGGCGTGATCTTCGAAACGATTGATACCGCGCGCGGGCTCGGGCAGCGCGTGTGGACGGCGCGTTCCGCCACGAATGCGACAGCGGGCGCGGTGATCCTCGATCCGAAACCGCAATTCCGTTTTTCGTGTCTGCACCGCGTGATCCGCCTGCATGAGGTGAAGGCCACGCAATTGCCGCAGGCGCTGGACGTCGTGCGCGGAAAAATTTCGACGCTGGGATTGGCGGGTAAACTCACCCCTACGCTGGAGAAGGTATTGCTCCCGCTCGGCGTGAAACGGTTCTGTCGCGTCGGCCGGATGCAACATCCGCCCATTTCGTGGCATCATGACGGGAGGCCGTCCCTGGCTGATCTGGTCCGGTGGGTGGATCGGGATTAATTCCGTCTCAACGAGGTCAACTACGCTGCCGCCGGTTCGGGAAAACTCAGGACGTCGGAGACGACTTTCTTTTCCGTCGCGGGGGCGGCATCAATGCCGTAGCCGAAGCGGTGATCGCGGTAGAGCGTAATGGAGACATCGCGGTTCACGCGGATGCATTCCTTGATCGCCTCGGAATCCTTTTCGCACCAGAGCAAGGTCTTCCACGAATGGATGTGCTTCGGCTTATGCAGATCGCTATTCGCGATGAAGGGCAGCCGCTTGAGGCCGACCGGATTGAAAATGTCGTCGCGATTGGCGATTTCCCATGCATCGATCAGGGGCGCGAATTCGTCCTGATGCTCCCAGAGATAGAGCGTGTCTTTGCCCCAGATGCTACGCATCTTGTGGGGGTGCGAGGCGACCGCAAGCGCGCCCTGCGCGTGGATTTCGCCGATGATCTCCTTGAGGTCGAGCGCGGGGTTGATCGGCTTTTTCAGGTCGATGCCGAGCAGGTGCGTGGAAGTCTTCGGCGTGTAGCCGTCCTTGTTGAACTCCACGCCGGACATGAGGATCAGTCCGTACTTTTTCCACGCGCGGTTCTTTTCCTTCTCGATCGCGGCGAAGTAGTCGTCGAGTTCCCCGGGCGGAATGACGAGACCGGTGAGGTTGACGAGTTTGCCCAGGAGTCGCTTCGGATCGCACAGGTGGTCGGTGATGCAGAGCGCGTCAAAGCCGCGCTGGCCGTAGAAATCGACCATCTCGCTGATGGTCAGTTTGCCATCGGAAAAAGTGGTGTGGGTATGCAGGTCGCACAGCAGGAGTCGGCGCTGAGGGGCGGGCGCGTCGCTATGGGGATGCAAGGCGGCGGGCGACTCCTGATGGGTGTGGAGAATACCGCCGGGCGTGGCCGGGACGTTCGTGGGCACGGCCAGGTCGAGGATGAAGCGGGCGATTTGCAGTGAGCTATCCGGGCGGCTGATGGTGGTGATATTCTGCCGCCACGTCTGGCAGAGCTGGCCGCTGTTCTCAAAGGCGCGTTCGGCCCAGGTGATGATTTCCTTGGGCTTTTCCGCGAGCGCTCCGGCGTTGGCGCGGCGGATCAGTTCGTAATTACCCTCCTCCTGGCCGGGAACGACCTGATTGATGAGGAGCGGAATCTTCCCCGCGATGGCTTCCTGCACCGTGGCACCGCCTGCTTTGGTGATCAGGAGGTGGTGCGTCATCATCAGCTTGGGCATCTGGTTGGTCCAGCCGATGATGCGGACCCGGTCGTCGCAGCCAGCGGTGATCTTGACGGCCAGCTGGCGCAGCTTGTCATCGCGGCCGACGGCAATGGTCAGCTCCCAGTTTTCATGCTCGAGGAGCTTCTCGATCACGCTCGGCGCCTTCTTTTTGCCGGAATTGATCAGGTAGAGCAGCCGGGGCGAATCGCCCATGGCGAGGTCCGGCAGCCGGTAGTCATCCGAGGGCCGGGCGAACTCGAGCTGCACGGGAAAGCCGAAGACCTTGATCTTGGTCGCGTCGACCCCGGCCTCCGCGAGCACGTGGGCGGTGTCGTCGTTAGGGACAAGGTAGTAGTCGCTCGCGGCGCGGTACCAGAGGGAATTGACCGAAATGGAGTCCGTAACGACGGTGATTTGGGCGAAATGACGGGGGCGGCCCTTGTAAATCTCGTCGATCAGGAAGTTATAGATAGGGTAAGTGGAAATGACGACGTCCGGCTGACCCTCGATGAGCAGCTCTTCCATCGCCTTTTTCATCCGGACGAGGGAATCGATGTTGGCTTCAACTAAGTGCGTGTTATCGAGCAGGTTATAGATTCCCTGCCAGAGCTTCGGGGTGCGGTTGATGGCGGTGATGTAGGCCTGCCGCATCAGTTCATTGAAGCGGCCATAGCAGGAGTCGAAGAGATCGACGATATCCACCTGGGCATCGTCTTCGCCGAGAAACTCGATGGCGTCGCGGACGTTACGGGCCGCCGTGTTGTGCCCTTCGCCAAAGCCAGCCGTAAAGATAAGGATGCGCTTCACCGGGATTGTGAATAACCCGTCATCCTCCGATTCACAAGACCGTAAATGTTACAGTTCCATGGCATGAAAACGGGGGGGAAGAGAGACTTGGCCCCTGCAAAAGACGAAGTGGAACCCGTAGGGGGCTGCAAAACGCAGTTCAGGGAAACGGAGACTAAAAAGCTCTCTTTAGAAAAAAGTTTGCAATAATTGCATCCTGACACGTTGGGACTAAGGTGGTTAAAAAATACGCCGATAGCTCTTTTTGAAGCGTTAGGCACAGAAAAAGCTGCTTGCTTTTTAAACCCATAGGAGGATAGATAAAGATATGACAAATACATTGAAACTCGTGCGTGGGGAGACGCTGAGATTCATCCGCGCGGCATTCTGTTGCGCGCTGGTGGCATCAGCCATCGTTCCCGCATTGGCCGGCGACAAAGTCGCGGATAACAAGGAAATCGATAACAAGAAGGTTGTGGAGTATTGCGGTTCCAAGGAATCGAATTGGGCCACCGAACTCAGCAGCGGTGTTCTGTTCTCCAATGTCCGTTCGGACTCGGCTTACAACACCACCTTGGTACCGGTTCAGCTCGCGGGCGTGTTGAAGATTGACGACGTCTCGCTCGATGAATTCGCCGGTGGCGTTTTCCGTGGCAACACGGAATTCCTCTTCCGTGGCGACTTCTATCAAACCACTTGGGGTCGTGAGAACCACCTCGGCGGCTTGAGCGTGGGTCCGCGTTACAACTTCGTCCAGCCCGGCTGGAAGTTCGTTCCCTTCGTGGAAGGTACCGTTGGTGTCTTGTTCGCGGATTCCGATCCGATCACCCGTCCCGATGGCAGCGCCAACGGTCTGGGTCAGGACTTCAACTTCACCTTTGGTGTCGCCATGGGCTTCCGTTACGACATCAATGACGACTGGTACGTGCGTCTGGCGTGCGATTACATGCACGTTTCCAACGCCGGCATGTCTGAACCCGAACACCAGAACAAGGCCATCGACGCCCTCGGACCGAAGGTCAGCGTCGGCTACCGCTTCTAATCGGATCAGCCAGTCTGTTTAAATGAGAACCCCCGCCGGATGCATATCCAGCGGGGGTTTTCTTTTGCACCCCTACCCTCTCCGATGAAATTGCGCCTCCGATTTGATGCCTCGCGCTTGCTTTCAACTCTTTAGGGTGGTTAAGTAGGATTTCTCATGTCATCGACATCCACTGCCAAATGGTACAGCTCTTGGCCGTTGCCATTGATTTCTTCGTTGCTTTTGCTGATCGTGATGTATGGCCTCGTGCCCTACACCTTCCGTTACAATGTGCAGGAGCCCATTTCGATCTTCCACATGCTCTATCTCTTTTGGACGGGCATGCCCGACTGGGAGCACGGCTTGCTGGTCGTGCCGATCAGCTTGGGATTGTTGTATTGGAAGCGCGAAAAGTATTTCAATACTCCAGTGGCGGGCGACTCCCGGGCCTGGCCGCTCTTTCTGGTCGTCTTCCTTTTTTATTACGTCGGCTATAAAGGCGACATCAAACCGCTCGCGTTTGCTTCGATCCAAATCTTGATCGCGGCTCTGGTCATCTGGTTTTATGGTTGGCCGCTCTTCAAGTCGGCCTTATTCCCGTGGGCCTTTCTGGCCTTTGCCTGGCCGATGCCGGGCTTGGACGGTGTGATCGCGTTTCCCCTGCGCGAATTCATGTCGGCGGTGACGAATCTGTTCCTGAACCTCATTGGCATTCCGGCATTGCGCGTCGGCACCGCGGTGGTCTCGGCTCCCGACTTCGCTCTGGGCATTCCACAGGGTCAACGCTTCGCGCTCGATGTGGCCGATCCCTGCAGCGGCATCCGCTCGCTCTTTGCCTTGATGATGGTCACGGCGCTGTACGGTTACGTCACGCTGCCGAAGACGTGGCAAAAGATCACTCTCTTCCTTTGCGCCATGCCGCTGGCCGTCTTTGGTAATTTCATCCGCATGTTGATGCTGACTTTCGGTACGATCATATTGGGATCGGATATCGCGATCGGCCCGGCCGATAAACCCAGCGCCTATCACGAAGCGGCGGGCTTTGTGGTTTTTGGCGCCGCGCTCGCGGGCATGCTGGTGATTGACTGGCTCCTGCAGCTCAATTGGACGCGTGTTCTGGCCGATCTGAAACAATGGGCCGCCACTCCCGCTGAACCCCGTAAATAATTTCCGGCCATGACTCCTTCTTCCGCTCCCTCCACTGACACCCAACCCACCGGTCCCACCCTGCTTAATGCCCCGCAGCCCATGTGGCGAGCGGCGGTGGTTGTGGGCGCAGGTCTTTTTGTCGTCGGCCTTTGCCTGCTCTCGGGCCGACCGAAATCGTCGAGCGAAGCGGGTGTGGTCATGGATCTCCCCTACCGGATCGCCAGCTACTGGGGTTCGCGGGAAGAGATCAGCCTGGCGGAAAAACTTGTTCTCCCTCCCGACACCATCATCGAGCGCAAGGTCTATGATTCTCTCACGGGGGACAAGATTCTCTGCTCCATCGTGCTCAGCGGGGTGGAGCGACGCAGTATTCACCGTCCGGAAATCTGTCTGCCCGGCCAGGGTTGGACGATTCGCGCTTCCAGCGTGGTGCCGGTCCAACTCGACTCCGGCAAAACGCTGAAGGTGAAACAGCTCCTGCTCGACCGCGAAATTCCGGTGGCACCGGGCCGTACGCAGAAAATTCAATCGGTCTATTACTATTGGTTTGTGGGGAATAACATCACCACGCCCGAGCATTACATCCGCGTCTTTTATTCCAGTTGGGATTTGCTCGTGCACAATATCAATCACCGCTGGGCCTACGTGATCACGACCTCACTGGTGACGAAGACGGTGCGTAGCGACGGCAAGAATCTGGAGGAGACCGAGACCATGCTCAAGGATTTCATCCGCATGGTGGTGCCGAAATTCCAGAAGTCAGAAATGTCACCGGAAGCGCTGAAGAACGCCCTGCCTGCCCCCACGGGGAAATAACTGCGGCAGTCCGACCGCGAGGTTTTCTATAGGACGCGATTTTTACATCGCGTCGACGGCCCTCCCTATTTTTGAATCAACACAGACTGACCCGCCTGGGCGCTGAGCTGTTTGCCCGCAGAACCCTGGTTGGCGCAAATCTCGAGCAGACCCTGACTGCCGATCAACACGGCAATGCGGCCCTTCTGGACATCGGCGAAGGTCTTCACCAGCGGCGCGCTGAACGTTTGCTTGCCGAGGGTGATGCGCAGGAGCACGCCATCCTTCAAGTTAGGGTCCATCGATGCGGGAATATTGGTGATGATGTTCCCGTAATGATCCACATGCCAGACTTCGCCTGAAAGATTCGGTCCGTTCACCGCCGCCGCGCGGTAAGGCAGCAGGATCACGTCCTTCTTGGTCAAGGCCGAGCCGATTGAATCCGCCGGAACGCCATCGGCCAGATGGGCCGCCACGGGCCCGAAGATATCGCGGCCATGATCGGTGGTGGACATCACGCCTTTGCGGTAATAGCCGGGCCGATCCAGTTTCCACGCCT
Source organism: Verrucomicrobia bacterium Tous-C9LFEB (assembly GCA_002304345.1). Classification (GTDB taxonomy): domain Bacteria; phylum Verrucomicrobiota; class Verrucomicrobiia; order Methylacidiphilales; family UBA1321; genus UBA1321. The sequence continues at coordinate 86,900 of NEUU01000012.1, forward strand.
TGGCGAAACCTTCGCGTTCCATGACGAGGGTGAGCAGTCCATTGTTCGGAGCGATGTAGTACTTGCCCGCATTAGTCTGCAGCATGATGGCAGAGCGTGTCGTGCCGACGCCGGGATCGACCGCTGCGACGAAGATGGTGTTGGCGGGAAACTCGGCGGAAGACTGGCTCAGCAGATAGGCCGCCTGCATCAGGTTGAAGGGTTCGATCTCGTGCGTGAGATCGAGCAGGCGGACATTGGGGTTCACCGTGAGAATGGCCCCCTTCATCTCAGCCACGAAGGCGTCGCTGAGTCCATAGTCGGTCAGGAGCGCGATAAGCGGGACTTGATTCTCCGCATGTTTCTTGTGGTTGTTGCACGCGGTGAATCCGACCGCGATGAGCATGACCATCGTCACGACGACGAACCGCATTCCTTGACGTATCATTTTGAAATCCTGGGGTGAACGGGTTGATTTCGCTTCTGCCAAAAACTCCCACGGACTAGCGCGGGAAATACCCTGATGAGATACTCATGAGCGGGCTCAATTACAAGCTTTAACCAGTGGACGCTCTGAAGGATACCCACTCGGGAATCAGGTTAGAGCATTTTGATTTGGATAGACGCCTTCTTTTCACACACCCTGGCGCTCCGCGGTGCTACCGCACGTTCCCCTTCCCTCTTGATAGAGGAGGGATTCATGCTAGCGAGACTCACAGTTGCCGAAATCCCCTCTATCAAGAGGGGTGGCGCGGAGCGCCGGGGTGTGTCAATCTTCACTGGAGTTCTCGTGATCGCTGACCCCACATTGTCCCTGACTTCTGCGACTATCTCAAGAGAATCTACTTTAACTCGACTTGGTCGGAGCTTTCATGTGCGGATAGAGACCGGGGCAGCAGCCGATCTGCTCGACGAAGGCTTTATTGAAGGCGCTCAGGCTGGAGTAGCCGACCATCATGGCCACCTCGGTGACGCTCTTGCCGCCGCCGCGCAATAATTCCGCAGCGCGTTCGATGCGGCGCAGGCGAATGAAGCGCGGAATGGAGAGTCCCATCTTTTGCGAGAAGAGACGGCTTAAATGAAAAACGCTGCAGCCCACCTCGGCAGCGAGCATTTCCAGCGAGGGCGGATTTTCGTAATCGCGTTCAAGCCAAAAGACCACGCGCGCCAGCCGGTCGCGATTCTCGCGTTCATGTTTCTCGCTCCACGGTTCCACGGGTTTATCTTCGCGAAAGAGGACTTGGGCGAGCACGTCGAGAATCTTTCCCTGATACCAGATGCCCTGCGCGGTGGCGGCGACCGGCGGCTCGAGCAGATAGAGCCGGATGTTCAGCAGCGTGATCGGCATGGGCAGAATTTCCAGAAACGGTTTTCCTGCTGTGCCGCCGGATTCGAGAAAGCGCCGCACGCCCGGTTTGAGCGCGGCAGCGACGGCCTCAAAGTGGGTGCGGAGATAATCCGGAGAAAGTTCGATGGTGAGAAAACGATGCAGCGAACCAGCCAATCTTTGCGCGGGCAGAGGGGTGCCGTTGGCGGTATAGAGGGCGACATCCCCGGCGGCGAGCGCGTGCGTTTTTTCGCCCGCCTGCCACTGGGCCTGCCCGGAAAAATTCAGACAAACTTCCAGGCTGCCGGGATGAAAGCTCGGCGACCAATCGAGATCCTGTCCGAGATGAAAGTCGTGCCATTCGAGACTGACCCCACTGGACGCGAAGCCGCCATGCAGCGGACGCCAGACGCCGCTGATATGCTTCCACACCGGTTGTTCCAGAAACAAGTCAGTCGCTGACTCGTCTGGCGACAACGAGGGGTCCCCGGGTACAGGAGGTTCATTCACTCGAGAAGGTATAGGTTGATGGGCCTCAGCCTAACGCAGAACAGAGGGGCGCGCTTTCCGTCAGTTGCGTTTTTTTAGCTGCGCGTTGCGCTCGCGCTGCAATCCGGGGCGGTGCAGCGAGCCATCAGGGAATCATATAATTGGGATCGTTCTGCGCGGCGGCGTTTTTGCTCCAGAGGCGCATATCGCGCAATTCCTCGATGGTCTGCGAGCGGACGCTGCCATCGGTGTAAGCACAAACGGCGATGCCATCGTGGCGTGCGTCCACCGAACCGTAGAGCGCCGGATTGGTCTTGGCTGTCCACGGTGTGGCGATCCAGTTGGCGACTTTGAGGTGGGGCGGGGAAAGAATGTTGAAGCCGTCGACGCGAATGTTGCCGAGCTGGCCACCGGCCGAGGCGAAAACGAGCAAGGGCGATTCGGTTTGGGCCGCGCGCGTGGCGCAATCCTCCGCGTACTCGAGGCGGTTGGACTCGTCGATGGAGCCGCCCACAAAGTTCACATTCATGCCGAAAGCGGGAAAGGTGCTCACCATGTATTCGTACATGCCACTGCCGCGCGGCGTGCTTTTTTCAATCTGGCGGCTGTTTTCCTTGAGAAGGAGAGTGCCGTCCAGGTTGTATTCCATGTAAGCGCCGAGTCGGTAGGGAAACCGATTGCAGGTGTGGCCATTGAGCACCTTGCCGGTGGGCAGGGTGATGGATTTCACGCGGCCGTCCATCCCGGCAAGCCATTGCCCGTCGTTATCGGTGGCCGCGGTGAGGTAGGCAATGATCAACTTGTGGGCGGCGGCTGTTTCCTTGAGACAGCGGCGGTTCTTCAGCGCCTTGTCAAATCCGGCCATCGACATGGTGACCACAATGACGACGACTGCTGTGGTGACAAGGGTCTCCACCAGGGTGAAAGCGCGTTGCGCGGCGCGGTGGCGTGGGAATCGATGGGTAGCGTGCATGCTTCATCCCTAACACCGCCCCGCTTTCCGCGCTTCCTTCAGATTGCGGCTGGACTGCTGCTCCTTGCTCGCGAGTCCGTCTGCCATTCGATCATCGCAACCGCCCCGCAAGACCGAGCAATCGTGGCACAAGCTGAAGACAGCGCGCCTCTCCCCTTTCGCTTACGGTACGCCGCATGAAAACAACGATCACTCCGCTCATCACTGCGCTGTGCCTGACCGCTCTGGTCTGGCTCGGCGTGGCGACCTCCTCGTACGCGACCGCCGTCGACGACGCGGCTCCGCAAACCATCACCCTCATCGGCAACACCAGTTACGATGGCTGGAGCAATGCTGGCCTGACCGCTGGCTCGAATCCGGGTTTTCCCGGTTTCTTCACTTCCACGACGGCGTGGCCCAGTGCCATCGGTTCCAACGTGGCAGGCAGCGGCGATGCGACGCTGAATAAAACCGCGAATGGCACCGGGGGCGGACCTTATCCCGCGAGCGGTTCGCTTTACTTCGCCAGCTTTGGAGATGTGCCGAACACCTTTGGCGGCAGTCTCGCGGTGACGGAGGCGACCCCCTTGGCCGATTTGAAGACGATTGTCTTCCAGCTCGAAATCGGTGAGGCGTGGACCTACGATCTCTACAATCACACGCTGCCCACCCTCACTTACACGTACAATGATGGAACGGGCGATGTCACGGTTTCCGGTGTGGCGGCGGATTTCTCCTCCGTTCTGGTCAAGGCGGATAACGGCACGGTAGAGATGCCCTCGGGCACGGAGACAGTCTATATCAATCTCTATGCCATGCAGTGGGACTTGAGCGCCGTCAACGGCGAGATCACGAACTTCAGCATCGGGTTCAGCGGCGTCGAGCACGCGCAGGTCTACGCCATGCAACTCGATCAAGGCGACACGATGGTGCAGGTGGTTCCGGAACCGTCGACCTACGCGATGATCGTGGCAGGCTGCGCCATGTTGCTCTGGCGGATGCGCCGCCGCGAGGCAGTGGCCGTTTGATTCCCTGATTTTTCTGTCGGCACGCGAACTCCCTCTGTCGCCCCTCCCCGGGTGATGGGGGGAGTTTTTTTTCGGTTGTCCCGCTTTCAAAAACACGCGCGCTTTCTCCGAATTGCTTTCTCTTAACTCCAACTTGCGCGTCGGTCCGTCTGCCATTCGATCATCGTAATCGTCCCGCAACTCCGAGCAATCGCCGCACAAGCCGAAGACAGCGCGGTCCTCCGCTTTCCACTACGGTACGCCGCATGAAATCACCGATCCGCCAAATAGGCGCCGCGCTTTGCCTGACCGCTCTGGTCGGCTGGACCGCGGTATCCACCATCCACGCCGACGCCATCAGCGATGCGGCACCTCAAACCATCACACTGAGTGGCACGACCAGCTTCGATGGCTGGGCCAGTTTCAGCAACACCACGATGACCGGCTATGGCAGCTATCCCGGCACGGGCGCGTGGACTGGAACGTATGGTTCCTCCGTGGTTGGCACGATTGGCTCGAATGTGGCCGGGAGCGCCGACGCCTACATCAGCAAGGTTTCCAACGGGACCGGTGGCGGTCCTTACGTGGGTGGATCGAGCATCTACTTCGGCGGCAGCAGCACCGTGGCAAATACGAACGGTGGCGCGCTCGCAATCACCGATGAGACGCCGTTGGCGGGATTGGAAACGATCGTCTTGCAACTGGAAATTGGCCAAGTCTACGGCCACAGCTTCTTCAACGATGCACTGCCGACGCTGACCTACACGTACAACGACGGCACCGGCGATATCACCGTCTCCAGCGTGGCGTCCACCTACTCGAACATTCTCGTGCAGGTGCAAAACGGCACGATGATGGGCGAACCGGTCTACGTCAATCTCTACGCGTTGCAGTGGGACTTGAGTGCGGTCACGGGCGAGATCGTCGACTACACGATCAACTTCAGTGCCGTGCAGCATGCGCAGGTGTACGCCGCGCAAGTGAATCAGAGCGACACGATGACTCAGGCCGTTCCCGAGCCGTCTACCTACGCGATGCTTATCGCGGGCAGCGTCATGTTGTTCTGGCGGATGCGCCGTCGCGAATCGCTCACTTAACAACTCCATTCCGCTTCTTCTCTTCGATGCGAGCCATCGGGGAGAAGGAGTCAGCCTTTCCGTCTCAATACTTCACTTCCCATTCCATATGAATACTTCCGCTCTTGAAATGCCCTCGACGTTGCGCCGCAAAAAATCGTGGGTCTCGGGTTCACTCCATCCGGTGACGCGGCAACGCCGCCGACAAGCTTTCCTGCTGTGGACGCTGTGTGTGCTCAGCTTCGGCATTGTTCTCTTCAGTCTGGTCGTGCGATGAACGCTGCGAGCACTCTTCGCGTCGCGCGACGGTGGACCGTTGCGGCGGGCGGGCTGGGCGGATTGATCCTGTGCGGCCACATCGCTCAGGCCTTCCTCATCGGCCTGGTTGTCGACGACGTGCTGCGTCATCGCACGCCTTCGGTGACTTTCTTCGCCGCCTTTATTTCACTGCTTGTTTTGCGTGCGGCCTTGGGTGGACTTGCCCGGTTGACCGCGCATCATGCCGCGGCGCGGGCGAAAATGGATTTGCGCGACGCGCTTTACCGCAAGACTCTCGCGCAAGGGCCTGCTGCGTTGACGAAATCACGCACGGGCGAAATCGTGAACGAATCGGTGGAGGGCTTGGAAGCGCTCGACGTTTACTACGGTCTCTACCTGCCGCAATTTTATGTGAGTCTGGCCGCGCCGGTGTTGTTGTGTGGGGCGATGGCGTGGCTCGATTGGAAAACCGGATTGCTGCTGCTTGTTTCCGCCCCGCTGGCGCCGCTGTTGCTGGGATTGGTGCAGGGTCGCTTTCGTTCGATCACGCAACGCTATTACGCTTCGGCGAATCGATTGAGCGCGCAATTTCTGGACAGCCTGCAGGGCTTGCCCACGCTGAAGATGTTCAACCGCGCCAAGACCCACGGCGAAGCGATCCGCACCGAAAGCGAAGCGTTGCGCCGCGAGACGATGGGTTTGCTCGCGCTCAATCAGATTGTGATTTTCATCATGGACTGGGGTTTCGCTCTTGGCGCGATCACGGCGGCGTTTGTCGTGTCGGCGTGGCGTTTGGAGGCCGGAGCATTGTCTCTGGGCGGCGCGGTGACAGTGATCCTGTTGAGTGTGGAATTCGTGCGCCAACTCAATCTCATCGGCGCATTCATCTTCGCTGGGGCGATGGGTCGCCGGATGTTGGCTCGGGTGAAGGAGCGACTCGATGAACCGGCGGCGCGTGCGTCAACGTCCCGAGCTGTCGCAACATTACCGGGTGCGATGCCGACCATTCATTTTGAAAACGTGACCTTCGCCCATGCGACGGATTTGCCTCCGGTGTTGGAGCGCGTGACGTTTTCCATTACGCCCGGTGAATTCGTGGTTTTGACCGGTCCCAGTGGCGCGGGGAAAAGCACGCTTCTCCAACTACTGCTCCGTTTTCTCCAGCCGCAACACGGCACGATCCAGCTCGATCACGCCGAGTTAAATTCGATTCCGCGTGCGGTCCTGTGCGAGAAAATCGCACTCGTGGCGCAAGATCCGTATCTCTTCCACGGTTCGATTGCGGACAATTTGCGCGTCGCGAAACCCGATGCAAGTCTGGATGAAATGGTAGCGGTGATGAAGATCGTCGGGCTGCACGATTTCATCCGTCAGCTTCCGCAAGGTTATCAAACACCCGTGGGTGAACGCGCCTTGTCGCTCAGTGGTGGTCAACGCCAGCGGCTGGCCCTTGCCCGCGCCCTGCTGCAGAACACACCCATCCTGCTGCTCGACGAAGCGACCGCGCAGGTGGATCGCGCCACGGCGCTCGTGTTGAACGAAACGCTGGTTCGCCTGGCTGGAGAAAAAACCGTGCTCCTGATCACGCATCAGCCGGAGATGTTGCGCCGCGCGGACCGGGTCTGGCATTTGGAAGAGGGACAACTCACCGACATCACGCACGGTCATCCCTTGGAGAAAGCCGCGTGAAAACGGAATCCAACAACGGGTCCACCCTCGGTCAATTGCTCCGCTTTCTGCGCCCCTTGCGTGCGCTGATGGCGTTCTCGATCACGATGCGGATTCTCAACCAAAGCCTCGGCATCGCGCTGATCACCGGCGCTTGCGCGGGTGTGCTGGCGATGGCCGGTCACACGCTGCCCGGTGGTTATGCCTCGGTCTCGTTGGGGATGATTGCGTTTGCCCTCGCGCTGATCGGATTGGTGAAGGGCCTTTGCCGTTACCTCGAGCAATTTTCCGGTCACGCCGTCGCGTTTCATTTGCTCTCGCTGTTGCGGCACCGGCTCTATGAACGGCTGGAATTGCTCGCTCCGGCGGGGTTGGGTCATCTCCGCAGTGGCGACGTGATTTCGCGCGTGATCTCCGATGTGGACCGGATGGAAATTTTCTATGCGCACACCATCGCTCCCGCGTTGACCGCACTCGTGGTGCCACCTTTAATCCTCCTCGCGCTGGCGTTTCTCGATGTGCGCCTCGTACTCAGTCTTGTTCCGTTTCTGCTCGCCGTGGGTGTGCTGGTGCCGTGGGGTACCTATTGGCTCGGGCGCCGTGCGGCGGAGCAAAGCCGCACAGCCGTGGCGGAACTCAATGCGCATTTCGTCGATAGCTTGCAAGGCGTGCGCGACGTGATCGCCTCCGGCTACGAAATGGAGCGGTTGGCGGAAATCCGGCGGCGCGGTGAGCGGCTGGCCCATCACCAACTCGGCCTTGCTCGCGCGGGTGCGTGGCAGATCATGCTCAGCGATTTGCTGATCGGTCTTGGCCTCGTTACGGCCCTCTATCTTGGCACGCAGGCGGTGACAGCGGGAACGTTGACCGTGCTGGAACTGGTCATGGCCATTACCCTCGTCATCGGCGCTTTCGTGCCGCTGCTTGGCATCAGCAATTTGATTCCTGATCTCGCGCAAGCGTTGAGTGGGGCGCAACGGCTTTTCGAGCTCATGAATCAGCAACCGGAAATTGATGAGCAGGAAGGATTGCGCGACGTGGCCCTCACCGAGGCCACGCTCACTTTCCGCAATGTCTCGTTTGCTTACCGCAGTCGGCCGGATCAGCCCGTGCTGCGCGAGGTCTCATTCGCGATTGCGCCCGGCGAAACCGTCGCGCTCGTCGGTCCGAGTGGCACCGGCAAAAGCACGATCGTTCAGTTGCTGTTGCGTTTTTGGGAGCCCGGTGCGGGGGTGATCTGGCTTGGCGGCCATCGGATTGATCACCTCGCGCCGGAGCTCCTCCGCGCCCACATCGCGGTCGTTTCGCAGCACACGCATCTGTTCCATACCTCGATCCGCGACAATCTGCGCTTGGCGAAACCCGATGCGACGGAGGCCGAGTTGATCGCTGCCGCGCGGCTCGCCAACCTGCACGATTTCATCCGCGCCTTGCCGCAAGGATACGACACAATGGTTGGCGAAATGGGCGCGACCTTGTCGGGTGGTCAACGCCAGCGCATGGCCATTGCCCGCGCCATTCTGAAGGATGCGCCGTTTCTCATCCTCGATGAAGCGACTGCGCACCTCGATGCGGACAACGAGCAGGCCATCCTGCAATCGCTCCACGTCTGGCTGGCCCAACCGTGTCGTCACGGACGGCGGACGCTTTTGGTGATCGCACACCGCGCCTCGAGCATCGCCCAGGCGGACCGGATTTTGCGACTGGAAGAAGGGCGGATCGTCGAGGAATTCAGTTCGCCCGGAAATTCAAATACAACAGCGTCCCGAGAAGCATGAGCACATGAAGCGTCAACCACACGCGATGGTGCAGCGAGTAAAGCAACAACCGCGTGCCGCAGCTCGGCCGCACCGCCGAAAACGCGCGCGCCCACACGTCGACGTACGCCACGACGCACCAGAACACCCAGTACCAGAAGATCGGGTTCAACCGAAACGCGTCCGCCACGCGACCCGCCAGCAGGGCGTAGCAGGCGCGCGTGGAGCCGCACATGGGGCACGACACGCCGAGGTATTCGTGGAAGGGACAGGGCGGCACCGGCCACCCGAGAAAAAGCCAGCCCGCGCCCGCCACGGTAACGGCGAGCGCCACGAGCAGATTGGCGGGCGATTTTATTTTGACGGGAAGAATTCCCATTCGCCCAACTTCCGCTTTTGCTGGATCGAGTAGCACATCCAGTAATCGACGATGACGACAATGCTGCCGAGTCCGCCGGTGCAGAAGGAAACGAGCAGCCAGATCCAGCCCTTCGCGGTCTGACCCCATTGCATGAAACCAATCGGGAAGCAGCAGAGGAACCACAGAATGGCGGGGCCGATATCCGTCGCCTGCTTGTTTTCCTGCACGGGTGGCGGTGTGCTCGGCAAGGGGGCGGAACCCGCCGGGGTTTGGGTGATGAGCAGGTTCTTGAACGGCTGCCACTGGCTGCCGCCTTCCTCGACCACGTAGGTCTCGGCTTGGACAACGCCGCTCAGGTTAAGTTGTTTGAGTTGCTCCAGCGTGTACGGTCCGACCGGCTGATTGTTGCTATCCGCGTAGTAGTACATCATGTGACCCCCTTTTGGTGTGATGAGATTGCTGACCGCAGGCCGTCGCAGCCCGCCTGCACGGACGATTACCACAGGGCGCGAGCCGGGGAAAGATTTAACTCGGGACGAAAGTGGCATTCGACCTGCAAGTCTCTCGTTCCATCAGCTGCCACAGGAAAACAATTCGGCCCCTGTCACGGATCGACTCCGGTCGTGTTGCGATTGAAAACAACCCCGTTTCCCAAACCTGACATTCCCCCATGAACCCCACCGCCGCGTGCACCCAGCCTCTTGTGATTTCCACCGCGACACCCGCCCCGGTCGCTTCGCCCCGCGTCGTTCAACCGCCTACGGTCGTGGCGTCGCTCCAGAAACATTCCGTCGCCCAATGCCGCGCGCAACTCCATTACCGGTCGCACAGCGATTATCATCCCAAGCCGATGGATCGCAATGCCGTGACGCAGCCGCTGCAGTGGCCGCGGGCGTGACGTGGGCATGAAAAAGGCGGTACAACGCGTGTACCGCCTTTTCCTAAAATATTCGGGACTCAGCCCTGCTAGACCATGCCGAGCTTGGCTTTGCCTTCGGGCGAGATGCGTTCCGCGCTCCACGGCGGGTCCCAGACCAAGCCCACTTCCGCTTCGGTGACACCGGGGACGGTGAGGATGCGCATTTGCGCGTCCGCCGCGATGGAGGGGCCCATGCCGCAGCCGGGGGCGGTGAGGGTCATCTTGGCTTCGACACGATTGCCGCCGCCTTCGATGGGTTTGACTTCGAGACTATAGATCAGGCCGAGGTCGACGATATTGACCGGAATTTCCGGGTCATAGACATTCTTGAGCTGTTGCCAGACGAGTTCCTCGTCCACGGGTCCCTCAAAGGTGGGCGTGGCGGCGGCTGCAGCGGCTGCCGCTTCGGCTTCCTTGCCGAGAGCGTCGGCGTCCTTGGCGGTAATGCGGTAGAGTCCGGCCTGGGATTGCACGACAACGGTGAAGGTGCCGCCCAAGGCTTGCGTGATGATCACGGGCGCGTCTTTCGACAGGGTGATCTTTACCCCGCTCGGGATCTGGATGGCTTCGACGTCGCGGGTGAGGAGGATGACGCTACTTTCGCTCATAGCCATTACCTTTGCCGCATTTATGAACTTGTCAAGCCAGCGTGACGCCGGACTCCGTAAAGCCGATGCCACCAGTGGATCATTATGCGCAATGACGGCGAGTCACACGAGCCGCATCGCCGGGTGCAGGGCTTAGCCCTGCCGCTGGCGAAGGTTGATATTATGCGCCACCTCTGGCATGGTAGAGGGCTCAACCCTTCTAACAGAAAGTAAGTGATTCCCATGAGTCTCGTGACACAGATCGATGCCGATATTAAACAAGCCATGCTCAGCAAGGACGCCGAGAAGCTCTCCGTCCTGCGCATGCTGAAGTCTTCGGTGAAATATGCCGCCATCGAAAAAGGCGGCGCCGACTTCGTTCCCGGCGATGCGGAAGTGATCACCGTCGTGCGCCGTGAGTTAAAGAAGCGCCAGGACTCCATCGAAAGTTTCACCAAGGCCAACCGCACCGATCTCGCGGATAAGGAAACGAAGGAACTCTCGGTTCTGCAAGCCTATCTGCCCGCCGGTCTGAGCGAAGCGGAGATGGAGCAAATCGTGAAAGACGCCATCGCGGAAGTCGGCGCCACCACCAAAGCGCAAATGGGCGCGGTGATGAAAGCCGCCCAAGCCAAGGCCGCCGGTCGCGCCGATGGCAAAACCCTCAGCTCTCTCGTGCAAAAACTCCTGAAATAACGGTGGGGGCGCTGCCCCCAGACCCCGCTCAAGGAAATGATTTCCTTGAGAATCCTCACTTTGCGTTTTGCTGTTTTCCGCAGCGGAAAACAGCAAAACGCAAGTTGGGGTTCCCAGGGTATCATACCCTGGGCAGGAGGTTTGGAGGACAGAGTCCTCCATGGTTTTCTATGACAGATCGATATTGGCTCATTGCGGCAACCGTGACGTACCTGATCAGTGCGGCGTGGGGGATTTACGCCCTCGGCGCGCGCCGGTCCGCGTCCACGCCGTGGCACGATTCGGTCTTGGTGTTGGGCTTGATATTCAGCTCCATTTTTCTCTACGAACGCGGCGAAGTGATCCGGCATTGTCCCATCACCAATTTATTTGAAGTCGTCGCCTTCTTTACCTGGTCGCTGGTCCTCACCTATCTCGTGATTGGCCCCGTCTACCGCATGTCTATTTTGGGCACCTTCACCGCCCCGCTGGTGTTCTGCCTCAACTTTCTCGCGCTCGTTGCGCCCATCGACATCCCCACCAATCGACCACCGTTGGGCTGGGTGCTGGAACTTCACGCCTGCCTGAGCATCCTCGGTTTTGGCATGCTTGGCGTCGCCGCTCTCGCCGGGATGATGTACCTGATTCAAGAACGGCAGCTCAAGCGTCGCTCGCTGGATCACTGGTTCTATAATCTTCCCGCCATGGGGCAACTCGAGCGCGTCCATCGCCTCGTCCTGAAATGGGCGTTTCTCATTTTCAGTGGCGGCATGGCGCTCGGTTTTTTCATTCCGCACGAAAGCACGCTCGACTGGGTGAAGGTCTTTTGGTCGGCGGCGGTGTGGCTGCTGTACGGGGGACTACTCCTCGCTCCCAAATTTCTGCCGTTGAGCCACAAGAAAGTCGCCTGGGCTTCCGTGGCTGGATACGTCTTCGTCCTCCTCACCTTCTGGGGCATCAACTCCCTCTCGCAGGACCATCGTTTTTCGCTCCCCACCGATTTTGTGGCGCACCCCGTCACGATGGAGGCGGCGTCATGAGCGCGCATCTCGTTTGCGGCGGCCTGACCTTTGCCGAAGCGCCCGTGGAAGTGCGCGAACGCGTCGCGTTCCTGCCGCACGATATTCCCGACGCGTTAACGGAGATGAAGCAGGAGCTCGGTCTCACCGAAGCGGTGCTGGTCTCCACCTGCAACCGGGTCGAATATTTTGGCGCCACGAACACTCCGCAGCGCGCCGCCGAATCATGGCCGCTTTTTTTGAAGAACTATCACGTTCTGGATACCGACGTCGTGCTGCCGTCGTTTCAATATCAGGATGAACAATGCATCGCCCATTTGTTCGAGGTTGCTTCGGGACTGAAATCGATGGTCGTGGGCGAGACCGAAATTTTCGGCCAGATCAAAACCGCGTATGATATCGCGCAGAAAAATGGCACGACAGGCAAGTGGCTCAACCGCCTGTTCCAATCCTCCTTTGCCGCCGCCAAGGAGGTGCGCACGCACACCGGCATCACCCGCGGCAGTGTCTCGGTGGGCTCGGTCGCGGTCGAACTCGCGGAGAAAATCTTCAGCGCGCTCGAGGGCCGCACCGTCATGATCATGGGGGCGGGCGACACCAGCGAGAAAACTGCGCGCGCGCTCAAGAGCCGTGGTGTACGCTCCATCATGGTTGCGAATCGCACCTATGACCGCGCCGAAAAACTGGCGATAGAACTCGGCGGCAAGGCGATTCACTGGGACACGTGGGAAACCGAGGCGGTCGATGTCGACATCATCATCAGCTCCACCAGCGCCCCGCATTACGTGCTCACTCGCGAGAAGCTGTTGCACATGCTCAAGCAACGCGAGGCGCGCCCCCTCTTCCTCATTGATCTGGCGGTACCGCGCGATTTCGAACCGTCGGTCAATTTGCTCGACGATGTTTATCTCTATGACATTGACGATTTGCAATCGATCGCGCAGCGCCATTTGAGCGAACGCCTCACCGAGATCGAACGCAGCCGGGAGATTCTGAAGCCACACATCACGCGCTATACCACGTGGGCCACGCAGCAACTCGAACCCCACAACCGTCTCTCATGAAAGCGAAACCCGTCATCGTTGGTACACGCGGCAGCGGTCTCGCTCTCGCGCAAACGACAAGCCTTTTATGTCAGTTGTCCGCCGCCTGCCCGGGCTACACCTTTCAAATCAAGGTGATCAAAACCACCGGCGACCGGCTGTCCGAATTGAATTCCCCCGAGCTGCCCTCCGGCAAGGGCATCTTCACCGCTGAAATCGAACAAGCTTTGCTGCGCGGAGAAATCGATCTTGCTGTCCACAGTCTCAAGGATCTCCCCGTCGACCTCGGCAGCGACCTCGTGATCGGTGCGATTCCGAAACGGGCTGATGCCCGCGATGTCCTGATCACGCGCGAACCCATTACCTCTCTCGCTGAACTTCCTCAAGGAGCCATTGTCGCCACAGGCAGCCCACGCCGCGCCGCGCAATTACTTCGCCAACGGCCTGATCTTCGCACGGCGGGAATTCGCGGCAACATCGACACCCGATTGCGCAAACTGCGCGAGAATCCCGAATGGAGCGGACTTCTCCTGGCCGCCGCGGGTCTCTCTCGTCTTCAACCCGACGTGGAAGGTCTCACTGTCACTCCGCTTCCGCTGGAGCAAATCCTGCCTGCGCCCGGTCAGGGCGCGCTCGCGCTGCAGATTCGCGCGAACGACGAGTTTCACCGCGACCTGCTCGCGAAAGTACACGATGCCGACACTGCGGCGTGCGTGGACGCGGAACGCGGCTTCCTCGCCGGGCTCGGTGGTGGTTGCCAGGCCCCCGTGGCGGCGTCCGCTTCCATCGAGAACGGCGTCCTGCATTTGCACGGCATCGCGTGGCTCAACGAAGCACCGGAGCCGCGCCTGGGCGACACTCAGGGCGATCCGCTTCAGGCAAAGGAACTCGGTCGCGCGCTGGCGCAAAAGATCTTACAGAATCCAACATGAACACACCCCGGCACTCCGTGCCACCCCTCTTGATAGAGGGGACTCCTGCTCGCGTGACTTGCAGTTGCCGAAATCCTCTCTATCAAGTGGGGTGGCACGGAGTGCCGGGGTGTGTGGTCTTTTCTTTCCGGCTTCGATTCATGTAATCTGCAAACATTCTCTCATGGCCACTCTCACCAAAACTTTTCTCGTTGGCGCGGGACCGGGCGACCTCGGACTCGTCACCTTGCGTGCCCGCACACTCATTGAGCGTGCCGATGTGATTCTCTATGATTACCTCTGCAACCCCGACATGCTACGCTGGGCGAAGGCGGATGTAGAAAAAATCTATGTCGGCAAAAGCGCGGGCAATCACGCGTTGCCGCAGGAAGAGATCAACGCGCTGCTCGTGAAACTGGCCGGTACGGGCAAAGTGGTGGTTCGGCTTAAGGGCGGCGATCCCTATGTCTTTGGTCGCGGTGGCGAGGAAGCGCAGGCCCTCGCCGCAGCGGGATATTCTTTCGAAGTGGTGCCGGGTATTACGTCTTCTATCGCCGCCCCGGCCTATGCGGGCATTCCGGTCACGCACCGCGATTGTGCCTCGAGTTTCACCGTCATCACCGGGCACGAAGATCCGACCAAGGAAAACTCTGCGCTCGACTGGCGCGCTCTGGCCTTGGATCGCGGAACGAAGATTTTTCTGATGGGTGTCGAACGGCTCCCACAAATCACGCAACGGCTGATTGCGGAGGGAGCGAGTCCATCCACGCCCGTGGCGCTCGTGCGCTGGGGCACGACGGGACGACAGGAATCGATCGACGGCACGCTCGCGACCATCGCGGGAATCGTCCTCGCTCGCGGCTTCAAGGCCCCCGCCGTGACCATTATCGGCGAAGTGGTTTCCCTGCGCGAAACATTGAACTGGTTCGAGCATCGTCCCCTCTTTGGTCAACGCATCGTCGTCACGCGCACGCGGCCCCATGCCAGCGCGCTTTCGGAACAACTGCGCGAACTCGGCGCGGAGGTTTTGGAAATTCCCACCATTCGCATTCTACCGCGCGCCCTTCCTGCGGAGGCCACGGCGCAACTCGAAAATCTCTCGGCGCATCAAGATTGGATCGTCTTCACGAGCCCGAATGCGGTGGATCATTTCTTCACCGCGTTCTTTGCCGCGCAACCCGATCTGCGCGCGCTCGGTGCCGTGAAGATCGCGGCAGTCGGTCCGGCCACCGCGGCGAAACTCACCGCATTGCACCTGCAAATCGCGAAGCAACCGAAGGAATTCACCACCGAAGCTTTGGCGGACGCCTTCACGGAAGCTGAGACGCGCGGTCAACGTTTTCTCCTGCCGCGTAGTAATCTCGCCAATCCGATTCTCACGCAGCAACTCCTCGCGCACGGCGGTCATGTCACCGAATGGACCGTCTATGACACCGTGCCGGAGACGTCGGATGAGAACGGCGCACGGGCGCGGTTTCTCGACGAAGGTGCCGACTGGATCACCTTCACGAGTTCGAGCACGGTCGAGAATTGGCATGCGCTGCAACTTCACCCCGTCGCCGGAGCGCGCGTCCCGCGCCATGCCAGCATTGGCCCGGTGACCAGTGCGACCTTGCGCCAGCTTGGATACACAGTTGATCTCGAAGCGAAGTCCTATACGATAACGGGGTTGATTGAGAGCTTACTAACCCGATTCTAGAAAAAATCCTATGCCCACATACGAAGACTATAAAGACGATGGCGACGGCGCACTGGCGATTGGTGAACTGGAAGAAGCGGTCGCTTGCTATACGAAAGCGGTCGAGGCCAAGCCGGATTTTTTTGATGGCTGGCATGCGCTCGGCATGGCGTTGATGAAGATGGGCAAGTATCCCGAAGCCATCGCAGCGGGACTCAAAGCCACGGAAATTGACCCCAATAATCAATTCGGCTGGACCAGTCTTTCGCTCGCTTACGTCCGTAATAACCAGATTCCGGAAGCCGAAGCGGCCGGGGGCAAAGCGAAAATTATCTCGTGGGGCGGCAAGGTGAAGATCGATCCGAAGCCTTGATGATTCCCCGGTAGGTCTTCATATCGAACCTTATAAATAGTAAATTTGGTAACGTAGATTTCACACCTGAGAACACATTGAGACCCTGCGGAACCTTCATTTTCTACATGGCGTTTTGCCCGATCTCATATCCCGCTGTTTGATTCAATATACTGAAGTTTCAGTGTACTCAGTATTGAATCGCTTGCCATCTCTATACATTCTGTATAGGTTTCTATAATGAAATTAAGCAACCTCTCGAGCGCGCAGTTGAATCAAATCACGCGCTTGATCGCCAAAAAAGAAACCCTTCTCACCCGTCTTCTCAAGATTGACGCGGAATTGGCCAAGTTCGAAGGCGGTCCTCTCGTCTCTGTGAAGTCCGTCAAAGCCTCGGTCGCTCCTGTCGCTCGCAAAGCCCGCAAGGGTGGCGTGAAGCTCAAGGATTCCATCCTGAAAGCTCTGGCCGCTGCCGGTGCGAAGGGCGTCAAAGTCGGAGATCTCGCCAAGAAGCTTGGCGTGAAACCCGGCAACGTCTTCAGCTGGTTCTATACGACCGGCAAGAAGAACAGCGCGATCAAGAAAGTCGGCGAAGCTCGCTACGCGCTCACGAAATAAGTCTCGCGACTTATCAAAAAGGCGGAACCTTCCACGGTTCCGCCTTTTTCTTTGCAGGACAGTGTGTCCTCCAATAACTAGGCCGGTTCGGCCGGAATTTCCTGCGGATCGGCGAGGAGGAATTCCAGATCGGCCTTGGTCAGGCTGCCGGCGAAGCCTTGTTCGCCGAGCACATCCTGCACGAGTTGCGCCTTGCTCTGCTGCAAGTGCCAGATCTTTTCCTCGACCGTATCGCGCGTGACGAGTCGGTACGCGATGACTGTGCGGTCCTGACCGATACGATGGGTACGATCGATGGCTTGCGCTTCCACGGCGGGATTCCACCACGGATCGTAAAGAATCACGTAGCTCGCCGAGGTGAGATTCAAGCCCGTGCCCGCTGCCTTGAGCGAAAGCAGGAAGACCGACGGCTGCGGATCGTTCTGGAAATTCGCCACCACTTCGCTGCGGTTCGTCGTCTGGCCGGTGAGCATGTAGTGCGGACGACCACGCTCGATGAGCTCGGCCTGCAGCAATTTCAACATCTCCACAAATTGACTGAACACGAGCACCTTGTGACCTTCCGCATGGAGCTGGTCGAGGAGTTCGAACAGCGCGGCGGTCTTGCCCGAGCCGAGCAACTTCTTTCCGCCCGCGAGCGCAGGGTGGCAGCAGATCTGGCGCAAGCGCGTGAGCGCGGCCAGTACGTGAATGCGGCCCTGATCGGGATCAACTTCGCGCAAGGCCTGACGGCTGCGTTGCAATTCGGCGAGATAGAATTTCCGCTGACCCTCGGTCAGTTCGCAATCGATGCGTTCCTCGATCCGGTCCGGCAGATCCTGCGCGACCTGCTTTTTCAAGCGGCGCAACACGATCGGCCGCAGTCGACCCGAGAGATGCGAGCGCGCTGCGGGCGACGCCCCGCGATCGTATTGGTCGGTGAACTGGTTGCGATTCGGCAGATAGCCCGGATGCACAAAATCGACGATACTCCACAAATCGAGCAACCGGTTTTCCAGCGGCGTGCCGGTGAGGGCGAGGCGGTGCTGGGCATTCAACATCTTCGCGGCCTTCGCCACGAGGGAATCCGGGTTCTTGATATTCTGCGCTTCGTCGAGAATGACGGCGCGGAATTGATACTTCTTGAGCGACATCAAATCGCGCCGCAGCAACGCGTAATTCGTGATGATGAGATCGTACTGCGGGATCTCCTCGCGCATGCCGTGGCGGTTTGCCCCGGCGGTGAGAGCGAGCACTTTCAAGCCGGGCGTGAATTGCTCCGCTTCGCGCTGCCAGTTGAACACGACACTCGCGGGGCAGACGACGAGGCTCGGAGAGGGACCATCCTTTTCGCGCAGATGTTCGATCCACGCGAGCGATTGGATCGTTTTACCGAGACCCATGTCGTCGGCCAGAATCGCGCCGAGCTTGAGCCGTGCGGAATAGACGAGAAAGCTGAAGCCTTCGTGCTGGTAGGGACGCAACGTGGCCTTGAGCCCGACCGGCAGATCCTCGGCGGGAATGCCTTTGAAATCGGCCAGCGTGTCGCGCAGCTTGTTGAGCTCCGCCTGGAATTCCTTATCGGAAAAGTTTTGCAGCGCGTCCCAGGTGGAAGCCTGCGTGCCGGCGAGTTGCAGCGCGCTGATGGTTTGCTCCGTCGCGCTGTTGCCATCCGTGAAGCCGAGTTCCGCCA
Organism: Verrucomicrobia bacterium Tous-C9LFEB; assembly: GCA_002304345.1. Lineage (GTDB taxonomy): Bacteria > Verrucomicrobiota > Verrucomicrobiia > Methylacidiphilales > UBA1321 > UBA1321. The sequence goes on from NEUU01000012.1 coordinate 105,248, forward strand.
GCGCATTGATCATCGTGCCGAGCTGCTCCGCTTCCTCGCGCTGCAGCCACGTGCCGTTGCCGAGCTTGATGTAGGGATCGTCGCTCTGCTGGAGTTTTTGCCAGTCCGCCGGGGTGAGGCGCATGCTCTCCTCTTCCCATTCCGTGCGCACCGTGAACCAGTCCACGCCGCTCGATTGAATGCGGATCTTGGGGAAGCTGTGACGCTTGCCGTTGACGAATTGTTGAAAGCGTTTGTTGCCGTAGTACGACCACTGCGTGGAGCGTTCCTGCCAGAGCTTCACCAGCTCGGGGATGCGCTTGCCGTGCAAGGTCTGCCACCAGCCGGGTTCATCCGGGCGGCCGCATAATTCCCCCGCCTCGCCATTCCAGCCTGTCAGCCATTCCTGCGCCAGTGTGCAATCGGCTTCCGCCGGAATCTCGTCCCAGATCTCGTTGCTGGACTCGCTGGAAATCGCGTGACTGTGCGATTCCTCAATGGCCTCCTCGGTTTCCGGAGCGGGCATTTCCTCGACGGTGTGACCGTTGTGCAGCGCGACTTTCGGCGGCAATTTGGCCCAGCCGAAGGTGGTCCATTCCCACGACGCATTGCTGTAGCGCGCCTGGGCGATGAGACGAATCTGGAGCACGTCCTCTTCGTCGAGGTTGAAGTAGAAGTGCGCCTTCGCCGGGATCTGGCGCAGATGCACCTTCACCTGCGATTGCAGATTCGGGTAACGGCGCAGCAGATGCGGCAGAAAATCGCGCGATGCGGCGGCCTCGAGCCGGGTCGGACCATTCTTCAGAGCGAGTGTCAGAATGGAGCGCGGGGGCCGTTCGATCAGGCGATAGAAGCAGCCTTTGACCTGCACCAGCTCGAGTTCGAGCCGGCCGTTGTCACCCTTCGGCGCGAGAAAAAGTTTCGCGTCCGCGAGCGGTTCGCGCAGACCTGCGGCGGTGGTGACTTCAAATTCGAGCCGCATCGCGGCATTGCGTCCATTATGACCGTTCGAGTCCGCTTCGAGCTTTGGTACGATGCGTGCCGGCACGGCATTGTACTCGACCGCGCCATTGCCTTCCTCGTAGCGGCAACGACCGCTCTGGCCCCATTGCTGCAACCAGACCAGGAGCGAGCGGTTATCCGTGAGAAAGGGACTGCCGTGCTTGTGCTTTTCCGTGGCCAGCAGGGCGAAATAATCCGACAGCCAGCGCAGCAACGTAGCATCTTCGATGCTGAAAAGTTCCGGCCGGTGAGCCAGCTCGTTGCAGAGACCGCGCACCTGGAAAAAGTTCCGGGCGCCTTCGCGCAGCTTGGGTGAATTGGCGCGCAGTTCGATCGAGACGTGATTCTGCAGCGGTTCCACTCCGCCCGTCACCTTCCATACGATGGCGAGACCGCGCTTCGGCGGCACCGACGTGTCGGGTTCTTCCTCCCGCAACCATTGGCTCAGCTCGGTGCGGAAACGCGACTCATCCTGCGACCGCTCCTGCTCGGCCAGATCGGGGCGGTCGAGGTAAGGCTGCAAGCAGGTCGGCACCTTGCCATCGGCGCGACGGCGGATTTCCTGCCCGAGACGCCACGCCAGTTTTTCCGGATCGGGTTCGCGGCAGATCGTGCTCCAGACGGCGGGGGAATCAAAAAAGTCGGGCAGATCAATCTGCGCTTCCTTGAGCAAATTGCTCAGCTGGTAGAGTCGGTCCCACTCGTTACGGGCTTGAAACAGTCGCGTGAGCGTGGGTGAAACGTCCTCGGAACGGGGTGCAGAAGTGGGCTTAGCCGAGGTTTTCTTTGGCATGGTCAATCGGCGAGTATGCCATACTCTTTGAGAAGCGCAAGCACCCAGCGTGTTCCGCGTGACACTGGCTTGAATCCGGCCGCGAGCGGTTCATACTCGGTCCGTGCTTACCCTGCGCCCCGCGTTCTCCGGTCGAAATTGCGTCGCCACCCTCACGACCATTCTGCTGATGGCCACTGCCGTCCACTCGGCGGAGAAGCCCAAGGAAGAGCCAGTGATCTATCACGGAGCCAACTGGCTCCAGTTCGGCCCCGGCGTGATCACGAATTGCACCGTGGCCCGCTTGCGCCTGGGCAATACGCTCGATTCCGTCATGATCACCGACCCGGAAAAGATCGCGGAGGTGCGGCGCTGGACCGTGCGCAACGTAGCGGGCCGCTTCGATCTTTCCCCTGCCGAACCGATCGAGACCGATGGCAAGCTGGTCCCCTCGCTCTCGCTCTACACGTGGCGCACGCGACTCTCGCAGCCGCGCTGGGATTTTTCCTGCACGCCCGCGGCCTTTCTCGTCCCGCGCGTCTATGTGGACGAAGCGCTGCTGCTCTACATTCCCCTGCTGCCCGGCGTGCTCGGCCTCAGCGAAAAAGAATGCGCCTCCGAAATCGAGGAGCTCGCGAAGCTCGTGCCAACAGAGAGTCGATAGAACAAAGCGTACTCACTTCACACTCCGGCACTGCGCGCCAGCCGCGTGACGCTGCACCCAGTGCTTGATAGAGGACTTTCGCTGTTAAGACTTTCAGATGCGCAAATCCCCTCTATCAAGAGGGGTGGCGCGGAGCGCCGGGGTGTGTCAATCTTCACGGCGGTTCTCGTTGCCACTGACTTCAATGCATCTGCAAAGCTCAGCCCTGCTTGATGAACTCGAGGATGTCCGCGTTGACGCGATCTTTCTCGATCGTGCAGATACCGTGACTGCCGCCCTTGTAGATTTTCAGAGTGGCATTCGGGACCAGCTTCGACGAGAGCAGCGCCGATGCGCCGATGGGGACAATCTGATCGTCGTCGCCATGCAGGATCAAGGTCGGCACATCGAACTTCTTCAAGTCCTCCGTGAAATCAGTTTCGGAAAACGCCTTGATACAATCGTACTCACCCTTGAAGCCACCCATCAGGCCTTGAAGCCAGAAGGCGTCGCGAATGCCTTGCGACACTTTCGCGCCGTCGCGGTTCGCTCCGTAGAACGGCGTGGTGATGTCCTTGAAAAATTGGGAGCGGTCATTGACGAATCCTGCGCGGATGCCGTCGAATACCGAGAGCGGCAGACCACCGGGATTACTGGGCGTTTGCAACATGAGCGGAGGCACTGCGCCGATGAGAACGGCCTTGGCCACGCGCTTGGTGCCGTGGCGTCCGATGTAGCGGGTCACTTCGCCGCCGCCCGTGGAATGGCCGACGTGAATCGCGTCCTTCAAATCGAGAGCGGAAGTCAGCGCGGCGAGATCGTCCGCGTAGGTGTTCATCTCGTTGCCTTCCGACGGTTGGCTGGAGCGACCGTGACCGCGCCGGTCATGAGCGATCGCGCGGTACCCCTGCTCGACGAAAAAGAGCATCTGGTTATTCCAATCATCGCCCGTGAGTGGCCAGCCGTGGCTGAAGACGATCGGTTGGCCCGTGCCCCAGTCCTTGTAGTAAATTTCCGTGCCGTCGTTGGTGATGATCGCGCTCATGATCCGATTTCCTTTGCTGGTGAAGGTTAGGGTGAGGAAGGCTTCCGGGAGATGTTCCGGATTTTGAACGACAGCCTGTAATGAAACCCAGAATCGCGCCGTCGCAAGTGATTTTTATCGGAGGGTTCCCTACGGAAAAGAGACCATCCCTTGCCCAAACTGGACACGCGAGCGAGTGGTTACTCTGGGATGGAGGGGATTGGAAAGTCATTCCCCAGCGGCGCGCGACGCGCGCCAGCTACTGGGTGCAGGGCTCAGCCCTGCCATTCGAGAGTGGCGCAGGCCGTGTGCGGCGCCGTCTCGTGCAGGCGCACCGGCGGCAGCGAGTCGCGCTCCAGGCGATCCCGCACCGTCTTCACCGCCAACTCGGGCCGGTTACAATCCGAGCTCAGATGACCGAGGTAAATATCCTCCATCCCGCTGTGGATCAATTCCGCCGCCGCTTCCGCCGCGGCGTCATTGGAGAGATGACCATGCCGCGAGAGAATGCGCTGCTTCACCGCCCAAGGCCGTTTCGTGTCCTCCTGCAGCAAGTGCAAATCGTGGTTCGCCTCCAGCACGAGTGCGCGGGAACAGCGGACCCGTTCCAGGACCAGCTTCGTCGCGTAGCCGAGATCGGTGAGGAAACCGACACTGCCGAGTTTGTGATGAAAGACAAAGCCCACCGGATCGTACGCGTCGTGCGGCACGGCAAAGGTGTCGATCGTCAGATCCCCGAACGGCACCGACTGGCCCGTGTCAAAAAAGCGCCAGCCCTGATAGGCCGCGAGATCGGGCCGCAACGCGTCGGCGGTCTTGCGATTGCAATAAACCGGAATGCCATGGCGTTTTGTCAGCACGGGCAGGCCCATGACATGATCGCTGTGTTCGTGCGTGATGAAAACCGCCTGCACATCGTGCAGGGAACGGCCGATCTTTTGCAGCCGCTCGTTGATCTGCTTGCCGCTGAAACCGGCATCGATCAGGACACGCGCGCCCTCGGTCTCGAGAAAGGCGCAGTTGCCACTGCTGCCACTGCCGAGGATGGTGAAACGAAGCATAGGCGGTTATACTCCACCTGCGGAATTCCCGCAAGCGGGGTGCGAAGACAGGCAAACGCATGAAGATCATCCGTGGTAGCAAAGAAAGACCCCACCCCCTTGCCCGATCCCTCGGCTTCGCTCGGGATGACCCAGCGTGACGCTGGACCCAGTAGCTGATTTGCTGCGCAAATCGCCTCAAAGACATTCACCTCCAGGCTCCGTCATCCCGAGCGAAGCCGAGGGATCGGGCAAGGGGGTGGTTTTGAATGGATACGGCTGAACTCATCGGGGCTGCGAGGGCGGCATTAGATTTCCAGCATTTAACGTCGCCCGATGATGAAGATCTCTTTATACTTGTATATAAAATGGCATGATTATTGCTTGATTTTCGAGGTAGCTGCCTTAATGTGAGTCCATCCGATATGGCTGGACTAGGACTACATCAGAATCTTTCGCTGGGGCAGACGCTCTCTCCGCAGATGCAGCAATCGCTGCAGTTTCTGCAAGCCGCCGCGCTGGAATTACAATCTCTGGTGCAGCAGGAAATCGAAATCAACCCGGTGCTCGAAGAGGCATCGGATGATGTCCGTTCCGTGAACGATAATGACGGGGAAAACGACGGCGAACGCGAGCCGAGCGAAAAACCCGAGCGCGAGACCGAGTCCTCTTCCGAGGGCGAAGCCGAAAGCGGCAGCAAGGACGACGCGGAGTGGGATCGCGAGCTCGATGAATTGCGCCGCAACGACGAAGACTGGCGCGATTACTATGCGCAGTCGAACGCCACCTCGGCCTACAGCGCCGAAGCCGCCGAACGCCGGCAATTCCTTTTCGATTCGCAAGTCGAAGCCCCCCAGCTTTCCGATCACCTGAGCCGTCAGCTCGCGCTGGCCACGGACAACGCGCAACTGATTCAGGTGGGAGACGAGATCATCGGCAATCTCGACGATGCGGGTTACCTGAGCGTGACGCTCGAAGAAGTGGCGCAATCCGCCCAAGTGCCCTATGCGACCGCGCAGGAAGCTCTGGATTTGATCCAGACTTTCGACCCCGTTGGCGTCGGCGCGCGCGATTTGCGGGAATGCCTGCTGATCCAGCTCGCGCGACTCGACAAGAAAGATGAAGTGGAGACCGCCATCGTCTCGCATCATCTCGCCGAACTCGGCCGCAAGAAATACCAGGAAATCGCCCGCGCGCTCAAACTTCCGCTCGAGCGGGTGCAGCAGGCGGCGCAATTCATCGGCACCTTGCAACCGCGTCCCGGCTCCAGCTTTAGCAGCGACGACAAGCAAAACGTGGTTCAGGCCGAACTCGCCGTGCAAAAGAACGGCGACGACTGGATCGTGGTGATGAACGACGAACCCGTCCCGCGCCTGCGCATCAGCGATACGTACAAGGACCTGCTTTCGAACAACGGCCACGACCCGAAGCTGCGGGAGTATCTCAAAGAAAAAATCCGCGCGGGCAAGTTCCTGATCAAGTGTCTGCACCAGCGCCAGCAAACCATTTTCAACATCGCGACGGAAATCGTGAAACGCCAGCGGGAGTTCTTCGAGCTTGGCGTGGCGCATCTGAAACCGCTCACGATGAACCAGGTCGCGGAAGTCGTCGGCGTGCACGAAACCACCGTGAGCCGCGCGATCGCGAATAAGTACATTCAGACCCCGCACGGCCTGTTCGACCTGAAATTCTTTTTCACTCCCGGCTACCAAACCGCCTCGGGTGAAGTGATGTCCAACACCAGCGTGAAGGAATCGATCCAAGATCTCGTCACGCGCGAAGACCCGCGCAAGCCGCTCTCCGATCAGGAAATCGTCAAGATCCTCAGCGAGCGCGGCATCCCCCTCGCCCGCCGCACCGTGGCGAAGTACCGCTCCGAACTCAACATCCTCCCCTCCAACCTGCGCCGCCAGATTTAGAGTTTTTCGAGTCGTACGAGTTGAGAACCTATCCACGATCTTTTCGGCGTGGCGTAACCGGAGGCAAAAGAACGGCAATCTCACGGACTGGGCCGAGAGAGGGGCGCTCGGCTGCATTGCGCCCTACAGAAAGGCGCTCGCGACCCTCATTGCACTAACAGGCCCTAGACCTTCATCAACTCGGCTTCTTTGGCGTTCACGGCTTTTTCAATCTCGCCCGTATACTGGTCGGTGAGTTTCTGAATTTCTTTTTCCGCCGTGGCCAATTGATCTTCCGTAATCTCGCCCGCCTTCTGAATCTTTTTGATTTCGTCCATGCCGTTGCGGCGATTGCCACGGATGGCCACGCGACCTTCCTCGGCGAGACGATGAATCGTCTTCACGAGTTCCTGGCGGCGCTCGGCGGAAAGCGGGGGAATGGGCAGGCGGATGAGCTTGCCATCGACTTGCGGCGTGATGCCGATCTTGGAACTTTCGATCGCCTTGCGGATCGGGTCCACATTGGAAGCATCCCACGGCTGGATCACGATCAGGTCATGTGACGGAGTCGTCACGGCGGCCACATCGCGCAGCTTCATCATCGAGCCGTACGCATCGATCGTCAGCCCGGTAACCAGATCCGGCGACGCCTTGCCCGTGCGGACGCGCGTGAATTCTCCGAGCACCACTTCCGTGCTCTTCATCATCTTTTCTTCCGTATCGAGTAAAATGTCATCCAGTGCCATAGATCCATGAGGTTACAGGAGCCATTCCCAAATGCCAATTTCCAAATAAGCCACTAACCGCCCACGAAGACACTAGATCTTGGAGCAGACGAGCGTGCCGACTTTTTTACCGAGCACGACCGATTTCAAATTGCCGGGCTTGAACATGTCAAACACGATGATCGGCACATTATTATCCATGCACAGCGAGAACGCCGTGGAGTCCATCACCTTCAAGCGATTTTTCAGCGCATCGATAAAAGTAAGTTTCTCGTAGCGCTTCGCCTTCGGATTCTTGCGAGGATCGCTGTCATACACGCCATCCACCTTGGTGGCCTTGAGGATGATCTCCGCGTTCATTTCCGAGGCGCGCAACGCCGCGGCGGTGTCGGTGGAAAAATAGGGATTGCCCGTGCCTGCAACGAAGATCACGACGCGCTTCTTTTGCAGGTGGCGCACGGCGCGGCGGCGAATGAACGGTTCGGCCACGTTCTTGATTTCGATGGCGGTCTGCACCCGGGTGTAAACGCCCATCTTTTCGAGAGCATCCTGCAAGGCCATGCCATTGATGATCGTCGCGAGCATGCCCATGTAGTCGGCCGTCGTGCGATCCATTCCGGCGTGACTGGCCGTGGCCCCACGCCAGATATTGCCGCCACCGATGACCACGGCGATTTGCACGCCGAGTTCGTGAATTTCCGCCACGGACTTCGCAATCTTGCGGGTAAATTCGGAATTGATGCTTTCGGTGTCGCTGCCCAGCACCTCACCGCTGAGTTTGAGGAGGATACGTTTGTAGACGGGCTTGGCTTTGGGGGAAATTTTTGTGGGCATGCTGAGCAAATGTGCTAGCAACCCGCGTCTCACTACGCAAGTCCCGTCTCTCCTAGCGGAGGGCTGTAGCTGGCGGCACACAGTGCCGCCGCTTTCACGAGACTAGTTTTCTATGCGCGTACACTTCCAGTAATTCCACTTGTGGCGAAGCGTTACTGGGTGCAGGGCTCAGCCCTGCTTGAAGATCTGGGCGCAGGCCTTGGGATTTTCCTGCCAATAATCGGAGAGTTGCTTGAGCCGGGCGAGCGTTTGATTGCTCAGGTGATGCTCGATTCCCTCCACATCCGTCGCCACGATTTTTTCCGGCAAATCGAGGTGGCGCAGAAAGCGGGTCAAGGTCTCATGGCGCGACTTGATCTGCAGCGCGATCTTGCGGCCCGAGTCGGTGAGCGTGAAGCCCCGATAGCGCTCGTAGTTGATGAAGCCGCGTTGCGACAACTTGCGCACCATGGTGGAAACCGTCGACCGGCCAATATCCAGCGCTTCGGCCAGATCGGTGACGCGGGCATAGCCCTTCTTGTCGACAAGCTCCTGGATGCGTTCCAGATAATCCTCGGCGATCTCCGTAATGTCGTTGCTACCGTAAAAGGGGCTGACCATTCGGAAGATGTTCACAGAAGGCGGGATCGGTTCCAAGTCAAAATCGCGGGAATCGTAAATTGTAATAGATGTAAAATTTTGTTCGATATATCAAACAAATGGAGTTGACGCGAACTCCACCCTCGTTTAATTGTTACCTTGTATGCATACGTCCCCGGACTCCACGCCCCTCACCGCGAGAGGTCCCCTTTCGCGCGTCACGACCCATTCCCTGCCTGAAGTCTACCGCAGCGTTCCCGTCCCCGGCGCCACCAGCGCGGTGGGTTTCTGGCGCAAGCTTCTCGCCTTTTCCGGCCCCGGTTATCTCGTCGCCGTCGGCTACATGGATCCGGGTAATTGGGCAACGAGCCTGGCCGGCGGCTCGCAGTTCAACTACGCGCTGCTCTCCGTCATCATCATTTCCAATTTCATGGCGATCTTTCTTCAACATCTCGCCCTGAAGCTCGGCATTGCCACTGGTCACGACCTGGCGCAAGCGTGCCGCAATCACTACAGCCCGAAGGTGAACTTCTGCCTGTGGGTCGCGTGCGAAATTGCGATCGCGGCGTGCGATCTGGCCGAGGTCATCGGCTCCGCCATCGCCCTCAATCTCCTCTTCGGCATTCCCCTCATCTGGGGTGTCTGCATCACCGCGCTCGATGTGATGATCATTCTCTTCCTGCAGCACCGCGGCTTTCGCTGGATCGAATTGCTGGTGATCTCGCTGATTCTCGTCATCGGTGGCTGTTTCGTGGTGGAAATTCTCCTCTCGCAACCCGAATGGGCGGCGGTCGCGGCGGGCTGCGTGCCGTCCTCGGAGATCATTCGTAATCCGGCGATGCTGTACATCGCGATCGGCATTCTCGGCGCGACCGTGATGCCGCACAATCTCTACCTTCACTCCTCCATTGCGCAGACCCGCGGTTACGAACAAAACTCCCGCGGTAAACGCGAGGCAATCAAGTTTGGCACGATCGACTCCACGGTAGCACTGATGTGCGCCCTCTTCATTAATGCCGCGATTCTGATCATCGGCGCCTCGGTCTTCTACCGCAGCGGCCACAACAGCGTGGCGGAAATTCAGGATGCGCACCGGTTGCTCGCGCCCTTGCTCGGCACCGGTCTCGCCAGCACGCTCTTCGCCATCGCCTTGTTGGCGTCGGGCCAGAACTCCACCCTCACCGGCACCCTGGCGGGTCAGATCGTGATGGAGGGCTTCCTCAACCTGCGACTGCCTCCGGTGGTGCGTCGGTTGATCACGCGCGGCATTGCGATCATCCCGGCGATCATCGTCACCGCGATGTGGGGCGAGGACGGCACGGCCAAGCTGCTGATCTTCAGTCAGGTCGTCCTCAGCATGCAATTGAGCTTCGCCGTTTTCCCGCTGGTGATGTTCACGAGCGATAAGAAGAAAATGGGGGAGTTTGTGAACCCTCTCTGGATGCAAGGACTCGCCTGGTTCCTCGCCGTCGTCATCGCTTCGCTCAATGCCTGGCTGCTCATCCAAGCCTTCAAGGAGTGGATTTAAAGGGGGCTCTGCCCCACACCCCGCCAAAGGGAATGATTCCCTTTGGAAACCCCGCATTGGGCCGGATTCAACTTTTACGCAGACGTAAAAGATCGAATCCGGCCCAAGTGGATTTCAAACGCAAATCTTTACCGTTTGATCATGATATTGAGCTGATGGCCTCGAACCTCACACAAAGGGCGCCAAATGACTTTCACGATCGCGAAAGAATTTGGCGCCCTGTTGTTGAGCGAACTCTTAAGGGGCAAAGCCCCTCGACTTATTCGGCAGCAGCGGCTTCGGACTTCACGCTTTCGCCAACGGCGAAACGGACGAAGCGGCGAATGATGATATTTTCACCGAGTTCGGCGACCTTGGCCTTGCGGAGGTCTTCGATGGTGAGCTTGTCATCCTTCACGAACGCCTGCTCGAGCAGCACGATTGTGCTGTAAAACTTATCCAGCTTGCCGGTGACGATCTTTTCGACGATCGCTTCGGGCTTGCCTTTGACTTGAGCGGCGGCGACTTCCTTTTCCGTCTTCACGAGTTCGGCGGGAACTTCTTCACGGGAGAGGTACAACGGGCTCGCGGCGGCGATCTGGAGTGTGACGTCCTTCACGAAGTCGCGGAACTTTTCGTTGCGGGCAACGAAGTCGGTTTCGCAATTGATTTCGACCAGCACACCCACCTTATCAAAGTGGATGTAGGAGGCGATCACGCCTTCCTTGGCTTCACGGCTGGCTTTCTTGCCGGCGGTGGCGACACCCTTCTTGCGAAGGAGCACCTCAGCGGCGTTCACGTCGCCCTTGGCTTCCACCAGGGCTTTTTTACAATCCATCATCCCGGTGCCGGTCTTTTCGCGCAATTGCTGGACCAGCGCGGGAGTAATTTCAGTACTCATGGTAATCTGTTGGCGGTTTAAATTTCGAGGTCAGGATTAGGCCGAGACGCCGGTGAGGTTCTCGGACTCGCTCGCGGCGGCCTTGTCGGAGCGCTTCTTGCCGCTGACGCTGGCGCCTTCGATCAGGGCGTCATTGAACGCCTCGATGATGATGCGGATCGAGCGGATGGCGTCGTCGTTGCCGACCACGGGATAATCCACCTGATCGGGATCGGCGTTCGTGTCCGTGATGGCCACGATCGGGATCTTCAAGCGGCGGGCTTCGGCGACCGCGATCTGTTCGCGGGGAGTGTCGATGATGATCAACGCGCCGGGGAACTTTTCCATGTCGCGAACGCCGTCGAGGTTGCGGTGCAACTTGACGTTTTCACGGCGGAGGACGGCGATTTCCTGCTTCGGGAGCTGGTTGATCGTACCCTTGTTTTCGAGATCATCGATGTACTTCATGCGGGCGACGCTCTTGCGGATCGTCTGCAAATTGGTCAGCGTGCCACCGAGCCAACGCTCCGTGACGTAGTAGGAATTGCTCTGGGGGGCGAGGGCCTTGATGGTCTCCTGCGCCTGTTTTTTGCAACCGACAAAAAGAGCTTTCTGGCCGCTGGCGGCGAGTTGCTTCAGGAAGTCCTGGGCGGCGGCGAGCTGGGTGGCCGTCTTGTCGAGGTTGATAACATAGATGCCGTTGCGCGCTTCAAAAATGAAGGGCTTCATCTTGGGGTTCCAACGTTGGGTGCGGTGGCCGAAATGGACGCCGGCGTCCAACAGTTCTTTAACATCAACACGAATCATGGTGATCTCTTTCTGTCGTCTATCACTGCCCGTCCTGTTTCTATCCCCCAGGATGGCCAGCTTCCGTTTCTACGGAATGAATTTTTGTGAGGGTGCCGGTTGCCCGGCGTTTATTTTCTCCAGCCAACGCCTTGACATCGGCAGGAAAGGGTCAACAGTAGCGTCACTCGTGCCGATGACAAGAGAAAAGGCATATCGACGGGAAACGACCAAACTGAAGAAAATTTGGATAGCGACGTCAAAAGCTCTGGAAGATTGACAATTAAGCAAAAATAGGGAATAAGTGACGCAATCGTCTGCAAAAACGAAGCAAAGCATGCTAATCCTTCCTAAGTGGGCCTGTGTTATCATGGGCATTGCCGGTCTTAGCGTACTCCACGCTGAGGAAACCGTCATTTACGGAACCACTTCGGAAACCGCTGTCGCTTCCACCCCCGCCACGGCTCCCGCCGTCATTCCTGTCTCCACCGAGGCCCCTGCCAAAGCCACCCCGGCGGCGAATTCCGAACAGCCCGTTTTATCGGTCAACGACCAGCCCGTCACCCAGGTTGTCCTCCAGTCCACGGAAGAAATCATCTCCAAGCCCCCCTCGAATTACCCGTGGAAAAAGAAGATCGTCACCACGACCTTCTGGATCGGTCAGGACGCCACTTCTTACAACGACACGACCAATTACGCCAGCGCCTGGGACTCCAAGTGGACCAAGAGCTACGGCGGCACGGATAACCCGACCCAACGGTTTGGCTTCCTGCCGAAGGGTCGCTTTGCCGTCACGCAGAATCCCTTTTACGTGGCCCTGCCCTTCAACGACGTGAAGTTCCCCGACCTCGCGAAGAAGTGGATACCTTGGTACAACAAGGACTTAGCCAAGGATCAACGCTACCAATCGCAGTGCAAGGGTCGCTGGATCGAAATCCGCAATGCGGACGGCAAATCGTGCTTCGCCCAATGGCAGGACGTCGGTCCCTTCCGCTACGACCACGCCGCTTACGTTTTCGGCAAGGAACGGCCCAATACCTTCAACAAGGCCGGGCTCGATGTCTCCCCGGCCGTGAAGACTCACCTCGGTCTCGTCGGTCTGGACATTTGTGACTGGCGTTTTGTGGAAGCGTGGGAAGTGCGCGAAGGTCCGTGGATCACCTATGGTGAGCAAGCGATCGTGATGGCGGCCATCAAGCAACGCGAGCAGGCGCACAAAAATTCTACTGCGAAACTGGCTCAAGTCACCTCGAACCCCGCCACGGAATAGTCGGTCCGCTCAGCGCCTCTCCGAAAAGATCGTAGACAGGCTCTCAGGAAATCGCTTCCAGCACTTCAGCCACGTGCGTCGCGGCTTTGACCTTGCGAAAGATCTTCACGATCTTGCCATCGGGTCCAATGACAAATGTCGACCGCTCGACGCCCATGTATTTGCGGCCATAGAGACTCTTTTCGACCCAGACGCCGTACGCTTCCACGATCTTTTTGTCCACGTCCGCGAGCAGCGGAAAGGGCAGGGAGTTCTTCCCCGCGAAGTTCGCATGCGATTTCACGGAGTCGGGACTGACCCCGAGCACCACCACGCCTTTTTTCAGCAGGGCCGAATGCGAATCGCGGAAAGAACAGGCCTCCGTCGTGCAACCAGGGGTACTGTCCTTCGGGTAGAAATAGAGCACCACCGTTTTGCCCGCAAAGTCGGCGAGTGTGACGGTTTTGCCATCCTGAGTTTCCGCTTGGAACGCGGGTGCTTTCGAACCTTCGGCGAGGGTTTTCATGTCGACATCGCTATTAAGGATTGATTTCAATCTGGACCTCTTCCTGTAGGGCGCCATTGCATGGCGCCGCGGCGCGATACAATCGCGCCCTACAACAAGGCAAAAGACATCGGCTCCCCCCACGATTCAGAAAGGTTTTCATTTCGGGGGGAGATTTTCCTTCGTGACCTTGTCGAGCAGGAGTCGCAAGCCCTTCAGGCGCAAGTCGCGAGCTCCGGTGTCGGCCAGCGGATTTTCTTCCGTCTTGCTCTCGGCGCGGGCCAGCTTCCAGCGGCGTTGGATTTGCCAGAACCAGCCGAAGCGGAAGCCCATCATCACCATCGCCGCCAGCCCAAAGAGCACCGGACACGCCCATGCCGCAAGGAACGCCGGAATACGGTTACCCCGGCCCATGGCGCTGAAAAACTGCATGATAAAGAGGTACACCATCAGGATGAAAATCGCGTTGAACACGCCGCCCGCCGGACTGCCGCGTCCCTGCTTCGTGCCCAGCGCGAGGGCGAACCCGAGCAGCACCAGCACGCTCGAGGGATAGGCAAAGAGATAATGATATTGCGTGCGGTACGGAGCCAGCCGCGATTCATGCTGACCGCGAGAACTGTCGAGGAAGCGGCCCAGCTCCGACAGCGTCAACTCGGACGGCTTGGACTGCGTGAAGACGAGATTGCTCGGCGAGATGGTGTATTCGTCAAGATCGGTGCTGGCGTACGTCTCCTGCCGCACCACGTCGCCCCGGGCGTCGTGCACGTTTTTGCGGACATCGCGCAGCCGCCAGAATTCACCCGTGTATTCGCCATAACGGGCGAAATATTTCTCCACATCGCGGCCCTTTTCGTCGCGCTGCAGCAATTCCAACCCCTCGGCCTGACCGGTGACCACGTTCAATTTCTGGATGTACCAGACGCGATACCGCTGCGGGTCCACATAGATCAATCCCCGCACGATGGCCGAGTCCTGCTTCTGCTCCTTCACCTCGCGCATGATCGCCGCCCGCCGGGCCTCGGCCTTGGTCGCGGGCCAGCTCACATCGTAAAACAACACTCCCGCCACGATCACCGCCATGACGATAAAGGGCGAAAAGAGCTGCATGCTGCTCAACCCGCCCGCCTGCAGGGCGGTGAGCTCGTTGCGCCGCGTGAGGGTCAGCAGCGCATACAACGAGGCGAACAGCATCGCCACCGGCAGCACATCCACCATCAGGCGCGGAAACTGGGCCGCGTAGTAGGTGGCGATCAGGCTCCAGGGGGCCTTGTTCTCATAAAAATCGTCCAGCGAGCCAAAAAGATCGGCCACCACCCACAGGGTGCTGCAGGCAATAATACAGAAGAGGAACGGCTGGAGCAGTTCCAGAATCAGGTAGCGGAAAAAAATCTTCATGACACGATGCGACCTCTCACCTAATAGAAACATATGAACGTAACGTCAATGGTAGAGGCGCAGTACACTGAATTGCGCCAAACGGTCGAAGCCTGCCAAGCCGGGCTTCCAACCGTCGAAAAAATGGCGCTGGCCGTGGTGGCAGCGCTGAAAAAGGGGAATAAAATTTTGACCGCCGGTAACGGTGGCAGCGCCGCCGACGCGTTGCACATGGCCGAGGAACTCGTGGGCCGCTACCGCACGAACCGCCGTTCGCTGCCGTCCATCAGCCTCGCCGCCGATGTGACCGCCGTGACCTGCATCAGCAATGATTTCGGTTACGACAACGTCTTCTCCCGCCAGGTCGAAGGTCTCGGCCAGGCCGGC
This sequence comes from Verrucomicrobia bacterium Tous-C9LFEB, assembly GCA_002304345.1. Taxonomy (GTDB): domain Bacteria; phylum Verrucomicrobiota; class Verrucomicrobiia; order Methylacidiphilales; family UBA1321; genus UBA1321. Next base: position 120,435 of record NEUU01000012.1, read on the forward strand.
GACATCCTCGTCACCTTCAGCACCAGCGGCAACTCCGCCAACATCCTCAACGCCCTCGACGCCGCCAAAAAGCAGGGCCTGTTCACCATCAACCTCTCCGGCAAAGACGGCGGCAAGGCCCGCGGCAAGGCCGATCTCGAATGGATCGTCCCCGCCTCCAACGGCGCCCGCGTGCAGGAAATCCACACCTGGGTCATGCACACGATCCTCGAACTCGTCGAACTCGAGTTCCAATAAACCGCCGGTTGTTGAAAAATTCGTCGTGTGATCGGGAGCGATCCGCCCCATAGTGCTCCCGATCACCGACCGACTCCATCTTACCCCGAGGGGATATGAAAAAAGTACTATTCACCGTCATCGCCCTGATTATTTTTCTACTGCTCCTCCAATTTGGCCCCAACGGCCTCTACCACCGCGAACAGGCGATTAACGCGGAGATCGCAAAAGCCCGCGGCTTGACCGCACAAACCGAAACCCTCCCGGCTCCGACACCCGTCGCCAGCAGCACCGATTCCACCGCCACGCCCGCCCCAACGGTTGCCCCCAGTATCGATACCAATACCGGCACGCCCACGACTGCCGCCGCTCCTTCCACTCCCAAGCCGTCCGAGCCCGCCCCGGCCGCCCCAGCTCCCACACCTGCCGTTCCCGCCGCCGCACCCGAGGTGGTCCAAAGCACGCCTCCTCCAGCACCAGCTCCGACTCCTGCAGCCACCCCCACTCCCGCCCCGGAAACACCCGCCACCACTCCCGAACCAGTCGTCGCCGCGGCCCCTCGTCCTCCCGAACCCGCACCTGCCGCAGCGCCCGTGGCCGCACCCACTCCGGCCCCCGTCGTCCCCACGCAACCGCTTCCCGCTCCCACGACGACGGTCACTACCGCCACCACCTCAACACCCACCGCCACCGCTTCGACCGCTGCCGTCGTTGCCGCCGCGTCGGTTCCAGCTGTGCCCGTCAAAAAAGCCAAACTCTCCGGCTCCAAAGTGGTCATTCTCGGCTACTACCGCTTCAGCGACCTCGGCGCCACCAACACCAATCCGAACCGGCTCTCGAGCGAAACCTTCGCCAAGCAAATCGCGTGGCTGCATGATAACGGCTTTGAGATCCTCGCCCTCAGCGATCTCATCGGCCGCCTGAAAAGCGGCTCGCCCCTGCCCGAGCACGCGGCCGTCATCACGATCAATAACGGCTACAACAACGCCCTCACCGTCGCCGCCCCCGTACTGCGCCAGTACAATTACCCCTGGTCGTTCCTCGTCTACACCGACTTCATCGAGCAATCGCCGAAGTCCGTGACATGGACCAATCTCCTCGACCTTTCCCAGAACAAAGTCGAAATCGGCAGCCAGACGAAGAGCCACCCGTGGCTCGCGGAAACCGCCGGAAAATCAGCCGAACAATATGACAAATGGCTCACGAACGAGCTGACCGGCTCGCGCCGCATTCTGGAAATCAAACTCAAAAAGCCGGTGACCGTCCTCGCCTATCCCTACGGCAACAGCAACCCCACCGTGGAAAAGAAAGCGCTCGCGCTCGGCTACGAAGCGATGCTCGGCATCTCCGGCGAACCCATCACCGCTTCCACCTCGCCGCTCAATCTGGGCCGCCTGATCATCAACCAATACACCTCGCCGTATTTTGAGACGATCTTGAGCCAAAAAGATTTCACCGTCTCCAACACCCAGCCCGCCATGGGCACCCAGATTCGCGAAGCGCGACCCGTCATCAGCGCCAAGCTCAACTACGCCGGGAAGATCAATCCGAAGTCCGTCACCGCCGAACTCTCCACCGGAGGCAACTTCAAGAACATCTACGATCCCGCCACGCAAACGGTCACCTTCCCGACCGCGAAAAATCTCCTCGAAGGCCCCGTCTTCGTGCTCATCAAGGCGAAGGATCAAGACACCGGCAAACCAATCGTGGTCTACTGGCAGTTCTACTACGCTCCGCCCAAAGCGACGTAACGTGGGACGCATTGCCCTTTTCCGGATGCCAATTGAAAACGGCAGGGGAAAGTCCGCAGATGACGCCGATTGACACCGATTTTTAAGACGGAGAAAATCGGTGGTTGGTCCACCTATTATCAAGTCCGACACCATCCCAACTGATCCTTCGACAAGCTCAGGATGACGGGTTGGGGAAGTAATCTCTATTCGTAGCGAAGAGTTCTAGTGAGAGTAGAAGGTTACTCTCAAACATTGCTTTCATTCCACGTCATCCTGAGCTTGTCGAAGGATCGGTTGGGATGGTTGAGGATGCGACAATCAACATGAAATCTCCATCAATCTGCGGGCTTCCCCCTGCCTTTTCCAATTGGCATTTGGAAATTGAAAATGGGCAACGCCCTTAGTCCGGGATCACCACAACCTTCAGGCCTTCCTGACGGATGTTCACTTCCATCGCCTCGGTGATCTGCGAGAGCGGGAAGCGGTGCGTGATCAATTTCTCCACGGGCAGACCGATGCCTTGCGCGCGGCGCAAAAAATTATAGGCAATGGGATATTCATCGACCGTGTAGACCCACGAGCCGACCAGCGTGATTTCCTTCGCGCAGAAGTCCTGATGCGGGTTGATCGTGCAGGTGCCGTTGTCGACAAAGAAGCCGACCTCGCACACGCCGCCGCCACGCTGGACAAATTTGAAAATATTCGAAGCCGCCGCCGGAACGCCCGTGCACTGGAAAGCGAAATGCGCCCCCCGGCCCTTGGTCGCTTCCTTGACCGCGCCGATCAGGCCCGGCAGCCCGTCGTAATTCTTGAAATTGATCGTCGTCTCCGCGCCCATCCGCTTCGCCATGTCGAGACGGCCCTCGTCGCCGTCGAGCGCCACAATGTGCTGCGTGCCCGCCGCGCGTACTGCCGCCAGCATGAGCAATCCGATCGGACCGCAACCCTGGATTACCACGCGGCTGCGGAAATTCAGCAGCCCCGTGCTCTTCGCCCGTTCCAGCGCGTGGATGACCACCGCCGCCGGTTCGATCAACATGCGCAAATCGAGGCTCAAATCGTTCACCGCAAAAAACGTCGCGCCGGAACGCACGATCATGTACTCCGCGAAATAACCGTTGAGGTGCGTGGAGTCGTCGGGAATCAATCCCTGCACGCTGAGGTTCTCGCACAGGTTCAACCGACCCGGCGTGTAGAGACACGCGTCGCACTTGCCGCACGTGGTGACGCTCGTCACAATCTTGTCGCCCACCCGCACCGTCTTGCCCGCGTTGTCGCGCGTGACGTTCTTGCCGAGCTTTACGATCTCGCCCGTGCCTTCGTGGCCGAGCACCAGCGGCGCGAGCTTCATCGGATCGCCCTTGTACTCGTGCACGTCCGTGCCGCAGACACCGCAGCCTTCCACGCGAATCAGGATTTCATCGTCCGTGATATCGCGAATCGGAAAGTCCCGCATCTCGATCGTCTTCGGCCCCGTCAGCAACGCCGCCTTGCACGACCGCGCAATGCCCGCCGTTACGGGAGCAGCGGCAACGGCCGGAGTCGCGATAGGACTCGGCGACAGCGGATTTAACTTCTGCTGTTCGGCAATGACCCGGCGTACAATCCGGCTGATTTCTTCGGCGTTAATCGACATGGCGTAGGGAAAGTCCTAGCTCCTTATATGATTGAAGTCAATCATATAATTTCCGGGAGAAGGGACAAAGAAGTCCGCAGATTACACCGATTAAATTAAGATCGTCGCATCCAGTGATAAGGCAAACCGATCCTTCGACAAGCTCAGGATGGCCAGCGTGACGCTGGACCCAGCTTTATGCATCCTGCGTCAACCGTACTGGATGCAACGTCACGTTGCTCGACAAGCTCAGGATGACGAATTGAGGAAATAACCTCAACTGGTAACGAGGAGTTCTGTTGAGATGAGAAGCTTACCCAAAACATTACTTTCATTCCACGTCATCCTGAGCTTGTCGAAGGATCAATTGGGAAGGTTTTGAAAGTTGAAATACGCGGCCAACTCAATCGAAAAGGGTTTAGCGATCACGATACCACCAATGCCCGCGCCCCTCCTCAAACCGGAGGAGTCTCAGCATCGTGTGCGCGTGAAATCCACCTTTCCCCAATCCAAAGCAGGACTGCAACAGCTTCTTGATCATAAGCGAACCTCTCCCGGTTACTTCCAAGGTTGATCCGGTTCCCACCCCGTTTCAAGCAGGCAATCATCCGAGGGTCGAACGACCTCAGTCTACTCCATCTTCGGCTCGATCACCCTGCCATTCATCAGAACCAAAATCAGGATGGAATTCAGCGGAATTTCGCCGGACTGTATTTTACTCAGATCAAAGTTCTCGTTTCGGTAACTGACTTCGTAACACCAGACATTTTGAGTGCGGAGATAATTAATCGAAATGCTTTCCAGCACATAGTCGGCAAACTTTTTCTTCGCCAACTGCATGGCTTTCTCCCGAGCCAGACTCTCCGCCTTCTTCGCCGAGAGCGGAGGATTTTCGGTCCCCTCCCACTTCGGCGACTCTTTGAGATCACTCGCTTTGATCGTGGAGACGTACACCTTTCCATCGACATAACTTTTCGCCAACAGCAGGTAATCCGAACCGAACTGCATTATATGACTTAAGCGATTCGTATCCTCCGCCTCCGCGCCCAAAACTCCCAAACAAAGGCAGACAATTATTAGCTTCTTGATCATAAGCGAACTTCTCCCGGTTACATCCAAGGTTGATCCGGTTCCCACTCCGTTTCAAGCAGGCAAACGCATTAAAATGTCGATTAGGAATGAACACTCCCCGTAGCAAGCTACGGGGTATCTGGACAATCTCATATCCCATGCCAAGGCTTCACACACCCCGGCGCTCACGCGCCACCCCTCTTGATAGAGCAACTGTCTTGGTGGATTATTTTTCAGGTCTGAGGGAGAGGAGGGATTTTCACGAGAGAGTTGAG
>NEUU01000013.1 GCA_002304345.1 Verrucomicrobia bacterium Tous-C9LFEB
AGTAATGTCTGGCGGTAACTTTCCGCTCTCACCAGAACTCTTCGCTACGATTTGAGGTTACTTCCCCAACCCGTCATCCTGAGCTTGTCGAAGGATCGGTAAGGATGGTTTAGAATGCGACAATCAACTTGAAATCTGCTCTAGTGCACCTCTTCAGGTTTTACCACGCTCAAGACTTGCTCGCGGGCAGCCTGCCGCACCCACTTGAGGACCGCGACATGACTTATTTTAAGGAGACGCTCGATCGAACGAAAGCCATTGCCTTCGAGCTAAAGAGACAGCGCTCTTTCCTTGAGGGATTGAGGGGTGGCGCGCAGCGCCGGGGTGTGCGTGCCTTTAAGCTAACGCAAAATGGAGATGTCTCTGCTTCCCCCGACCTTTCTGCCTACGCGGTCGTTTCCGGGCGCGGCGCGGTCAGCAGGGACTGCTTCTGCTCGAGGAACTGCTGCACGAAGTGCGTGCTGTAGCGGCCCCGGCGGAATTCCGGGTCCTTCAGGATGAGCTGGCCAAAGGGGATCGTCGTCTTGATGCCGCGGATGAGGTATTCATCGAGGGCGCGGGACAGGCGGTTCAACGCGGCGGCACGGTCGGGACCGGAGGCAATGAGCTTGCCGATCATCGAGTCGTAATAAGGCGGAATGCTGTACCCGGCATAAATATGGGAATCGAGCCGGATGCCGAGACCTCCCGGCGGGTAGTAGAATTCGATTTTGCCGGGAGAGGGGCGGAAATCGTGGAAAGGATCTTCCGCATTGATGCGCATTTCGATGGAGTGCCGCTTCGGTTCGAGGTCATCGAATTCCTTGCCGAGCTTTTCGCCCGCCGCGACGCGGATCTGCGTCTTCACGAGGTCGACGCCGTAGACTTCCTCCGTCACCGGGTGCTCGACCTGGATGCGGGTATTCATCTCCATGAAATAGTAATTCAGCTTGTCGTCGACGAGATACTCGATCGTGCCCGCGCCTTCATAGCCGACCGCCTCGGCCAGTTTGACGGAGGCTTTGCCCATGGCCTTGCGCAGGGCGGGGGTGACGATGGGGGAGGGGCATTCCTCGATCAGCTTCTGGTTGCGGCGCTGGATCGAGCAATCGCGTTCGCCGACGTGGACCACCTTGCCGAAGCGGTCGGCCATGATCTGGAATTCCACATGGTGCGGATTCTCGATCAGCTTTTCCATGTAGACTGCGCCATTGCCGAACGCCTTTTCGGCTTCCATCTTGGCCGCGTGAAAACCCTGGATCAGGCTCACGTCATTGTGGGCCGGGCGCATGCCGCGACCGCCGCCACCCGCGACGGCTTTGATCATGACCGGGTAGCCGATCTGGTGGGCGACCTTGAGTGCCTGCTGGTCGTTATCGATAATGCCGGTGCTGCCGGGGGTGACCGGAACGCCGGCCTTGCGGGCGGTTTCACGGGCGATGGCTTTATCGCCCATGGAACGAATGGCGGAAGCCTTCGGCCCGATGAATTTAATGTTACAGCTCTCGCAAACTTCGGCGAAATGGGCGTTCTCGGACAGGAATCCGTACCCCGGATGGATGGCGTCGACATCGCCGATCTCAGCCGCGCTGATGATGCGGTCGATCTTCAAATAGCTCTCGTTGCTGGCAGCTTTTCCGATACAGATGGCCTCATCGGCCAGTTGGACGTGCAAGGAATCGACGTCCGGCTCGGAATAGACGGCGAGGGTTTTGACACCCATTTCGCGGCAGGCCCGGATGATGCGCAGGGCGATTTCGCCGCGGTTCGCTATGAGGATCTTGTCAAACATGGAGGGGAGAAGTTTTCAGTTTTGGGTTTTCAGTTTTCAGTGGAAGGCGTCTCTGACTCTTCCGGCGGGCTCCGTCGCGTGGACTGAAAGCCTCGAACTGAAAACCGAAAACTCTCTTTTACAGCGGCTTAATCGCGAAGAGCGGTTTGCCGAATTCGACCGGCTTGTTGCTTTGCGCGAGCACCTCGACGATCACGCCCTTCATCTCGGCCTTGATTTCGTTCATGACCTTCATCGCTTCGATGATGCAGACCACCGTGTCCTCGTTCACTTCCTGGCCGACTTCGACATAGGCCGAGGAATCGGGCGAGGGCGAGCGGTAGAAAGTGCCCACCATCGGGGAAAGGATTTGTTTCAGGGCCGGATCTTTGGCTGCCGAGGCCGAAGCGGCCAGGTTGGCGACCGCATTGGCGGCGGCGGGGGAGACCTGCGGAAGGGGTGCGGGGGCCGGGGCGGAATAAACCACCGGGGCGGCGCTGACTTCGCCATCGGCACCGCGACGAACGCGGATTTTGAACTCAGGCTTCTCCAATTCAAACTCGGAAAGGCCGTTTTTTGTCATCAAATCAATGACTGCTTTAATTTCCTTTAAATCCATAGTTCTCCGAAAGTTGGCAACATAGAGGAATTGTTCGGAAGGTCAAAGAAAAAGTGCTTTATCGCTACAGATCTAGCTAAATCAGGGCTTCCAAGGCCAAAACTGCCCGCTCAACGGCCAAATTTTGCTCAATGTTCTGGGAGAGACTTTGCTGCAGCTCTTCCAGCGCAATGACCGCCCGGAGCGTGGTTTTGGGGATTTCGGCCCCATTTTGACCGACCGCCCGCTTCCAGTACTCTCGTTGGATCGTAGCAAGCGTTTCCTGCCGTGCAAGCTGGAATTCACCCTCCAGCAGGGCCTTGAAAGCTTCCTCGCTGACCCCGTCGCCATCGGTTGGCGTTTCGCGATCTTCCAGTTTTTCGCGCAGGAGTTGCCAGTAGGCACTTAATGCCGCGGCGCGGGCGTAGGCGCGGACGGCGGGGGGCTGATTATTTCCAAACCACTCCGACAGGAATTGCGTCATCTCCGGCGTCGGGTCCGGCACGCCTTCCGCGAGCAGGTCGAGCCGCAGGCAGCGGGAGATAATCGTCGGCAGTAAAAGCTGGGGCCGGTTGGTACAGATCAGAATCAGCGTGGCGGCGGGCGGCTCCTCCAGGGTCTTCAGGAAGGCGTTGGCCGCTTCGGCCTGCCCGAGACACATCCGCTCGGCGGAGGTGATCATGGCGACCTTCATGGGGGCCTTGAACGGTTTCAGGTAGAGCGATTTTTCCAGATCGCGCATCTGCTCGATGGTGATGCGGCGGGATTTGGATTCGGGCCGGACGCGGTAGAAGTCGGGGTGTTGGTCGATCTCGCCGCTTTCGTTCAGCAGCGTGGCGGAAAGCCGGAGGCCGAGCCGCTCGATGTCGTCCTCGCTCGGGCCGGTGAGCAGGTAGGCGTGGCCGAGCCGATGCGAGGCGCGGCTGGCTTCAAAACGTTCGATGATGGCGTCAGAGCGAAAAGGCATGGCTTACCAGACTCCAGATGGTTTCTTCGACTTCATTGAGCTTCCCGGCGGCGGAAATCAGCTTCACGCGATCCGGTTCGGCTTGGGCGAGGGCGCGGTACCCCTCGCGGACGCGGTCGAAAAAGTCGGCCGGTTGATCTTCCATCCGGTCGGTGGCCTGACCAACCGGCCGGGGACGGCGCAGTAACCGGCGCTTGGCTTCCTCCGGATCGAGATCGAGCACGATGGTGAGGCTGGGGCGGATCGCTCCCATGGCGAAGTGATTAATAGAGGCCACATCGGCGGGAGCGAGCTTGCGGGCGACGCCTTGATACACCGTGGTGGAATCGCCGAAGCGATCGCTGATCACCCAGCCCCCGGCGGCGAGGGTGGGGGCGATGACTTCGCGGCACAACTGGGCGCGGCTGGCGGTGAAGAGCAATAGCTCCGCTTCCGCGCACATGCCGCGACCTTCCGGTGCGTGCTTCAACAGGTGGCGCAGCGTCTCGCCGAGCGCCGTCCCGCCCGGTTCGCGGGTCAGGAGCACGGTATCGCCGCGCGCCTCGAGGCGGGCCTTGAGCCGTTCGATCTGGGTGGACTTGCCGCAGGCTTCGGAGCCTTCGAGAGTAATAAAATGGGGTTTCATGGCGAATACGAATCAGGAAACGAAAGCGGGATTATTCAGCAAATCCCCCGGCAAGCGAGACTGAAATTGCAGACACTCCTGACCGCGAGTGTCTTACTGTAGGGCGCTTCGGTGAAGCGCCATGGCGGGACACCGTCCCGCCCTACAGAAAACCACCAAGGCATCGGCAATCCCAACGCTTCGTGCTTTTTTGCCGCCTCCGGCAGCAAAATATCGCACACCTAACCAACGTAGCTCACCTAAGCCTAACGTCTTGGCCTGAACCGTGCTTAAATAGGCGCATGAATCGGACTCTCTCGAGCCTCCTCCGCTACGCCGCTCCGGCGCTTGCCGGGGAGTGGCCGCCTCAAAGCGGTGGTGACGTTCGGAGCTGTTGGGAGTCGCGCGCGCTTTTTTTCGACAGGGGCAGGGCTGGCGGTCGATCCGTGCCCGACCCGGTCCGAGTTTTAAAGCTTTTATTTCCCACGAATTCTTTATAATGCCCCTTCCCAATGAAACGCGTCATCTATCCCGGTACCTTTGATCCCATCACCAATGGGCACATTGATATTATCCAGCGGGCCACCCGGATCTTTGACAATGTCACCGTCGCCGTCGCCAAAAGCACCGGCAAGAACACGCTCTTCACCACCGAGGAGCGGCTCGAGCTCGTGGAGGAAACATTGCGCCAGCTCAAGGTTCCCGCCAAGGTCACTATTTTCGACGGCCTGCTGGTCGACTTCGTCCGTCGGAAAAAGGCGCAGGTCGTGGTGCGCGGTCTGCGCGCCGTGTCCGATTTTGAATTCGAATTCCAGATGGCGCTCATGAACCGCAAGCTCGACGAAGAGATCGAAACGCTCTTTTTGATGCCCAAGGATACCTATAGTTACCTGAGTTCTTCCATCATCAAGCAAATCGCCAAACTGCGCGGACCGGTCACCGCTTTCGTGCCCAAGCACGTCGAAAAGGCGTTGCGGGCCAAGTACGCCAACGTTCCGCCCACCCGAGAATGAAATTTTACCCTGCTGAAATTGGAGCCGACGAGATCCTTCCGCTGAACGGAAGACTCCCCGCGTCCATCCTCGAATTGAGCGAGGAAGGGATCAAGGCGGAGACGGAAATCGTTGTGGATCTGCATGTTCAACGCGACGGCGAAACCATGATCGTCATGGGCAAACTGCAGACGGCGCTGCAATTACAGTGCGGTCGCTGCCCGGAATGGCTGGACTATCCCATTGCCATCGATGATTTTTGCGTGACATTCGAGCCGCCGCTGGCAACCTCCATCGACTTGACTGAGCCTATTCGTGAGGATATTATCCTCCGATTGCCCCTGAGGGCTGCGTGCCAGCTCGATGATGAACATCGTTGCCCGCGCTCAGGTAAGTCATACCCGCCTGCTAATGAGGCACCCGGTTCAATACTGGGCGGGGAGGCTTGGCAAGATTTGGATAAATTGAAAATCAAGGAGTAGTGTTATGGGAGTTCCGAAACGTAAGACATCGAAAATGAGACTGCGCACCCGCAAGGCCGCGAACGCTTGGAAAAAGCCGAGTCTCTATGTGGACCCGAAGACGGGCAACCGTCACCGTGGTCATTGTGTTGATCCTGAAACTGGCACCTATCGTGGTCGTCAGATCATCACGAAGACGGCTGGCGCCTAATCTTTAGCCGTTTTCTAACCCGTTCTAGCACAGCGCAAAGCAGAACAATGAAGATCGCCCTCGATGCGATGGGCGGGGATTTCGCCCCGGCCAATCCCGTTGCTGGCGCTGTAGCCGCCCTCAAGGAATACAAGGACGTTGAGTTAATCCTTGTAGGCGACGAGGCGCGCCTGAATCACGAGTTGAAGGAGCACGGTCGCGGCTCCTGGCAGGATCGACTCTCCATCAAGCATGCCAGTGAAGTCATCGGCATGAGTGAAGGTGCGGTGGAAGGCGTCCGACGCAAGAAGGACTCCTCCATCAACCGCGCGGTGGAGCTCATCAAGGAAGGCAAAGCCGAAGCCATCGTTTCAGCGGGTCACACCGGTGCGCTGGTCGCCTGCGCGACGATCAAGCTGCGCACATTGCCGGGCATCGATCGCCCCGGTCTCGCCACCATTCTGCCGACCGAACGCAACGTCTTTTTGCTCATCGACGGTGGCGCGAACATCGACGCCGCGCCCGAGCATCTCGTCGGCTACGCCGTCATGGGCTCGATTTATTCCCACGAAATTCTCGGCTACCCGAAGCCCCGCGTGGCCATCATGAGCATCGGCTCCGAGGCCGGCAAGGGCAACGATTTCACCCGCGAGACCTACAAACTTTTGAGCACCACCGACGTCATTAATTTCGTCGGCAACATCGAAGGTCACGCCCTCTTCAACGACCCCGTGGAAGTCGTCGTCTGCGACGGCTTCGTCGGCAACGTCGTGCTCAAGACGGCGGAAAGTCTCGCCACAGGTATTTTCTCGTGGCTCAAGCACGAACTTAAAAAGAACCCCCTCCGGCAGGCGGGTGCGCTCATGGCCAAGGAAGCTTTCATGGCCATCCGCAAGAAGACCAACACTGAGGAATACGGCGGCGTGCCGCTCCTCGGCGTCAACGGTATCTGCATCAAGGCCCACGGTAATTCCACCGCCAAGGCCATCAAGAACGCCATCCGCGTCGCTCGCGAATCTGTTTTGCAACAGGTCAATGGTCGCATTATCACGGCCATGTCCAAACTCCATGACCATGAAAAATAGGCCCCATCCCCGTCCCGCTCACCCCCGCCGCAATGCTGCCATTGTCGGCACCGGGGCCTATCTTCCCGAACGCGTTCTCACCAACGCCGAGTTGGAAAAAATGGTCGATACGACCAACGACTGGATTATTTCCCGCACCGGCATCAGCGAACGCCGCATTGCCGCCGCCGACGAATTCACCTCCGACATGGGAGCCGCTGCCGCGCGTGTGGCGATTGCCAAGGCCGGTATCTCCCCGACTGACATCGATCTCGTCATTCTTGCCACCAGCACTCCCGACACGATTTTCCCCTCCGCCGCCTGCCGCATTCAACACATGATCGGTGCCACCCGCGCCGCCGCGTTTGACCTGCAGGCCGCCTGCTCGGGCTTCCTCTACGGCATGATCATTGCCGAGCAATTCATCGCGTCGCACGCGCACGAAACGGTCCTCGTGATCGGTTCGGAAAAACTTTCTTCCATCGTCAACTGGGAAGACCGCAACACCTGCGTGCTCTTCGGTGACGGTGCCGGCGCGGCCATCATTCAAGCGGCCCCTGAAGGCAAGCGCGGCTTGCTCGCGACGGACATGGGTTCGGACGGGGCGCAGACCGATATTCTCCACATGCCCGCCGGTGGTTGCCGCATGCCGATCACGCCCGAAGTGCTCGCGCAGAAAAAAAACAGCATCCACATGTCCGGCAAGGAAGTCTACCGCTACGCCGTTGGCGCGATGAATGCCTCGGCGGAACGTTCGCTGCAACTCTCCGGCCTGACCGCAGCCGATCTGCAATGGGTGATCCCGCACCAAGCCAATCTGCGCATCATCAGTTCCGTGACGGAACGACTCGGCGTCGACATGGATCGCGTCATTCTCAATCTCGAACGTTACGGCAACACCTCCGCCGCATGCATCCCGATCGCCCTGCACGAAAGCAGCGAGTCCGGCAAGATCAAGTCGGGTGACAATCTCCTCCTCGTCGCGTTCGGTGGCGGCCTCACTTGGGCCAGCGCCGTGCTCGAATGGTAAGCAGGACTGAGCCCTGCACCCAGTAGCTGGGCGCGATGCGCCCTTTTTCGGCAACTGTAAGTTTCGAGAGCGCAAATCCCCTCTATATCAAGGGCCTTGCCTTCTCGCCGCCTCTCCGAAAAGATCGTGAACAGGATCTTAGGACGTCACGCCCTCGACCCGGAAGCCCATGTCGCGGAGCACTTGCGTGACCTCAGCCGGGCGATCGCCCTGCAGCATGATTTCCGAGCGGTCGAATGATCCCCCGCAGCCGAGTTTGTTGCGGAGTTTCTTCGCGAGATCGCCGATCATCACGGCATTGAACGCGGGAAGCTCGCGGAAGCCGGAAATAATCACGACAGTTTTTCCGCCGCGATCCTTCGTTTCCCGCCGCAGCACGACGCGGCCCATGCTATTGGGCGGAGCCGTCGGCTCGGACTTTTTCGGCACGGGCGGGACGGCCGCCTTCTTCTCCGGTTTGGGAGCGGGAGGCGGTTCCGGCGAGGGCGCGAGCTGACTCGGATCAATCAGAGAGTCGAGCGCGGAAAAAGCGTTTTGGAGCAGCGGCTTGGAGGGCCGGGGTGCCACATCAACTCGTTGTCTTTCCTTGCGGGACATGGAGGCAATTTTTAGAGGTTGATCAGACGATGGAGAGCGACTGCATGAACGCGGTCTCGCGGGCGGCGATTTCCTCGCGCGTCAGTTTTTCCAACCGGCGCAGGCTGAACTCTTCCACATTGAAGGACGCGACGAGTGTTCCCTGAATGACCGCTTTTTTGAGCGACGCAAAGGAGGTGTCGCCGAGTTGCGCCAGCGAGCCCACGAACGCCCCGGCAAAGCAATCGCCCGCGCCGGTCGGATCATGGATATCCTCGAGCGGAACGGCGCTGGTGGAGAAAAACTCGCCCGTCTTCGCGCCGAAGAGCAATGCGCCATGTTCTCCCTTCTTCACGATGACATATTTCGGCCCGAGCTTCAGCACCGCGCGACCGGCGCGGATCAGGTTGTTTTCGCCGGTGAGAAGTTTCACTTCGCTGTCGTTGAGGATGAGCATGTCGATCTTCTTCAGGAGTTCCAGAAGATCGGCTTTCGCCAGATTGATCCAGAGATCCATCGTGTCGGCGATGATGAACTTCGGATGCTCGACCTGCTTGAGCACCTGCAATTGGAGCGAGGGCGCGATGTTGCCGAGCAGAATGAACTCGGTCTGTTTCCACTTGGCGGGCAGTTTCGGTTCGAACTTTTCGAAGACATTCAGCGCGATGGAGAGGGTCTTGCGGTTGTTGAGATTCTCCTCGTATTCGCCCGACCAGCGGAAGGTCTTGCCGGGGACGATCTCCAAACCTTCCACGTCGATCTGGCGCGCGTTGAAAAGGGCGCGATGTTCGGGCGGGAAATCCTCGCCGACCACGCCGACGAGACGGACGGGACCGTAGAAGCTGGCCGCCACGGCCGCGTAGGAAGCGGAACCGCCGAGCAGATCTTTGTGTTCGGCAGCGGGAGTTTTGACGTCATCCAGTGCAATGGAGCCAACAACGAGTACGGACATGAGCAATTTTCGGTTCGGAGTTTAGGTTTAAGTGTGGAAACCGGAAGGCGCGACGTAAATCACGCTCCCGGCGTGGCGTCCAGAAGAGCACGCACCCGGCGACAATAGTTGAGAACATCCCCGCTTTGCAAGATCGCTGAGACGACGACCACGCGATCGGCTCCGGCAGCGAGGACTTGGGGCAGCGTGTCGAGGTTGACCCCGCCGATGCAGAACTGGGGCATCTTGACCGCGGCCTTGACCTGACCGATGAGGGGCAGCCCGACCGGGGCGTAATCTGGTTTGGTCGGCGTGGCGAAAATCGGCCCCACCCCGATGTAATCAGGTTCATCCTTCGCGGCTTCCAGCGCCTGCTCGACGCTATGGGTCGAGACGCCGAGGAGTTGATCGCTGGCGAGCTGGCTCCAGCCCCACGGAATGCCGCCATCGTCCTGACCGATGTGCGCGCCGTCCGTGCCGATCTCGGCGGCGAGAGTGGGATGATCGTTCAGAATGAAAAGCGCTCCGGCATCGGCGATGGCGGGCATCACCTTTTCGCACATCGCGGCCAGTTCTTTTTCCGAGGCGTTCTTGCCCCGGAGCTGGATGATATCCACGCCGCCAGCGGTCATGTCTTCCACCACCTGCACCGGGTCCTGTCGACCGAGATACGAGAGATCGAGAATGGCGTAGAAGCGGGAACGCGCGAGTCGCTCGCGGCGCTGGATCAGGAGATTATTGGGTGCGAAAGCCATAGATGAGAATGGATGTTCGCACCATTTTAAGTGAAGGAAAGGGGAAAGACAACGCGATGTTGTCCTTCCGTCAGGGTAGACGCATCTAAATCTCTATAAGTCGTCTCATATAAAACCGACACGGAGTAAGCTGATCGTTTGGGCGGCCGCGTTGCTATAAAATCCAAGGCCCCCCGGCGCTGCGCGCCACCCCTCTTGATAGGAGCTAGCTCTCGATCAAAATAAACGAAGGCTACTCTTAAATGTATCATGCTTTTTCTCCAATGAATGACCAAAATCATCTTATGCTAGCAATTCCCTTGATAGAGGGGCGGCGCGTAGCGCCGGGGGGTGTCAATCTTCACTTAAGATCTCGTCACTCCAGATCCTACGTCGTCGATGGTTTTGACTCCTATCTGTGCAGGATACTTTAAAATGCTCTATCTCTTTTTTACCACTATATCGACACCTGCGATGACATTGCCGTGACTCATCGGCAAGGAAATATTTTTCATTTCCACCAATCGAGATTTCCCTTTTTTCCGTATTTCCCATTTACTCAAAATACTCAACTATCGCCTCGCAGGGACTAGCGAATTTTCCGTTAAAACGAGAATGCCCCCTTGGAATCGGTCACGGTTTTTTTGGTATCAAAGTTACTTTTCGCAGTAACCTCGACATTCGCCCCGACAGGATCTCCGTTAAGAGAACTGCCTTTTATTCTGTACATGCCTTGTAATATTTCTTCGAATTCCTGGTCGGAATTCAATGAAGCGGCTTTCTCCAGAGCATCCAATTTCTGACTGGAAACATCAGGAGTAACGTCTACTACCGTACCTTTCACATCCGCCCCCAATAGCCGGCCTATGCTCGTTAAACAAATGATTGCGTACACCTGACATACCAGAATTTGATTTGTATTCATGGCTTCCAGACTCCCCTCTTTCCGGGCTATTCAATATCTCTGCCAAGGCAAGCATCTTCCAATCCGCACCTGGTTCTTTCGCCTTTATCAGTTTCACTCTTACCATCTGGGTATCGATCGCATCCTGAAGCGCTGATGATTGGTGGCATGCGCGCGACTCAACACCACCGACGTCACGCCGTCATCACCTTCGCGACTGTGGCGGTGATCTCGTCGAAGGAGAACGGCTTGCGCACCGCCGCCTTGAAATGGTGTTTCTCGTACTCCGCCATGATCGGATCGTTCGAATAACCGCTGCACACAATCGCCTTCACCGACGGATCGTATTTCCGCAGGGCCTGCAACGTTTCCGCGCCGCCCATGCCGCCAGGCACCGTCAGATCGAGAATCACCGCGCCGAACGGTTTGCCTGATTCCTTCGCTTCGCGATAGAGGCGCACCGTTTCCGCACCATTGGCGGATGCCTCCACCTCAAAACCGGAATGCTCCAGAATATCGCTGACCAGTTGGCGGATATCGGCCTCGTCATCCATGATCAGCACACGACCGCCTTTGCCGCTGGATTTCGGTGCCGCGGGCTCAGCCTGCTCCTTGGGCGTGACATTGCGGCTGATCGGTAAAAAGAGGCTGAACGTGCTGCCCTTGCCCAGTTGAGACGTCACCCCGATGTGACCGTCGTGACGACGAATAATCGAGAATGATGTGGCCAGCCCGAGACCGTGACCGTGCGCCTTGGTGGTGAAGTACGGATCAAAAATGCGCTTGAGATTTTCCGGTGAAATGCCCGTACCCGAATCGGCCACCTCGATGCAGACATGTTTGCCCGTGACGGAGGGAATCTGCCAATGCTCGATCTTGTCCACGTTGTGCGCGCGCACGCGGATGACTCCGCCCTGCGGCATGGCGTGAACGGCATTAATCACGAGATTCTGCAGCACCTGACTGAGCTGTCCCTGATCGGCTTCCACCGTGGCCAGATGGTCATCGATCTCGAACTGCGCGCGGACATTCGAACCATGCAACGCAAAGAGCGTGGAATCGCGAATCAGATCGGGCAACACCGCGGCCTTTTTCACCGGAGCCCCCCCGCGCGCGAAAGTGAGCAACTGCTGCGTCAGATCCCGCGCCCGCCAACACGCCTTTTCCGCGAGCTGCAAAAAGCCATCCATGCCGGGCGTGTTGTCACTCGTGTTGCGCGCGAGCGAGAGATTGCCCAGAATCGGAGTGAGGAGATTATTGAAATCGTGCGCAATGCCGCCCGCCAGCACACCCACCGCCTCGAGCTTGCTCGTCTTCATCTGCTCCTCGATCAGTCGGCGCTTCTCGGAAATATCCTGCACGATGGCGATGACCGATTTATCCTCCGGCCCCACCACAGCGGCCGTCACAATCGTCGGCACCCGCGTCCCATTGCGGCACAGCAAATCTTTTTCGTACGGCGTGCACACTCCGCGCTCTTCGATTTCGTTCAGCGCGAAAGGCTGCAACGGATGCCACTCCGGGTCGCTGAAGACCATGCTTTCGACGAGTCCGTTGTCCAAATCCTCACGCGTAAATCCCAGCAGTTTGAGAAAGGCATCGTTCGCCTCCTGGATATGACCCGTCGCGGAGGCATAGAACATCCCCATGATATTCGCGTCGTAGATGCGCCGGAATTTCGCCTCGCTCGCCTTCAACCGCTCCTCGGCCTGACGCAGCGCTTCCGCCTCCCGCTGGATCGCCTCGTTCTGCCGCTTCAACTGGTGGGTCCGCTTCTCCACCTGCCGCCGGAGCTGGAGATTCCACAAGATCACCACCAATGCCACCAGCACCGTGGCGAAGAGCGCTGCGCGCAGCCAGTAAAGCCAGCGATCCTCCGGCTCCTTTTCCTTCGACCAGAACAGGAATCCGTTGAGGGTGTAAGGCCGCGACGCCAGCTTAAGCTCAACAAAAGTCTCCGCGATATGTTGCCAGCGCTCCGGGTGCATTTGCCCCACCGGAATCAGATCCGGCATGATCAGCTTGCGCATCTCATCAGCCTCGAAACGCAGGTCTTCCTCGGTCAATCCGTACGTCTGCGCCCCATACTTGTCGCGAATCATCGCGATGACCTCATCCGGTTGCTCCATCGCGTAGCGCCAGCCCCGCAGGCTCGCCCGCAGGAAAGCCTCGACACGCGCCGGGTTCATCTGTCGTTCGTTCTCCGAGGTGAACAAGCAGTCACCATAAAAATCGATCCCGTACTGGTCGGGCTTCAGGATGCTGACCGCCACGCCGCGTTTCTTCAGCGCGAAAGGCTTGTCGGTGATATACGCGCACATCGCGTCGGTACGGCCCTCGATCAAATCGTCCACATTCCAACTGTTGCGCTTGACCTGCATCCGACCGATGTCCGCGCCCAGCTTGCGAAACATCGCCATGATTTCCACATCGCGCTGGTTCAACTCCATCATCACCCGCTTACCCAACAGATCGAGCGGATGCCGGATCTTCTTGCGTGCATCGGAAATAACCACATAGGGCGAGTGCTGGAAAATGGCCGCCAGCGCCACCACCGGTCGCCCGCGTAACCGTTCCACCACCAATTCCGAACCCGCCACCCCGTACTGCGCCCGACCGCTCGTAACCGCATCGATCGGCGTTTCGCCCCGTGTCACCTCGCGCAGGTTCACCACCAATCCCTCTTGGGCGTAAAATCCCTTCTCGATCGCGGCATAGTAACCCGCAAACTGGAATTGATGCGTGTAAGGAAGCTGCAGTGTGACGGCGTCGAAATCCCGGAGTTTTTCCTGTTGGACAGGGGCGGGTTGCCCCCAGCCCGATCCGATCAAGAGACCGCTGCAAAAGAGAATACGTAGAACCGCCCGGATCGGGCGGCAACGGCTCGGGCGCTTAAATGCGTGACTGGCGTCCATCGAATTAGAGTCTGATTCGCCGAAGTTGTCTTAAACAAGGACGCCTCAAAATAAAGTAAAACCTGTAAAAACCAACTCTAAAATGTACGTATTATCGAGGAGAAATCTCCACCTGCACCCGCACCGGAACCTTATCCGTGCCGTGATTATACCGAATCGCGGCGGGAACGATCACCTGCGCGTTGAAATTATAATTACCGGGAGCCGTCACCGACGAGAGGTCAATCGGTGCGGTCTCCAGCACGCTGTCACGCCATTGGGTGCTGCGCACGTCGACCTGAATCGTCTCCGGCGTCACGCGCACCCGTCGGGCTCGCAACTCGGGCCGTAAACCAAGCAACATCGGCTTGAGCGTCAACTCCGTCGTCCGGCTCTTCACCAACTGGAATTTGAGCTGGGTCGGTTCGAAGTGATCCACTTCCCACTCGATATTACCGAGCATCTGGCGGGAAAGATTCACCGTGACCGGCCCTGGCGGATACTTCGCCAGATCGACCGTCACCGCCAGATTCGGCACGCCAAAGAACCGCGTGGTGCGCGGAATGCGCAGGAAGACAGAACACGAGGTCGACTTGAGATCATCCACGTAGAGATCCGGCGGCAAATTCACGATCCGCACGTCCGCATTAAAGGAGCGGATATCGACCGGCTCGTTCTTGAGCCAGTTCGTCAATTGCGTGGCCGTATAGGAACCCGAGATGGACAGGAACAACGCCACCGTCCAGAGAAACCCCTCGAAAAACAGCCGGCGCATCCGGCGCTTGTGATCCACGCTCAGCCCGAGCGCTTCCACCACCGCCGCGCGGACATTCTCCTCCGTTGCCGGATGAATGGAACGCAACTCGCCGCCCGCCGCATAGGAAATCACCCCGCGCTCTTCGCTCACCACCATCACGTGCGCGTCGCACTGCCCGGTCAACCCTGCCGCCGCGAGATGGCGCGTTCCCCACTCCTCGTGCACTCCCTCTGCGGAGGCCAGTGGCAAGACGGCACCGATGCGGATCAGTTGCCCGCCCTCAATGACCACCGCCCCGTCATGCCGGGGCGATTTCGGATTGAACAGGGAGAGCAGCAACGATTTGTTCGGGGCGGCCAGGATTTCCTCGCCGCCGCTCAACAGCGGTTTGACGTCGTCGCGCTGACAGAAAACCAGCAGCGCACCAAGCCGCTGCCGCCCCATCTCCATCACGGCCGAGGTAATCGACGAGATCAGGTTTTCCGGCACCGCCCGCGCCCAAAAGAGTCGCCCGGAGAGAACCGCCTGCGAGAGCCGTTTGACCTCCGGCACAATCGTGGTGAGCAGCAGCAACGCCACCGGGATGGTCAGCGCCAGCACCAGCAGGCTGGTTAGGGCCAGTTGCAACTGACGGCTCGCGTAGACCACGAGAGCCAGAAAAGCGGAAAGGAAAATGAACCGCAGCAGACCGCGATAAGCCACGAGAACTCCGAGGACTACCCGGATCAGTATCGTGGAAAGAATGACATCGAGAAAAAACACGGGGCGCAGCTCCTGCTAAACTTCGTTCCCCTTATATCGTCACGATGCGACGACGGCGTCAATTCATTTCCAATTTCCAAATGCCAATTGCCAATTTGAGGAGCAGTTGACTGGCGTGATGCTGGACCTTGTATCACGCCCCCGGAAATGATTTGCAATAAAAGGCCCACCCCTTCCACCCGATTCTTCGCTGACGCTCAGAATGACTCCAAGATGAATCCACTCTCCAGATGTCATTCTGAGCGCCAGCGAAGAATCGGGTGGAAGGGGCGGGCCTTATTTCGAGAAATCAATGACTCAGAATGCTCCTGATCACGGGATACGAAACCGGCCATTCATAATACTGGGTCCAACGTGACGCTGAAAAAGGCGGAGACAGCTTATCGCCACCTCCGCCTTTTCAATTGGCAATTGGAAATTCCAATTTGGAAATGTCAGACCTTCCAACCCTGGAGCATGCGGAGGTAATTTCCGCGCTCGTAGGCGAGAGGATCGGGACAATGCTTGAAGCTCATGCAGCCGCGCAGTTCGTCCACCGAATTGTACTCATGCTCCTCCATCCACTTTTCGAAATCGCGGAGGATGGTTGTGAGATATTCCGGTCCGTTCTTCAGCAACGAGGAAACGAATTGCACCACCGTGGCGCCCGTCATGATCGCCTTCACCGCGTCATGACCCGTATAAGCGCCGCCGCTGCAGGCGTAGCTGGTCGGAACCGAAGCGCTGATGATGGCCAACCAACGCAGGCGCAGGCGCAACTCAAACGAGTTCGACAACTGCAAGGTCGGCAGCACATCGAGTTCTTCGGTATCGATGTCGGGTTGATAGAAACGGTTGAAAAGAATGATGCCATCCGCGCCCGAAGCCACCAGTTGACGGCTGAAGTTCGGCAGCGAGGAGAAGAACGGCGAGAGCTTCACCGCGACGGGGATCTTCACGCTCTCCTTGACCGTTTTCAGAATCTCGCACGCGCGCTTTTCCACATCCGCACCCGTCTCCTCGACGTTGGTCGAGAGATGGTAGAAGTTTAGCTCCAAGGCATGCGCCCCGGCCTGTTCGATTTCCTTCGCGTAGCGGACCCAGCCGCCCGTGGAGGAACCGTTAAGCGAAGCGATGACGGGAATGTCGACCGCTTCCTTGATCTGGCTGATCTGCTTCAGGTATTCGTCGGGTTCGAGGTTGAACTCGGTCGGAATCGGCAGGAAGCTGGTCGCCTCCGGGCTCGATTCCAGATGCGTGGCAATCTCGTCTTCCAGCACGCGGTCTTCGTTCGTGAACTGCTCTTCGAAGAGCGAGTGCATGACGATGGCCGACGCGCCGGCGTCTTCCAGACGGCGCACCGCCCCGATGCTATCCGGCATCGGCGAGGCACCCGGCATGAAGGGATTCTTGAGTTTCAGCCCGAGGTAAGTCGTAGAGAGGTTCATTATTTGTTTCCTCCGTTCACAGGCGTCGTAGTGGCAGTACTGTCAGTATCCTTGGCTTCTTTCGAGGCGAAAGTGGCCATCTGCGAGTACAGGTCGTAGCGGCGCGTCACGTTCGACTGGCTTTCACCGAGCAATTCCTTGGCGCGGTCCGGAGCGGTCTTTTCCAGCAACCGGAAGCGCAATTCATTGCTCTGGTAGTTCGAAAGCTGACCCTTCGGCGCAGCACTGTCGATCTGCAGAGCCGCCTGACCCGCTTCCTCGCGGCGTGGGTCAAAGCGGTACAAAGGCCATGAGCCGGACTCGACGGCGAGTTTCTGCTGTTCCAAGCCCAGATGCAGGGCGTAACCGTGCGCGATACAATGGCTGTAAGCGATGATGATCGACGTGCCGGGGAAGGCTTCGGCTTCGGCGAAGGCCTTGAGCGTCTGCGCGTCCTTGGCACCGAGGGCGACCCGGGCGACGTAGACATTGCCGTAGCTCATGGCGATCAGGCCGAGATCCTTCTTGGCCGTTTCCTTGCCACCGACCGCGAACTTCGCCACCGCGCCCATCGGCGTGGACTTCGACATCTGGCCACCCGTGTTCGAGTAGCATTCCGTGTCGAGGACGAGGATGTTCACCTTCTTGCCGAGCGACAGGACGTGGTCGAGACCACCATAACCAATATCGTAGGCCCAACCGTCTCCGCCCATGATCCAGACGCTCTTCGGAACGAGGTACTGGGCGAGTTGATCGAGGCGCTTGGCTTCGGGCAATTGCACCGTGGAGAGACGATCCCGGAGTTCCGCCACGCGCTTGCGCTGCTCGGCGATTTCCGTTTCGTTCTGCACCTTGGTGTGGAGCAATTCCTGCACAAACGAGTCGCCCAATTGCGGGGCCAGTTTGGCGGTCAGCTCGCGGGCGATTTCCGTCAGCTTATCGATACCGCAACGCATGCCGAGACCGTACTCCGCGTTGTCTTCGAACAGCGAGTTCGACCAAGCCGGACCGCGACCATTCGCGTCCACCGTGTAGGGAGTCGTCGGCAGATTGCCGCCGTAGATCGAGGAGCAACCGGTCGCATTGGCGATGATCGCGCGGTCGCCGAAGAGCTGCGTGAGCAACTTGACGTACGGCGTTTCACCGCAACCCGCGCAGGCACCGGAGTATTCAAAGAGCGGTTCCATGAACTGGCTGCTCTTGACGTCGAGCTTGAGCTTCGAACGATCCGGGTTCGGGATGCTGAGGAAGAAGTTGAAGTTCTCGCGTTCGGCATCGAGCAGCGGGGCTTGCGCCTGCATGTTGATGGCCTTGCGGCGCGGGTTGGTCTTGTCCTTCGCGGGGCAGACCTGAACGCAGAGCGTGCAACCCGTGCAATCCTCGGGAGCCACCTGGATGGTGAACTTGCAGCCGGGATTTTCGTTCGAACGGAAATTCACCGAGCGGAA
Source organism: Verrucomicrobia bacterium Tous-C9LFEB (assembly GCA_002304345.1). Classification (GTDB taxonomy): domain Bacteria; phylum Verrucomicrobiota; class Verrucomicrobiia; order Methylacidiphilales; family UBA1321; genus UBA1321. The sequence goes on from NEUU01000013.1 coordinate 18,069, forward strand.
CGAAGCCGGCGCGTTGGCGATGCTGTCGGCGGGGTAGAACTTCGAGCGAATCGCGGCGTGCGGGCAAACCAGCGAGCACTTGTTGCACTGGATGCACAAGTCGGATTCCCAGATCGGAACTTCCTGCGCGATGTTGCGCTTTTCCCACTTGGCGGTGCCGGTCGGCCACGTGCCATCCACCGGGAACGCGCTGACGGGCAGTTCGTCGCCACGACCGGCGAGCATCAGGCCGGTCACACGGCGGACAAAGTCCGGCGCTTCGTCGGCCACGGGGGCGCGACGGGTGCGGGAAGCGGTGGCAGCGCCGTAGGGCACTTCATGCAACGCGGCGAGCGTGGCGTCCACGGCGGCAAAGTTCTTTTGCACGACGGCTTCACCCTTGCGGCCATAGGTCTTTTCAATGGCCTTCTTGATGCGGGTAATCGCCTCTTCGCGGGGCAACACGCCCGAGATCGCAAAGAAGCAGGTCTGCATGATCGTGTTGATGCGGCCGCCCATGCCGGTTTCGTGCGCCACCTTGATGGCGTCGATCACGTAAAACTTGAGCTTCTTGCCGATGATCTGATCCTGCATTTCGCGCGGCAGCCATTCAAACGCCTTGTCGGCGGCCAGCGGCGTGTTCAGCAGGAACACCGCACCGGGAACCGCGTAGCTGAGGATGTCGTACTGCTCGATGAACGGGAAGTGATGGCAGGCGACGAAATTGGCGCGCTTGATGAGGTAGTGCGACTTGATCTTGTTCGGGCCGAAACGCAAGTGCGAGATCGTGACCGCGCCGGACTTCTTGGAGTCGTAGACGAAGTACCCTTGCGCCTGATTGTCGGTTTCTTCGCCGATGATCTTGATCGAGTTCTTGTTCGCGCCGACCGTACCGTCGGAGCCGAGACCGAAGAACACGCTGCGGACAACGGAGTCGGGCTCGATGTCGAACGCCGCGTCGACCGGCAGGGAGAGGCCCGTTACGTCGTCATTGATGCCGACCGTGAACTTGACCTTCGGACGCTCGCGCTTGAGCTCCTCGTAAACCGCTTTGACCATGGCCGGATCGAATTCCTTCGAAGCGAGGCCGTAACGACCGGAGATGACGACCGGATCGACTTCCAGCGGGGAGATCCCGGCGGACTTGGCTTGGGAAAGAGCCGTGACGATATCCTGATAAAGGGGTTCGCCGACGGAACCGGGTTCCTTCGTGCGATCGAGCACCGCAATGCTGCGAACTGTCTTCGGCAACGCTTCGGCAAAGTGACGCAGCGAGAACGGACGGAACAGGTGCACCTTGAGCAGACCGACCTTTTCGCCCCGGGCGTTCAGGTAATCGATCGTCTCTTCGGCCACTTCACAACCCGAGCCCATCGCGATGATCACGCGGTCGGCTTCGGCATGACCGTAGTAGCTGAACAGCTTGTACTGGCGGCCCGTCAATTCCGCGAAACGCGCCATCGTGCGCTCCACGATCTCGGGCGTCTTGTCATAGAAAGGATTGCAGGCTTCGCGCGCCTGGAAGTACACGTCGGGATTCTGCGCCGTGCCGCGAATGGCCGGATGATCCGGCGTGAGGGCGAGATTGCGGAAGGCGGTAATGCAGTCTTCGTTGACCAGCTTGAGGAGCGCGTCCTCGGGGAGCATCTTGATCTTGTCCACTTCGTGAGAAGTGCGGAAACCGTCGAAGAAATGAAGGAAGGGAACGCGCGATTCGAGCGTCGCCGCGTGGGCAATCGCCGCCATGTCTTGCGCTTCCTGCGTGGAATTCGAACACAGCATCGCCCAACCGGTCTGGCGGCAGGCCATCACATCGCCGTGATCACCGAAGATCGAGAGGGCGTGCGCCGCGAGCGTGCGGGCCGTGACGTGCATGACGAACGGGAGCAACTCGCCCGCGATCTTGTACATGTTCGGGATCATCAACAGCAAACCCTGCGAGGCCGTGAAAGTGGTCGTCAAGCTGCCGACCTGCGTCATGCCGTGCACCGCACCGGCCACGCCGCCTTCGCTCTGCATCTGGATCAGCCGAGGCACCGTCCCCCACAAGTTCTTCTTGTTGGCCGCCGACCATTCATCACACGACTCGGCCATTGGCGAGCTCGGGGTGATGGGATAGATGGCGATGGTTTCACTCAGGCGATAGGCAACTCCAGCGACTGCTTCGTTGGCGTCCAGTGTAGAGAAGGTTTTTGAGCTCATAGGGGTACGGTTGATTAGAGTAACTTATCGGCACGTTGAAGATCAATATAAATAGCTTATGCGCTAGAAGAATTCTTCCAATCAGTTGATCAGCAGTCAGTTGAAAACTAATCCCACCGGCGGATTCTACACTTAAAAACGATCTCGTTTTCCGCACGAAAATTTACTGTAATGATAAAGTATCTTATCATCGACGGATCTGCGGCGGGACTTGACCAAAAAACACCTAAAAGTGTCAGTCAGCAGACAAAGAGTGAACTCGCCCTGACAGGCGAATCAAGCCTCGATTATGCAAGGCAGACCTTCAAAAGAGTAGGTCTCGAGGCAAAATCTCGCGACAGCGGGGCCTCCGCGGTCGATCCCGGCTTATTCCACGTAGCGGCTCGTCGTTGCGACGGTCCGTTTCGGAGGCTGGGAGAGCGGTGAGAAAAAGAAGCGGCAGGTTTCCGTCTTCGCCCGGCGCAATTCCATGGCTTTTTGACGTTCCTGTCTGACTTGGTCTAATTCGTTTTTCTTCACAGTAGTTTCAAATTAGCAGCCCGTATGCCAGCTTGGGCGGTGTTAGTTTATGAACGAGCGATTGCCGGGCTATTGCAGTAAAAAAATCGAAAGAAACTTTCATTTTTCTTTCCGATTATCCCCCATTATCAGCCTTTCTTACCGGTGCGAGGGAAAATTTTGCCCGAGGGCTGTCGCATTTTGCCCAATGACCGGGCGTTTCTGCCATGCGGTTCGGCCCTTCGGGGCAGTGGGCTCCCGACTCCTCAAGGGAACTCCGGTTGTAGCCGCTGCCGCTGGCTGCGGCGGGCGCAAGCTCCCGGACGGGGACTGAGTCATGCAGGACGGTTCAGCCCTGCGGACGCAGAAAAGTCAGCCCCGTCTCGCCGTAATCGCGGTCCCGCACAATTGTCCAACCTTTGGGCTCCTTCAATCGTTGCCCGCTGAAATGTTCCCACACAAAGAGACCGTCCGGCTTCACCCACGGCTGCACCGCCTGCAAAAAGGGGCTCTCATCGAGGCTGCTGCGGATTTTCTCGTAGGGCGGATCGGCAAACACGATATCGAATTGCTCGCCCGTGGGATGCGCCACAAACTCGTTTACATCCTGTCGCACGATCCGCGACTGGGCATCGAACCCGCACAAAGCGACATTTTCCTTGATCGCTCCCACGCAGCGGATTTCCCGTTCGACGAAAAGCGCCTTCTCCGCGCCTCGGCTCAACGATTCCAGTCCGAGCGAGCCCGTGCCGCCGAAAAGATCGAGCACGCTGGCTCCTTCGACAATTTCGATCAGGCTGTTGAAAATCACCTGCTTGATCCGGTCTTGCGTGGGGCGGATTTCGACTCCCTTGGGAGTCTTGAGCCGCCGTCCGCCGACGGTTCCTGAAACGATGCGTAGCATGAGAATAGGTAGCGGCTGGTCCGAAACTCAGTTCGCCGGAACCGCGACTGGCGTGGAAGTGGTCACCGTTTCCGAAGTGGTGGTCGTGGACGTTGCAGGCGCGGGAGTGGCCGGAGCCGGTTCCGCTGCCTTCTCGGTTTTGTTCTTCTTGCCGAAGAGCCCCTTGAGCAAGTCCGTCGCCTGTTCGACCATACCGGACGTGATCACCAGCTCCACCTTGGGTTGATTCAACGTCCCGCCCAGCTTGAACGGCAGCGAGCCGTAGCCATTCTCGCGCGACTCCAACGATTTCGCAATCGCCGGGGGCAATTGCTTCACCAAGTCGGGATGCAAGTCCACCCGGCACTCCATCTTGAGCGCCGAATCAAATCCGATCGTCCCGGTCCCGGAGAGTTCGAACAGCGCCGACTTGAGCTGCAATTTCGAAAGCGTCATCACCTGATCCGCCACCGTGAACTCCACCTTGCCCTCGGAATAATCGGGCTGGCTCAACGCGCTCACGCCGAGCAATTGCCCCAGCGTGCGGAAGATCGGCACATTGATGAGCTGTCCGTTGTGCACCTCGATCGTGCCCTTGCCGGAAACCGCCATCGGATCGGTCGCAGGCCCGAGCCACAGCGTCTTCGCATCGAGCCGACCGGACATGAGGCCCGTCTGCTGCACCACGCCGGAGAGCAACGCATTCACGTCGCAATCGTCCAGATTCAGCTTCAAATTATAGGCCTGCTTCGGATCGGCGAAATTCTGTTCCCACGAACCCCCGATGCGTCCTCCGTAGGTTTCCCCCTCGATGGTGCTCATGGAGAAAAGATCGCCCTCAAGCCGCATGGGGCTGTGCACGCTGGTGATTTTCACCTTCTGCAACAGCCAGATCTCGCCGATGCTCAGCGAACCCTTCAATCCCTTCTTGTCGCCGGTCAGGGCGGTCGCATCCATTTCAATGCCGCTGCAATACAACCGGCGGCTCCCATCGCTATTCTTCACCTCGACGAGCCCCTTCTCCAGATTGAAGGAACGCCACGCAAACGTGATGAGTGGCTCTGTCGTCCCGCTCGGAGCCGGGGACGGCTTCGTCGCGGCGGGAGCCGTACTCGCGGTCGAGGTGGGCGGAGCGATCGGCAACACGTAGTTGCCGTTGGCATCCTGCCCGATCACCACCACGGGCTGCTTGATCGTGAACCGGGTGATTTCGAAACGGCGCTCGAGAAGCGTGGCCCAGTCATATTTCAGAATGATCTGCTCGGCTTTGAATTCCCCCTGCGCGGGAGCCTTGTCGCCATGGCGCAAATCGAGTTCGTTGAGCGTGAGACCACGGCCGACATCCCAAATCAGCTTTTTGAATTCCACCGGAACGCCCAACAACCGCGAGCTTTCCTTTTTCACCAACGCGGAAAATTCAGGGCCCTCCACATAGCGGTTCAGCCACCACCAGCCGCCGACGACCAGCAGGCCGAGTACAGCCAGTAAACCAACCAAAATGATGACTAAACGCCGCAATGCCCTCATTCCGTCAGTTCTAGCCATACCCATTCGAAATGACCAGCGCAACATGCGGGGAACACGGTCAAACAGATCAGCCTCAAGGCAAAAGGACTACTTCACGGACGTAAGTATTCCGCAGATTCATTGGGATAGACGCGAATGGCACTAAGATAGGCAAGTCGGAGAGTGCCTCCAATGAGGATAATCTGGAGTGCGGGAGCTTGCTCCCGCTTTGCGGTGCGGCGGCTTGCCGCCGTCGAGATGGTGAATCGAAAAGCAAAGGGCAAAGCGGCGGCAAGCCGCCGCACTCCAAATCGTCGATCACCTCATCAGATCATCCTAAAACGTCCTTATCTTAGCGCCCTTCGGAACAGACACCTTCTTTTCACACACCCCGGCACTTCTTTTGCGCTTTGACTTTGCCCCCTACCTTGTATTGGTAGTGGACTCCGGAATCCGCCCCGTGAACAAGACCTGCATCATTCTCAATCCCGCCGCGCGTAGCGAACGCGCCCGCCAATCGATTGCCAAGCTGCAGGCCATGGCGGGCAACATCGTCTTCAAACTCACCGAAGGCCCCGGCGATGCGGAAGCGCAGGCCGAACGCGCCGTGGAGCAAGGGTACGAAACCATCATCGCCGCCGGAGGCGATGGCACCATCAATGAAGTCGTCAACGGCATCGACGGCGCTCCGGTCAATCTCGGCCTGCTCCCCATCGGCACCATCAATGTCTTTGCCCTCGAACTCGGCATTCCCTTCGATCTCGAAAAAGCGTGGAAAGTGATCCGCGCGGGCAAGGTGCGCACCATCGATCTCGCCAGCGTCAACGACCACCGCTTCGTCCAGCTCGCCGGGATCGGCCTCGACGCGCAGATCGTCGAACGCACCGCGTGGGAATCGAAGAAGGCGCTCGGCCCGCTCAGCTACCTCCTCACCGCCACGCAGGTCGTCGCGGAAAAACCGCCCCGCCTGCGCGTGACGTGGGACTCCCACACGGTGGAAGGTTCCTTCGTTCTCGTCGGCAACGGCCGCTTCTACGGCGGTCCGTTCCAACTCTTCACCGAAGCCGATCTCGAGGATGGCTTGCTCGACGTCTGTGTCTTCCAGAAGATGAATTACATCGCGCTCATGCGCTATTTTCGCGGCGTCCTCTTCGGCGTGCACACCAAATTCACCGACGTGAAATACTTCAAGACCCGCGCCCTCCGCGTCGATTCCGACGGCCCCGTGCCCGTGGAAGTCGACGGCGAACTGCACGGCCATCTCCCCTGCGAATTCTCCGTCAGCCGCAAAAAGCTGCGCGTGTTCGTGCCCTGATTTTTTAGACGAAATTAACGGAATTTACGAAATTGGGGGGCAATTTTCTGAATCAGGAATTTCTGAAATTAAGGAATGTGTCTTTCCCCAATTTCGTAAATTCCGTTAATTTCGTCTAAAATTCCCTTTTTCAAACTCACGCTTGCACGGCAGCAAATCCGCGCAATGATTAATCCCAGAAGGACTCATTTTCCATGGCTATCGAGTACAAGGATTACTACCAGACTTTAGGCATTACCAAGACCGCCTCCGAGGACGACATCCGCAAGGCGTTCCGTAAGCTCGCGCGCCAATATCACCCCGACGTCGCCAAGGACAAGGCCGAGGGCGAACGCAAATTCAAGGAGATCAACGAAGCCTACGAAGTGCTCAGCGATCCGGAAAAACGCCGCAAGTACGACACCCTCGGACCCAACTGGGAACAAGCGGGCGCAGGTGGTCCCGGCGGCTTCAATGGCGGCGGTTACCGCCGTGCCGGTGGCGGTCAACCCGGCGGCTACACCTGGCGTTCGAGCGACGGCGAAGAAAGCTTTGAATTCGGCGGCACCGGCTTCAGCGATTTCTTTGAAGCGATGTTCGGCTCCATGGGCGGCGGTTACGGCGACGATGCGAATTTCGGCCCGCGAACCACGCGCCGCAGCGCCGCTCCGCGCCAAGGCAAGGATCTGCAGGCGGAAATTCTCGTCAGCCTCGAGGAAGCCCTCCGCGGTTCCGTGCGCCAGATCACCGTTCGCCGCTCCACCGCTCCGGGCCGTCCGCCGCGCGAGGAAGTCTATCAGGTCAAGGTTCCCGCCGGAGTGCACGAAGGCCAGATGATCCGCATGGCGGGTCAGGGCGAAAAAAGTCCGTCCGGCGGCAAACCGGGCGATCTCTATCTGCGCGTGCGCCTCGAACGTCACCCGGAATTTCGCGTCGAAGGCAGCCACCTTTACTACGACCTGCCCCTCGCCCCGTGGGAAGCCGCCCTCGGCAGTCACGTGCAAATCCCCACGCTCGAAGGTCACGTCTCGCTGAAAATTCCCGCCAGCACCCAGGCCGGGCAAAAGCTGCGCCTGCGCGGCCAAGGACTCCCCATCAAGGACGGCGGCCGAGGCGATCTCTACGCCATCGCGCAAATCGAAATGCCGCCCCACATCAGCGACAAGGAACACAAGCTCTGGGAAGAATTGGCCAAGGTGTCCCACTTCACTCCCCGCGCCGAATAAGGTCTCGGCATGTCAGAGATAAAATTCGCCGTCGTACTCAGCATTGGCCCCGGCGAAGCTGAAATTCCACGCGCACAGGATTTGATCGAAAGCCTGAACCGTTATGAGCCCCGCGCGGTCCAAGCCCTCATCGTTATCGAGGACGCCGTGCCCTCCCGCGATCTTTCCCACGCGCTACCGCCATTAAAAGGAGGGGAAACCATCATTCTCCCCAATCCCAGACAAGGCCGCGGCGACGGCATTCAGGGAGGACTCTCCTCGGGCATCCTCACGGGCTTTTCCTGCGCTGCCACCCTCACAAACGTTGATTTCGCCATCAAACTCGACACCGATTCACTCGTTATCGCTCCGTTTGCAGACCGCATTCAAGACTCCTTTCTGCGCCATCCGGAGATCGCCATGTGGGGATGCTTTCGCAAAAGCCCCGTTCGCGTCCATGACCTTCCGGAGGACTTTCCCACAGCTCCCGCCCTGCGCAAACATCTCCGAGTCTTTACACTCTGGCGATTGCTCGAATCTCCGTGGTTGCGCCTTCAATGTATTCTGCGCCGCCGTGACCGCATACGACGCGAATTAATCCTGAAGTCACTGAAGAACGGGCTGATTTTAGGCCAGCACTGTCAGGGTGGCGGTTACGCCATTCGCCAGGAAATGCTCCAGACCCTGCATCAGCAAGGCGCGTTTTCCGATCTCCTGCTGTGGAATGAAACGAGCTGCAGCGAGGATGTCGTTATGACTCTGACCGTCGCCGCATTCGGCGGACAACCCGGCGACCTCAATGATGATGGCGACCCATTCGGCGTTGTGTATCGCGGTCTGGCCGACGCTCCGCAACGACTCGTAGAGCGTGGATTCGGCATCATCCACAGCGTAAAAGATTTCGAATCCTTCGAGGAAAAAGCCATCCGCGCCTTTTTCCGTCAGCGGCGGCAGGCGACGGACGCGACCTAGTGGAGTATGTCTCGTGATGTGATGGGTTGTGCGAGCAGAATGTCTTTTTGTAGGGCGCGATACAATTGCACCCTACAGCAAGGCACTCGCAACCCTGCCGTTACTGGGTCCAGCGTCACGCTGGTTACGAATCGGGCAAAATCTGCTTCACCACGCGCGCGATGCCTTCGCGGGCGAAATCGCTCGGCGGATAGATCTGCTGCGCCTTCAAATACCACGCCAGTGCAGAGCCGGTCTGCTTCTTCGATTCCAAATCCCGCGCGGTGGTGAGACTGCGCACAAACTCGGCCGCCTGCGTGGTGAGGTCCGCCCGGAGCTGATTGAGTTTGATGTCCTCCGGATTCGCCGCGAAAACCTGCTCCACGCTTTCCCAAGCGCCGTACGCGTCACCACGCTTGGCCACTTCGTTGGCGCGGATGATGGCGCCCTCGATCGTCTGCATCTTGTCGAGCACGAGCCGAAGCTTTTCCTGCTTCTCCGGGAAGAGCGCCGTCGCGGCAATGAACTTCACCTTGTCGTCAAAGATCTGCCGGTAATTCTTCTGGCTGAGCAGGCGATCCAAGTCGGACAAGGCTTGCTGTTGCACATCCGCCTGGCTGAAGATCGCGCCGGAGACTTCACCCAGCGCCGGGTTGCGCGGCCAGATTTCCATCGCCGCCTTGAGTTCGTTTTCCAGCACCGTCCGCTCCCCACTCGCCGCCGCGTTTCGGGCCTTGGCCAGATGCAACGCGCTCACCGTCTTCGCCGTTTCGATGGCCGCCATCGGCTTGGAATTATCGAAGTCCTTCGCGGTCTGATCGAGTTCCTTGACGATCTTTTCCGCGCGCGCGTAATCCTTCACCTCGATCGCCGCGACGAGTTGATTCGTCTTCTGCGTGAACTCCAGCGCGCGGCGTTTCTTCTCCCGCGGGAGCGTGCGCACAGCGGGGACATATTCGCCCACCGCGAAGGCCTCCGCCAGCCGCTGCGTCGCGCTGCTCAATTCATTTTTCGTCAGGAGAAAATTATACGCCTCGATCCCCTCCTGCACGTCGCGCATCGCCTCGTTGGCGAGACTGTCGAGGACGCTCAGAGTGGGCGGCAATCCGGAGGAATCTGTCAGCAATTTCTTCGCATCGCCCTGCAACTTCAACTGCGTGTCGCCGTCGCCGAAGAGTGTGCGGTAAAACCGGCTCCCGATCACCACATGCTGGAAGCGGCGTTGAAAAAAGAACTGCACGATCAGCGCCTGAAATTCCACCTTGGCCTGCAACTCGGAGGCATCCTTCTTGAGCATATTCGCCTTCGACATCACTTCCACTTCCGCCAGCCGCTTGATGTACGGCTGCATGCGCATGTCGCGCTTCATCTCATTTTCCTTCGCCCACTGCGCCGCCGCTTCGCTCGACCATGACTTACTCGGTCCCTTCCGGGTGTCCAGATCCTCCACGGACATCAGAGAGTTCCGCTCGAGAGTTTCACGCTCTTTTTCGAGCGATTCATTTGCCTTGCCCAGGCGATTGATCTCGCGCTTGGAAAGCCACACGGTGTAGACCGCGTTGGCCAGCGAATCGCACAGGTTCGCATCGATGCGATACTTCGACGCCTTCGGCAAAAGACTCCACGCCTCGTCGAGATCGATCTTCGGTCCCGGCGTGATTTTCTCCATGATGTCCTGCAACGCCTTTCGATACGCCTCATCGTCCGCCGCCGTTTCCTCCTCGGCGTTCAGGTATTTTTCGAACCGCGCGCGGAAAATGCGATTATCATTCACGTTCCACTTCTTGCCGTCCCAGCTCAGCACCTCATTGCCCGGATCAAAAAACGGCATGTCATTGCCCAGCATCCCGCCCTTCGACGAGGAGCCGCCGGAAGACGCCCCCGAGGAAGCCGGCGCGCTCGATGCGGGAGCCGCTCCGCCGCCACCGCTGACGGAATCCGCCGTCTGCGCCCACGCCACACCCGCGCTGCACACGAAAGCGAGAAGCAAAGAAAAGGACAACGCGCGCGTGCTCATTTTTTCTGGAGATCTTTCACGGTTAAAAGCCCATCCTGGCCGACTTCGATTTTGAACGCGAAGTTCTGCCCCTTCTGCAAATTCACCTGGTTGAAATCCACCGGCACAATCACGCCCAGTGGCGAGGCCCCCGACCGCGCCTCCACCTCGATCGAAAAGAGCCGTCCCTTGCCCGGCGACCACGCCAGCAGGTTCAGCACCTTGCCATCCACCTTGTAAACATTCCCCCGCAGGCTGTTGCCATTCTCGTAATACGCGGCCACGTCCAGCGGATGCAGCGTGCGATAGGGATCGTTCAGATTGCGAATCAGATAGTAGCCGCCACCCAATGCCAAAATCAGAAGCAAAAGCGCGGCGACAATCTTCAACAAGCTAACCTTGGAGCTGGCACGACGTGACATGGATGCACATTGATAGCAATGGCCTCACAACGAGGCAAACTGTAAATAGAGCCAGCAACACGAAACAGATTTCGCGATTACAATGGACGATATGGAGTGCGGGAGCTTGCTCCCGCTTTGCCGTATAGCGGCTTGCCGCTATCAAGGTAGTGAATCGAGAACCGCAAGGCAAAGCGGCGGCAAGCCGCCGCACTCCATATCGTCAGCTCCCAATCACGTGCTTAATGGGCTCAACCCCTTGAGCAGGGGTTTGGGGGCAGCGCCCCCACCTAGTCCCATTGGGCCCGAACGCAACCGAAATACGCGATGATCAGCCCCACCAACGCCTGACACCCCAGCACCCAGAAACACGCCGGATAGCTCGCCAGCGGCGTCTCCGTGATGATCTTCACCAAATCATAAAAACGCGTATCCCGCATCGTCTCCAGAAAGCCCGACCAGCTCCAATACGCCGAAATGAACGGCCGCGTCATCACCCCCAGCCAATCCGGCAACGCCAGCACCGCGCCCGACAGCGGCAATTGGAACCCCACGAAATAAACCGAGATCAGCGACGACTGCTCCGTCGTCCGGCTCCAGCTCGACACCCCCAGGCACAGGCAGGTCAACGCCGCGTTCGCCAGGAAAAGCATCGCCGCCTGCGGGGCCAGATCGCCCGGGAACCGCACAATCAACTTCACGAAAATCGTCATCCAGAACGACTGCGCCAGCACCAGCACCCCGAGGAAAAAGATCTTGCTGATCAGGTAACTCAGCGGATTCAGCCCCGCCAACTTCTCCTTCTCGAACAACAACCGCTCCGCCACGATTTCCCGCGCCCCGTTGTTCGACCCCATCAACGTCATCAACACCACCTGAAACATGATCAGGCCCGAGACCAGGCTCCCCACCCGGCTCGACTGCGCCGTGAACGAGACCGACTCCTTCAACTGCGCCACGATATTGCCATCCGCGCTCAAGCTCAGATTCTGGATCTGCGGCAGCCCGTTCAATGCGAACGGCACCACCAGCGCGGGAAAAAGAAACAGCAGCGCCAGTTGCAGCAACACCTGATTCTTCTCCCGAAAAAACAACCGCCAGCGACGCCCCAGCAAAATGAAAAACTGCGCCAGCAATCCCGGCGTCTGATCCTCCGGCACGGCCGCCAGCTCCGGCTTCACCGCCGCCGCTTCCTCCGGGAAATCCTCCTCGTCGTCCTCGTCATCGCGGTCCGCCTCCGCCATTCCCGGCAAAAGCGGCAGCGCGAAATTCTCCTGGTAAATCGCCCAGCGTTCGCTCCACGCCACCGTCTCCTTCGACTCCAGTTGCGGAAAGAGATCCTCCGGCGTACTCACGTTGAAATACTCCAGCAGATTCTCCGCCGGACCCGAGTACAACACGCTCCCCTCGCGCAGCACCGTCACCGAATCGTAGAGTCGCAAATGGCGCAGACTGTGCGTCACGCTCAACACCAACCGGCTCCCGTCGCGCGACAACTGATGCAGCAACTGCACGATCTCATCCTCCGACTTCGGATCGAGCCCCGACGTCACCTCATCGCACAACAACAACGACGGCCGCGTCACCACCTCCAACGCCAGCGCGAGGCGGCGGCGTTGACCACCCGAAAGCTGCGACGCCGGACGGTCGCGAATTTCAAACAACCCCACCACTTCCAGAATCTGCTGCGCCCGCTCCGTGCGCTCCCCGTGGGAAAGACCGCTCAACCGCAAGCGCAACGCGTAATCCATCGACTCCGCAATCGTGAGCGACTCATGCACGATGCTGAACTGCGGCACATAGCCGAGCTCCGCCGGGGGAATATCCCCTTCCGTCGCCAGATTGCGTCCGTCCCAGTGAATCGTCCCCACCTGCGGATCGAATAATCCCGCGATAACCTTGAGCAACGTACTCTTGCCGCAACCCGACGGCCCCACGATGGCCGCGAAATGCGGCCGGGGAAAATGAAGCGAAACGCCCTGCAAGATCGGAACACTGGCTCCCGCATCGCCCAACCGCAACGTCGCCTCGCGTATCTCTAACATCTGGCATTCATTTATGCTTCCTGCCCAAAACGCGCAACCTTTTAATTCGTTTGCCCCGTTGCCTCCCCTTCTTCCTTACCTTGGCGTTCTTGGCGAACTCCGCGAGAAATTCTGCTCCCCGACGGAACTCCGGTTGTAGCCGCTGCCGCTGGCTGCGGCGGGCACAAGCTCAAAGACAGGGACACAGTCAGGTTGCAGGATATCCTCCGGGGAATGAACGCAGTCCCATGGATTCGAACTGTAGGGCGGTTCGGTGAACCGCCGCTGGCACCGCAGGTGCCAAAGGGTGGAGAGTAGGCATTCGGAATTCCATGTGGCAGCTTCGCTGCCAATCGGCGGCTCACCGAGCCGCCCTACAACGCTAGCGCGAGAAATTCTGCTCCCCCGACAGAACTCCGGTTGTAGCCGCTGCCGCTGGCTGCGCCGGGCGCAAGCTCAAAGACAGGGACTTTCGGCAACGAAGACTTCCACCTTTCAAACCCTCCCCCGCCGCCCCCCTCTTCTTTCCCTACCTTGGCGCTCTTGGCGAACTCCGCGAGAAATCGCCCCTTTGAAGACCTCCCGCCCTTTAATAGGTTCAATAAAGTTCACTCACGAATGGCTTTTCACCCCGCCCGATACTTGGCACTATCGCCTCAAGCTGATGGGCCATCCGACCTCCCCCTGTTGATCCCCCAACCCCACCGATTCGACCCGTTCCCGATCGCCCTAGCCAATCAGTAGCAAACCTACTCATCAAATCCAAACCACCGCTCACTAATCCTCACTCGCTTTACCCTTCTCCCCAGCCCCAAGCCGCCTTAAATCTGACGCATCTCCTAGCAATGACAACGATTCATGCGGCAAACTGGAAATCTTTCAGGCTGTTTAACGTAGCTAATCAGCTCAATAATCTCGACAACACTGCCCCCCATCGATTACAAACTATCCTTCGGCAAGTAGACTTAAAAAACGAGATCTGCCACAAAGCGGTTTATTAGACTGAGAATCACAGGGACAAAACTATGAAAACGACCGGGAAAAAGTTCTCACATTTAATCACCAAAACCTTCCTCACCGGCGTCCTCGCTATCGGCAGCCTCTACCTGCCCTCCCTCACCCACGCCGAAACCAGCGTCGCCACGGCCCCTGAGGGTTACATCACGCTCAATATCGCAGCGGGTACGGGAACCTCCTATACACTTTCCACGATTTCATTGCCGCTCCACAAAGCCTTACAAGGAAGTGGCCAACTCACAGGAGTCATTACTGGCGTCACAGCCAACGCCATTTCCAATACCAACGCCGGATGGACCGCCGGGGCCTTTTCCGCCGCAGCCAATCCGTTCGCCGTTAAAATCACAAGTGGTGCCGCCACCGGTCGCGTTCTGGTGATTTCCAGCGCCACAGCCAATACCGCCACCATGGCTACGGTCGATAATCAAGGAACCGATCTCACCACACTCGGTATCGTCGCCGGTACGGATACCTATGAAGTCTTTCCTGTCGATACGCTGCTTAGCCTTTTTGGAACGCCCGCGACGACGGGAGTAAAGGGCGGAAGCACCCACAAGACCGCTGATACGGTTAAGGTTTTTTCGGCGAGTGCAGGGTGGTTGTCCTATTTCTATAATACGGATCTGGGTATGTGGACTCAAACAGCTCCTGTCACGGCTGCAAATAATGTAATACTGCGTTCCGATCAAGGAATCATGTACAGTCGCATTGGCAATACCCCAATTGCCCTCACTCTCTTTGGACGAGTTCCTAACACTCACTCGAATATTGCCATCAATAAAGGTGGCGTTACTTACATTGGTTCCACGTGGCCAACCAATACAACGTTAGCAACGAGCGGAATTCAAAACACCCCAGGTTGGGTGACAGGTACTCCTGCTACAGCAAAAAATGCAGATCAGATTAAAATCTATACTCAAGAGAGCGGATGGAACTCTTATTACCACAATGGCACGAATTGGATGAGTATCGCCCCTTCGAAAATTAGCGACAACGTAGTGATAGAAGCAGGATCAAGTATCATCGTCACCAAACAGGGATCTGCATCAGGCGTCGTATTTTTAACTCAAGACCTTCCCTACTCTTTCAACTGATAGCCAAATGAAAACACTCACATTGATCCTAAGTTTTATTCTAAGCACTGCATTTGCCAATGCAGTGACCATTACAGGATTTGGAACAGGCGACACCAGGCCATTTACAAATGATCTTGGTGTCTGGTCGTATACTTCCACGTTAACTAACGTCAGTGTAATTAATGCTTCCGATAATGCAGCCCCGGCCATCTTTAGTACTCTACCCTCCGAAGCCAATATCCTAGGTCAATCACTACTAACACTAACTGGATCACTTGATAGCGTCACCCCATCAGTAGATCACTTTCGCATATATTTGTATGACACCAGCACGTACGCCGCATATGCTGACTTTACATGGTCCTCGTTTATAGGAGGAGCAACCATCGGCCAATCATTGTCCAATGACTTATCTTCCGGAGGCACATTCAATGCTCTGCATTTACAATCTTGGAAATTGACTGTGTATGGTAGCGGCCAGACCGTCTCCTTCACCTTCAACGACCTCTCCGCCGTACCGGAACCGACCTCGCTGTTGTTGCTCGGCATGGGCCTCGCCGGAATCGCGATGCGCCGCTCCCTGCGCCGCCGCTAAACTCTTTCCTCTCTCTCCAAAACCAAAATCCCCTCCTCGCTGCGGCGTCGAGGGGATTTTCTTTGTCCCCTCCCCTTGGCGTCTTGGCGAGCTCCGCGAGAAATCCCCGGTGCAACCGCGACCGCTGCGGCGGCAGGGCAATCAACCCCGGAAGAATGCATCCGAACTGTAGGGCGGTTCTGTGAACCGCCGCTGGCCCCGCAGGGGCCATGAGTGGGGAATTCGCATTCAGGCTTTAGCTGGCAGCTTCGCTGCCAATCGGCGGTTCACAGAACCGCCCTACAACGCAGACTCCGTACTTTTTGCCGCCATAGCGCAAAAATGTCGCACACCTAGCAAACGTAGCCAACCTAACGCAAACGTCCTCCGCGTTTCTGTGCTATAACTCGTGGCATGCCCAGCGTCTGCCCTGTTGAAATCTCAAACCTGAAATGGGGAACTTCCCGACTACACCCCAGGCGACACCCAACAGAGTCGGTCGATTCTTGTAGCGCTTTGTCGACGCTCTTTTTTTCTACCACCCCCACCTGTGGCGAAGCGTTACCGGGTGCAGCGTCACGCTGCCGCTGCCAGAATCGTCTCGATCTGGGTCAGCTCGGCGGCGGTGAACTCCAGCTTCTCCAGCGCCTTCACATTATCCTCCAACTGCGCCACGCTGCTCGCCCCGATCAGGGCCGACGTCACCTCCGGCAACCGCAGCACCCACGCCAGCGCCATTTGCGCCAGGGTTTGGCCCCGCTGTTGCGCCAATGCATCCAGCTTCTGGATCTTCGGCAACTGCTTCTGCACCGCCGACGGTTTCAGGAAATGCTCCCGCGCCGCGCGCGAATCCTTCGGGATATCCTTCAAATAACGATTCGTCAGTTGCCCCTGCGCGAGCGGACAAAACACAATGCTCCCGATCCCCTCTTCCCGCAGCACCGTCGTCAGGCCGTCCTCGATCCAGCGATCCAGCATGTTGTAGGACGGCTGATGAATCACACACGGCGTCCCGAGCTTCTTCAAAATCGCCGCCGCCTGCCGCGTCTGCTCCGGTCGATACGACGAGATGCCCGCGTACAACGCCTTGCCGCTGCGCACGGCGTGATCGAGCGCCCCCATCGTTTCCTCCAGCGGCGTCTCGGGATCAAAGCGGTGCGAATAGAAAATGTCCACGTAGTCCAAGCCCAGGCGCTTCAAGCTCTGGTCCAGGCTCGCCAGCAAATACTTCCGCGAACCCCATTCGCCGTACGGCCCCGGCCACATGTCGTAGCCCGCCTTGGTCGAAACGATCAACTCGTCGCGGTACGCGGCCAGATCCTGACGCAACATGCAACCGAAGTTCGTCTCCGCCGAGCCGGGGGGCGGCCCGTAATTGTTCGCCAAGTCGAAGTGGGTGACGCCCAGATCGAAGGCCCGCAGCACGATGTGACGCCCCACCGCGTAGTTGTCCACGTACCCGAAATTATGCCACAGCCCCAGCGAGATGCGCGGCAGTTTCAACCCGCTGCGCCCGCAGCGCGCATAGGTCATGTTCTGGTAACGATTGGGGTCCGCTTGATGGCTCATAAAAAAGTGGGGGAAGTCGTTCCGCTACGAAAAAGTGTCTGGCTGGAAAGGACTCAAAGTGAGAGTGCCGGCGGAGGGACTTGAACCCACACATACTTGCGTATAACAGATTTTGAGTCTGTCGCGTCTGCCATTTCGCCACGCCGGCTATGCTCGCCCGATCAAGCCTCGTTCCGGAGAACAGGGCTCGTCAAGCTGTCGGCCATTATGCATGGCCCGTCGAGGTCGACAAGGAAAAGTGCAGCGAAAACTTACTCTCCCCTACCCCGGCTCTTTTTTACTCCACTGCCACCAAATGCCACTGGTGACTGCGGAAATCGCGATCCGGAATCGGCAGTTCCACGCCGCCGTAGAGCAACGACTCGCCGCTGTAAATCCGGTCCGTACTGCTCAGTCGATAACGCCGCGCCGGGTCGAGTCCGCGCAAGGGCAAATTCCGGTTTGCCGTGTTGCAATCGGAGAGCACCAGCACGTAGGTCACAAGCGCTTCGCGCCGATCGGGCGAGACGACCATCCATGCCGATTCATTGCTGTCGAAGGGACTGCGCAGCCGGTAGAGATCGCCCCCGAGCAACAGCTTGGCATGCGTCTTGTAGGCCGCGACCTGCCGACGGATTTCATCGAGCTCCTCCGGAGTGCACTCGGTCAGGTCGAGTTCGTAACCGAACGCCCCGGTCAACGCCACATGCCCGCGCGTGGTGAAGGGCGTGACGCGCCCGACCGCGCTGTTCGGTACGTGGGAAACATGCGCCGAGAGCGTGGAGAAGGGATAGAGCAGACTCGTGCCGTACTGGATCTTCAAGCGCGAGATTGCGTCCGAATTGTCACTCGTCCAAATCTGCGGCGTGTAGTAAAGCATCGCCGGATCGAACCGCCCGCCGCCGCCGGAACAGCCCTCGATCAGGATCTCGGGAAATTCTCGCGTGAATCGCTCCAGCAGATCGTACACACCGAGCATGTACCGGTGCGCGGTTTCCATCTGCCGCTCCGGCGGCAACAACGCGGACCCGATCTCCGTCATGTGCCGGTTCATATCCCACTTCACAAACGTAATCGGCGCGGACCGCAAGATCGCCGCCATCTGCCGAAAGATTTCCTCGCGCACTTCCGGTCGCGAAAAATCGAGCACATGCTGCGCGCGGCCCAACGTGCCCGGCCGTCCCGGCACGTGCAATCGCCAGTCAGGATGCTGCCGGAACAAATCGCTATCGGGGGAAATCATCTCCGGCTCGAACCACAGCCCGAGCTTCAAGCCCTGCGCCGTCACGCGACGGCCCAGCTCTTCCAAGCCACCCGGAAGGCGCGACAGATCGGGCGTCCAATCCCCCAGAGACGATTTATCGTCCGTGCGATGCCCGAACCAGCCGTCATCGACCACAAGCATCTCCACGCCCACCTTGGCCGCCTGCTCCGCGATGGCGCACAGTTTGTCCGTCGTGAAATTGAAGTAGGTCGCCTCCCAATTATTGATCACGATGGGGCGCGGCTGATCCACCCATCTCGCGCTCAAGAGATGCCGCCGGTAAAACCGATGCAAGGCACGCGACATGCCGCCCAGTCCTTCCGCGGAAAAGACCAGCACCGCTTCGGGCGTTTGAAACACTTCGCCGGGATTCAGCAGCCAACCGAAATCAAACGGGTTAATGCCGATTTGCAAACGAGGTTGACCGTCAATATCGACCTCCGCCGCACCGAGAAAATTGCCGCTGTAAACAAGATTCATCCCGTAGACACGCCCGTGTTCCTCACTCGTGCCGAGCTCGGTCAACGCGACGAAAGGATTATGCTGGTGACTGCTCGCCCCGCGACGGCTCTCGACCGATTGCATGCCGGGTCGCAACGGCGCGGCGAAGAGATTGCGCTCCTGCGTCCACGCGCCGGACAAGTGCAGGAACGAATAGTTCGCGTACTCGGGAATGAAATCGACGCTGCACGAGAGCGCCCGGCGCAACTGCAACGGATCGCTGCCGCCATTCACCAATCGCGCCGAACGGGTGATCACCGGATGCGCCGTGAATACGGTGTAGAGCAATTCCACTTCGAATCCCGTCTTGGCATCGCGCAAAGTGATCACGAGAGATTCCGCCTCTCCCGGTTCCAGCGCAAACGTGGCAGGCAATCCTTCCAGCTTGGGCTTGCCGGGAATGACGCGATGCCCCGCATATTTCAACTCCACGATGCGCGATCCATCGCGCGGCTGGAATACCTCCACCGCAGGCGAACGAAAATCGGAGGTGCCGTAGACCGGATATTCCTGCGGCAGACTGTCGAGCGTGTACTGGTCGTCGCACCCGTGCGGGTTCGGACTGAAGGCGCGTCCACGCACCCGCCCGAGATGACTGAGATCGTGCGCCGCGAGACGCGGACCCCAGTACAGATGCGTGAGGTCACCCTGAGAGTTAACCTCAAAGGCATAAGTCACATTTCCGGCGTGCAGAAAAAAAGAAGGTTTATCCGTTTGAATTTCGATCATAAAAAAATCTCCTCACGCGCTGGCGCGCACGACGATTTCGCCCCGCAACGTTTCCACCTGCACCGGCGACTCCACCCGCAAAACCCGCTCCTGCAACAGCGCAAAGCAGCGGCGTCCAACGTCCTCATAGGGCACTCGGTAGGTGGTCAGCGGCACCGCCGCTTGCAGGCTCAGTACAAAATCATCCGCACCGGTGATTTTCAAATCTTCCGGTACGCGCCATCCCCGCTCCTGCGCGGCCGCCATCAATCCCAAAGCGAGGTAATCGCTCGCTGCCACCACGCCTTCGAGATCGGAATAGCGCGCGAGAAAATTCCGACCCATGCCAATCGACTCGCGCACCGGTTCGTCGAAATCGATCACCACGCTTGGCTCCAGCGTCGACCACTCCGTCCGCTCGCGAATGCCCGCCTCGTCCAGCGCCCAGCAATACCCTTGATACGTATCGTGCAGCGAACCCACCCACGAGAGATTCGAAAAATAACCAATCCGCCGCAGCCCCTGCGCCAGCAAGTGGCGCGTCATCGTGTAGCCCACATGAAAGCGATCGATCGTCGCCGCAGAGCAACCCAGTCCGGGAAAGTTGGTACCACCCAAGACCACTGGGAATTTCGACTGCACGAGCAATTGCGAAAATTGGACCTGCTCCTCGGGCGAAGAAATATTCGGACACGTCATCGCCCCGCGCACATCGAACTCCGACAATCGCGCGATATACTCCGCTTCCTTGGCGTAATCGCTGCCGGTCGAAAGCATCACCACGCGACGCCCAGCTTGTTTCGCGGCATTTTGAAAACCCTTCGCCATTTTCCAGATCCCCTCGTGTTGCGTGCTCGGGTAAACGAAAGCCAGCGCATCCATCTGCACGCCTGCTTGCTCCGTTCCCGTCCGCAACACCCGCGTCCCCACGCGCGTCTTGCGCTCCACCCAACCATCGTGCGCCAGCAAGGCCAGCGCGCGGCCAATCGTGCCGAGGCCGCAATCAAACTGCTGCGCCAGCTCCCCATCGGCAGGAAGCTTGTCGCCCACTTTCCAGTGATTCGCACGCAAGGCATGGAGCAATTCTTTTTGAATCGCCGCGATCTTGGAAAGCGTCTGCGCCATGAACCCTACATTGACACTGTAACGTTCCGACGCAATAAAATAATACGCTTAATATTAATTAATCGTATTATTAATACTAGAAATTCAATATACTTATTATCAATAAGTTATATTTCATCAACCAACGGAAACGTTACCCGGAACCTTGAATTCCCGGTGGATCTGTCCCGTCTTGGCCTCACGCCAGGCTCGCACCCAGACAGGGCCTCGAATCGTCGGCACGATGCCTTCCGCCTCGCTCAGCGCCCCCAACTGCGGATCGATCACGATACGGCCATAGCCCGGTTCCAACGGACGCACGCCGAGCACATACCGCGCGATGATATTCGCCGGGGCCGCACCCCACGCATGGTTCCAATCCTGATTCGGTTTAAAGGTCTGGTCCCATGCCTCCATGGTGATTGTCGCACCCTTGGCCATCATGTTGTGCCAACTGCGCAGATCGCGACCGGTCATCAACCCGATCGCGTAGTCCGCTTCGCGCGCTTCAAACAAACCTTCCAACAAAAATTGCGCCGGATAAACCGAGCACGCCATGCCGCGCGACTTGAGATACTCCACCACAGCCGCCTTGCGCTCCACCGGCACGAGCCCGAACGCCAGCGCAAAAAGATTCGCATGAATCGACACATGCGCGCTCCCCTCGCCGTCCACGTACAAGCCTTGCGTCCCATCAAACAACTTCTCATTGAACACGCGAAGCACTGTTACCGCACGGGCATCCCAATCCACCGCGTCCGAGTCCTTGCCCAACGCGCGTGCAATGCGTCCCATGAGGATCAACGTGCGGTAATGGAACGCATTGACCACGGTATTGACCGGCACGAACTCATAGTTGTCCCGCTCCGGCAAGGGCCAGTCCACGATGTCCCGCAGCTCATGCGTATCGAGCAGGCCATCCGGTCGCGCGCAATTGAGATGCATTTTTTCATCCCGCAAAACCGAATAACTCCGCGCCAGAGAACGCGCATCTCCCGTCGCTTCGTAATCCTGCCAGGCGATGATCACCGAATGTTGCTTCCACTCCGTTGGCCATGTCGGCGTGTGCAGCAGGTATTCATGCGAACGCCGCGCCAGGGAAAACTCCCGATCCACCGCGTAGTGACTGAGCTGGTTAATCGTCACGTCCGCTTCGTAAGGAATACGCTCGCGGTCGCCATCCACATAGTAGCCCGCGAACGAGGTCGCCAGCATGCTGTACCGGCACAACTCCCACACCGCATCCAAGTCGAGAGAGGACGAGCGGAAGCACGCGGCCTTTTCATCGAAATGGGATTGCAATCGTTTCTGCACGACGGTCGGAGCCGCTTCGGCCAACCCGGAAATTTCGACGTAGCGAAAGGGCATGATCACTCCGAACTCGGCCGGGATTTTGATCGCTGCCGGGCGAAGATTGATCGGCCCCGGTTTCATCTCGATGCGATAATGCGTGCGCTCTTTTTCCAGCGTAATCGAAAATTCCTCCGCACGAATCGATCCGCCCGGCTCCATATCCACGCGACCCGCCTTCAAGGCTTCGCCCACGCGAAGTGTAATCACGCGACCCGGCAATGGCTCGGCCAGGGTCAACTCCAGCCAGCCAAACGCATCGCGACCGAAATCAATCAACCAACTGGCATCCGCCAACGACTGCACCGTCGCGGGAAGAATGGTCGTCACTTCCTGCGGATAAACACTTGTCGGCTCCGCTGGCTCCGACGCGGCCAGAGTGAACTGTTGCGGTTTCGCCCAACCGCCCACCGCTCCGGTGGCGTCGGTAATCTGGACCGTCCAATAACACGTCTGTCCCCACGCAAGCGGCTTGCCTGCATAAGGCACGCTGAGAGATTGCGGAGAGTTCACGAGTCCCGAATCCCACAGGTCGCCGCGCTGTTCGAGCGCCAGTTTCTCCGTACTGGATACCAACACGTGATAGGTGGCCTGCACAAAAAAAACACCGTCCGCGCGAATCGCCCATCCGAAAAGGGGCATGCGGGTGGCGATGCGGGTGAGTTCCGGTTGAAACAGGAGGTCGCAATGCAAATCGAGCGAAACGGAAAGTGGAGCGGCGTTCATGGATTGAGGCATCAAGGCTGTGCCAAAACAGCAATCAACGCAAGTTCGGGATTAATCGTCACCGAAAAGGCGTTCAAAAAATCCCCGTTTTTTACCCGGCGCTCCGGGACCGGGCTCGCTGCCTTGATCCGGCTTGGCGTCCAGTTGCCATTCCTGGTCGGGCAAAAGATAAACGGATTGATCCGGCTTGCCGGTAAACAAGCCGCCGTCGAGCGTCTTCTGCACGAGTGTTTCCGGTTTGGTAAATTCGCTCATCTCATAGTGATCTTTTGCTGCGAGGAAAACCCGCGCCCAGATCGGCAAAGCAAGCCGGCCCCCGTATCCCCCCGTCATGGTGGTGTCCGGTTGATCCAATCCCACCCATACCCCCGCCACGAGGGACGTGGTGTAGCCCATGAACCACGCATCGCGGTAGTCATTGGTCGTGCCGGTCTTTCCCGCCGCAGGTGGCTGGAAATTAAATTTGGAACGCAACGATTGGCCCGTGCCGTAATTCACCGCGTTCTGGAGAATACCGGTGACTTGATAGGAAATCTCGGGCGAGAACACACGGCGCGACTCCGGTTCATTGCGGTACAAGACCTGTCCATTTTCATCCTGCACTTCGGTAATCAGATACGGCTTATTCCAGACACCGCCGTTGGCGAACATGGCGTAGAGTCCGGTCATTTCCGCCAGCGTCAACTGGCAGGCTCCGATATAGGAGGAGGGAAATGGCGGAATACCACTCTGAATGCCTGCCTGCTGCGCGTAGTAAACGAAAAGTTCCGGCCCCACCAGATTGCCCGCGCGAACCGCCGCGTAGTTATCCGATTTGACGATCGCATCGTTCACGCGCAGGAAAGTGCGTGAACCTCCGGACACAGCATCGGCCCCGTCCGCCTTGGTGAGATCAAAAGGCGTGTTCTCGATCCAGCTCGCGGGGGAAAATCCTTTTTCCGCAAAGGTGATCGCATAAACCAGCGGCTTGAGCGTGGAGCCCACCTGCCGATGAGCCATCGTCGCGCGATTGAAAGGACTCGTCGCATAATCGCGGCCACCGACCATCGCGCGAATGGCTCCCGACCCCGGATCGAGCGCATAGAACGCCCCCTGCAACGCCACGGCCGCCTTGTTGCGACGGCGGGGATAATCGGGAGCTTGTTCCACTTCGACCAGCGATTGGGTGAGGGTTCGCTCGGCGGTATCCTGCAAACCGTAATCAATCGTGCAAAATATTTTCATGCCTCCTTGCGACAACTGATCGGCATCGATGTATTGCTCGAGAATTTTTCGAATTTCGTCCTGATAATAACTCCCGGCAAAGCTCGTGCGCGGCCGCAGCGAGAGCGGTTGCGCCTCGGCCTGCTTGCGCTGCGCATCCGTGATGACACCTTCCTTGGCCATGCGGGCCAAGGCGCGCGACCGCGAGGCGAGCGCCAGGTTGTAATTCTTCCACGGCGAAAAGGAATTCGGTCCCGAGATCATGCCCGCAAGCAAAGCGGACTCGCTGAGATCGAGAGCGCCCACCGACTTTCCGAAGAACGCACTCGCAGCCGTCTCTGCGCCATAGATGCCCTGTCCGTAATAAATCCGGTTCAGGTAGGAGCGCAAAATCTGTTCCTTGCTGAAACGCCGCTCGATGCGCAGCGCGAGAAACACCTCCAGCAATTTGCGGTCGTACGTGCGCTCGAAACGGCCGATCGAATTGCGCGCCAATTGCTGCGTGATCGTGCTGGCCCCCTGACGAATGCCGGAGCCGCTAAAATTGATCAGTATCGCCCGCAAAATACCAAACGGATCGATGCCCTTGTGTGAATAAAAACGCTGATCCTCGGTCGCAATCACGGCTTCGACTAATTGCTTTGGCAACGGACCGGGCGGCATGAGAATGCGGTTCTCGTCGAAGAAGCGGCCGAGATTCTGCCCCTTGTAATCAAAGATGAGCGACGCCTCCGGCATCTTCTCGACCACCGACAAATCCACCCCCGCAGCACGAATGGAGTAGATCAGGATGACCATCCCGATACCGACCAATCCCGCCGTGCCCAAGGCGAGGAGTCCACGCCAAATTTTGCGCCGCCATTGCGCGCTCAGGTATTGCGTTTTGCGAGGAGAAGTGCGAGGTGGCATAGACGAGACATCAACGTACTGGCTCTTGGCCAGAATTCAATGAAGACGTATTATAACCCCTTTTGATATGGCCACTCGTTTACACTCTTTACGAGTTCGGCTCGAACAGGATTATACCTCATATATTCCCATTTCTGAGCAGCAGATTCATCGGTTCTTAAAAGACGATCGAAACTACCTCGCTGCCATTTCCATGTGGGTTTCAATTTGGAAATCATCCCTTTCTTGAACCAATGAGAGAAGTCATTCACGGAAAGATCTCTATCATAGGGCGAAACCAAGGCATGCAGATGATCTGGCATCAAGATGAGAGCAAGCACATGCCACCGATCCATTTTGGAAGCAACATCCAGACAGGCGTTCCATGTCTCCATGTTGTTCAAGACCGGTCGTCGAGACTGAACGCATAGCGTGAGAAAATAGATCGTCTCATGATCCAAAGGCAGCAGGTTAGGAATCTTCGGAGGACGAGACATTGGCTCAGCTTTCACGGCGCGATACAATCGCGCCCTACAAAATATCCTCGCTGCCGATGCCTTGCTGTAGGGCGCGATTGTATCGCGCCGTCCTAATCATTGAATTAGTCCCACTACCTTGGCACAACGGGGGCAGAGATGCCCACCATCAGCGTCAGTGATGTCACCTTCGTCGCACTTCCAGCAGCGGACGCATTTTTGTCCTGGAGCCTTTGAAACCTTAATATACTGACCTGCGCCCACCGTAACGACTGATGAAATTAAAAGCTCCGTCAGCAAAGTTTCGTCTTTCGATTCAAAACTTGATTGACTCAGTTCAATTTTAGCTTCAAGGCTTTTGCCAATAACTTTCTGACTTCTCAGACCTTCAAGCTGTTGGTTTATAGCCTCGCGATGCTTGAGTAATCCATCCCAACGCAGCATGAAGTCACCTGACTCACAATCCACCTGCGCTTCGGGGAAAAGCTGCAGATGGACCGATTCCTTTTCACCGAGGAACTGCCACGTTTCTTCTGCGGTGTAGGGCGTGAGCGGAGCGAGCAATTTCACGAGAGCCTCGACCGTGGCACGCATGACCGTCTGAGCGGCGCGGCGCGCGGAATCGTTCTGCGCGTTGCAATACATGCGATCCTTCAACACGTCGACATAGAGTGAGGACAACTCAACATTACAGAAGGTGCTAATCTCGCGGTAAACACGGTGGAACTCGTAAGTCTTATATCCATCACAGACTTTCTCGATGACTTCCTGCAGACGCGCGTAGATATAGCGATCCAGCTCGGTCCATTGTTCGCGAGCCACGCTGTCCGTAGCGGGATTGAAATCGTGCAGGTTGCCGAGGAGAATGCGCAGGGTATTGCGAATGCCGCGATAGACATCGGACACGCGTGAAAAGATGTTCTTCGAGAACGGCACATCCCCGCGATAATCCTGACCGGCCACCCAGAGGCGCAGCACGTCCGCGCCGCTGTCGTTGACGAGCGTGATGAGATCGGTCGCACCGCTCGACTTGGAATATTTCTTTCCGGTCTCGTCGACGATGAAGCCGTGCGTGAGCACGTTCTTGTACGGCGCCTTGCCCGTCGCCGCGACGGCGAGGCAAAGCGAAGAATTGAACCAGCCGCGATGTTGATCGCTGCCTTCGAGGTAGAGGTCGGCGGGAAAATACTCGAGCCGCTTGAGCAGCACGGAGGTCCAGCTCGAACCGGAATCGATCCACACGTCGATCGTGTCCTTGCCCTTGCGCAGGCCCGCAGGCAGGCCGAGGCGCGCGGCGAGTTCGTCGGCCGTGGAACTGAACCAGACGTTGGTGCCTTCCTTCTCAACGATGTCGGCAAATTTATTGATAACTGCGCTGCTGATGAGCGGTTGCTCACCCTCGGCGTAGAACACGGGAATCGGCACGCCCCAAGTGCGCTGACGCGAGATGCACCAGTCGGGACGATTCGACACCGTGCCGTGAATGCGGTTGCGGCCCCAATCGGGAATCCAGTTCACATCGCGGTCGATGGCGGTGAGCACGTCCAACCGAATGCGGTCCATCTTGATGAACCACTGTTTCACCGAGCGGAAAACGATGGGCGTTTTCGAGCGCCAGCAATGCGGGTACTCGTGCGTGTAATCTTCCTTCGCGACGAGGTAGCCCGTCTTTTCGAGATGCTCGATGACGAGCGGGTTCGCCTTGAAGACGTTGAGGCCGACCCATTCGGGCATGCCACATTCGGCCGTGAGACGACCGTAATCGTCCACAGGCGAAAGCACATCGAGCCCAACCTGGCGACCGAGAATGTAGTCATCCTGACCGTGGCCGGGCGCGATGTGAACCATGCCGGTGCCGGTATCGGCAGTGACAAAATCGGCGGGATAGACCTT
This sequence comes from Verrucomicrobia bacterium Tous-C9LFEB, assembly GCA_002304345.1. GTDB lineage: Bacteria > Verrucomicrobiota > Verrucomicrobiia > Methylacidiphilales > UBA1321 > UBA1321. Next base: position 45,336 of record NEUU01000013.1, read on the forward strand.
GCCCTTGCGATCCAAGAACGGATGCTGGTATTCGAGCCCTTCGATAGCGACGTTTTCTGTCACGACCTTCGCTGCGCCGAGACCGGGGATGGCCGCAAGCGTGGTGGCCGCCACAACGAGTCGCTCACCGTTGTGCTCGACGATGACGTAAGGAATCGCCTTCGAGAAGGCGACCGCGAGATTGGCCGGGAGCGTCCAGGGAGTCGTCGTCCAGATGAGAAGCGAGAGCTTGCCCGCACCGGGGAATTTCGCGGCACTCGCCTCGGTCAGCGGGAACTTGACGAAGATCGCGGGGTCCGTCTTGGATTGATATTCCACTTCGGCTTCCGCAAGCGCGGTCTGGCAGCCGTAGCTCCACGAGACGGGGCGCATGCCTTGATAGACAAGGTCCTTGTCGACGAGCTTGGCAAAGTTGCGGAGTTCTTCCGCCTCGTAGGCGGGGTCGAGCGTGAGGTAGGGTTTGTCCCATTCGCCGAACACACCGAGGCGCTGGAATTGTTCGCGCTGAATGCCGATGTACTTGCGCGCCATCGCTTCGCTCTTCTGGCGGATCACGAGCGCGTCGTCAGTCTTCTCGCCCTTTTCGTTGAGCTCTTTCGTGACCTTGTGCTCGATGGGCAGACCGTGGCAATCCCAGCCGGGGATGAACGGCGAATAAAAGCCGGTCATGTTTTTGCTCTTCAGGACAATGTCCTTGAGCGTCATGTTCAACACATGGCCGATGTGGGCATCGCCGTTGGCGAAGGGCGGGCCGTCGTGCAGGAGAAATTTCGGGCCGTTGGCGCGCGCCTTGAGAATCTGATTGTAGAGATCCTGCTTCTGCCATTGTTCGAGAAAAGCCGGTTCGCGCTTGGGCAACTCGGCCCGCATCGGGAAATCGGTTTTCGGTAGGAGGATCGTGTTCTTGTAGTCCATGGCGTGGCTCAACCAATCTTGCTGAATTGCTGGAGGAAGCGCACGTCGTTCTCGGTGAAGGTGCGCAGGTCGGGAATTTCGTGGCGGAGCATGGCGATGCGTTCCGGGCCGAAGCCGAAGGCCCAGCCGCTGTACTTCTCGGGGTCGAGACCGACATTGAGGAGCACTTGGGGATCGACCATGCCGCAACCGCAGATTTCCAGCCATTTCACCGGCTGGCCGGGTTTGGTCGCGCGGGCGCAATCGACTTCAAAGCTGGGCTCGGTGAAGGGGAAGAAATGCGGGCGGAAACGGAACTGCAAATCCTGTCCGAGCAATTCGCGGAAGAAATATTCGAGCGTGCCCTTGAGGTCCGCAAGCGTGACGCCTTCGCCGATGGCGAGACCTTCGATCTGGAAGAATGACATCAAGTGCGTCGCGTCGATTTCGTCGCGACGGTAGCAACGGCCGGGAGCGACCATGCGGATCGGCGGTTGCCAGGTTTTCATCGTGCGGATCTGCACGGGAGAGGTGTGCGTGCGCAGGAGGCGGCGGCCTTCTTTGTCGCCGAGCGGTTTGAGGGCGTTTTCCAGAATGTAGAAGGTGTCTTGCTCGGCGCGGGCGGGGTGATCCTTCGGCGTGTTGAGCGCGTCGAAGTTGTTGAACTCGCTTTCGACCTCGGGACCTTCGTTGATGGCGAAGCCGAGACGGCGGAAGATTTCGAGGCAGCGCTCGATGACTTGCTGCACCGGGTGAAGCGAGCCGTAGGGCTGGGTGCGACCGGGGAGCGTGGCGTCGACGGATTGTTCGTCGGCGGAATCCTGCAGCGTGTTCTTGCGGGAGTCGAACGCTTCATTGACGGTCGTTTTGAATTCGTTGACCAGTTTGCCGATGATGGGGCGCTCTTCCTTGGGAACGTCGCGCATCTTTTCCAGCAGGGCGGGAATGCTGCCGCTACGGCCGAGATAGGCGATGCGAACCGACTCCAGCGCGGCGGCGTCCGCAGCGGCGGCGATGGCGGCGAGAACTTCGGCTTGAAGAGTGAGAATCTGGTCTTTCATAATTTTGACGGAGATTTTTAGACGAAATTAACGGAATTTACGAAATTGTTTTCACACACCCCGGCGCTCCGCGCCACCCCTCTTGATAGAGGGGATTTCGGCTGTCGAAATTCGGTCAACTGTTTGGAGTCGATTACCTAATTTCGTAAATTCCCTTAATTTCGTCTAAAAAGTCGTTCTGGTTGAATCTGCGGACTTGCCCCCTAAAAAGCAAGTGCGCGAAGTCCGCACGAGGTCGTGAGACCCGGCCAACTTCGCGCACGCGCTACTGCAATTTCCGGGCTTTATTTGATCGAGTTAACGATCGAAGCAAAGACGTTGGGCTCGTTCACGGCGATATCGGCCAATATCTTGCGGTCGACTTCAATCTTGGCCTTTTTGAGGGCTTCGATGAGGCGGCTGTAGGTGATATCAAGGGCGCGGCAGGCGGCATTGATACGGACAACCCAGAGGTTGCGGAAATTACGCTTGCGAGCTTTGCGATCGCGGTAGGACCAGTATTGGCCCTTCATGGTCGCATCTTTGGCGTAGCGGAAGAGTTTACTGCGGCGACCGCGGTAACCTTTGGCTTTTTGGACTACCCGTTTGCGGCGTTCGCGTGAGGCCGGGGCATTCGTTGCGCGTGGCATAGGACTTGGCTTTCAGTTTTCAGCACTCAGCCGTCAGCTAACGGCACCAGTCTGAAACAACATTTTGTTTTGGTTTTTGGATCGGCTTTGTTGGGCCGCCTGCTCGTAGCTGAAGGCAGGCTGGCAGTTGTGCTTAAGCGAACGGGAGGTTCGACTTAATGCGATAGACGTCAGTGACGTCGACTTGCTTGCTTTTGGCAAGGTGACGCATGCGTTTGCGATTTTTGCTGGAGGAAAGGTGACGACGGCCCGATTGGGACGTGATGACTTTGCCTGTGGCGGTAATCTTAAAGCGCTTGGCGACGGCTTTCTTCGTCTTGCGACGTGCTATTGGTCTCGGCATGGCTATACTCTTCTCGTGTTATATTCAGTTGCCGTTCGTGGACGCTTGAGCGCCCTCGGAGGAATCGGATTCTTCATCGCCCTCGTCGCCTTCTTCGGCGAGTTCGGGTTCATCCTCACGGGTCCATTTCCGGACCCTCTTTTGAACGGGGTTCGGAGTTAACATCATATTGATGCTTTTGCCAATCATTTTCGGTTCGGCATCGGCTGCTCCGATATGAATGAGGTCGGCGCGGATGCGTTTCATCAGGTTCACCCCGATGTCCTGGTGCATCATTTCGCGGCCGCGGAATACCATCAAAAGCTTGACCTTCATGCCCTTGAACATGAATTGCTCGGCATGGCGCATCTTGACCCCGTAGTCGTGCTCATCGATGTTGATGTGGAACTTGAGTTCCTTGACCTTGGTGGCGAAGGTGTTCTTGCGGGCTTCGCGATCCTTCTTGGCGAGTTCGTAGCGGTACTTGCCGTAATCCAGGATCTTACAAACCGGCGGATTCGCGTTAGGGGAGATTTCGACCAGATCGTGACCCAGCCGCCGGGCATTGGCGAGGGCTTCGTTGAGGGTCATCACACCCATGGGTTTGGAATCGGGTCCGATTACCATGACCTCACGGGCTCTGATCTTCTGATTTACGCGGATATAGTGTTGAATAACTGCACTCCTGTTGGGGATTGGTCCGTCCTGGGCGGTTTAGGCGAGCCGACTGCTGATCTCGCCTTGGAGACGGGTGAAAAATTCAGCCCAGGGTTTGGGGCCTTCGTCGTTTAACTTTCTGCTACGCACGGAAACATGGTCGCTGTTGAGTTCTTTTTCACCGATGATGAGCATATAGGGTACTTTTTCCAATTGCGCAAGCCGGATCTTTGCCCCGAGTTTTTCGCGGGAGTCATCGAGGACCGAGCGGATGTTGTGCGCGAGGCACTGCTCATGGAGTTTGCGGGCGTACTCATTCTGCGCTTCGGTGACGGGCAGGAAGCGGACCTGCTCGGGCGAGAGCCACGCGGGGAAGGCCCCGGCGAAGTGCTCGATCAGGCAGCCGATGAACCGTTCCATGCTGCCGAAGGGCGCGCGGTGGATCATGACGGGGCGGTGCTGTTTGCCATCGGAGCCGACGTAGTTCAGGTCGAATCGGATGGGGAGATTGTAATCCACCTGCACGGTGCCGAGCTGCCATTCGCGGCCGATGACGTCCTTCACGACGAAGTCGATCTTGGGGCCGTAGAAGGCGGCTTCGCCGGCTTCCTCGCTGAAGGGCACGCCGAGGCTGGCGGCGGCTTCGCGACAGGCTTGTTCGGCCTTGTCCCAATTGGCGGGGTCGCCGGTGTACTTGTTGCTGTCCGGATCGCGCAGGCCGACGCGGACGCGGTAATCGGTCATGTTGAGCTTGGAGAAGATCAACTTCACGAGGCTCAGACAGCCCTTCACTTCCGCCGGGACCTGATCCTCGGTGACGAAGAGGTGGGCGTCGTCCTGGGTAAAGCCGCGCACGCGGGTCATGCCGCCGAGTTCGCCGGATTGTTCCCAGCGGTAGACGGTGCCGAATTCCGCGAGGCGCACAGGCAGGTCGCGATACGAATGCGGCTGGCTGGCGAAGATCTTGATGTGGTGTGGGCAGTTCATCGGCTTGAGCATGTAGCCGTTGATTTCGCCCGCATCGAGGCGGTTGGTGAGTTCGGAGCAGGTGCAGCCTTCCTTCGCAAGCAGGTCGAGGGTCTCGCGCTCAACGATGGGCGGATACTGCGATTCCTTGTAGTACGGGAAGTGACCGCTGGTGCGGTAGAGCCCGAGCTTGCCGATGTGCGGGGTGAAGACCTGCGAGTAGCCCTGCTTGCGCAGTTCTTCGCTGATGAAATTCTGCAATTCCTGACGGATGATCGCGCCCTTGGGGGTCCAGAGGACGAGCCCCTGCCCGACTTCGTCGTCGATGTGGAAGAGCTGAAGTTCTTTGCCGAGCTTGCGGTGATCGCGCTTCTTGGCTTCCTCGAGGAGCGTGAAATGCGCTTCCATCTCGGTCTTGTTCTTGAACGCGGTGCCGTAGATGCGCTGGAGCTGCGGATTCTTCTCGTCGCCCTTGTAATAGGAGCTGGAGACGTGGGTGATCTTGAACGCGCCAACGTTGCCGGTGCGCATGACGTGAGGTCCGACGCACAAGTCGATGAACTCGCCGTTCTTGAAGAGCGTGATCTGTTCGTCGTCGGGAATGCCTTCGAGAATGTCGAGTTTGTAACGGCTCGGCTCGGGGCGATCCTGCTGTGCGCCGAGGCGTCCGGCCTGGCCCATCTTGACCGCTTCCTGGCGGGTGACGACGAGGCGTTCGAAAGTCTGGTTGGCCTTGGTGACGGCCTTCATCTCGGCTTCGATCTTGGGGAAGTCTTCCGGCGAGATGCGATGCTTGAGATCGATGTCGTAGTAAAAGCCGTTTTCCACGGGAGGACCGGCGGCGAGTTGAGCTTCCGGCCACAGCTTGGTAATGGCCGTGGCGAGGATGTGCGCAGCGGAATGGCGCAGGCGCTCTAAATCGGTCATTTTGGGTGTAGCATCATGAGACATTCGGTCACTCTAGCAAAAACTTTGCGGCTGTATAGTTTTGTCTTGGAACCGCCCCCGGCGGGGTACCCCGAGCCAAAAAATCGGAGCGCCACTCCCAACCGCTCCCAACATCTCCACTTTCTGTAAGTCCCTGATTTCGTGCGGCGCGGTCAAAACGGGGGTGCGGTCGGCTTTCCGCTTTGAGCCGGATAACTGGAGATACTCAGACAGGGGGCGCATGAGGGTATTTAAGCACAGATTCGCGGAACCGGTTTGTCTTAGGTTTGCACCGTGAGCTACGTGTGCGAAAAATCTCGCATTCTGCCCGGCGGGGAGCCTTTCCGCTTTCGGCTGCGCCCGATTCTTGCTATATCAAGCAGCGATTATGTCTTTATTTGAAGTGATTTACACCCCGCAAGCCATTGGCCGACTGCCCCAGCGCGACCTGTCCAACCATCTCGCCGTCGTGATCGACGTCTTTCGCGCCACCTCGACCATCGCGACCGGATTGGCCCATGGCGCGGAGGCTTTCTTTCCCATCGCGACGGTGGAAGAGGGACTCGAACTCAAGGCCAAGAACCCGGACGTCCTGCTGGCGGGGGAGCGGGGCGGCGAAGCGCCCATCGGTTTCGATCTCGGCAACAGCCCGCGCGATTTCACGCCGGAGCGGATCAAGGGAAAGCGCGTTTTCCATACCACGACCAACGGCACACAGGCGCTTGTGGCCGTGCGGGAGGCGAATACGGTCGTGACGGCTTGCTGGCTGAATCTGGCTGCAGTGGTGAAGTTCCTGCGCGAAGCGAAGCGTCCGACCCTGCTCTTGTGCGCGGGAACGGGTCGCGCGTTTGCGATGGAGGATGCCACCCTCGCCTCGGCAATTCTGGACGCGCTCGATATTGATCATCCGGCGCGGTCGATTTACCGCTCCGTCGCGGGGCGGTTTCCCGAGTCGCTCTATGAGACGCGCAATGGGCGGAATCTGATCCGGGCCAAGCGCACCGGCGACATCGAGTTTTGCATCCAGCAGGATCAGTTCGATCTCGTGCCGAAACTCGGCAAGGATGGGTGGATTCGGGTTTAACACCTTCACTCCCCTCTATTTCTATGCTTAGAAAACTCAAACAGTCGCGATACTGGGCGCCTATCAGTTGGGTCTACCGTAACAGCGGACTCAAGGCCCGCGTTTATTCCCGTTCTCTGACTCCCCCCGTTCCAAGTCATCCTTTGGGAGAACTCCTGCAGCAATTAAACTCGGACGCGCCCCTTCGCTCGCCTTCCGCCACGAGCTTTACTCTCCCTGAGGGCGTAAGCAGCGGCCCCATGCCCCAACGGGATCAGGACATGCTCATTGACCTGCTCACACGACTCAATCCGGAAACGATTTTCGAATTTGGCACCAATTGGGGCGTGACCACCTCTTACTTCGTGGAAAACACGAACGCCAAAATCTGGACTCTCGATATCTGCCGCGAAATGTTCGGCCACGATTTGACCGGTGAACTCACCATGGTGCTCTCCAACAAGGAAACCGGCCTCGCTTATCGCCAGTTGAAAGCGAGTGAAGGCCGAGTGACTCAGGTTTTCCGGGATTCCCTGAAGCTCGACTGGACGGAAACTGAATATCCGGCGACGTTCGACCTGATTCTCGTCGACGCGTGCCATGCCTATGACTTCGTGAAGTCAGACACGGAAAAAGCACTTTCCAAACTACGACCGGGCGGCCTGTTGCTCTGGCATGATTTCTATCCAACCGTGGACATGTGGCCGGACGTCTTCACCTATGTCAGCGAATTCGCCAAGACACATTCCGGCGTCCTCAATATCAAGGGAACCGCCCTCGCCGCATGGGTCAAACCCCACTGATCAGCGCACCGCCGCGACAGCTGCCTTGGGCTTTTCAATCGACGCGGCTCCGGCCTTGAGCTTGGCGCGTTCGTCGAGCCACGCCTTGTAGTCTTCCGCCGAGTCGACAACGAGCATGCCGCGCATGAGGCCGTGGCCGCTGCCGCAGAGCTGACCGCAGACAATCTCGTATTCGCCGGGGGTCATCGGCTTGAACCAGACGGGCACCATGGTGCCGGGAATGGCATCCTGCGCGACGCGCATGCTGGGCAGAGCGTAGTTATGGATCACGTCCTTGGAGGTGAGATCGATGACGATGGTCTGACCGACCGGGGTATGCATTTCGTTGGAGGCAACGAGGTCGTCCTTGCCAGCGGGATCGTTGGGGTCGAGGCCAATGGGATTATTCGAGCTGATGAGCTTGGGATCGCGACGACCAAAAACGCCGTCGGGGCCGGGGTAATGAAAGTTCCATCCGAATTGCTGCGCGATGCCGCGAACGTGGACGGAGGCGTCTTTCGGGGAATACACGCGACCGCTCCAGAGCGGAATGGCGAAGCCGAGGAGGAGCATGCCTTCGATGAGGATGACGGAAAATTCCAAGTGAGTAGAGACGTGATTGCGCACGCCGAAATACTCCGCCTTGGGTTGGCGGGAGCGGTGAAAACGCCAGAGGGTGTAGACGAAGAAACAGCCCCAGCCGACAAAGAGGATGAGCATGAACCAGTGGCAGAATTCGAGGAGTCCGTCAATTTCGACACCGTTGAAGGAGGCGTTTTTCTGGATGCCGAGGAAGTCAATAAGCATAAGGCGGGAGGGGTGGAGTTTTTAAAGGGGGTGATCCGTGGAGTCGGGCAGCGAGCCGCTCGCGCGGCGGCGCAGATAGAAGAAAAAGGCGATCAGGAGACCGAGCACCGCGAATAAAATCAGGAGCATAAAACCAATCGCCATGGCCATGGCGTCGTTGACATTGCTGCCGGGCGCGCCAAAGCAGACGGCACAGGCTTGCGCGGAAGGCGTGGTGATCCACGCGATTCCAGCAGTCCATCCCAAGAGGCGCAGCGCAGGTTTCATGATTTATTCGAGAGGGAGACGCTTGAGTTTTTTCCAGACCCAGACGCCGTAAAAAACCGCGCCGATGGCCACCAGAATGCCACCGATGCCCGCGGCGTGATAGCTCGTGGTCTGCGGGGAATCGGGCGAGAGAAAGCACCACGCGGCGAAGCCGAGGGCGAGCAGTGTCGCAGCGGTAACAAAAATCATGTGAACGTACTTGATGGACATATCAGTGATGCGTGCCGGGAATGGGGTTCAAGAGCGCGAGGAGCGAGATGAGCATGAGCACGGCGGAAAAGACGGCTGTCATGATGAGGAAGTATTTGATCGTGCCACCCTGCCCCTTGAGGTGCATGAGATAGCGCAGGTTGAGAAACGCCTGCGCGGAGGCAACCAGCAGCGTGAGCACGATCTGCCACCCGAGCCCGACCTGAAAATACCAGAACGCGAAGGAGACAAGCGAGAGCACCAACAGCGATCCGAAGATCGCGAGATAGTTGCGCACGTGATCGTTGAACTCCTGTTGGGTGAAGGAGGGCGCGTGCGAATCGACGGATTCCGGGTTGGGCGTGGAGTGGTCGCTCATAGATTTACAGGAGGTAAAGGACGGGGAAGAGGAAGATCCAGACGAGGTCGACGAAGTGCCAGAAGAGGCCGCACACTTCAAGACGGTTCGCCTGATGCTCCGGGTTCTGCCGGTAGATGCGGCTGCCGAAGAAGTAGAAGTAGGCGAGGACCACGATGCCACCGATCAGGTGCAACACGTGGAGTCCGGTGAGCGTGAAGTAGATCGCGAAGAAGCTGCTGTACTTCGGATAGAATGCACCCCAACGCTCGACGTCGGCGAGCGCGATGTCGACTTCCTTCGCTTCGGTGGGAACGCCCCGCTTCAGGTCGGGCAGCAGGACGATTTCCTCCGCAGTCGATTTCTCGAGATGGCCGGTCACTTCGTACAGTTTGGTCTCGGGATGATAGGTGACGCGCGCGCCTTCGGCTTCGAGCGCGGTCTTGTACTTGGAGTAGGACTCCTGCTTGATGAAAGCGCCGTAGTGATGGAACTTGTCGTTGTATTCGTTCGCCTTCACGCCGAGGAAGAGAATGCCCAGCAGGATGGTGGCGAGCAGCCAGCGTTGCGAGGTCTGGAAGTTACGCATTTTCAAGCTGGCCCACGACATCAACATGGTGATGCTGGAGCTGATGAGGACGACGGTGTTGAACAAGCCCATCCAGGTATTCAGATAGCCCCGCGGCCAGACGTCCGCACCGAGGCGGAGGAACACATAGGCGGAGAAGACGCCCGCGAAGAGCATCACTTCCGAAGCAAGGAACAGCCAGATGCCGAGCTTGGCGTTGTAGAGTCCCGTGTCGGGCCGTGCGTGCACGGTGTAGGGAATCTCCATGTCGTGCGGGGGCGGGCCAGCATCGGTCTTGCCGTCGTTGATGTCCTGCATCGCGAAATCGCGGGTCATGCCGGGAACGCTGTACTCGTAGGGTCCCTTGTCGACGACCGGTTCGTGGAGGAAGTTGCCGTGGCCGGGAGGTGTGGGCGTGGACCACTCGAGCGTGGTCGATTCCCACGGGTTGTCGGTCGCTTTCGGACCCCACTTCAAGCTGCCAAAGAAATTGATGATGAAGGGAATTTGCGCGAGGAAGAGGAGGAACGCGGCAACGCCGATGAATTCATTCCAGTGGACGATGTTCTTGGCGAGTTCCCAGCTCTGACCGCCGTCGTACCAGCGGCGGTGCATGCCGCCCATGCCTTGCAGGAACATGGGCATGAAGATGCAATTCATCAGGATGAAGGTCGGCCAGAAATGCAATTTCCCGAGGAAGGGACTCATCATCCTCCCCGTGGCTTTGGGATACCAAAAGTAGATGCCCGCAAAGATGGCGAAGATGGTGCCGGGCGCGACAACGTAGTGGAAGTGACCGATCACGTAGTAGGTGTCATGCAGGTAAAGATCGGTCGCGCTGAAGGCGAGCGGAATACCGGTCAAACCGCCAATGCCGAACATCGGCAGGAACGCGGTGGCGAACAGCATCGGCACGGTGAATCGAATCGAGCCGCCCCAAAGAGAGATCACGAGCGCGGTGAGGATGATCACCGATGGCACGGAGATGATAATCGTCGTGGCCTGGAAGAAGGAACTAACGACCGTGCCCATGCCGGTGAGGTACATGTGGTGCGCCCAGACGAGGAAGGAAACAAAGCCGAGGAAGAAGGTGGCGAAGACGAGCGACTTGTACCCCCAGATGGGCTTGCGGGTGTTGTTGGCGATGACTTCGCAGACGATGCCGAGACCGGGGAGAATCAGGACGTACACTTCGGGATGGGCGAGGAACCAGAACAGATGCTGCCAGAGGAGCGGAGTGCCGCCGCCGCTGACGTGAACAATATTGCCACCAACCACGAGGCCGCTCGGCATGAAGAAGCTCGTGCCCGCCACGCGGTCCATGAGCTGCATGATGGCGGCGGATTCGAGCGGAGGAAACGCGAGGAGGAGGAGAAACGCGGTGACGAATTGCGACCAGACGAAGAAGGGCAACCGCATCCATTTGAGGCCGCGCGCGCGGAGCTGCGTGATGGTGCAGATGATGTTCACCGAGCCGAGCAGCGACGAGGTGATGAGGAACACCATGCCGAGAATCCAAACGCTCTGACCGGAGAGAATCGAGGGCCAGTTGGGCAACTGATCATTCACCACCGAGAGCGGCGGATAGGAGGTCCAGCCCGATTTCGCCGCGCCTCCCGGCACGAAAAAACTGCTGAGCATGATGACGCCGCCGACAAAGTAGGTCCAGTAGCTCATCATGTTGAGCTTCGGGAAACACATGTCCGGCGCGCCGACTTGCAGCGGCATGACGTAATTGCCAAAGGCCCCGGTCAACAACGGCACGATGGCCAAAAAGACCATGATCGTGCCGTGCATCGCGCCGAGGGAATTGTAGAAATCGGGAGCCATGACGCCACCGGGCATGCTCGCCTTGCCGAAGAGTTTGCCAAGCAATGTGGGCTCGGGCTTGGCGGGATCGTAGGGAGTCGCCGCCGGGAACGGCTGCGGTTTGAACTCGCGGCCCGTGAACACACTGGTGACGGAGCCGACACCGTTGCTGACGCTGATGGAGATGTTGCCCTTGAAGCGCTCCCAGTTCAGCGACTGGCCGGGATAGGCGAGCTGCCAGCGCATGAGGAGCATGAAGCTGAAGCCGATGAGCAGGAACACGAGCGCCGTGACGAGGTACTGCATGCCGACGACTTTGTGGTCGATGGAAAAGACATGCTGGCGCAACCAACTTTGAGGGTGATGACCGTGCGTGTCCGGGCCGTGGGAGTCGTGAGCGAGAGCGGTGGAGGCGTCCATGGGGCGTGATTAGCTAATTTGTATTCTACGCATTTTCTCTAATATTACAAAGACAAGAACTGTCCTGTTTTCAGTTAGTAGCGTATCTTGTGGTTGAGTTCGGAAAAAAAGAGCCGACGTCCTACTTGAACGCCTTCAGCTCGGCTTCGGTCCATGCGGTCGTCTTCGACGCCGTGGCCTTGCGCACTTCGGCGACGGTTTCCGCAGAGACCGGCCCCGCCTTGTTGCCCCACGCCTGACGGACATAGGTCAGGATGGCGGCAATCTTCTTGTCATTGAGCGTGGTGCCCCACGCCTGCATCTGGCTGTTGAATTGCTGGCCCGCGACCGTGATGGGTCCCTGCACGCCATGCAGCACGATGGCCGCGAGACGTTTTTCATCGCCGGTCACATATTCCGAACCGGCGAGCGGCGGGTACGCACCCGCCTGACCGAGACCGGTCGCCTGGTGACAGGACACGCAGGTCTGCGTGAAGAAGCGCTGGCCGAGCTTGAGCGTATCGTCGCCCTTGGCCGCGCCGCCTTCGGCACCACCGGTGGCCGCGCCCGCTTCGCCCTTGCCATCGGCCTTGGAGACAAACGGGGTGGGTCCGCCGAGCGGGACGGTGTCGTAGTACATGCCGCTAAAGCCACCGCTATAAGTCATGAAATACGCGCCGCACCAGAATACCATGAGGCCGATTCCCGCCACGAGCCAAAGCGGCACCGGCTCGCGTCCGTCGCGAGGCTCCTCTTTTTCGCGCATGATGGCCGAATGCAGCCGGCGTACGTCGATGTCCTCGGAATAATCCGGAGAACTCGGGGCGTTCTCGGGAAGATGCGAGTGGTCGGGAGGCGTGGGCTGTTGGTATTCCGTGCTCATGGATGGAGAGTGGTAATCGCTCGCTTATTTTTCAGGCGCTTCCTTCAGGGGATAACGGCGGTTGAGGGAGATGAGGTAGGCGGCCAGGGCCTTGGCGTCTTCGGACGGGACGACTTCATAGCCGAGCGGCGGGGCGTCGTCGCCCTTCAGGTCCAGCGCGTCCTCGGATTTCTGGCCGACGATCTTGCGGGTGATGTAGAGGTACTTGAACGACGGCATGATCGAATACGCATTCAGCGAACGCGGATTGTAGAGATGCAGGTGGTGCCATTTCGCGTCGGGGAAACGGAAGCCCGCGTCGGAAAGATCCGGGCCGGTGCGCATCGTGCCGAGGAACACTTTCGACTGGCGGATGTAGTCGCGCGGCACAGTGCGGCGCGAACCCCAGCCGCGGGCGAGGTCGGAGCCGGATTCCTCGGGACGAATCTGCTGGCTGTGGCAATAGACGCAACCGTTGGCGGCGTAGACCTTTTGCCCCGCGTCCGCGAGACCGCTCGGGGTCGGCGGGAAGATGTCGCCGGTATCGGCATTGACCTCCGGCTGGAGGCGCCCGATCTGGGCGTAGGGCAGCACGACCAACCCCACCCACGCAAACGCGAAGGTAAAGAGGATGCCGATAAAAAGTGTGGGCAGTCGGTTCATAAAGCGGCGGGCTCCGTCTTGTCGTGGGCCGCAGGCAGGGCCGGAGTGGTGAAGAGCGTCGCCTCACCCTGCGGACGGCCCAAGCGCAGCAACATCAGTACGAAATGGTAGGCAAAGACAAAGTGCGCGATGGTCAGCAGGATGCCCGAGAGCGACCGGCCGATGAGATAGGGAATCGTGCTCTTGGTGATCATCTCGAACGAGGTGTTCGGATTATTGAGTCCCAAACCCTGGACGAAACCGCCAATGTGCAGCGTGAGCATCATCAGGATGACGCCGTAGAAGCAGGCCCAGAAGTGGAGCTTGATCAACGTCGCGGAGCGCCATTCGCAACCGACCAGTCGCGGCACGATGTAGTACATCGAACCGAACATGACCATGGTGAAGAAGGCGTACATGCCCAAGTGCGCATGAGCGATGGTGAGCTGCGTGAAGTGGTACACCTTGCTGTAGGAGCGGAACGCCATCAGACAGCCTTGGAAGCTCACGAGCGTGTAGCACATCGCGCCAAAAACGATGAAGCGCAAGGTCGGGCTGGTCGCGAGCAGGTGGAACTTGCCGCGCATCGTCATGTGGTGATTGATCGCCACGACGGTGACCGGGATGAACATCATGAAGCTGGCCACGATACTGGCCGAGATCACCCACGTGGGCACCGGACCGCCGATCAAGTGGTGCGCGCCGTTCCAGTTATAGAATAGGGCGAGCGACCAGAAGCCGAGCGCGGACAGGTAATAGCTGTGCACCGGCTTGCCGATGACCTTCGGAATAAAGTAATACGCGGCGGCGAGCCCCATGGGTGTGAACCAGAGACCGAGCACGTTGTGCGCGAACCACCAGTTCACAATCGCCTGAATCGAGCCCTGCACCGGATGCACGATCAGGAGCAACTGCACGGAGCCGTACAGCCACGGGAACCAGAACAGCGCGGCGATCAGATACCACTGCGAGACGTAAACGTGGCCCGGCGCGCGGAAGCGGAACATGATGACGCCCCAGATGCCGACGAGCGCATAGCCCAAGAACAAAAGCGGTGTGGAGTAGCCGGGGAATTCGAGCCATTCGATGCTGGTGCTGTCGCCGCCGAGAATGCCGAGCGTGCCGATGACGAGACCGAGATTCCACAGACCGCAAGCGGCGAGCAGCATGCGCGGGTGACGCAGGCGGGTGCGGCACAGGCGGGCCATCAACCAGATGGTGACACCGATGCCAACGGTCGAAGCCCAACCGAAGATGACGGTATTGAGATGCGCCGGGCGCACGCGGCCAAAGGTCAGCCAGCTCACATCGCCGAGGAACTCGGGGCTGTGGAGCTTGAACGACGAGATCATCGCGAACACGGTGCCGACCAGCAACCAGAATAGGGACGTGGTGAAGAAAGCCAGGACCGGCAGTCGCGTGGACTGATCGATCTCCCCGCGCTCGAGGTTTTCCTCGACCGTGGGTTGATGTCCCGGCGAGAGCGATTGAAGTAAAGTGGGAGCGGAAGCGTCGCTCATGATTGTTTCTCTTTCGATGCGGTTTTCGGCGTTTTCTTCTGGGAAGGCGGGAATGAATCGGTCACCGCACCGACCGGCTCATTCGCGTCAAAAATCACCCGGGCACTGGTCTCCATGTGCTTGAACTGTCCCGTGCGCGCGGCCCAGCACAGGGCCACGACTGCGGCCGCGCCAAAGGCGGCCATCATCAGGAATATGATTGTGGTGACGAGCAGCATGTTATTTGGGAGTGGTCGGTTGCGCCGCCGGGGTGGCAGCGGGCGCGGGGGCTGGCGTGGCGGCGGGAGTTCCTTTCGCTGCAGGAGCCGGAGCCGCCGGGGTGGCCGGTTTCGAAGCATCGGCTTTCGGCGCGGGAGCCGGAGCAGCCGTCGCGCTGGCAGGAACCGGGACAGCGGCGCCGACCGCATAGGCGGCGGGACGGGGCTTCTGCTGTTTCAAGGCGGCGAGTTCGAGCGCCATGGCGTCCTCGAGCGGAATGCGGACAATCCCCTTCCCCTGATCGGCCCAGCCGGACTTGGTGAGGAGTTCCTTCGCTTCCGTCTCAATTTTCTGACGCGCCTCGACCCGCTTCTTCGCGCGTTCCAGTTCGTAAGCGTCCGTGCCGCCCATCTGGCGCTTGAGCACGAGCGTCGCCACGCCGCCGAGCAAGAAGATCAGCAGGCCGAAGACATACCATTTCAGCGTGCCGAAGCGCGGGGGGATATTGGGAGTGATGGAAGTGGGAGCGCTCATATCAGTTCGTCAGCTTGATGCAATCGTTCAGACGCGGGTCGCGCGCCGGGAATAATCCGGCCGAGCCGAGGATGCGGATGAAAACGTAAACGAGGATGCCCGCCAGCCCGATGAAGCTGGTGAAGTCGGTCCAGCGCATGGAAAAACCATCGGGACGGACGACCGGGGCGATGATCCAGAAATGATCGACACCGTGCATGAACAGAATCCAGACCGCGATCACACTCAGCGAGGCCCAGCTCTTCTTCACCGCCTGCGTGAGCAGATAGAGGAACGGGAAGATGAAGTGACCGGCGACGAGGAAGACACTCAGGTAGGTCCAGGAACCGTTGTTGCGCTTGATGAAGAACACCGTTTCTTCGGGGATGTTCGCGTACCAGATGAGCATGTACTGGCTGAACGCGATGTAGGCCCAGAACACCGTGAAGGCAAAGAGGAGCTTGCCCATGATGTGGGCGTGCTCGCCCGAGAGCGGCTTCAGGTACCCGGCCTTGCGCAGCAGGAAAACAATCAGGATGCAGGTCGCCATGCTGCTTTGCGCGGAACCGGCAAAGATGTAGACGCCCCACATGGTCGAGTACCAGTGGTAATCGAGCGCCATGAGCCAATCGAGCGCGGAGAACGTGATGGCCAATCCGAAACCGATGATGCTGAGCGGCGACCACCAGCGCAAACGCCAGCTATGAACGATGCTCCCGTCGCTGTCCTGCGCGGTCGAAAGTTTGCGGTAGAAGTAGGCCGCGCCAGTGAAGAAGCCAAAGTAGAAGATCAGGCGCACGATGAAGAACGGCATGTTCAGGTAGCCGTGCTTCTCCTGCAACAAGACGCTGTGCGCGAGCTCGGAGGGTTGCGTCCACTTCCAGATATCCTCGCGGAAGATAAAGAGCGGGATGAAACCGATGGCCATCACGCCCATCAGGTTCGCGATGTTTTCAAACTGGCGGCGCACGATGACTGACCAGTTCGCATCCACCGCATGATGGAGGATCGTCCAGAAGAACGCGCCCGCCATGATGGTGTAGAAATAGAGGAACGCGAACAGGTACGAGTGCAGCGCCTGCACGCGGTCGCAGTAACCGCCCACCGCGGACAGGATCAGGGCGATCACGCCGACGACCAGCGAGATCTTGCTGACCAAGTCGAGGTCATGCGTCAAACGCTCGGGCGAAGGCGGGGTGAAAGTGTGGGAATGGTCGCTCATTTGGCTGCGGGGGTAAATTTGGCTCGTAACGTTTCGGGCAATTCCGCCAACACCGTGTTCTGGCTGCGTTGCAAGGCGCGCAGGTAGGCGATGATCTTCCAGCGATCCTCGATGGAAACGTTCGCGCCGTAGGCGTTCATCGTCGCCTTGCCGTGGGTGATCGTGTTGAAGATTTCCCCGTCCGCCATGTAGCGGATGCGCGGGTCCTGCAAATTCGCAACCGTGGAGAGTCCGTACTGCTTCACGATGCCGTTGCCGAGAGCGACCGGCCCGTGACAGATCGCGCAGTTGATCGTGTACCGTTCCTGACCGCGATGCATGGCGGCTTCGTCCATTTCAATCGGGATGCCGTCCCCCCACTTGTCGCCCATCTTGCCGGTGTTGACGTATTCGTTTTGCGCGGGCATGCCCTTCGCCACGGTGCCTTCGATCGGCATGCGGGCGGCGGAGCCATTGGCAAAGAATTGGCTGGGGGTCTGGGGCTTGACCTTCGCCTGGTGATCCATGTCGGGGAAGATCTCGATCGGACGATTCTCCGTCTTCGAACCACGGAAGCCCGCGATCGCGAGTAGCGCGAACACCAGCAGGGCCAGACTGAGGAAGAAGTAGCGCATGGGCATGGTTTAGTCTCTCGGAATTAAAGTGATGTTCGACGCGCCGAGCGACTCCAGCAGCTTCGGCGTGTCGGTCTCGGAATAGCGCGGGTCGGCCACTTCGATGACGATGAAGAAACCGTCGTCCGTCGCCTTGTCGCAGAACCGTTCCCAGTTGAAAATCGGGTGATGCAGGCGCGGCAGCAAGTTGATCGTGAACATGCCGAAGACCGTCGCGAAGGCGGTGAACAGCACGGTCAACTCGAACATGATCGGGAAGAACGCGGGCAGGCTGAAGTAGGGTTTGCCCTGCACGATCATCGGGTAAATGAACACGCTGGGAATCGTCTGCAGCAGCACGGCGGTGGTCAAACCGGTGGCGGCACCGGCCAGCGAGATGGCGGAGACCCACGACTTGCCCAAGCCCATGGCGGCGTCCATCCCGTGAATCGGATAGGAGGAATAGACGTCCCACCATTTGAAGCCCTGATCGCGCACCTTCTGCGCGGCTTCAAAGACGGCGGCCGCGCTCGAGAATTCCGCGCCGATGGCGTAGATCTCGACCGACTGGCCCTCGTTATTTTTGGCTAGAATGGACATGCGTCTCCTCTTCGGCGTGATGATGGGGGTCGGCTTCCGGCAGGACCGCCTTGACTTCGGCAATGGCGATCATGGGCAGGAAACGGACGAACAGCAGGAACAACGTCAGAAAGATTCCGAACGTTCCCACAAAAGTCAGGATGTCCGTGATGGACGGGTGGAACAGGCCCCAGCTCGAGGGCAGGTAGTCGCGGTGAATCGACGTCACGATGATGACGAAGCGCTCAAACCACATGCCCAAGTTCGGGAATTGGACGATAACCCAGACGATGAGAATATTGGTACGCAGTGACTTGAACCAGAAGAGCTGCGGGGCAATGACGTTGCAGAACATCATCAACCAGTAGGCCCACCAGTACGGTCCCAGCGCGCGATTATAGAAAGCGTAGCGTTCATTCGGGTTCGCGCCATACCACGCGATGAAAAGTTCCATCAGGTAGGCGTAACCGACAATGGTGCCAGTCAGGAGGATGATCTTGCACATCACTTCGACGTGCTTGACCGTGACGATGTCCTCGAGGTGATAGATCGCGCGGAACGGCAACAGGATCGTCAACACCATGGCGAAGCCGCCGAAGATGGCGCCGGCCACGAAGTAGGGCGGGAAGATGGTGGTGTGCCAACCGGGAATCACCGACGTGGCGAAGTCGAACGACACGACCGAGTGCACCGAGAGCACGAGCGGCGTGGAGATACCGGCGAGAATCAGGTACGCCATTTCATAGTGACGCCATTGGCGATTGCCACCGCGCCAGCCGAGGGAGAGGATACCGTAGATCCACTTGCGGATTTTCGTCTTGGCGCGATCGCGCAGCGTGGCGAGATCGGGCACGAGACCGACGTACCAGAACAGGACGGACACCGTGAAGTAGGTCGATACCGCGAACACGTCCCAGAGGAGCGGGCTGCGGAAATTCGGCCAGATGGCGTTCGCCTGCGGCACGGGCGCGAGGAACCACACCATCCAGATACGACCGACGTGCACTCCGGGGAAAATACCGGCGCAAACGACCGCAAAGAGGGTCATCGCTTCCGAGGCGCGATTCACCGCCGTGCGCCATTTCTGGCGGGTGAGGTAGAGAATGGCGGAGATCAGCGTACCGGCGTGACCGATACCGATCCAGAACACGAAATTGGTAATATCCCACGCCCAACCGACGGGATGGTTCAAGCCCCACACACCGACGCCGGTGGAGATAAGGTAGGCCACGCCGCCGACAGTGAGGACCGAGAGCGAAGCGGTGATCATGAACGCGATCCACCACCATGTGGGGGTCGGTTCTTCCACGATACCGCAAATTTTCTGCGTCACCCACGCGAGGTTGCGCTTGTGCAGCACAAGCGGCTGGCGGGTCATTTCCGCCTTCGCGTAGGCTTCGACTTCAGGACTGAAATTGGTAGCCATTAGTGCTTCTCTCCGTGTTCAGAACCGTGAGCCGGGGCCGCGCCGTGTTCGTCATGTCCCCCACCCTCGTGCTCGATGGGCGATGCGGTGCCGACCTTCTCCGCTCCCGGCATGGCCGGATTCGGATTGCGGACGCGGCCGAGGTAGGACGTGCGCGGCTTGATGCCGAGGTAATCGAGCATCGCGTAGTTGCGGGTGTTGTTCTTGAGTTTGGAAACCTTGCTCTCGGGGTTCTTGATGTCGCCGAAGACAATCGCTTCCGCCGGGCAGACCTGCTGGCAGGCGCTCTGGAAGGAATCGGCCTTCACAATGGTGTTGGGCGTGTCCTTCGCGATGCGGAGCTGGTTGATCTTCGCCTCCTCGATGCGCTGGACGCAGTAGGTGCATTTCTCCATGACACCGCGCATCCGGACGGTGACGTTCGGATTCTTCTGCATCTTGATCGTCTCGGCGCTGCCCTTCTTGGCGAGCGGCCCCCAGTACAATTGATCGAGCGGACGCTCGTTGTAACCGAAGAAATTGAAGCGGCGGACCTTGTACGGGCAGTTGTTCGCGCAGTACCGCGTGCCGATGCAGCGGTTGTAGGCCATGACGTTGAGTCCATCGTCGCTGTGGACCGTGGCGTTGACCGGGCAAACCGTTTCGCACGGGGCGTTTTCGCACTGCATGCAGGCCACCGGCTGGACGATCATTTGCGGATCTTCCATCTCGCCGGAGAAATAGCGGTCGTTGCGAATCCAGTGCATTTCGCGGCCATTGATGACCTGATCCTTGCCGACGATGGGAATGTTGTTCTCGGCCTGGCAGGCGATCATGCACGCGTTGCAACCGACGCAGGTGTTCAGGTCGATGACCATGCCCCACTGCATCGCGGCATCGAGCTTCGGTTGATCGGCCTGATAGATGGCCGGGAAACCTTCCTTGTAGCCGGGCATGTGCGACGACTCGCCAATCTGCTGGACCCAGCCGGGATTCTTCGCGTTGTCCTCGAGCGTGATTTCGCGCGCGAGTCCGCGACCTTCCATGCTGTTGTGTTCCTGCGTGATCGCGAGGTTGTAACCGCCCGCCACTTTCTTGACGGAAACGCCAGTGATGAAACCGGTGTTCTCCGATGTGCGCAAGGTATAGGCATTGAAGCCGCTGCCCTTGCCGACGTGGCCGATGGTGGTGCGGCCGTACCCAACCGCGATGGCGATGGAGTGGTCGGCCTGGCCGGGGGAAATCAACGCGGGCAACACGAGCGTGCGGCCATTCGCGGTGATCTCGATCATCGGGAAACCATTCTTGCTGCCAAGCTCGGGCTGCACCGAGACGTTGGTGCCGGGCTTGTCGATCGGCTCAACGCCGGGGAAACCACTCGTGCCGCCGGGCATGTCGAGACCAAGCTTCTTCGCGAGCGCGGGCGAGATGAGCGCCGCGTTGTCCCACGTGAGCTTCGTCATCGGCTCGGGCAATTCCTGCAACCAGCCGTTGTTGATGTAGCGGCCGTCATCGATGTTCGCCGTGTAGAAGGTGACTTCGTAGGCGTCCGGCGTGGACGGCTTCGCGAGTTGCGCACCAAAGCCCTTGGCCGAGGTCGTCACCGAGGCGAACGCGCTGTTCGCGAGGAAACCGTCGTGCACGAATTGACGCCACGCGTTGGCGATGTCGCCCGTGACTTTCGCAATCTGCTTGAAGGTCTCCTGCACGTGCTCGGGAGTTTCCGCCGGGAATGCCGTGGGCGGAGTGGTCGCCGCCGGAGCGGCCGCGCCTGCTGCGGCGGGAGCCGCGACAGCCGGAACGAGTCCGAGCAAGCGGGTCAAAATCTGCGTCTCGGAAATGCCGCCCCAGAGCGGGAGAATCATCGGCTGACGGGAAAGATAGGTGCCGTCGCGACCGCGCGCATCGCCCCACGTTTCGAGGAAGTGCGCCGCCGGAATCTGCCACGTGACCGCGGAAGTGATCGCCGAAGTTTCGTCCTCGTGCAAGCTGTGACGAATGACCGTCGAGACTTTCTTCTGCACGTCCGCCCAGTTCAATTCCGCCGGAGCGTTGAACGCGGGATTGCCGCCAAGCACGAACAGCGCCGTGACCTTGCCGGCATTGATGTCGGTGACGAGTTGCTGAATCGAGAGCGTTGCCTCGGTGAGCGCGGGAATGACGAGCACGGTCTGACCGATATTGCCGAGAAGCGAGTTGATCGTGTAGACGAGCGCATGCACGCCGACCGGCTGCTGGCCCCCCGCCACAACGAGGCTCTTGCCCTTGTTCGCGATCAAATCCTTCGCGAGTTCGGAAATCCATTGATCATCGGCCTTGCCGCCCGCGCTGATCGCGGCAGCGAGCGTCTGCGCAAACACACCGATGTCGCTCGAGTTCATCCGCAACCGGTGATCCGCCATGCCGCCCGTGAGCGAGAAACGGCTTTCGACGGTGTAGAGGCGATTCATCTTCGCGCCCTTTTCTTCGAGGCGACGACGACCGGCGGCGAAACCGCGAATCGCTTCGAGTCCGCCGTCTTCGCTGGCGAGGAAATCGCAGTCCAGAGACAGAATGACATCGGCCTTGTCGTACTTCGCCACGGTCTGGTAACGGCCACCGAGCACGGCCTGCGCCGCGTCGATTTCGTTTTGATTACCGAGCGGCTCGTACGAAGCCCACCGCAAGGCGGGGAACTTCTTCGCGAGTTCGCCGCGCAAACGCGAGAGCGTCGGCGAGGGATTCGATTCCGTCAGGAACGCGAGCCCTTCGCCCTTGTTCGTGGCGAAGGAAGCGGCCATGCGGTCGAGTTCATCCGCGAAGTCTTTCGCGGTGACAACGTCGCCGTTCTTTTTGAATTCCTTGGCGCGGTCCGGATCGTACAGATCGAGAATCGCTCCCTGCGCAAAAATATCGCTGCCGCCGTTGGAGAGCGGCGCATTCGGATTGCCATCGAGCTTGATCGGACGGCCATCGACCACCGTCGCGAGCAGCGGGAACGCGCCCCGGCGGCGCGGCATGGAGGTGGCGTACTGCAGCGTCTTGCCCGGCACGATCCATTCAGGGCTCTTCGTGTAGGGCACGAGGAACGCTTCGGGACGGCGGCAACCGGCGAGACCGAGTCCGGCGAGCGCCATGGAGGCGCCCATCAGGCGGAGGAAATTGCGGCGGGAAAGTCCGTCGGTTTCCATCTCCGCCGCTCCGGCGGGAAATTCGCGATGCAGCCATTCCTTGAATTCCGGCTTGTCGGCCAGTTCATTCAAGCTGCGCCAGTAACGCTTGCCGTTGGCGGCTTCGGGAGGATGTTGGAATTGGCGTTTCATCGATGGCAACCGGCACAGTTGGTAGGCGGACGGACATTCCACTCGGCCACGAGTTGTTTGCCGACCTCAAGTTGGTTCTTGCCTTCGGAGGCGGCTGTCCAGTTTAAGTCATACACCTTGGCGAGCGGGCGCAGGTTGTTCTGCGGCGCGCGGTGACATTCCAAACACCAGCCCATGCTGAGCGGCTTGTCCTGCCACACCACTTCCATTTCGTTGATCTGGCCGTGGCAGCTCACGCAGCTGACACCGCGATTCACGTGCGCGGAGTGGTTGAAGTAAACGTAGTCGGGGACGAGGTGAATCTGCTTCCACTGGATCGGGATGTTCTTCTCCACACTCTGGCGCAACACGGCAAGCTTGGGATTATCCCACTGCACGCCGCCCTCTTTGTGACAGTTGTTACAAGTCTGGCTGTTGGGAATGTTGGCGTGCGCGGCCTGGTCGACAAAGCTGTGACAGTAACGACAGTCCATGCCGAGCTGCCCCACGTGCAACGCGTGGCTGTACGCCACCGGCTGCGTCGGCTGGTAGCCCACGCGCGTGTATTTGGGAGTGAAATAATACCAGACACCCGCCACGACCAGCAGGCCGATCACCGAGAGGCCGAGACCTATCTTGATCGGTAAAAAGTTCGCTGACTTAGGAAAGATATTGGCCATTACAAGTAAATCCGAAAAGGTGCGGGTTCCTCAGAAAGACCGCGCCGGGTTTCATGCCGAACTGTTGCAGCGATAACCATATTTCGTGTAAATTCTTTTGAGGAATTAGCATACTGTTTCGGCACGACGCAACTGAATTTGTGAATTTTTTCACAAACTATTATCCGGCCATTAGCATATCTGATTTTGACGCATTAGAAAAATTCAAATAACTGTTTAACTCTCTCTGATCAAACGGCTTTCCAAAAGTAAATGCGACTCCTCGCTTGCGCCGACTTTGTGAAAACCTTAGCTTCTTTTCACATGATTCCCGCATTCGCCTTTTTCATTCCCGGCAAGAGGTTGATGCCGCTGACACAAATGAGTCTCATTTGAGTGCCATGACTTCAAGACTAAAAATTCCCCGCAAAAGCATCTATCGGCTCTCGGTCTATTCGCGGTGCTTGAACCGGCTTCTCGATAATCATGTGGAGACGGTCTCCTCCGACACGCTGGCGAAAGCCGCGGGAGTGAAGCCCGCGCAGTTGCGCAAGGATCTGACGTACCTCGGAAATTTCGGTCGGCGCGGTCTCGGCTACAATGTCGCGGAGCTCTGGCAGCGGATCAATTCCACGATGGGCACCAACCGGCTGCTGCCGGTCGTCCTCGTCGGCGTGGGTAATCTCGGTTCCGCGCTCCTCTCGTATCAGGGTTTCGCGAAAGAGGGATTCGAAATCATCGCGGCATTCGACGCGGAACCCGAGCGGCGGCGGCATCGGCAATCGGCGATTCCGATCTACGACATGAACCGGCTCGGCGCTTTCCTGAAGAGCCACAAGGTGAAGCTGGCGATCATCGCAGTGCCTGCGGAGGCGGCGCAGGAAGTGGTGAATCGCCTCGTGTCCCATGGCATCCAGGGCATTCTCAACTTCTCCCCGCTGCTGCTGCAGTCACCGACGGACGTGATGGTGAATAACGTCAATCTCGCCATCGAGCTGGAAAATCTGGCGTATTTTGTGAGGTAGCGAGATTGCCAATTTCCAATTGCCAAATGCCAATTGGGAAACAGTACGAAATTTCTCGCAAAGCCCGCCAAGGCGCAAAGAGGGAAGGGAATGGGAGTTGGGATCTCTCGATCGAACTGCCTTTCAATTGGCATTTGGCAATTGAAAATTGGCAATCATCCCTGCCGTTGCACCATCAACACCGTCCGGTCGTCCGTCGACGGCGCGCTGTGGGAAAAGATGTTCAGGTATTCGAAGAGCGCGTTGCTGAATTGCTCGGGTGATTCCTTCCAGAGATTCGGCACATCGGCGGCGAGCTGTTCCATGCCGAGCATGTGATGCCCGGCATTCTCAATTTCGAAAATACCGTCCGTGAGGAAGAGCAGACGGTCGCCCGGATCGAGGGCGATGACCTCCTCCTTGAACCGGATGGAGCCACCGACGCCGAGAGGGTAGCCCTGAATGCCGTGACGCTGCGCGGGACCGTTGCCGCTAAGCCGCAATACGGGACAATGCCCCGCGTTCGCGAGAAAGAGCCGGTGCGTCTCGTAACAGAGATACGCCACCTGCGCGGTAATAAACATGTCGAGCCGGTAGAGGTCGTCGCTGATCTGCTGGTTCACCGCGCTCAAAAGCAGTCCGGGCCGCGTGGCCAAATCGAGACGGCTGCGCACGGCGGTGCGGAAAATCGTCGCGAGCAACGCAGCGGGCACGCCCTTGCCCATCACGTCGGCAATCACGAGCAGCACGCCCACGTTGCGCACGGGCAGCACATCGAAATAATCGCCGCCCACTTCCATCGCGCTGCGGGATTGACCGAAGATGCGGTAGTTCGAATTTTCCGGAAACTCGCGCGGCAGAAGTGCGGTCTGAATCGTCGCGGCGATTTCCAACTCGCGCGAGGCCCGCTCGCGCGCGGAGCGTTCGCCCTGCAGGCTGAGCGTGGTCAGCGCGATGCCGAGAAAGTCCGACACGCTGCGCACGAAATTCGCCTGCCGTTCCGAGAAGGGCTGCGTCGCTTTCGGCTGCACAACGGTGAACACACCGAGAATTTTATCCTGAAACAAAACCGGATCGGCGAAGGCGCACCCGCTCGTGGCATGCAACGGATCTTCCAGCGGCAAGGCGGAGCAATGATAAACCTTTTCCTCGTGCCGGTTCCGGATCACCAGTCGCTCCACGCATTCGCGCGCGGCTTCCAATCGCAACGGCACGGGGCGTTGACTCTCGCCGTAAATCATTTCGAGGCTGCCGTCATCCTCCAGCAGGCGCAGGCTGCAGCAACTTTCCACCTGCAACAATTCCCGCAACCGACGGCACGCCATCGCGACGAAAGCTTCGAAGGTGCTCGCGGTGGCCAGATCCTCGCTGAGGCGCAGCAGGGCGGAGAAATCCTCATAGGTGACATGCAGATCCGCCGCCATCGTCTCGACTGCCTGCTGCAATTGTTCCAGCGCGGAGGCTCGCGGTTTCGCCGCTCCCACCTTTTTGCGCAAGGTCAATTCATGCCCGGAGTCGACGAGCCGGTGTTGCACCTCGTCGACCAGCGACGCCATCAAAAAAAGTCCCCGGCCCGATTCCTTCAACGGATCGTTCGGTAAAAGCTGTCGCGGATCTCCCGGCGCGAACGAACCGGGATCGAGAATGCGCACTTCGAAAATCTCACCTGACCATCCCCAGACCACGCGAATGAGGGCCTCGGGTTTTCCCACGCACCCGTGCTCGATGGCATTATTGATGCCTTCTGCGGCGGCCAGTTCCATGGCACGACAGCTCTCCGCGTCCAACCCGCGCTCGCGGGCAAAGGCGGACAGCTCGTCCAAAACCTGACGGCTCAGGTCCAAATGCGCGGAGAGCTCGCATTGCATCCACTCACTGCGAGTCAGTCGCCGCCCTTGGACCTCCGCCGAAGGGATTGGAACCGAAAGAGATGTAAGGCTCATAGCGCCACACCGCAGGGAGGCATCATCGGGTCAGCGCCCCCGCCTGTAGAGGTTCCATATTCCATATGTCGGCAAAAAATACCATCACTGAAGTGATTCCCGCACGAATTGATTTCAGACGCCACCTTTTGCCTCGGCGACGACTGGCCTGTAATCAGAGCGGAGTCATCTGGATTGGTATGACTCGTTGCCAATTCAATTCCGATACAGAACCCTAAGGCACACCCCCTGGCGCTGAATTGATAGCGAGTGACTTTGGCCTTGTTGTAGGGCGCGATTGCATCGCGCCGGGGGTGTGAAAAATTCATCCTGGCTCATGAGCCCACATCGATAACAGTTGAGAAATCTCCCTCGCGCGTTACCCTTTTCCCATTATGAAAGCAGCGGTTCTCGGCCTCGGCATCATTGGTGAAATCTGGGCGCGCAACTTGATCGCCGACGGCGTGGAGGTCAGGACGTGGAACCGCACGCCCAAGGAATCCTTCCCCGGTTTCCACACCTGCGCCCGCCAGACCGTCGATGGCGCCGACTACATCATCATTGTCGTCGCCGACCCACCCGCCGTGCAAAGCGTGCTCGACGCCATCATCCCCGTCCTCAAGCCGTGGCAAACCATCATCCAATCCAGCACCATCTCCGCCAAATGGACCAAGCGTTTTGCCGAGCAGGTCCACGACGTCGGAGCGTCCTTCCTCGAAGCTCCCTTCACCGGTAGCAAACCTGCCGCCGAAGCGCGCAAGACCGTCTTCTACCTCGGCGGCGACCACGACCTGATCGAACGCTGCCGTCCCTTCCTGCAAAAGCTCTCCAGCGTCATCATGCCCATCGGCCCCATCGGCAGCGCGTCCGCCCTCAAGCTCTCCATGAATTTGCAAATCGCCGCCATCGCCCAAGCGTTGACCGAATCGATCACCCTCGCGCGTCGGGCCGGAATCTCCGACGAAACCTACTTCGAAGCGCTCCACATCAACGCCAGCCGCTCCGGCCTCTCCGACCTGAAAGAGCCCTACCTCAGCAAGCACGACTACCAACCGCTCTTCTCGGTCAAACACATGGGCAAAGACCTCCGCCTTGCCAACGAAAGCGCGCAGGAACTGGGTCTCGACCTGCCCCAAACCCGCCACCTCATCGCGCAATACGAAGCCGGCCTCGCCAACGGCTGGGGCAACGACGATTTCATCGGCCTCATCCGCTTGCTCGAGCGGCAAGCGTGACGCTTGACCCAACGAGGGAAACAGAATCATGGGTGAAACAGGGACCACAACCAAAGCGATCACGCTCCATCGGCTGTGCCTGATTGTGCCACTCGCGATTCAGTTGTCGTTTCCGGTTGTCTTGATCGAAATCACCATCGTGGAGCAGATTCGTCGAGATGGGCCGCTCACAGTCGGCGGCTACTACGGTGCCTTCTATTTCCTGACGGTACTCCTCTCGCTCTTTTGGTTGCCGTGGTATGTATCCCGGAATCAGGTGCGACTTGGATCTGCCGCGAAATATTGGAATGCCTATCTCGTCATGATCATTTTCCTGCTTCTTTTAGGTTTTGCCTTCCCGGCGTTATAAACCCATGACCGCCACCCCGGAATCTCCCGTCTGCCAGCTTACAGCTCATCGACTGAACCTGATCGTACCGCTCGCGATTCAGTTGTCCTTTCTGGTCATCCTGATCGAGGTAGCCATTGTCCAAGTCATCCGCGACGAACCGCTCACGCTCCATCTTTATTTCGCATTGCCCTATTTTCTCGCCTTGCTGGCTTCATATTTCTGGCTCCCTCTCTATGCCATTGTGACCCGTAAACAAATTGGAAAATCGGCTGCCAACTGGATTTTACTCGGTCCTTTTATGTTTATTCTCTTCCTGATGTTAGGGACCATGCTTCCTCACCTGTAAGCGCATTTCTAATGCATGGCGCACAGAGCCATGGATCGGAACTGTAGGGCGGTTCGGTGAACCGCCGCTGGTACCGGAGGTACCAAGAGTAGGGAGCCCGCATTCCGATTGCAGGTGGCAGCTTCGCTGCCAATCGGCGGTTCACCGAACCGCCCTACAACGCAGCACTATCGGTATATTTTAGCCGCGCCGGAGTATGTGATGCTTGCTCTCTGCGCCCTTAGCGAGCTTGGCGAGAAACATCCACCGTCCGCTGTCCACTGATCAGCAGATAAAACCAATACGTCGCCAGCAGCACCAGCCCGAGCGTGATCTTCGCCCATGCGGGAATCGACGGCGCAGGCGAGATGAATCCCTCCACGATCCCCATCGCCACCAGCGGCGGCACGCAACCGAGCGCCAGCCGCACCGCGCTCTTGCCGCGCAGATTCAGCGCATCCAGCCGCGAGTACGTGCCGGGGCTCAGCAACGCGCTCGCGAGCACCAGACCCGCCGCGCCCGCCACGAGGATCACGCTTAGCTCGACGAATCCGTGGCCCGTCACGAACTGAAAGAGCGGCCAGAGCAAATTATGATCCGCGCACAGCTTGAAAATCACGCCCAGGATAAACCCGTTCAGCAGCAGGAGCAGCACCGTGTACCCGCCGCAGGTCAGGCCGCCCGCAAAACACAGAAACGCAATCGAGATATTATTCGTGAAGATCAACGCCGAACTCACCGACGCGGGCATCGCGCTGAATAAACTCTGCGTCCACAGCTTCCCCGCATAAATGTCCTCCAGGATCGGCTGCGGCACCACCAGCGCCGCCACGCCCGGATCGGTGCTCACGGCGGTGAGCCCGAGCGCGAAGGCCGTCAGAAAAATAATGACCGCCAGCGCGAGGTAGTTGAGGTTCGCCCGCGCCGCCTCCGGCACATCGTAGCGAAAGAACCGCGTGAACGCCGTCAGCGAAAACGGCTCGGACCGATAGATCTGGTGGTGCGCCCGGCCCGCGAGCTGGTGCAGGAACTGTAGCAGCGTCGTGTTCGGATAATAGGTCTGCGCATAGGCCAGATCGCTCGTGCACCCGCGATACAGACTGCTCAGTTCGCGAATCGTCTCCCGCCCGAACTGCGTCGGCGCCTTCGACTCGTACTGCGTCAGCAACGCCTCCAACCGCTCCCACCGGGCGCGATTCTTGCGAATAAAGGAGGTCATCGTCATACCGGGAATACTAATTGCCAATTTCCAATTGCCAAATGCCAAGTGAACGGAAGATTTCTCGCAGAGTTCGCCAAGACGCAAAGGGGACCCATAAAAAGGAATTCCGCACGAAAAATTCTCCTGCCTTTCTTTGCGTCTTGGCGAACTCTGCGAGGAACTTTTTCCTGCCTATATCCGTTGCGCCAACGCCTCGATCCACTCCGCATCGGCCAGCGTGCCCTGTTCCAGATATGTCCCGCGCGTGCGCGGCTGCAGCGTCGCGCGAATTGTGGCCGCCAGTTCCGCCCGGCGCGGCGCGGTCAGCGCGCCCGCCCGTTGACGGTAGCGTTGCAAGAGCTCCACCTCTTGCGGCAGGAGCGGAATCACCGATTGACCCTCCGCGATGGGCTTGGATTCCGGGAAGAAACTTTTCCAATCGATCGGCGTCTCGCGAATCACGATCGTCCGCGCCGCCAGATCGCCCGGCCGTTGCGCGCGCGGTTGGAAGAAAAGGAACGCCAGCCCCACCAGCGCCATCGGCCCGGCGGAATCGATCGGCCGCGTGAAATTGCGCAGCACCACCTCCAGCCAGCCCACCGGCGAACCGTCCACCTTGATCACCCGCAGATTCAGCAACCGCTTGCCCGGCGTCTGCCCATTCCACAACCACTCGAACAGCGCGAAGTAGAACCACTCCGAGATGAACACAATGAAGATCAACAGCAGCGCAAACCCCTTCAACCCCATCGTCATTTCCGCCTCAAAAAGATGGAACCGCGTGGCGATCCCAAAGAGCAGATACAGGACCAGGAACACCCCGTAGCGGATCGACAGATCGATCATCAACGCGAGGCCACGGCTGCCGATATTGGCCACCTCCAACTGGAGGTCGACCTGCTCCGGCGTGCTCAGCGGCGTGCGGACATCATCCCAAAAGGAAGGGTTCAGGGTGGACATCGGTTTCCCGCCGAACATACCCCATTTTCGCCCCGCGCCAAGGGGGAAAAGACAGCGCATCAGGTCTCCTGCAGAACGAGTGCAAGCCCACGCGGGATATTTTGGAGTGCGGGAGCTTGCTCCCGCTTTGCTGTGCGGCGGCTTGCCGCCGTCAGGGGCGTGAATCGAAAAGCAAAAGGCAAAGCGGCGGCAAGCCGCCGTACTCCAAAGCGTCCATCGCCTCCTAAATGCCCCTCATCACGCGAGTTACTCCACGCCCTCCGTCATTTCGAGCTTGTCGAGAAATCAGCTTGGAACCCGCCAGCATTTGTCTCTTGTTTTGGTGCGTGAGAGGCGAGCCGGTCGTCGTCTGGCCGGGCGCGATGGCCTCGCGCCGTCTGGTTCTGTTTTTGCCTTTCTGTAGGGCGGTTCGGTGAACCGCCATGGCGCGATACAATCGCGCCCTACAACAAGACACCTGCGGCTATACTTCAGTATGGATTCGGTCCCACCAAACCCGGAGGGTTTGCAGCGATTAGCCGGGGGTTGAGCGCAGCGACACCCCCGGTACCCGGAGCAGAGAATGTCGACCCTGAAAGGGTCGCAGCAAAGCGTGAGGGAAGGTTTATCGCTGACCATTTCGCTGCGCCCCCTGCCGGGGTCGGAAGTCGGGAGGGATGTGCTTTTCCGGGGGTGTCGCTACGCTCAACCCCCGGCTAATCGCTGTTAACCCTGCCGGGTTAATGGGATCTCATGCGCTTCCGACGACGCACGCTCCCCTGTCAGACTTGAAATTCCCCGCACTCTCGCCGCACTTGCGCTATGGCCACCGGTGGGCGTTCACGCGCAGTCATCCATCTGCGATCCAACGTCAATGGCCACGTCAGGATTGGGAGGGTAAGATATTGCAATCAATGGCGGTTCATGCAATTTTTTATATCAAAAATAGATATGCGTATTATTACAATATTTTTTTATCTATGTGTCTGTACGTTGTCTTATGCAAACGGGGATGATGACTGCAGAGCTATAATAAATTCTTTTTTTGAAGATCTTGGAAAGAATGATATTAATGCCGCAACAGTAAAGCTCTTTAATAATAACCTGCCTTCGGATAAGCGTGCGACCTTGGAATTAAAAGTATCCGAGGAACTTAAGAAGATTGTTAAAAATCTAGGAAACCCCAAAGGCTTTGATCCAGTTGTAGCCAAGTTAGTCGGGACTCGCATTTTTTATTGCTATGGTTTTGCTCATTTCGAGGCTCAGGAAGTTAGGTTTGAATTCATTTTTTATAAAAATGACAAGAATTGGCAGCTTTTCAATATTAACATAGAAGTCGATGCGACAAGCGACATTCGATATTCAGCTTTGAATTTCACTGAACCTGAAAACAACTCGAAATAAGTTTTTTATGAATATAAAGAAAATATTTTTCCTACTTATTTTTTCCATTGTTTTTTGTGACTGTGCTGGCGCCGAAGTAGTAACTGACTATCGAAATAAAATAAATTTATTCTTTGATGGTATAGGGAATAATAAAGTTAATGAAGCTCTTGAAAGTTTGTTATTGGGGGTTCCTTATTCTGAATCCCGAATTCAGGCTAAAGTTAAATTTTCAATAGGAATAGAAGACGTTATTAGGTCGAAAGGAAAATTGAGTGGCTATGATATTATATTTGAGAGAAAGGTCGCTCGGAATATCGTATATATTTATAGTTTTAGTTATTTTGAAAAATCTCCTATTAGATTTGAATTTATTTTTAGAAAGCTTGAGAGTGATTGGATATTATCTCACATGGATATTTCGGTTGATGCTGCCAAAGATATTCGTTACGCGATAGTAAACAGGCTGGTGCAAATGAATTCACCAGTCCAACCTTAGTACCTGCAAGACCGAAAGCACATTGCCAAAAAAGCAAGGCTCACAGGACATAGGAGAAAGGCGTCTTTTCCTGATTGATAGGAGCACTATTGCTCGCCATCTGGCGCTGCTTCATCTATCGGGAGGCCGATCCTCCTGCTGAGCGGTTAAGGGTGTTTTTCGTGCCTAAGTGCTGGAAATCTCGTACACGCAGCTCACCTAGCAAACCTAAGCGTAACGCTCCGGCCCGATTCTGTGGTGGAATACCCGCATGACCACGCGTCCGCTTTCCGTCCCAGCCTGCCAGGGCCTGCTGCGCCGCCGCACGGCGTTCTCTTCCAGACCAATCTGGCGCGCGAGTGTTACGGGGTCCGGCATCGCGGTAGCCCCCACAGCCTCAAGGGGCTGTAGACGTTGGGAGCGGTTCGGAGCCGCGTCCCGAATTATTCCCGCCCGCCCCGTTTTCCAGCCAAGAAGATACTCCGAAATTTTTCGAGACAAGGCCGATTATCCACGCTAACTTGCACCCGTTTATGAAAGCGATTTTGGCACTCGAAGACGGTAAAGTCTGGCACGGCGAATCCTTTGGCGCGCCCCGCACGTCCAATGGAGAGGTGTGCTTTAACACCTCCATGACCGGCTATCAGGAGATTCTGACCGACCCGTCCTACCGGGGGCAGATCGTCACGATGACCTATCCGCTCATCGGCAACTACGGCATCAACGAACTCGATGTCGAATCGTTCGAACCGCACATCTCCGCCTTAGTCGTGCGCGAACTTTCCAACGTCGCCAGCAACTGGCGCAGCCAGTGCAGCCTGGCCGATTACCTCAGCCGCCACAATATCCCCGGCATCACCGGCATCGATACCCGCTCGCTGACCAAGCATCTCCGCACCGCCGGGGCCAAGCGCGGCGTGATCACGACCGAGAACATCAGCGACGCCGCCGCGATCGACCTCGCCAAATCGTGGAGCTACCTCGGCCGCGACTTCGTGCAGGAAGTCAGCTGCAAGACCGCCTACGATTGGGACCCCGAGAGCACGCAGAGCCGCCGTTGGACCCTCGTCCAGGGCACCCGCGCCGTCGATGCGCCGCCGCTCACCAGCGATGACTATTTTCAGCCCCTGCCGCCGATCAAGCACCGCATCGTCGCGTACGATTTCGGCATCAAGCGCAACATCCTGCGCAACCTGCGCCAGCACGGCTTTGGCGTCCACGTCGTTCCCTCCACCACGCCCGCGGCGGAAGTGCTTGCGATGAACCCGGACGGCATTTTCCTTTCCCCCGGCCCCGGCGATCCCGAGGAGCTCGGCTACGCCCACAAGACCGTCCGTGAACTCGTCGGCAAGAAGCCGATCTTCGGCATCTGTCTCGGCCACCAGCTCCTCACCTACGCTTTCGGCGGCAAGACCTACAAGCTCAAGTTCGGCCATCGCGGCGGCAACCAGCCCGTGCAGGACGTCGCCACCGGCAAGGTGACCATCACTTCGCAGAATCACGGCTTCGCCACCGACCCGAAATCGATCCCGCTGGACGAGGTCGAAGTGAGCCACATCAACCTCAATGACCAGACCTGCGAAGGCCTCCGTCATAAGAAATTGCCGATCTTTTCGATCCAATATCACCCCGAGGCCTCTCCCGGACCGCACGACGCACAACCTTTTTTCGAAGAATTCAGTAAAATGATTGATCGCCAACGCGGCAATAATTAACTTAGATTCTTCCCTATGCCACGCCTCATCGTCCAATCTCAGGAATTTGCCGGCAAAGTCTTCGAATTGTCCGGCCCCACTCTCAGCATCGGACGCTTGCCCGATAACGCGCTGCACATCGATCACAACAGCGTCTCCGGCCACCACGCCGAGATTCTGCTCGATGACAAGGATTACAAGGTCAAGGACCTCGACTCCACCAACGGTACGCGCGTGAATGGCGAGCGCATCGCGGAACAAAAACTCCGGCGCAACGATATCGTGCGTTTCGGCAATATCGAACTTCTCTACGACTCCGAATTCGCCGCGCCCGCGCAGGCCTTGCCGGAACCGTCCGCCCGCGTCAGCCTCTCCTCCAGCGCGTCGCAGGGCCGCCCCGCCAGCTTCACCAATTCCTCTCCCTTCCCGAAGGGACAGACCAGCGGCAGCAAGAAATGGCTCTTCGCCCTCCTCGCGCTCGCCTTGGTCGCCGTCGGTGGCGTGGGTTACTACGTTTTCGCTCTGTTCCTGTCGACACCCGCCTAGAAAAGCAAGAATGAGGCTGGCTTTGCCAGTCTGACATCTCTTGCCCGAACCGCGCGACGGAACGTGTCGCGCGATGAATCCCGAAGTCTTCGCCTCGGGTTACTTGTCCAACTTGATCGACGCCGGGGCCGCGCCGCTCTCCGCTGCGTCGTCGAGGTTCTGGTGATTGACCACCATACCGTTGTCGAGCGCGTTGCGCTTCTCGTTGCGCAGGTATTTGAACAAGAGTCGCATGTCGTGGAAGCCGCCCCACGTGAACCAGATCGTACCCACCACGGCCCAGAAGATCGGGATGCCGATGGCCACCCAATACCAGAACGTCGACCACACCGATGTCGGCCACGGGGCGATCAAATTCCACAGCGACCCCACGATAAAGACGACAAACCAGATCATCGTCCAGACAAACAACCCGATGGTGATCCAGCGATCCGCCCGCGAGAAGTTCGCGTCGATGCCGATGATCTTGCTCCAGCTGAACTTCTTGTCCTTCTCCAGCACGGCTTCCTCGTCCCCCTCCACACCCTTCTTGGCGTATTGGCCCCGGTGCAGCATGCGGTCCATGTTGTAATCTTCCTTGCAGGTCAAGAGCGACACCACCACGTACAGCACGACGGCAATCACCGTCGCGAAGAACGAAATCTGCATGCCGTTGAGCGGGAAGCTCTCATTAAACTGGCGAGCCAGAATGCCACCCGTGGAAAGACCCGAGCCGGCGATCAAGGCCGTCCACGCTGCCGCCGTCGTCCCTTTTTTCCAGTACAAGCCGC
The DNA here is from genome assembly GCA_002304345.1 of Verrucomicrobia bacterium Tous-C9LFEB. Taxonomy (GTDB): domain Bacteria; phylum Verrucomicrobiota; class Verrucomicrobiia; order Methylacidiphilales; family UBA1321; genus UBA1321. The sequence continues at coordinate 80,336 of NEUU01000013.1, forward strand.
CAATGATCGCGGCTCCCGCGCCACCGACAAAGAGCCCCATCGTGACCTGCCACCACATCACGATATATTCCGTTTGCTGGAATAAACTCCCAAAGAAAAAGGCAAAGAACGCCACCCCCGTGATCGACCACCGCAACAGCTTGATATGCTCCTGCGGCGTGAACGGCTTCTTGCGCAGCGGCACGAGCACATCCTGAATGAAGAGGCTGCCCCACGAATGCAAGTGCGTGCCGTCGCCACCGAAAACGCCCATCAGCAAAATCACGCACAACGCGCCCTTCATGCCCGTCGGCAGCATCTGCGAGACCGCCACGGGAATCTCCATCTGCTGCTGGATTTGATGCTGCGGAATCTTTGCGATCTCCGTTTGCACCGCAGCCGCCTGCGTGGCGAAATCCGGGTGAATCAAATACGTCATCGCGCACACGCCCAGCAACGTCACCACCGGGCCCTTTCCCATTTCACGCCAACGACCAAGAATACCGCCCATGCGCGATTCGTGCGCCGTCACCGCCGCCGCGTTGTACGCGCTCTGGTTCTGCCACGCCATCGTCCCGTAAATGCTGATCACCATTCCCATCAGCACATACCAGATGTTGAAATCCTTGAGCCCCATCGAATCAAACGGATTGAGCAGCGACTGTCCCGCCGCCCGCTCCACCACGCCCGTCGAAGTCGCCACATGCGTCAGCGCGTAATTGATCTCCGTCCAACTGAACATCGAGACCAAACCGAAGATCAGCACCAGATACAACACCTGCGACACCATGCCCTCGACGCAGTTCGTCACCATCAACGTGATCAATCCGCCCGAAAGCGTCATGATCAGCGTGATCGACAGCAATAATCCCATCAGCGGAATGTAAGTCGGCACCGCGCAGCCCGCGATCTGCAGCGTCGCGGGAAAGCCCAGGAAGTAGACCAGGAAGCGCGAACCCACCGCCGGAATAATTCCGAAATTCACAATGCCCGCGCCGAACCCCAGAAAACCCGTGAAAATGCGGAACGTCTTGCTGTAACGCACTTCGAAAAATTGCGCCAGCGTCATCACCCGCGTCTCGCGATAGCGGTAAATCACAAACCCCGAAATCGCCACGATCAGACCGACCGGAATGTTAATCCAACCCCACCAATGCAACGTGAAGCCCGACTTGTTCATCACCTCGAACGCCGCGACGAAACACACCGCGCCCGCCCCCATCTCGCCTTTGGCTACCGCCAGAAGATACCGGCCCGCCACGCGGCCACCGGAGAGAAAATCCGCCACACTGTTCATGTACCGCTGCGTGTAGACGGCGATCCAGATCACCGCCACCATCATTAGGGAAACTAAAAGCCAGTCGAGCCAATGCATGAAACGTCCTTTTTTAGAGTGGAAAGGATTATTTCACCACAAGCGAATCCTCTCTGACAATCCTAGAATGCGGAAAGGATTTATCTTTTTATTTTGATTATTAAATAACCTAATTGCGCGATCAAGCAGGTCCGTCGATCAACTAAAAAAAGGGAGCCGGTTATCGGATTCGAACCGATGACCAGCGGTTTACAAAACCGCTGCTCTACCACTGAGCTAAACCGGCGTAATCACAACGACACGTATTATGCCTTGGCCAAAGTATCAGGCAAGCAAATCAGGCGTTCCCTGAAAACTACGGATCACCGCTTTGGCCAACGGCGTCTCGCTACGTTTTCGGTAATAAGCCGAGCGACCGGCAGGTCACGGCACAGGCTTTCTTTTGCCCCTTGGTTACGGCTAATTCCTTGCAGGGTTTACGACGTGTATTCACTTGTAAGAACCTAACCACGTTCGAGCCATCTTGCCTGCCTCCCTCGACCGATAACGAATTTTACAACGACTGGCTACCCGGCAGGGCGAACCGGACGGGGCGGAGACCCAGCGCGCGCTCGGCGGTGAAGGCGGCCTTGGCTTCCCGCTCGGCGAGGGTCGTGGTCTTTTTGTACTCGGCCAACCGGACCATTGTGAAATGAAACAAAACCAGAACGGTAAGGGCTGCCAGGATTTTCCAGAGATTGTTCGTTTTCATGCGTACTGTTTAGTATAATACTGTTTATATATCAACTAATTATTTTTGCGCTGGCATGAAGCCCGAATTTAGGAGATAGGAAGGGGATGGGAACCCAGGGAGTGCGATGCCGCCGGAAATAAAGGATTACCCGCTTACCCCCTTTCGCGAGGCCTTAACCTCGGTGACGGGGGCGCTGATTTCCGCGACATTGGTCAGCATGGTGGCGGGCGCGATCCAATTGTTTGTCTATGACATCAGGGACACTCCGTCCATGTCATTCATCTTGCTGGCGTTGGCTTGGTTTGGGCACTGGATTGCGGCAGGATTGGCGATTTGGGGATTCCTCTTTTTGCCGATTCACTTCGTGTGTTTGCACCGGCTGATTCACGGCCTGTCAGATCCCTTCGTTCTCCTGGGGGTATTGTTCTGTAATCAGATTCTCGTATCGACTCTGACGCTTTGCATGTTTTGCCGGGAATGGGAGGAGCGCAGGACGCTGTTGATTTCAGGGGCCGTGGCCATCGGACTCGGGGCGCTGTATGCGTGGCGGGTTTATCGGCGAGGCCGGTTCCTTTAAAGGAGGCGGCAGAGATGGTGATCCGTTGTTGAATCATCCGGGGTCAACGACCCCGGCTACATCCCGAGTTCCACCGGGCAGGCAACCTCAAGCGGTAGCGTTGTAGCCGGGCTCGCTGAGCCCGGAGACCTTGGCGACCAGAAATGATCTGGAGTTCATGCCGTCACCAAAGAAAAAGCCCGCTCGGTGAGGAGCGGGCTTTTTTCGGAGAGAAAGGAATGGGTCGCTTATTTCGTCTTGATCACGCCGATTTGCACGCGGCGGTTCTGGGCGAAGGCGGCTTCCGTGTCGCCATTGGCGGCGGGCCGTTCCATGCCGTAGGAGATGGTCTGGAGGATGCTGCCGCTGACGTCCAAGCCGATGAGGTAGCTGCGGACCGACTGGGCGCGGCGTTCGCCGAGACCGCGGTTGTATTCGAGCGTGCCGCGCTTGTCGGCGTGACCGGCGAGGAAGAGCTGCTTGCCGGGGTTGGCGGCGAGCCATTCCTGCACCTTGGTCAGCTTGCCGCGTTCGCTGGCTTTGATCGTGGTGCTGTCGAAGTCGAAGTAGACGGTGTAGGCCGCGAGGGTCTCGTAGTCGACGTCGGTATCGGGGTTGAAATTGCCGTCGGGGCGAGGCGCGAGGCCTTCACCATTAACGCCATTGGGGTTCAGGACGTCGGAGCCGGGGAGAGCGCCGTCGGCGCCAGTGCCGCTGTAGGTGCCTTTGCCCTTCGGGGAGGAACATCCGGCGACGAGCGCGAGGATGAGGGCCAGGGTGGCGGTGCGTTTGAGGAGTGAGGCGATGTTCATGGTCGTAGGGGGGCGTTGGTTATTTGTTGAGAGTAGCGGAGTGCGACTATTGGCCGACAGCAGGTTCCGTGCAGTTTTTCAGGCCATTTTCGAGACGCATTGAGAGCTTGGTGACGCTATCGAGAATGTAAAGGGAGCCGCTGCTGGCATAGACGAGGTGGCGGGAGTTGCGGGTCCAGGAGGGATCTTCGCCGCTGCCGGTGGAGACCGTCTTGCCGCTGCGTTCGTTCACGTCATAAACGCCGATTTGGAAGCCGCCTTGACGCAGGGTGTAGGCGATCTTCTTGCCGTCCGGTGACCAACAGGGTTCCGTGTTGAACGCGCTGCCGGTCGAGAGCTTGGAGGGTTCGCCGCCGTTTGCGGGAACGACGAAGAGTTGGGGCGCGCCGCGGTCATCGGAGGAGTAGACGATTTGGTCGCCCGTGTTCGACCACGAGGGGGACGTCTCGGCACCGCGCGTGCGGGTCAGTCGGTCCGTACTGCCGCCGGTGACGGGCATCACGTAGATTTCCGGGTTGCCGTCCTTACTCAAGGTCAGGGCGATCTTGCTGTCATCGGGGGAGAAGGAGGGGCCGGAGTTGATGCCGGGGAAGAAGGCGATGCGAGTGCGGGTACCGGCATCGAGCTTGATCAGGTACACATCGGGGTAACCGCTCTTGTAGGAGGTGTAGGCGATCATCTTGCCATTGTGGCTCCAGGCGGGACCGTTGCTGATGGTCTTGTCCTGCGTGAGCTGCTTGATGTTCGCGCCGTCAATGTCCATCACGTAGAGTTCCTTCTGGCCTGTCTGCGAGGAGATGAAGGCCACGCGGCTGGTGGCGAAACCGGCCACGCCCGTGGTGGCGAGGGTGATGTCGTCGGCGAATTCGTGGGTGGCGCGGCGCCAGTCACCCGAGTAGGTCTTGCTGACGAGCACTTGTCCGCCGCTCGTGAGCTGGCCCGTCACGCCATTGGCGTCGGCCGTGCCGCTGACGACGAAGCCCGCGCCCGAAGCGGGAACTGGATCGATGAGCAACGTGCGGACGAGATCCTTGGTCAGGACTTGCGTGGCGGCCGCGCCTTGGGCACCGGCCAGCGGGGTGATGCTGACACGGACCTTGGCTTTGCTGGTGACATCAACCTGCGCCGTGGCGGTGATGACGCTGAGCAGGAGAAGGCCGAGGGCGGCCAAGCGGGGGGCAGATGAGGTGTTCATGGGATCGATGCGTGCGCTCTCTTTATTCAGTTAATCTGAAATTGATGTCAATACTTCCGTCCATACCTTCGGGCAAGGGTTCGCGGATGCGCCCGACGCGGCGAACGGCGGCGAGAGCGCTGTCATCATGCTCCTTGTTCCCCGAAGAGCGAACCAGATCGACCCTAGAGATGGTTCCATTTTTTTCAACAAAAATCCGTATAAGCGTTTGCAGCTTTTTGCCCGCAAGCGAGATAGGCATATTCCAAGCCTGGTACATCTGGTCGCGAATCAACGTGTAGTACCAAGCATTTTCTCCCGTGCCGCTCCCATTCGGACTGCCACTCGGTCCTATACCGACGGCTTTATCGACTCCGGAAGCCTTCAATTCCCGACCTAATCTTTCGGCGACGCCAGCCGCCGTCATGCCGGGAACGCCCTCGCGGGCTTTGCCGGTACCACTGGGATCGGTGCCGTCCACATCGGAAGGCCGGATCTTGGCCAGTTGCGGGCTGTGCCGGGAAGGCGTGCCGGTGCTGGGCCGTTCGACTTCGTTGAGATCGACTTTGATTTTGGGCTTCGGTTTATCCGTGGGCGGCGTGGGAGTGGGTTTGACCGGCTTCTTGAGTTTATCCGGTTTCGCTTTTTCCTGCGACCACGCCGTCGGATCGGGAATCTTCGGCGCGGGTGTGGGCGTTGGCTCGGGGGCCACGGTCGGTTCGGGTTCCGGGGCGGGGGGCGGTTCGACGGCTTTGACCGGCTGCGGTTTGGGAGCGGGTTGGGACGGAGCCGGAGGGGCGGGCGCGGGGGCTTCGAATTTCTTCCCCACGACGGGGCCCTCGGACGGACCGGGGCGGCCATGGACCAGATTGCCTTCGGGCAACATATTGATGAATTCGATCGGCTTCGGTGGCTTGGGACGACTCAGGGACCACGCGCCGAGGAACAGAAAGAAAACGAGATGCGCGAGCGCGACCCACCCAAGGGTACGACGAAAATGCTCACGAATCGGCCTGACCATAACTCGGGGGAAGATATCAGATTTTACCTGAAAACGTATAAAAATATTATTCAGGAGTGTAATGAGTTCAGCAGCAAGCAGCTAATAAGTATTGTTACTCTGAGATTCTCTTGTTAGTACAGAACCTAATGTACCACGTTTGTGGGCAGGACGTATGAATGGGAGTGTCTATCAGGCAGGGAGGGGGCCGCACCGGGTGAGGAGTGCGGAGGGTGATTCGCATCGACTTCGGTCTACGGTTCCGGTGGATCAGGAAACGTCTTCTGCTCAGGGAGCGAACCTCCCCGCCTCCAAACGCCCACGGGTGGCGCATCTGTTGCACTCCGATTCTTCCGGAGGCGGACCAGTCTCGGTCAGCCGCATGCTGAAACATTTTCACTCCACTCAGGATCAAGTGATGCTCGCCGGGGATCGGGGGCGAATTTTCGCCACCTGTCAGGAACTGCAGATTCCCTTTTATCAACTTCCTCTCGAAACGAAAGGGAAGGCCATTCTGGCCGGTTTTTGGCTGTTGATCTGGCAATTGCGCCAACTGCGACCGGACATTCTCGTGGTGCATGGACAATGGGCAGGACCATTGGGGGCGGTCGCGGGTCGCCTGGCCGGAGTACCCAAGCTCATTTATGTGGCGCGCTGGCCTGCCTTTTACACCTCGTGGGATTTGCTCCGCGTCGTGCGCAACCATTTGTCCGAACGGGTGCCCTGCCGTCTGTGCGACTGGACGGTGACCTTGAGCGAGAGCAATCGCTATCAGTACTTCATCCGGCGGCATGTGGAGGAGGGGCGACTTCTGATGATCCCGAATGCGATCAGCCCGGAGGACCGTCCCACGGCCGAGCAAGTGGCGGTATTTCGCAGGCAATATGAGTGGAGCGACGAGCATTGCAATGTCGTTTCCGCGGGTCGCCTGAGTGATCAAAAACGGGTGATGTGGCTTGTGCAGTCGTGGCCGAGAGTCATCCAGCGTTGCCCGCAAGCGCGGCTCTGGATTGTGGGCGATGGGCCGCGGCGGACGTATCTGGAAAATCTGGCGCGCGAATTGGGAATCTGCGATACGTGTGTTTTTATGGGAGAGAAAGCCTCTGGCATGGTGGCGATCGCCTCAGCGGATGTCGTGGCGATGACGAGCGTGTATGAGTCGCGCGGCAACGTGGCGATGGAGGCGATGCTCTGCGGTCGGCCCGTGGTCGCGAGCGACGTCGACGGCGTGCGCGATACGATCAATCGCGAGGTGGATGGATTCCTCGTGCGACCCGGCGACATTCAGGATTTTGCCAATCGATTAATCCAGTTAATCGAAGATCCCGCCTTGCGCCAGAAAATGGGGGCGGCGGGGCGGCGATCCATTCAACGGTACGACGTGCCGCTGGTGATGCGGGAGTACGAGAAGCTTTTTGCCGTGGCGCTGGCGCAATCCTGAGATCGCGCCTATTTCTTTCCCTCGTCAGGCGTATTGATCATCGCCATGCGGGAGATCCCCGCGTGCCGCAGCGAGTCAAACACATCAACCACCTGCTGCACGCGCAGATCCTTGTCGAAGCGCAGGACGGCGGACGCCTCCGGGTCGCTCTGACGCCAGCGGGTGAGGACGGAGGTGAGTTCGGCCAGCGTGACGCGCTGTTTTTCGAGGAAGATTTCGCCGCTGCGATTGACCGAGATGGTCTTGATCGACTTGGGATTCACCTCGGCGCTGGGGTTCGCCGTGGCGGTGGGGAGATTCACCTGGATGCTCTGCTCGAGCAACGGCGTGGTGATAATGAAGATGATCAACAGCACGAACGCCAGATCGAGCAGCGGAGTCACATTCAACTCCGCCATCGTGTGGTAGCCGGTGCGCTGGGAAAACCGTTTCATCGTGAGCGTTTTTTCAGGGGAAGGAGAACGATCAGGCGTTGCGCAGGTAGCGGTGTTCGAACGCGGCGGCCAGTTCGGCGGCGAAATTATCGAGTTCGACCGTGATGCTGCGCACGGTGACGACCAGGAAGTTGTACCCGAACATCGCCGGGATGGCGACGAGCAGGCCCGTGACGGTGGTGATCAAGGCTGCGGAAACACCCGGCGCCATCGCGGCGAGGCTGGCGCTATTGGCCGAGGCGACGCCCGCAAAGGTGTCCATCACGCCCCACACTGTGCCGAGCAATCCGAGGAACGGCGCGCCGCTGACGGCGGTGGCGAGGAGAATCATCCGGTGTTCGAGAAGCAGCGCCTGTTCGCCCACTTCGCGCTCCATGGCGGAACGGACGGCGGACATGGCCACCGGCGAGATCTTGTCGGAATCGGAAAGCCGCACGGCGAGCGATTCATCGAGTTCGGTGGAGCCGAGCATGTGGAAGACCAGTTCGCGGCAACCGGCCTGATAGACCCAGAAGGCGGGCGAGCCGGGGAACGATTCGCGATTCTGGAAGAGAGTGAGCGGACGGCGGCTGGTGCGGAATTTCTTGAGGAAGGCGGTCGTTTCGCGCCGGACACGCCGGACCATGATGAACTTGGTGATCATGACGGACCAACTGAAAATCGACCCGACGAGCAGCAGCAGGATGATGACCTGTCCCTCGATGGTGGCATGTTGGAGGGCGTACAGGATACCGCCGCTGGCGGCAAAACAGGGAACCGATACCGGCATGAGCATAAGCCGGTACTATGGTAGCGTCGGGGCGTCTCGTCAACAGCGGCTTATTACAGGGTCATGGCCGACGCCTCTCAATTATACTGATGCTTGAAGGCGCGCACACCCCGGCGCTACGCAGTGCTACCGCACGTTTCCATTCCCTCTTGATAGGGGATTCATGCTAGCGAGACTCCCAGTTGCCGAAATCCCCCCCTCTATCAAGGGCATTGGTAACGAGTCATGCTCTTGAATGCCTGTGCCTTGTTGTAGGACGGGACGGTGTCCCGTCGCGGCGGTTCAGAGAACCGTCCTACAGGATGAGTTCTGGAATGAAACCAATACCTGTTAGCCTGTCAAGAGGGGTGACGCGTAGCGCCCGCTGGGGTGTGTGAAAAAATACCGTTCTCACGCTGCTCAGCCCTGCTTCCAATCGAGGCGCGGCGTGGCGTTTTCGTTGGGCCGCGCGCCCTCCTGCAAGAGAAGCTCCTTCGGCGTCTGCGTCGGCGCTTCCAGATAAAAGCCCGCCTGCTTTTGGAACGGCAACAGCAGCATCGTCAACGCTTCCTTCCACGTGCCGTCCACCCAGTATGGATCGCGCAGGAAGTTTCCCTCCATGTCGAACTCGGCCCAGAGCCACGTGTAACTATCCACCACGCCGGTCGTGAATCCACCCTGTTGCGCCACGATGAGAGTCGTCTTCTGCTGCGGAATATATTCCACCTGCGCGATGAGTTCGCCTCCGCCCTGCAACTTCCAGCGCATGTCCCAATAGGTGTTCGGATCGATGATCCAGCTCTGCCCATGATCGATGACAAGCAGGGCCACGCCCTGGCTGAAGCGACGCCAATCGCTCTCGGCCCACACCGGGGGAGCGACCACATCGCGGACGCGTTGCCAGCGAATGCGCCACTCGGCCATCAGGCGGCGGAGTTCAACAACAGAGAGCATCGGTATATAAGAGCGAAGATTAACGCGTCACGCGGCCACCCTCGAGACGGCGGACGCGGTCGCGCAGTTCGTTCAACTCGCGCGTGCGCGCTTTGAGCACAGCCGAGGAATCATCTGCGGAAGCGGCGGTGCGCTTGAGTTGTTCCTGCTGCTTGGCCATCAGGTTGGCCGTCGCGGCCAGTTGATCCGACAGCTTGCCCATGTCCGAACGGAGCTGTTCCAGATCGGCCTGATGCTTGGTGAGCTGATCATTGTACTTCGCATCGAGCTGGGCGATGCTCACGCTCTGGCTGTCGATCATCTGCTTGAGCGTGTAACCGCCGAACGCCGCGAGCGCCACGAACAAGATAAAGCCTCCCACCAGCGAATAGCCCACCCATGTCAGCACACTGCCCACGGCGTGTTGTTCTTTTGCCTGCCGTTCCGCATTCTTGCGAAAATCCGATACGCTGGGTTGATTCAAGGCCATAGTGCTGTTCCTGGTTGATGGGTTGGGGGTGGTTTCTTTGGGTAAGTGAATCGCAGACGACGGAGTCGTCGCGGCGGGAGCCGGAGTCGGAGTCAAAGTGGAGACCGGCGGCGTGCTCGCGGGACGGCTCGTGGCTCGAGCCGATGACGTGGAATGAATCGATGTCGTCACCGTCACGGGCGCGGGCGTCGTCTTGACCGGTTTGTGTTCCGAATGAACCGGTTCACTCGCTTTCGGTGTTGTCGGGACGGACACCGGAGTCGTCGCTACGACGGGCTCGCTCTTCGCGGAAGTGATCGATGCGGGCATGCCTGCGGATACCGGAGCCGTTTTAACCGGCGCCGCGGCAGTCGGCGTCACCGTCGCGACGGGTTTCTTTTCCACCACCGGCTCGGATTTCACCGGAGCCGGAGAGGGAGTCGTAGCGCTCGGGACGGCCGCGGTTGTCTCGGAGATCGGCGTCACCGGCTTGGTGGAAGTCGACGGAGCGGGCATCGGAATGGTTGCCTCCTTTTTCTCCTCCTCCAGTTCGCCGGTCAGATCGGTGATCTTGATCGAGTCGATGGAAAACTTGCTCTTCGTGTGCAGGGCCGCCGCCATCGGGGGCAGCGGTTTGCTCGGGCCCGCCGAAGGATCGGGCGTGGTGGTATGGTGAATGCGCAATTTAGCCTCTGAGAAAATAGCGGGGGTTTCTTTTTTTTCCGCCACCGGTTCTGCCGGGGTGGAGATGGGTGGTGTCGCGTGTGTTGCCGGAGCCGATGGTTTCAGTCCGAAATCAAATTCGAGCGTATCGTCCTTCTTGGCCGCTTTAGCTCCCGCCTTGCCTCGGGGCGCGGGTCCAATTCCTGCCTGAGCGGGAGCGGACGTGGATTTCACCGGCTTTATCATCGTTAACCGACAAGATTGGAACACTGGCCACGCAATTCAAGATTTATGCTCACTATTTTTATTTTTACTGCTGTTTACGGAAAAAGAAACCTTCTTCCCTGCTATCAGGCGGAACGAAGCAAATGAGTATTACATGATAGTTAACCTCAAACTTGGCCCGATACTTGCCATAGGTTGGGAATGCCCTATTCTCAAGGCGTGATTTACAAATTTCGTGACGTCCAGACCCATCAAGCCGTTCCGCTGCCTCCGGGGGAATACCTCATCGGCCGCGAAGACGATTGCCCCATCTGCATCGAAAACACCTCGGTGAGCCGCCGGCACGCCAAGATTACCAATGGCGAAGACGGCCTTTGGATCGAGGATCTCGGCTCCTCCAATGGCACCGCCGTGCGCGGTCAACTGATCACCGAGCGTACCGCTATCAGCGTCGGTGAAGTGATTTATTTTGGTCCGGTCTGCTACCGGCTCGAACCGGAAATCGTCGGCGAAGAAGCCGCCGCTACGGTTCCCCAACCGGGCTTGAAACCGGCAGGCCTGCGCAACCTGATGCGCAAAACGACCGACCGCGTCCCGCTCGGCAGCATCCGTTTTGACCATGTTCCGGCGAGTGAAGCCGCTACACAGCCCCCTTCTGCGCCGACCCAAGAACCGGTCCCGGTCCCCGCTCCCTCGGTCGCGCGCGAAAAGATTTCCTCTTATCCCACCATCACGTTGCCGGCCACCCGGGTCGCCCCCGCCGCACCCGCTTCCACGTTTACCGCGCCAACTCCGGCATCCGTAACGGCCGCAGAAATCCCCCGCGCCTCGGTGCCCGTGGCCGTCACCGCACCCGCGACAGAGGAGGAAGAGGTCACCAGTGAAGGAGTCTCGCCCCTCACCCTCTGGATGTCCTTTGGCGCAGGCGTGGCCGTGGGACTCCTCCTCGGCATTGGCATTGCCTACGCCCTCTTCACGCTTGGTCGCGTGGGACATTAATCCCGTTTGAAGAAGAAGAAAGGGTCGCCCTCCCTTCCAGAGAGGGCGAACGTTGTACTGCGCGGGACCTCGGACGTTCCTGACTCGATCGCTTGACCGGCTGCGTAAATCACCTTTGTTAATTCACGCGATTTCGGCTAGAAAGATCTTCTACCTTGAAAATCTCCGCGTGCCTTATCACCCATAACGAACGGGACAATCTCGACCGGTGCCTCTCCAGTCTCCGGCCCGTGGTGGATGAGATCATTGTGGTCGACAGCGGCAGCACCGACGGCTCGCAGGACATCTGCCGCAGCTACGGCGCACACGTCACCGAACACAAGTGGGAGGGCTACGTGGCGCAAAAAAATCTGGCCATCTCCCTCGCTTCGAACAAGTGGGTACTCAGCATCGACGCCGACGAGGAACTCTCCCCCGGTCTCTCCTCCGCCATTGAAATGCTGCGCGAGAATCCGCCCGAAGAGGACATCAGTGGCTACGAAATCTCCCGCGTGGTTTACTACCGCGGCGAATGGATCTGGCACGGCAACTGGTTCCCGGACCGCCTCGTGCGCGTCTTCCAAAAAGACCGCGCCCGCTTCGCCGGGGGCTCCGTCCATGAACGGCTCGAAATCGATGGCACCGTCAAGCGCCTGCCCGGCTACCTGCACCACTACACCTTCGTCTCGATGGAAGAGCGCCGCGGCCGCATCCAGAACTACGCCAATCTCTGGGCCGCCAACGCCATTGCCCACGGACGCCGCGCCTGGCCCTGGTCCGCTCCACTCCGCGCCACGTGGCGATTCCTGCGCGGCTACGTGATTCGCCGCGGGTATCTCGACGGATCGCTCGGATGGGAAATTGCCGTCAGCAATGCCGAGGAAGTTTACATGAAGTATCAAAGCCTGCGGAGACTCCAGCAACGTGCGTAAAAAATCCGCTGTCATCGTGGGCCTGGCCGTGATCGGCTCCCGCGTCTTTGGACTCGTCCGCGAGGTCGTTTTCGCCGCCATGTTCGGTGCGGGCATGCTGCTCGACTCCTACCTCGCCGCGTTTCGCATTCCCAATCTCCTGCGCGACCTCTTCGCCGAGGGCGCGCTCTCGACCGCCTTTGTCACCACCTTCACCAAGGTCAACGAAAAGGAAGGCAGCGACAAAGGCTGGCATCTCGCGCGACTGGTCATCTCTGCGCTCATTCTCGTCCTTGGCATTATTTGCATACTCGGCATTCTCGCCAGCGGACCGCTCGTCTGGATGATGAATTACGGTTTCGCAGCGGTCCCCGGAAAGCTTGCCCTCACCACCGACCTCACGCGTCTGCTCTTCCCCTTCATCCTCTTCGTCTCCCTCGCCGCCGTCGCCATGGGCATGCTCAATGCGAAGAATGTCTTCGGCCTGCCCGCGTCCGCATCCACCGCGTTCAATATCGTCTCGGTCTTCTTCGGCGTCGTGCTCGCCTACACGTTTGACCCTCAGGAAAACTGGATGCAACCCCACTTCTCCGAGCGCGCGCTGTACGGCGTTTGTCTCGGTGTGCTCATTGGCGGACTCGCCCAGCTCGGCATTCAATTACCCAAGCTCTGGCAACTCGGCTTCCGCTATCGCTGGGAGTTGAACTTCAATGATCCCGCGCTGCGCACCGTTCTGCTCCTCATGATCCCCAGCGTCATCGCGGGTTCCGCGGTGCAGGTCAATGTCGTCGTCAGTAATTTCTTCGCCTCGCACATCAACGGCGCGCAATCATGGCTCGGCAGCGCGTTTCGTCTCATGCAATTTCCCATCGGCGTCTTCGGCGTCGCGATCGCCACGGTCGCGCTTCCCTCCGTCTCGCGTCATCACGCGCAGGACAATCTCCCCGCCTTCGGCAAGACGGTGGAAGAAGCGTTACGCCTCGCATTCTACCTCACGCTGCCCGCGTCGCTCGGACTCGCCATTCTCGCGGAACCGATCATTCGCCTGATCTACCAACATGGCCGCTTCGATGCGGTCGCCACGTATCAAACCTCGCTCGCACTACAGGCCTATTCGATTGGTCTCGCCGGTTACGCGGGCATCAAGGTTCTCGTTCCCTGCTTCTACGCGCTCAATCTTTCCAAGACCCCGGTGAAGATCAGCCTCTTCGGTATGGTGATCAATATCATTCTCTGCTTCGTCCTCGTCAAAGGCTTCGGTCTCGGTCACATCGGGCTCGCCCTCACGACCGGCCTGATCGCCCTGATCAACTTCCTGCAATTGCTCTTCTTCATGTCCCGCCAGGTGAATTGCGGTCGTCCGCTCCACTGGATCACCTTCTTCGCCCGCGTGACGGTCGCTTGCTTCGCCATGGGAGCGGTTGCCTGGATCGGACAATTCCTCGCGGAACCGGCCTCGCATCTCGGCATGCTCCCCTACATCGCCGCCATTGGCGCGACGATCTTCATGGCCGCCGTGACCTACTTCGGCGTCTCTTTCCAGATGGGCCTGCCCGAGTCGGTCGAGATGGCTGACTTCCTCCGCCGCAAGCTCAACCTGCCCGTTCCCAACCGGATCAAGCCGCCACAATAATCCCAATGAGAGCGGATATCCCCAGCATTCCTCCCCACTCCGATTCCGAGACGCTCCAGCTTCTCCTCGATCACGTCACCCCCTTGCCCGCCGTGGCGGTGACGCTGGATCAGGCACTCGGCCGCGTCTTGCGCCGTGACGCCCATTGCGATAGTGACCAGCCCGCCTTTGACCGCTCGGGCATGGACGGCTATGCGATCGCGCCACATCCGTCGGAGAGCACGGAAACGGCCTACGTGCTCGCGGGAGAAGTGCTCACCGGACAAACTCCCACCTTCACGCTGCAACCCGGCCAATGCGCCCGCGTCTTCACCGGCGCGATGATTCCTCCCGGAACGGTTCGCGTCGTCAAACAGGAGGACGCCGAAATTCACGGCGTCACCGTGCGCGAATCACATCCCAGCCCGAACGCACCCACCCACATTCGTTATCGTGGTGAAGACTGCAAGGCGGGCGACATCATGATTCCCGCCGGTCAGGTCCTGCGTCCCTCCCACGTCTCCATTCTCGCCAGCATCGGCATCACCGATCCGCTCGTCGCGCGCAAACCGCGCGTCGCCCACATCGTGTCCGGCAGCGAAATCGTTCATCCGCTCAAGACCCCGGGACCCGGCCAAATCCGCGACTCGAACACGCATCTCCTCGCCGCGCTCTGCGCTGAAATCGGCGCTTCCGTGCGTCATCGCGCCCACGCCATCGACGACGAAGCCCAGACGCTCGATCTCGTCGCTTCCCTGCCGGATCGCGGGTATGACATCCTGCTTTTTTCCGGCGGCTCGGGCGCAGGTTCGTATGACTTCTGCCGCGCCGCCTTTGCCAAGCTCGGCTTCACCCTCCGGCTCGAAGGCGTGGCGTTGCGTCCCGGCAAACCGCTCCTCTTCGCCACGCGCGGCTCGCAACTCGCCTTTGGTCTGCCCGGCAATCCGCTCTCGCACTTCGTCCTCTTCCAACTTTTTGTCCGGCCCGTCATTCGCGCCCTGCAAAAAGCCGCGCCCGAGAATCGCGAGATGACCGGACTTTTCGCGGTCGATGCAACCGATGTCCACAGTCCGCTCAAAACGTATCGCCCCGCCTATTGGTATTCGGGTGAAACCGGACCTCTCATCGAACCGCTCCCATGGAACGGCTCCGGCCATCTCGCCTCGCTCAGCCGCGCCAATGCGCTGCTCATCATCCCGCCACACACCGAATCCTTGAAACGAGGCGATCGCGTGACGTGGTTGGCTATTTAGAAAGTTTTTAGCTCGGGACTGAAAACCGAAAACTTCGAACTGAAAACTCTTCTTTTGGACCGTTGCGATTTGACTTACCTTTCTGCCATGGCCCGCACACTCTCCCATCTCGACGCTTCCGGCAACGCCCGCATGGTGGGCGTCGGCCACAAACCGGATGTCGCCCGCGTCGCGGAAGCCCGCGCGTTTATCCAGCTCGCCCCAGCGACGCTGCATCTCCTGAAAAAGAATGCGCTCCCGAAAGGCGATGTCCTCACCGTCGCCAAGATCGCCGGCATTCAGGCCGCGAAACAAACCAGCGCCCTCATCCCGCTCTGTCATCCGCTACCGCTCCATCACATCGACCTCCACTTCACCGTGCGTCGCGATGGAATTGAAATCCGCGCCACCGCCGAGACCATCGGCAAGACCGGCGTGGAAATGGAAGCGCTCACGGCCGCCTCGGTGGCCGCACTCACGCTCTACGACATGTGCAAGGCCGTGGACAAAACCATGCGCTTCGAAGTCGCCCTCGTCAGCAAAAAGAAAGGTCCGGCCCGCGCATGAAAGTGGGACGTCTCACCCTCAGTGATCGCGCCTCCAGCGGCGTGTACGAGGACGCCAGTGGACCCGAAATCGAGCGCGTCATTCAGCAACTCTTCGCCGAACCGCTCGAATTCGTTCGTGTCCTGCGGCCCGATGATCGCGCCCAGATCGAAGCGGAACTCATCCGCCTCGCCGACGATGAAGGCTGTCCGCTCATCGTCACCACCGGTGGCACCGGCCCTTCGGCCCGCGATGTCACGCCCGAGGCGACCCGCGCCGTCATCGAAAAAGAACTCCCCGGTTTCGGCGAAGTCATACGCCTCCACTCCTACGTCAAGGTCCGCACCGCCATTCTTTCCCGCGCCCTCGCCGGGGTGCGCGGTCGGTCGCTCATCATCAATCTCCCCGGCAAACCCACCGCCATCGCCGAGTGCCTTCCGCTTGTCGCCCCGGCCATCGCGGAATGTCTCGACCACATCGCCGGATTCCGCCCCCGGCTTGCGAATTCTTGAAATCGCCTTTATCGTCCGCACCACCAGTGCTATAGCTTTCCCCGCCATGCAGCGCATCGTCATCGAAGCCGGTAAAGATTCCGCCAACTACTGGCTCGACCTCTGGCGTTATCGTGAACTCCTTGGATTCCTCTCCTGGCGCGATCTGCTCGTCCGCTACAAGCAAACCCTGCTCGGCGTCGCGTGGGCGCTCCTGCGGCCCATTCTCTTCACCTTTGTTTTCACCCTTGTCTTTAGCAAGATCGGCAAGTTTCCATCGAATGGCATTCCCTACGCGCTCCTGACCTTGACGGGGGTTCTCGTCTGGCAACTCTTCGCCACCGCCTTCGGCGGCTGCAGCGCCAGTCTCGTCAACAACGCGCACCTCATCACCAAGGTGTACTTCCCTCGCCTCATTCTCCCCTGCGCCGCGATGGCTGTGGGTCTCGTCGATTTTCTCGTCGCGCTCGTTTTGCTCTTTGTCGTGATGCCATTTTTCGGTGTGTGGCCCGACTGGCGCTGGCTCACCTTGCCGTTCTGGATCGCCCTCGCCCTGATCACTGCCGCCAGCGCGGGCATCTGGATCGCTGCGCTCAATGTGCGCTATCGCGACTTCGGCACACTCGTGCCGCTCGCACTGCAACTCGGCATGTTTATTTCCCCGGTCGGTTACGCCAGCGACATCGTCCCGGACCGTTGGCGATTACTCTATTCCCTCAATCCCCTCGTAAGCGTGATTGATGGCTTCCGCTGGTCACTCTTCGAAGGGAAAGCGTCCCTCTGCCTTCCCGGATTGATGCTGTCCATCCTCTTCCTGTTGATGCTGCTCTGGACGGGGCTGCGCTACTTCCGCTCCACGGAAAAAACTTTCGCCGATATCATCTGATGTCCACTCCCGCCATTCACGTCCAGAATCTCGGCAAACGCTATCGCCTGCAAAACAGCGACGTTCGCACCTGGACCTTGCGCGAAACCCTGCGCAATGCCGGGCTCTCCGCTCTCTCCCGGCTGCGCGGCACCGCGCCGAAACACCGTCGCACCGAGGATTTCTGGGCGCTACGGGACGTCAGCTTCGCCATCCAGCCCGGCGAGATCGTTGGCCTCATCGGTCGCAACGGAGCAGGGAAATCGACACTCCTGAAACTCCTCAGTCGCATCACCGATCCCACCACCGGCCGCATTGAACTCAACGGTCGCGTCGCGAGCCTTCTCGAAGTTGGCACCGGCTTCAACGGCGAGCTCACGGGCCGCGAAAACATTTTCCTCAACGGCGCAATCCTCGGCATGAGCCGCGCCGAGATCCACTCGCAGTTCGACCAGATCGTCGACTTCGCGGAAATCGGCCCCTTCGTCGACACACCGGTGAAACGCTACTCGAGCGGCATGTTCGTCCGGCTCGCCTTCGCCGTGGCGGCCCATCTCCAGAATGAAATTCTGATTGTGGACGAAGTGCTCGCCGTGGGTGATTCCAAATTCCAGCGCCGTTGCCTCGACAAGATGCAGGACGTCGCCCGCAGCGGCCACACGGTCATCCTCGTCAGTCACCAGATGCAGTTGGTCCAGTCTCTCGCCACGCGCGCGCTTCTCCTCGAAGACGGCAAATTAATCGGCGATGGAGAACCCGGCCTCATCATCGCCCGATACCTCGGGCAAAAAGCGGAGCGATACGATTTGAGCCGCTTTGGCGGCGAACCCGATGCCATCGGCCGCTTCATAGCGCTCTCCTTTTCCTCGGGCGAGCAGACATGGCCAGCCTCCGTGGCCCAAGGGGAACCGCTCACCGCCCATCTCGAAATTGAACTCTCGGCCCCGCTCCACGAAGGCAATCTCTTCATTGCGGTGCGCAACAGCGAAGGCATCGAAGTCTTCTCCAGCAACTGGTCGGAAACCAACTCCCTGCTCGAACTCCAGCCCGGCACCTATCATTTCGACGTCAGCTTGCCCACGCTCTATCTCCGCCCCGACGCCTACTGGATTTCGCTGTGCCTGATCCGCAATCAGGCAGACTCAATCTCACTCCTGCGCGGACTGGAAATGCCTCCCATTATCCCGTCGGCCACATCGGATAAATTACTCGAGAGCCGACGCTGGGGCCTGGTCACACTCCCGTGTGAGTGGTCGCAAAAATAGACGTCACCCCTTCCACGGCTGGAACGGTCGGCGCGGTTCCGCCTCGACCTGATGCGGATGCACCGGAGTGGTATCGAGCACAAAGACCGGCTTCTTCCCCGCCTCGAACAACTCCGGTTTTTGCTCGCGCCAGTAGGCGACGTGACGGTCGACATCCGGCCCGATGAATTCCAGCGAGCCGGGCTCCAGCCGGACGATTTCCTTCATCGTGATCAGCGTCTGCCACGGATGATCATCAATCTGTTTGATGGTGTAACCAAAATTCGGACCGGGAGCAAACCACGTCATGACGGTATCCATAACCCAACTTGCATCCCGCCGCAACTGACATAAATTGAAGCGATGCCCGAACGAACCAAGCTCCTCGCCGTCGCCGAACTTCCCTCCGGTTCCAACCGGTGCCTTGCCACGCCCGCCGGAGACATCGCGCTGTTCCATACGGAGGACGGGTTCTTCGCGCTCGACAACCGGTGTCCACACCGGGGCGGCCCACTCAGCGAAGGCCCGGTCAAGGACGGCCACGTCGCCTGCCCGTGGCATCAATGGCTCTTCAATCTGAAAAGCGGTGTCTGCTCGAACATTCCCGGCCCCAAGGTGAAAAGTCATCCAGTGGAAATCATCGACGGCGATGTGTGGCTCACGCTTCCCTAATCAAAAAATCCTTTTCCTAATCTGCGAAAATCGGCGTAATCTGCGGACAGTCCCCCTTTCCACCCTACCTATGAAATCCGCTTACGAACTGGCCATGGAACGACTCGAGAAATCGAGCCCGCTCAAGAAACTCAACCCCGAACAGATCGCGCAGATTCAGGAACTGGATTCCGTCTACAAAGCGAAAATCGCCGAACGCGAAACCATGGCGCAAGCCGCCATTGCCTCCGCCCGCGCCGCCAACAGCCCGGAGAATGTCCAGATGTTGCAGCAAACCCTCGCGCAGGAACTCACCAAGATCCGCGCCGAATGGGACGAGAAAAAGGAAAAGCTCCGCTCGGCATGACGTGTCACCCGGAGCCAAGTCGTTCCGAATCTGAAATCTCAATTTGAAATTTTCCATGGCCCTTTCCGAAGAAATCCGCGACACCTTGCGCGACTATCTCGATGCCGTGCCGCGCCAGCGTGAACCGAATCCCCCCGATCTGCTCGCGCTCTTCGCGAAACTCGACTCGCTGTACGAACGACTCGCCCAGGATCCCACCGCCTCTCCCCAACTGCTGCACTATCTCCACGGCAAAAGCTATCGCAAGGCGTGGAACTTCCTCAACGACGTCCCCAACGCCAAAGGCTCCTGCGGCGGTCATTAGAGGGGATTTCAAGGGGATTGTCGCCTCATAAGCCATCCCAGCCGATCCTTCGACAAGCTCAGGATGACGGGTTGGGGAAGTAATCTCTATTCGTAGCGAAGAGTTCTAGTGAGAGTAGAAGGTTACTCTCAAACATTACTTTCATTCCACGTCATCCTGAGCTTGTCGAAGGATCAGTTGGCTAGCTCTCCGAGCCTGAGCGTTGCGACAATCTCAATGAGGGGAGTGTCGCACGGTCAGAAATTAACCGCCCCATGACGCAAAAATATCGCACACGCAGCTCACGTAGCAAACCTAACGCAAACGCGCGGCGCGGTTCCGTGCTATATCTCATGGCATGCCCGCCTTGCATCCCTTTGAAATCTCAAATCTGAAATTTGAAACTTCTCGTCGACACCCTCGCTACACCCAACAGAGACGGTCGATTCTTGTAGCGCATTGTCGACGCTCTTTATTTTTCGCCCCCCTCTCCCACTCTCAGTCCCCGCGAAAAGATGTGAACAGGCTCTAATAAATCGAAAGCACCAATATTAGAGTGTCTGCCAAATGCGGCTGCCGCTTGCTTTCTTGTTGTCTACCAGTAGATTGGCCACTTATATCGCAGACTTTCTTATGACCACACCTGCCTTTCTTTCGGTTGAGACCCTGAGCCATCGCTACGGCGAACGGCTCGCACTGGACCGCCTTTCGTTTTCGGTGCAACAAGGGGAAATCTTCGGCCTGCTCGGGCCCAATGGCAGCGGCAAGACCACGCTCTTTCGTATTCTCTCCACCCTGCTTCCACTACAGGACGGCACGATCACGCTCGACGGCATTTCGCTGCGCTATGACCTCGCCGGTATTCGTCAGCATCTCGGCATCGTTTTTCAATCCCCCAGCCTCGATAAGAAACTTACCGTCGGCGAAAACCTGCGCCATCAAGGGCATCTTTACGGCCTGTATGGCGGCACGCTGGCGAAACGCATCGAAGAGCTTGCCTCCAAATTCAAGATCGATGACCGCCTGAAAGATAAAGTGGAGACTCTCTCCGGCGGCTTGCAGCGCCGCGTGGAAGTGGCCAAGGGACTCCTGCACCGCCCCTCGCTGCTGATCCTCGATGAACCGACCACGGGACTCGATCCCAACGCGCGGCTGGAGTTGTGGAATTATCTGCAAGAGGTCAATCAGCGCGAGAAAATCACCATCCTCGTCACGA
Organism: Verrucomicrobia bacterium Tous-C9LFEB; assembly: GCA_002304345.1. GTDB lineage: Bacteria > Verrucomicrobiota > Verrucomicrobiia > Methylacidiphilales > UBA1321 > UBA1321. The sequence goes on from NEUU01000013.1 coordinate 101,214, forward strand.
CCCATCTCATGGACGAAGCCGAGCGTTGCCACCGCCTGATGATCCTCGATCGCGGCCTGCGTGTCTGCCTCGATACGCCGCATAAACTGAAGTCCGCCTTGCGCGGCTCCGTCATCACCGTGCAATCATCCGATGCCGCCGCGCTCGCTGACCAAATCTCCGCGAAGCTCTCGCTCAAGCCCTCCCTCGTCGGAGGCAGCCTCCGCATCGAAACGCCCGGTGATCAGGCCGAGAGTGGACCGAAGCTCGTCGCGCAGATTGTCGCCGCGTTCCCGGACAAGGTCGACTCCATCACCCTCTCTCAACCCACGCTGGAAGACGTGTTCATTCACCTCACCGGCCGCCGCTTCGAAAACTAAAACCGAACCAGATTTTCGACGAAATTAACGAAATTTAAAGACCTGTTTCCGCAGAATCCAAAGAACCTCCCCAATCAAAATCAATTTCGTAAATTCCGTTAATTTCGTCGAAAAATTCCCCCTCTCATGAGCACTTCCACTCCTTCACCGGTCACCGCCAGCTTCTTCAACACGGTCACCCTGCCCACGTGGACCCTGTGGTCGCGTGAAGTGGTTCGCTTCCTGCGCCAGAAAAATCGCGTCATCGGCGCGCTCGCCTCGCCCATCATGTTCTGGTTCGTCATTGGAGCGGGCATGGGGAAATCCTTCCACGCCGAAGGCGCGCCGGAGGGCTTCACCTACCTCCAATATTTCTTCCCCGGCACGTTGATGCTCATCATGCTCTTCACCGCCATCTTCTCCACGATCTCCATTATTGAAGATCGCCGCGAGGGCTTCCTGCAGGGTGTGCTCACCTCGCCGATCTCCCGTAGCGCCATTGTCCTCGGTAAACTCTGCGGCGGCGCGACGCTCTCCCTGATCCAAGCCTTGATCTTTCTCGCCATGGCCCCGCTCACCGGAATCCCGATTCCGTGGGCCTCGCTACCGGGGATCATTGTGTTGTTCTTCCTCATCGGATTTGGACTCACCGCGCTCGGCTATCTCATCGCGTGGCCGCTCGATTCCACGCAGGGTTTTCACGCACTGATGAATCTCGTCCTCATCCCGCTCTGGCTGCTCTCCGGCGCCCTGTTTCCGCCGACCGGCGCCATGACGTGGGTGAAGTGGGTGATCTTTCTGAATCCACTCCACTACGGACTCGCCGCGCTGCGCCAATTGTTGATCTCCCCCATCGCCGCGCCGGAAGTCTCCGATCCGCCGCTCTGGATCAGCGTCGGCGTACTCATCCTCTTCGCCGCCGTCCTCCTCGGCGTCTGCTCGTGGCTGACCAATCGCGTGCAGGGTCGCAATCCCTAATCTCCCCCCCTGACTCCGTGGCTGTGAACAAAATTGTCCTCAAAATGGCCGGGGCCTTTCTCGCCCTGATTCTTGTCGCGGCTCTCGGAGCGTACGTCCTCACCTTCGCCAAACCGTTCGCACCGCCGCCGGGCTTGCCGAAGCTCGGTCAAGTCACCGACTTCACCCTCACCGAGCGCACGGGCAAGGACATCACCAACCGCGATCTCCTCGGCAAAGTCTGGGTGGCCAACTTCATCTTCACCGCCTGCGGGGGGCCCTGCCCCACGCTGAGCCAGCATTTCGCCGCGCTTCAAAAAGAGATCGCCGGACACACCGACGTCCGCCTCGTCTCCTTCAGCGTCAATCCCACCGGCGACACGCCCCCCGTTCTCACCAAGTACGCCACCAAGTACGGAGCCGATCCGCAACGCTGGCTCTTTGTCACCGGCGAAAAAGTTCCGGTCTATACTCTCATTGAAACCAGTTTCAAACTCGTCGCCCAGCCCAACTACGATCCCAAAGCGCCGCCGTCCGAAAAATTCATCCACAGCACCCGACTGGTCCTCGTCGATCGCACCGGCGCCATACGCGGGTATTACGATGGACTCCTGCCCGAGACTTACCCGAAACTCAAAGCTGACATTGACCGCCTCCTCAAGGAACCCACCCCCAATGCTCCCTCTCTCACAATTTCCTGCCCTCAATGCTACCCTTAACAGCCTGACCTCGCTCCTGCTGTTGGGCGGATTCATCGCCATCCTGCGCGGTCACAAAAACGTTCACCGCGCCTTCATGGTCAGCGCCTTCATTACCTCCGCCATTTTTCTGGCCTGCTACCTGACCTACCACTTCGGCATGCATTACTATTATGGCAAAGGTGTCACCAAGTTCACCACACCCGGCTGGCCACGCACCATTTACCTGACCATCCTGTTCACCCATACCGTCCTTGCCATGCTGGTGCTGCCGATGATTCTCCGCACCTTTTACCTCGCCTTGAAAGAACGCTTCGACGAACACAAGCGGCTGGCCCGCTGGACATGGCCCGTCTGGATGTATGTTTCCGTCACGGGCGTCATCGTTTACGTCATGCTCTATCAACTTTATCCACCAACTAGTTAACTGCTGTTGAGTCAGTTCCAGCTCTATACCGGAAACGGGCCATTTCACCTTTCCTACCGACCGTTAAAGCGCACCTAATTCGCCCCAAACGCCGATCCTCGTGCTTTTTTGTCTTTTACCCTTGACCTAAATTCCTTCCACTGTAGGCTTAATAACTCAGATTACGGCACGGTGGGAACTCTAACCGGTTCCCACTTTTTTTTCCTGTCGTGCCGTGATCAAAGAAGAGGAATAGCTATGAGCCAGGAATTTGTTGCCATATTGGATTACATGGAGAAGGAGAAGGGGATCAAGAAAGAAGACTTGATCGCCGCGGTGGAAAACGCCCTCCTTGCAGCGGCCCGCAAAAGCGTTGGCCCCGCTCGTGATTTGCGCGTGGAGCTCGATCCCCGCAATGGCAAAATCCGTGCCCTGGCGAACCTTCTCGTCGTGGAAAAGGTCACGCAGCCTCACGACGAAATTACTCTGGCCAAAGCCCGCGGCATCCGTGCCGACGTGAAGCTCGGCGAGATAGTGCCCGTGGAAGTCACCCCGCGCGATTTCGGCCGCATTGCCGCCCAAGTCTTCAAGCAAGCCATGAACCAGACGCTGCGCGGCATCGAGCGCTCCATGGTCTTCAACGAATTCAAAGACCGCATGGGTGCTATCGTCACCGGCACCGTCCGCCGCTTTGAACGCTCCGACGTCATCGTCGACCTCGGCAAGTTCGAGGCCGTCATGCCCGCCAAGGAACGCGTCCCGACAGAGGAATACACCCCGGGCGAACGCATCCGCGCCTACGTCGTCACCGTCGAGAACACCCAGCGTGGTCCCGAAATCATTCTTTCCCGCAGCCACCCGGATTTCGTCCGCAAGCTGTTTGAACTGGAAGTCAGCGAACTCAACGACAAGACCGTCGAAATCAAGGGCCTCGCCCGCGAAGCCGGTTACCGCACGAAGATCGCCGTCTGGTCCTCCAACGAAAAAGTGGACCCCGTCGGCGCTTGCGTCGGCCTGCGCGGTTCCCGCGTGAAGAATATCGTCCGCGAACTCAACAATGAGAAGGTCGATCTCTTCCGCTGGTCGCCCAACATTCGCGAACTCGCCGTGGAAGCCCTCAAGCCCGCCAAGCTCAAGAGCCTGGAAGTGGATGAGGTCCACAAGCGCGTCAAAGTCATCGTCGACGAAGAGAACCTTTCCCTCGCCATCGGTCGCCGCGGCCAGAATGCCCGGCTCACGCAAAAGCTGACCGGATGGGAAATCGATATTCAGAAGGAACAATCGACCGCGATGGCCTTTGAAGATCAGCTCAACCAGGCCGCTGCCAAGATGGCCGGGTTGCTCCAGATCGAAGCCCCGATTGCCTCCCAAGTCGTTCGCGCCGGATTCCTCAGCATTGAAGGAATCCAGGAAGTGGACGCCGATGAATTCAGCTCGGCCCTACCTGAGGTTGACCCGGAACTGGCCCGGAAAATCCACGAGACCGCTGTCAACCAAACCAAAGCCACACCAGCTTCGTAACCGATGTCCAAAGAAAAATCCGCCTCCACTCCCGCCACCAAGCCTACCCGCAAGACTGCCGCCCCCAAGGTGAAGTCTCCCGCGGAAGAGGCGGATTCTGCCCATGCCGCTAAAACGGCCGCAGCCAAGAAAAAGCCCGCCACGACTCACGCCGCTGAAAAGAAAGCCGAAGTAGCTGCTCCCGCGACTGCTCCTGTCGCGGCCAAAGCGGAACCGACGCCCGCTCCCGCCCCCGTGACCGCAGCTCCGGCTCCTGTTACCGCTCCCGCACCGGCCGCCTCCCCAGCCCCCGCCGCACCGGCCGCCTCCCCAGCCCCCGCCGCACCGACCGCTCCGATCTCCAAGATCGTGATCATGAAGCCGCCGATCGTGGTCAAGGAACTCGCCGCCAAGATGGGCCTCAAGCCCTTCCAGCTCATCCATGATCTCATGGAGCTGAATATTTTCGCCACGCTCACGCAGACCATCGACGAAGACACCGCGCGCAAACTGTGCGTCAAAAAAGGGTTCACGTTCGAAATCGAAAAGCGCGAACGCGGAGCCGGTCAGGTCCACGCTCCCGTCAAGGTCGTGGAACCGCCCAAGCCCACCCCGCCCAAGCCGACGGAACTTCAGTCCCGCCCGCCCGTGGTCACCATCATGGGCCACGTCGATCACGGCAAGACCTCGCTCCTCGACGCCATTCGCTCCACCCGCGTCGCCGCCGGTGAAGCCGGTGGCATCACGCAGCACATTGGCGCGTACACCGTCAAGCGCGGCACCCAGTCCATCACTTTCCTCGACACTCCCGGTCACGCCGCGTTCACCGCCATGCGCGCCCGCGGAGCCAGCGTCACGGACATCGTCATTCTCGTCGTTGCGGCGGATGACAGCCTGATGCCGCAAACCATCGAGGCGATCAACCACGCCCGCGCCGCCAAGGTGCCGATCATCGTGGCGATCAACAAAATCGATCTCCCCGGCGCGAACACCACCCGCGTCAAGGCGCACTTGCAGGAACAGGGTCTCGTCCCCGAAGAATACGGCGGCGACACCATCGTTTGCGAAGTGTCCGCCACCCGCAAGATCGGCATCGAAAAGCTTCTCGAGATGATGCTGCTTCAGGCGGAAATCCTCGAACTCAAGGCCAACCCGCACGGTTCCGGTCGCGGCGTCATCATCGAATCGCAGATCGAACAAGGTCGCGGCCCCACCGCCACGCTCCTCATTCAATCCGGCACGCTTCGCCTCGGCGACGCGGCGCTTTGCGGACCGTTCTTCGGCCGTATCCGCGCGATCGTCAACGACGTCGGCCAGAACATCAAGGAAGCCGGCCCCTCCATGCCGGTGAAGATTCTCGGCCTCAATGGCGTCCCCTCTCCCGGTGAAGAACTCACCACGATGCGCAACGAGAAAGAAACCCGTGAAATCGGTGAAGAACGCGCCGCCAAGCTCCGTCTCGGCAAGCTCGAAGCGCCTCCCCGCGTCACGCTGGAAAATCTTTTCGCCACGATCGCGGATGGTCAACGCAAGGTCCTCAAGGTCATCCTCAAGGGTGACGTGCAGGGCTCCGTGGAAGCCATCGTCAGCTCGCTCTCGAAAATCGAAAGCAAGAAGATCGATCTCGAAGTCGTTCACGCCGCCGTCGGCCCGATCTCGGAATCCGATATCCTTCTCGCGAAGGCCTCGCAGGCCATCGTCATTGGTTTCAACACCAAGACGGACAACTCCGCCGCGAACGCCGCCAAGCGCGAAGGCATCCAGATCAAGCTCTTCTCGATCATTTACGAACTCATCGATCAGGTGAAGGACGCGATGGTCGGCTTGCTCGATCCGGAATTGCGCGAAACCCAACTCGGCACCGCCGTGGTCAAACAGGTGTTCAAACTTTCCAAGTTCCCCGTTGCCGGTTGCAGCGTCAGCACCGGTCGCATCGTCCGCAATGCCCGCGCCCGCGTGGTGCGCCGCAAGCAGCCGATCTACGACGGCGGTATCCACACGCTCAAGCGTTTCCAGGACGAAGCCAGCGAAGTGCGCGCCGGTCTGGAATGCGGTATCCGCCTCGGCGATTTCAACGACTACGAGGAAGGCGACATCATCGAGTGTTACCAACTCGAGAAGTTCACCCAGTCGCTGTAATCCTTGGGGCTCTGCCCCATACCCCGCTCAAGGGTGTGACACCCTTGAGAATCCTCTTTTTTTGGCGGATGACTTTTTTGCGCGGACGCAAAAGAAGTCATCCGCCAAAAGTGAGCTTTACTCAAAACGTTCAATCCTTCGGCAAGGCTTGAAGAATACTATTTCTGCGCTCTGCTGAGATAATCTCTTTGAAAACGACTGGGGCCGGAGTCGATCTTTTACGTCTGCGTAAAAGGCGAATCCGGCCCTATCGGGGTTTCCAAAGGGAATCATTCCCTTTGGCGGGGGTGTGGGGGCGCTGCCCCCAAAGTCTGATCCATCGCGGCACACACCTCATCGACACTAATCGCGGCCATATCGCCGTGACGTTCCAATACGCATACATGCGAACCGACCGGGGCCCACATCGCGGGATCGGTCGGACCGAAAAGGGCGATGCTTGGGCAACCCGTGGCAGCGGCCAAATGCGTCACCCCCGAATCGTGACCGATGAACAGACCGCATTCCGCGAGCACCGCAGCCAGGTGTGGCAACGGGAGATGACGCGCCACGAGCGGCGTCTTTCCCGGCCAACGCGCGAGAAGATATTGCGTCCGCTCATCGTCCGCCTCGCCGCTGATCACCACGAAATTTTCTTTTCCCGCCAACACCCGGCGCTGGCAGAGTTCCACCCATCGATCAATCGGCCAGTTCTTTTTTTCGCTGCCACTGCCGGGATGAATCGCCACAGTCGGCCGCGACGGGTCCAGCTCTTTCAAAAACTCCACCGCCCACGCCTTGTCTTCCGCAGTCAGATGCAAACGGCTCGAATAATCGTCCGTCCCCAAACCCAATTCGCTGAGAGGCGCGCAGAAATGTTTCGCCGCCGGAGCCAGTCCCGCCACAGGCGAGAAGGTGATCAGATTCGGCATATTACACCGCTTCAGATTCTGATAGAAAATCTGGTCCGGGTCATAGAAGTACGACACGACCAGATCGAAATCGCCGAAGTAATCGACCAGATCCGGGTCCAGCACCGCGTTCGGAATGAAGAACCCCGCCAGCGGTCCGGTATCCACACTCCGCACCGCATTCAGGTAATAGCGATCCACCCCGAGCGCGGCGTGGCGCGGATAGCCCAGCAGTTCGATGTGAGCTTGCGGCCATTTTTCGCGCACCAAACGCAGGGCTGGCAACGTGACGATGAAATCCCCCAACGCGCCGCCCCGGATAAAGAGAATACTGTCCACAATCACCTACACTACGCAAAAGCGGACGATTCGGCAACACGCTCTCAGCCTGCGACGATTGACTTGCAAGATGGGGGTATTAGCGTACCTTTCACCCTACGGGGAGCTGGAAACGGCTGAGAGGTTGCCCACGAGGCAACGACCCGAAGAACCTGATCCGGATAATGCTGGCGAAGGGAGAGAGTGGCATCGCACACCGTCGTGCCTGCCGTTTCCCCTTTCCGTTTTGTCCGCATCGAGAACGAAAGGAACGCAGACATGATCGCACCCAAATCCGGCACCCGCACCAAGAGCAAGGGCTCCCTTCTCCGCAGTAAAAAGAAGCTCCTCGCCTCGGTCACGCAACCGTTCCCGAACTCGCACAAAATTCATGTCGACGGCAAACAGCCCGGCGTCCGCGTCGCGCTCCGCGAGGTCGAACAAACTCCCACGCGCGACTTTCAAGGCAACCTGATCGCGAACCCGCCGATCCGCATTTACGACGCCTCGGGTCCCTACACCGATCCCGCCGTTAAGATCGACATCCGCAAAGGACTCACCCCGTTGCGTCAGGCGTGGATCGAACAACGCGCCGACACCGAAACCTATCTCGGCCGCCCCATCCATCCCCGCGACAACGGTTATCTCACCGCCACGCATGCCGAATACGCCAGCCAGCAGGAAAAAGGCCGGCTCGAAGAATTCCCCGGTCTGCAACGTCAACCCCTGCGCGCCAAGAGCGGCGGCAACGTCTCGCAGATGCACTACGCCAAGCGCGGCATCATCACGCCCGAAATGGAGTACATCGCGATCCGCGAGAATCTCGGTCGTGAACTCCCCTCCTCGCGCGGCGAGTGGCCGACCGACGCGGGCCGCAACTTCCAGCATCCCGGCCAAGCCTTCGGCGCGCGCATTCCCAAGATCATCACCCCGGAATTCGTCCGCGATGAAGTCGCCGCCGGTCGCGCCATCATTCCCGCGAACGTGAATCACCCTGAGAGCGAACCGATGATCATTGGTCGCAACTTCCGCGTGAAGATCAACTCCAACATCGGCAACTCCGCCGTCGCCTCCTCCATCGAAGAAGAAGTCGAGAAAATGGCGTGGTCGATCCGCTGGGGTGCCGACACCGTGATGGATCTCTCCACCGGCAAGAACATCCACGCCACGCGCGAATGGATCATCCGCAACTCGCCCGTCCCGATCGGCACCGTGCCGATTTATCAGGCGCTCGAAAAAGTCGGCGGCCGCGCCGAGGAACTCACGTGGGAACTCTACCGCGACACGCTCATCGAACAGGCCGAGCAGGGCGTCGACTACTTCACCATCCACGCCGGCGTGCTCCTGCGCTACGTCCCGCTGACCGCGCGTCGCGTCTGCGGCATCGTCAGTCGCGGCGGCTCGATCCTCGCGAAATGGTGTCTCGCCCATCACCAGGAGAATTTCCTCTATACTCATTTCGAGGAAATCTGCGAGATCATGAAAGCGTACGACGTCTCCTTCTCACTCGGCGACGGCCTGCGTCCCGGCGCGGGCGCGGACGCGAATGACGAAGCGCAGCTCGGCGAATTGTTCACGCTCGGCGAATTGACCAAGGTCGCGTGGAAGCACGAATGTCAGGTCATGATCGAAGGTCCCGGCCATGTGCCGATGCAGTTGATCAGGGAAAACATGGACCTCGAACTCGAGCATTGCCATGAAGCGCCGTTCTACACGCTCGGACCGCTCACGACCGACATCGCCCCCGGCTATGACCACATCACCAGCGCCATCGGCGCGGCGATGATCGGCTGGTATGGCTGCGCCATGCTCTGCTACGTCACGCCGAAGGAACACCTCGGCCTGCCGAACAAAAACGACGTGCGTGATGGCGTGATCGCCTACAAGATCGCCGCCCATGCCGCCGACGTGGCCAAGGGATTCCCCCATGCCGCCGAACGCGACAACGCGCTCTCCAAGGCCCGCTTCGAATTTCGCTGGGAGGATCAGTTTAATCTCGGTCTCGATCCGCAGCGTGCACGCGAATTCCACGACGCCACACTCCCGCAGGAGGGTGCCAAGCAGGCGCACTTCTGCTCCATGTGCGGCCCGCATTTCTGTTCGATGAAAATCACGGAAGACGTGCGCAAGTACGCCGCCGAGCAAGGCATCGCCGAACAGAAAGCGCTCGAAGCCGGCATGCAAGCCAAGGCCGAGGAGTTCAAGAAGACCGGCGCGGAGCTCTATACCAAGGCGGAGTAGCAATAAATCTTTATATGCCAGCTCCGTCGACCTTCAAAAGGGCATGACGCTGGCGGGGATTTGAGCCGGAAGCGTCGTTATTCGTCGATCACGTATTGGTTTCCAATACGCTCCCTCCTCACGCCTCGCCCCGCTACGGGATGGTCGGCGCGTGTTCCGGTACGGGAAGTTGTTCCTGCACCTTGCGTTCGCCCAGGATGCGGTTGATTTCGTTCAACGCCTTGCCATTGTCTAAGTTGCCGTGCGGGCATTTTGCGCCCACTTCGAACACCTTCTGAGCTTCCTCCAGCATGTTGCGCCGCCAGAAGTGGAGCCCCAACAGGAGCCGGAAATAGCCGTTGTAGGGTTGCCGCTTGATCACGGTCGCATGGATCAGATAAGCCTCCGAGTAGCGCCCGGCAAGATCGTAGGAAAGTCCCTGCAATGCGAGCAACTCGTCATCGACCGGATTGGCTTGCACCGCGCGTTGGTATAACGCCGCAGCCTGTTGCGCATCGACGGTGCGCTTGACGAAATCCACTTCCATCGCCGCGCGGTTCCGGTACAGATCGCCCAGATAACGCAAGGCGAGAGGGGACTTGGGATCAGCTTCCACCGCTTTCTTCCCCGCCACAAATGCGGCCGGAAACGGACGAGTGCCGTAATCCCGATTCGCGAAGTGGTGCCCAAAATAGCCGCGGGAGGTAAGCCATGCACCCGCCAATAACACGCCACCGCCGAGCAAGAACAACACGCCCAAGAGGCGGGCCAACGGAGCGCGCGGCAGATAGCCGGGAGTCAACTCGACCTGTGCGGCGGAGCGGCGCAGCCCGAGTCCAATGAGCGTAAAGAAGACGTACGCATTGGCCGGGATGTGCAGGTTGAAGTCCACGGTCGAATGGACCAGCATCGCGCACCACGCGCAGAGGGCGCTGGCCAGAATCAAGGCTTCGTCCGAGTCCGGCAGCGGACCCAGATGCCGGAACAGTTGACGCGTCACGAGGACAATGAAGGCGAGCACGATCAACACGCCGACGATGCCGTAGTCCGCCAACAAATTCAGATAGTCGTTGTGCGTGAACTCGGCCAAGCTGCTGTACGTGGGCGACTGGTAACGCGGATGCACATAGCGGAAGGTGGCGGGCCCCGTGCCGAGCCACGGATAATCATTCGCGATTTTCAACGCGTCACGCGCGAGTTCAACGCGCACATAACCATCCCAGTTGCCGTTCTGTTTGTAATAGGCAATTTCCTGGATGCGCTGTTGGGCCGTGGTGGACGTGGCGTAAAAAGCCGCCGCTCCACCGATCACCAAAGCCAAGCCGGCCGCCACCCAATACCAACGCAACTTGTCGTGCCGGACGAGAAAGAAGGCCATCACGAGCAAACTCGTAATAAGACCGAGCCAACTGCCGCGCGACAGCGAAAGCGCCACGGCCACAATCATCATGCCCGCCAGATAAAAGGCGATGATGCGCGGCGTCCACTGGATGCGGTAGAAGAGGCAGAAGGCGATCAGAATCCCCAGCGTCATGACGACCAGTTCGCCAAAATGATTTGGGCAGCCGTAAGTGCCGCAAAAGCGGGGCGCATAGTGCTTGAGCAACTCCGGCGCGTAGGGCCGCAACTCCGGACGAAACCGGAAGAGATAGCCCGAGAAGGCCACCAGCAACCCAACGACAACCAGCGCGCCGAGCAAATAGAGCGCGTGCTTGCGGCGGCTAAAACCGTAGCGGGCAATCCAGAAGACGGCCGCGTAGTTGTAGATGTGCAGCACCTCGATGCGAGCGATAAATTCCGCCGACGCGGTGACATAACGAAAGGCGGCGTAGAGCAGAAACAGCACCACGCAGGCATCCACGCCATCCCCGAAACGTCCGGTTAAACTGGGACCGCGATAAAGTAACCGGGCTCCCTGAAAAATCACCAAGGCACCGACGGCGCCCAAGAGGGGTAGCATGATCCAGAGGCGAAAACCGCCCAGGAGCAAGGGGCCGACGGAGAGTATCGAAGCAAGAAAAACGCTGGTGAAGAAGGAGCCCCAGAATCGCGGTTCCTGATTGCGCGGGGTGGCTAACGGCGGAGTCTTGGTATCGCTCATGGATGAAAGGGATCGGTCGCTTTTTTACGCGGTTTGGCGGTGGTCGCCGCTTTCGCGGCGGGAGGGTCTTCCTGACACTCGGGACAGACGCCAAAAAATTCCAGGGAATGGGTCACCTCGGCGTAGCCTTTTTGGCGGGCGAGGTCTTTTTCCACCGAAGCCACCGTGCAGGCATCGATTTCCTCGACGCGGTGGCAACTCTTGCAGATCAGGTGGTGATGGTGGTGAGCACCCGGCAGGGCGGCCAGTTCGTAACGCAACTGCCGGTCATTCCACGTGTGGCGGACGACGAGCTTTTTCTTCTCGAGAATCTGGATGAAACGGAAGACGGTGGCGAAATCGCACCGCTCGGTTTTCACGCGGTGATGCAGCTCGGACAGGGTCAGCGGTTGATGCACACTCATCAACTCCCCGATGATCGCCAGACGGCCACGGGTTAGACGTAACCCGTTATTTTGCAACCAGGTGCTTGCGGCGGAATCGGGAGCTTTCATGGAAACAGATCAATCCCCGGAATTGCTGCTTTAACAACAGCAACACCGGACATCCTCCTTCAACCTGCCTGATCCCATGCGTGCGGTCAATCCCGGGAAGACAATAAAAAAGCCCCGGTGCCTTGCGGGAACCGGGGTTTAAGTACGAATACAGCCACACAGCGAAATAGAAGGGCCTTCAGGTCGCGAGGACCCGACGGGCTTATTTCTTTTCGCGGTGAACGGTGCGGCGCTTCAGGAAGGGATTGTACTTCTTCCGCTCGAGACGTTCCTGCTGCAGCTTCTTGTTCTTCGTGGTGAAATAACGGGAAGCAGGCTTGCCTTCTTTGGCGGCCTCGGTGCATTCGATGATAACTTGATCGCGCATAATTGATTCCTTTTCTGGGGAGCGGACACAATGGCGGCTCCGGCACGGTCTGTCAACGCCGATTGTTATTTTTTGCCAAGTGACTCGCCAACAACTTATTTTTGCGCTAGTAAAACAAAACTTATGAAATTGAGTTCCCGTGGGATCGTGATTGCAGGACTTTGTTTAATAGCTCTAAGCTGTTCACCTCTTATGACACAGGCACAGGATTCATCCGCCACCCCGGCGTCCGAGGAAAAGGTCATCTCCCTCCCGTCCGGTTTGCAGTATGTTGACCTCGTGGTGGGGACCGGTGCCACGCCCCAAAAGGGCCAACGCGTTTCCGTGCACTACGTCGGCACGCTGGAAAACGGCAAGAAATTCGATAGCTCCTACGACCGCGCAAAGCCGTTCAAATTCTATCCCGGCATGGGGATGGTCATTCGCGGCTGGGATGAAGGCGTTTCGACGATGAAAGTCGGCGGCAAGCGCAAGCTCATCGTCCCCTCAAAGCTCGGCTACGGTTCCGCCGGAGTGCCCGATGTGATCCCGCCGAATTCGACCCTGATTTTCGTGGTGGAATTGCTCGCCGTCGAAGACGTCACGCCGAATTAAAGAATTCGACTCCATGACAGCCATCGGTTGATGGCTGTTGTGAGATTGCAGGTAGGCGAAGTGCGAATAAAGGTGACTGCCCCCTTTATTCGCCTTTTTATTTCTAAAGCCAGTCAATGGTAAGAAATCTTATGCTAAGATCTTTTGCGATCATATTTCTTCTACCTGTGTTAACACTTTCAGCTGAGAGTACAGACACCTTGGTTCAGAAAATAATCGCCCGCGATACTGCCAATGCAGACCTCAGTGTAATTACTGATGAGAATCGACAGAAGATAGTTGAAATTGCTCGAAACGTAGTTTTGAGAAAAGTCGAAGGCAATTACGTTGGAGCTCAAATATTGCTATTACGTCTTGGCGACGCCCAAACCATAAAGGAGCTTCAAACTCTCTTTAGCGAGTATAAAGGAAAAGAGGCATGGCAGGAAGTTCCGTTCTATGTTGAGCGTGCTCGACAGCCTTTATTAGTGGAAGCATTTTCGAGCAGTCTTTATTCTCCTCTAGATCAGGGAGTGAAGGGGATAGTTGGAGGCGTAAAGACCGAAGTTGTAACGTTAGTTCCTCCCAAGCCCGTAATGGCTGGAGCGCTGATCATATCAACTATCAGACAGTCAAAAGAGTTTTCGCCGGAATTAAAGGCTTGGGCCAAAGAAATGGCCCACAACCTCGACGAAGCTGATTTTATCTCAAAGATGCGTCTTTGGTGGGAGCAGAATAAGGAACGGTTTGTTACATTAAAATTCAAGGAAGTTGAGCCTTTGAGACGGGCCGCAGCTAGTCCTCTACCTAGGGAATAAGGAAACAGGCATCTTTACTGAATACGTTGCGATCTATTTTCCGATCAAATAGCTTAAATTCGGGGAAGATGCTGATGAGCGGACGCGTCTATTAGAGCCGGGGGAAGAGTTAGTTACTGGATGGTTTGGTTATAGTTGATTGGTTGAGGTTTGTCCATCGGTGACGCAGGGAGG